>NZ_CAJMZH010000003.1:0-561731 GCF_905220285.1 Paraburkholderia sp. J94 | reverse complement strand
CACCGCCACCGCCACCGCCACCGCCGCCGCCACCGCCACCGCCACCGCCACCGCCGCCGCCACCGCCGCCGCCGCCGCCGCTATTGCCGCTGCCACCTTTGCCGCCGCCGGCGTTGCTCGATCCGCTGGTCGCGCCGCCGACGCCCGAGGTGCCGCCGCGCCCGGTCCCCGAGTTGCCGGAGCTCGTGCCGCCCGACACGCCCGCGCTCGCCGAAGCCGACGCGCTATTGCCGCCCCCGCGCCCGCCTTGCGAGCAGTTGCCGTTGTTGCCGTAGCAGTTCTTCGACGTGAAGACCGTCGCGGCGTCGTCGGCTGCGACGATCGCCTCGGCGCTCTGGCTCGCGCCGGGCGAGGGCGCGGCGCTGGTGCTGCTGGTACTGGTACTGGTGCTGCCGGTGTTGCCGCCGCTGCTTGCGCTCGTCGCGGCCGGCCCGCTGCCGAACGGGGCGACGCCGTCGGCGGGCATCCCCGAGTCGGTCACCGCGCCGCCGCTGGCGGGCAACGCGGCATCGGCGACGAGGATCCACGTCGGCGCGGTCACATTGCTGTCCTGCGCGTGCGCGCCGATCGCCGGCAGCAGTACGCCGATCCCCACCGCGCCGATCGCCAACACCGCGAGCCCACGACTTAACCCATCGCAGTACTGATGAATATTTCTGCTTCTCATGATGTCCTCCCGGAAGTGATAGCGCATTCGCGCCTCGCTTCTCACATAGCTTGTGTTCGACGTCGCGCCGCTTTTTTTGCTGCGTTAAAGACTGCGGCGCGCGCCATCCCCCGTCATGCCCACTCCGCTTCGCGCCGGTGTGCGTATCGTGCGGGTTGCCGATGTCGTCTCGCCGGTGCGTGCGGTACACGCGACGTCCAGATCGCTTCGTGCGAATGTCACGCGGATAGCCGATTTATGCAGGACTGCTTGTCGATCGCCGTAGCCCGCGAGCGGGACGGCGGATAACAGGCGCATCGTGCGTGCGGCCATCCGTTCGCCCGGTGCGGCGCGCCGCGATTCGCAGCGTGTCGCGCAGGTTGGAAGCGACCGGATGTCTGGTTCCGATATAGCGAGTTCTGTGCCATCGCGCGCAGAGGTCCGCGCCGCATGGACCTGCGGTTTTCCCTGCTGTGCGGACGGGGGCGAAATCGATGAAAACGTTTCGGCGATGAAACGCAGCGGCGCGGTCTGCGATCAGGGCATCGGCATCGCGACGGCGGCGCGTGGACGCGGATCAGGCCGTAGGCAGCGCAACGAATCGCACGCGCGACGCGTGGTGGCCGACGGCGTGCGCGTCAGGTCTCGCCGTTCGCCGGGGCGGCGTCGCGTTGCAGCGCGCGAAGTTCGTCGGCGGGAATGTGGCAGCGGATGCGATGGCCGTCACCGATATCGTCGAAGGGCGGGGCGGCTTCGTCGCAGATCGGGCCGATCCGGCGCGGGCAGCGTGCGCTGAAAATGCAGCCGTGGCCTGTGCCGCCGCCGACGTTGTGCGCGGCGGTCGATTCGCGCGCAACGTCGACCGCGCCGTCATCGGGCGTCGTGCGGGGCGAGCGGGTTGAGTGTGTCGAGCGCGCCGCGTCGAGCAGCGTCTCGGTGTACGGATGGCGCGGGCCGTCGAAGACCGAGGCGGCCGGGCCGCTTTCGAGCACGCGGCCCGCGTAGAGCACCATCAGGCGGTCGGCGAGATAGCGCACCACGCCGAGGTCATGCGAGATGAACAGATAGCTCACGCCGCGCTCGCGTTGCAGGCGCGCGAGCAGGTTGAGGATCGCGGCCTGCACGGACACGTCGAGCGCCGAGGTGGGCTCGTCGCAGATCACCACGCGCGGCTCGCCCGCGAAAGCCTGCGCGATCGCCACGCGCTGCTTGAGGCCGCCCGAGAGCTGACGCGCGCGGGCCGAGAGGTAGCGCAGCGGCACGCGCACGGCGTCGAGCAGGGTGTCGATGCGGGCGTCGGTGGCGTCCTGCGTGTCCTGCGTATCCTGTGCGGTGGCTTGAGGTTCGTGAGATTCGGCGCGCGCGAGTGCTCGACCGACCAGCGTGCGCACCGGCAGCGCGCGGTTCAGCGAGGCATCGGGATGCTGGAACACGATCCGCAGCGCGCGCCGCTGACGCGCATCGCGCCGCGCGACGTGGGCCGCGAGCGGCGCGCCGTCGAGTTCGATCGTGCCGCCCGGATCGGGCGCGTGCAGGCCGAGCAGCAGTTTCGCGAGCGTCGACTTGCCGCTGCCCGATTCGCCGACGAGCCCGAGCGTTTCCCCCGCGCGCAGGTCGAGCGAGACGTCGTCGAGCACGCGCAGCGCGCCCGCGCCGTGGCCGAAGGTGCGCGAGACGCCGCGTGCGCGCAGCACGACTTCGGCTTCGTGACCGCGCGTTTGCGCGCTTTCATCCGACGGTTCGTTCGTCTGCGCATTGGCCTGCGGAGGTTGCGCGGGCATCGGTGCGGCTTCATCCGCGACGATTGCGATGTTCGCCGCGTTCGCCGCGTTGGCCGGATCGCCCTCGGGCAGCTCGCTCGCGCGTTCGTGATAGTGGCAGCGCGACATCTGTTCGCCGTGCGCGGCCTGCACGCGATGCGGCGGCGGAGCCTGGTCGTGGCAACGGGCGTCGGCGAGTCCGCAGCGCGGCGCGTACACGCAGCCGCGCGCGAGCGTGCCGGGCGCGGGCAACTCGCCCGCGATGGTATCGAGCGCGCCATGGCGCTTGGTGCGCCCCGGCGCGGGCAGGCAGCGCAGCAGCCCGACCGTGTACGGATGGCGCGCGCGCTCGAACACGTCGCGCGTCGCGCCTTCCTCGACGAGACGGCCCGCGTAGAGCACGCCCACGCGCTCGCACATGCGGCCGATCACGCCCAGATCGTGGCTGATCAGCAGCACGGCCATGCCGAGCTCCGCGCGCAGTTGCGCGACCAGCGCGAGCACTTCGGCTTCGACGGTGGCGTCGAGGCCCGTGGTGGGTTCGTCGAGGATCAGTAGTGACGGATTCGAGGCGAGCGCCATCGCGATCACCACGCGCTGCTGCATGCCGCCCGAGAGCTGATGCGGCCAGCTTGCCATCACGCGCGCCGGGTCGGCGATGCGCACGCGTTCGAGCATGGCGTGCGAGCGCGCAAGCGCCTCGCCGCGATCGAGGGTGTCGTCGCCCGCCGCTTCGAAGGCCTCGCTCAACTGGCGCGCGATGGTCAGCGACGGATTGAGCGCGCTCGCCGGATCCTGATAGACCATCGAGACCTTGTGCGCACGCAACGCGCGCAGCCCTTCGCGGTCGAGCGCGAGCACGTCCTCGCCCGCGATGGCGATGCGGCCCGCCTTCACGCGGCCGTTCTGCGCGAGATAGCGCAGCGCCGCGAGCGCGACCGTCGACTTGCCGCAGCCCGATTCGCCGACGAGTCCATAGGCTTCGCCGCGCTTGATGCGCAGCGAGACGTCGGTGAGCACGTCGCGGTCCTTGCCGCGCACGCGGTACGCGACCGTGAGGCCGACGAGCGCGAGCGCGTCGTCGGCGCGTGGCGCGGAGAACGTGGCGAGCGCGGGGCCGCGCGCGGCGCCGGCCGGGCGCGCCGGAGCGGTTGGCGCAGTAGTGGACGATGTGGTGGACGTGGGCGTGCCGGGGCGGTTCACGATTCGAGCACCTCGCGCAGGCTGTCGGCGATCAGGTTCACGGCGACCACGAGCGATCCGATCGCGGCGGCGTCGAACGCCACGGTCCACCACGCGCCGCCCGCGAGCAGCGCGTAGGATTCCGCGAGCGCGAGCCCCCAGTCGGCGGACGGCGGCTGAATGCCGAAGCCGAGAAACGAGAGCGTCGCCACCGCGAAGATCGCGTAACCGAGCCGCACGGTCGCTTCCACGACGATCGGCGGCCAGACGTTCGGCAGGATTTCCGCGAACATCACGAAGGGCGCACGCTCGCCGCGCAGACGCGCGGCCGCCACGTAGTCGAGATGGCGTTCGGCGAGCACGGCGGCGCGCACGGTGCGCGCGATGAGCGGCGCGAAGGTCACGCCGATCACCAGCACGACCGCGAGATTGGACGCGCCCACGGCCGCGAGCACGAGCAGCGCGACGATCACGAGCGGCAGCGCGAGCACGGCGTCGAGCGCGCGCGCGACGAGCGTGCCGACCGCGCCTTCGAAGTAACCGGTCACGAGCCCGAGCGCCGCGCCCGCGAGCGTGCCCGTGAGCGTGGCCAGCGGCGCGATGGTGAGGATGTCGCGCGCGCCCACGATCACGCGCGAGCAGATGTCGCGGCCCAGCTGATCGGTGCCGCACCAGTGCGCGTGATCGGGCGGCATCAGCGAACTGAGCGGGTCGGACGCGTAGGCGTCGTAGGGCGCGAACCACTGGCCCGCGAGCGCGCAGACAATCCACGTGAGCAGGATCAGCGCGCCGATGACGAACGCGGGCGAACGCAGCAGCAGACGCAGGAGGGCGGCGGCGCGCGAAGGCGGCGCGGGCACGGGCGCGCGTGCATTTTCATCAAGTGATTCGGATGCCGAACGATTCATGCGCCTCCCTTCGTGCGCAGGCGCGGATCGAGCAGCACATGCAGGCTGTCGGCGAGCAGATTCGCGAGCGTATAGACGAGACCCACGGCGAGCACGCCCGCTTCGAGCAGCGGAAAATCCTTCGCCTTCGCGGCGTTGTAGATCAGCGAGCCGATGCCCGGATAGCGGAACAGCGACTCGACCACCACGAGCCCGCCGATCAGATAGCCGAGCTGCGTGGCGGCGACCGTCACGCTCGGCAGCAGCGCGTTGCGCAGCACGTGGCGCACGATCACGGTGTGACGCGGCAAGCCCTTGAGGATCGCGGTGCGCGTGTAATCGGCGTCGAGCGCGTCGAGCATGCCCGCGCGCGCGATGCGCGCGAGATAGCCGAAGAACACGAGCACGAGCGGCAGCACCGGCAGCACGAGATGGCGCAGCGTCTGCCACGCGCCCGCGTCGGGCGGTGCGACGGCCTCGATCGGCAGCCAGCGCAGCCACACGCCGAAGATGAGGATGAGCACGATCGACGAGACGAATTCGGGCACCGCGCTCGCGCACAGGCCGAGCGTGCTGATCAGGCGGTCGAGCCAGCGTCCGCCGTTGAGCGCCGCCCACACGCCGCCGCCGATGCCGAGCGGCACCACCACGAAGAACGCGAGCAGGCCGAGTTTCGCCGATTGCAGCAGCGCGTCGCCGACGAAGGGCGCGACCGCCTGCTTGTAGGTCCACGAGGTGCCGAAGTCGCCGCGCAGCGCGTGGCCGATCCACGTGCCGTATTGCTGGAGCAGCGGACGGTCGGCGCCGAGTTCGTGGTTGAGCGCGGCCACGGCGCGCGCGTCGGCGAGCGGGCCGAGCACGGCGCGGCCGATGTCGCCGGGCAGTAGCTGGCCGCCCGCGAACACCAGCACGGACAGCAGCCAGAGCGTGAACAGCGCCCACGCCGCGCGCGTCGCGAGAAAACGCAGCGCGCCTGCGGGCAGCGTTGCGTGCGTGCGCGGCGCGTGCGGATCGATGCGGGGCGGTCTCGTCAGCGGTGTGGCCATCGGACTCCTGAGGGACGCCTGAGGGGACGCCTGATTGCGATGCAGGCGCGGCGCGCGGCGTAAAAGGCGTCAGCCCGCGGCGCGCGCCGCCGTCATGCCGCGAGCACCGCGCGGTCGAAGTACAGCTGCGCGAGCGCCGTGAAATGCACGCCCGAGAGCGTGGCGCGCTGCGCGATCAGCTGGTCGTAGAAGTACGGAATGATCACCGGCGTTTCGTCGAGCAGCAGCGTCTGGATCTGCGCGGCGACCTGCTTTTGCGCGGCCACGTCGAGCGTCGCGGCGAATTGCGCGACCAGCTTGTCGTACTGCGCGTTGCGAAAGTGCGCTGCATTCCACGTGCCGCCGCTCGTGAGCGGCGCGTTCAGGAACACGTTCGGCACGCCGCGATGACCGTAGTCGGTGATGCCCATCGGTGCGTCGAGCCAGTCCGATTTGCCGTAGGTGCCCGCGCCGTAATACTGCGACTGGCTCTCCACCTTGAGCGCGATGCGCACGCCGATCGCCTTCGCGGCGTTCTGCACGACCACGGCGAGATCGGGAATCTCCATGTACTTCTCGGTCGTGAGCGTGATGTCGAAACCGTTGCCCACGCCCGCCTGGGCGAGCAACTGGCGTGCCTTCGCGAGATCGGGCTTGCGCTGCGGCACGCTGTTGCCCGTCGACGGAAAGACCGGCGCGAAGGGGCTGTCGTTGCCCACGACCGCGCGGCCCTTGAAGAGACCGCGCACCATCACGTCGCGGTCGAGCGCGAGGGCGAGCGCCTGGCGAACGCGCTTGTCCTTGAACGCGGGCACGTCGTTGCGCATGTGGATCTGGCGATGTGCGCTCGAACGCACGCCGATCACCTTGAAGTCGGGATTGTTGAGGATGCCGATGCCGCCCTGCACGGTGAAGGTGCCCATCACGTCGGCCTGACGGCCTTGCAGCGCGAGGATCTGCGCCTGCTCGTCGGCGTAGAAGGCGAACTGCACGCGCGCGGGCAGCGCCTTGTCGCCCCAGTAGTCGGGGTTGCGCACGAAGCTCGCGCCGCGCCGTGTTTCGTATTTTTCGAGCTTGAACGGGCCGGTGCCGATAAAGCTCTTTTCGTAATTGCCCGCATAGTTCGCGGGCAGCATCACCGCGTTGTAGTTGTCCGACGAAACGTAGTAGGGGAAGTTGCCGTTGGGCGCGTCGAGGTGGAACGCCACCGTGTGTTCGTCGACGACTTTCGTGCCGCCTTTCGAGAGCACGCCCTTGAGCACCGAGAGCGCCGCCGAGCCGCTCGCGGGGTCGGCGAGGCGATCGAAGGTGGCGACCACGTCCTTTGCGCCGAATGGCTGGCCGTCGTGGAATTTCACGTTCGGGCGCAGCTTGAAGGTCCAGACGTCGGCCTTCTCGTTGGCCTGCCACGAGAGCGCGAGGGCGGGTTGCAGGCGGCCGTCGGCGTCGTCGTTGGCGAGGAATTCGCCGGTCTGGTTCAGCAGACACAGCGCGCCCGCATCGGTCACGGTGAGCGGATCGACCGCGCCCGCGGGCATCAGATGCGCGACGCGGATCGTCTGGCTGGTCGGCGTGGCCGGTTTGGCGTTTTGTGCACGGACGTCGCGCGGCGCGAGCAGACCGCCCGCCGTCACCGCGAGCCCCGAAAGACCGAGCAGGCTCAGATGGCGCAGCAGTTCGCGGCGCGTGAGGCGTCCGGCCTGGAACTCGTCGATGGCGTGATTGCCGGGGGCGTCGGCGTGACGGCGCAGCGCGTCGAAGGCGGACGCGATGGACGAACCAGATGACGCGGACGAAGTGAACAGGCGGGACGGCGAAGCGCGCAGCAGGGACGGCGGACGACGTTTCATCGGTGCGGATTTCCGTGCGATTCCGTGAATGGGCGCGTTAGCGGAAGCGGCCAACGCGACGACGGCATGCGGTACGGCAGACGACGAAGCAGAATCGGTCCAGTTTACGCGTTTTCGGGCCTTTGATGGCGATGCGGACGATGCCAGGGTTCAGCGGGGTTGCGCGAGATCGCGGCGTCGTGCGGGGCGGCGCCGCGCGGCTTGAGGTGGATGCGCGTGGACGGGCGTCGATGAAGGCGGGCGTGACCCGCCTAACGCGCCGCGAGGGGCCGTCTCCAGCGATGAAACAGCACCGAGCCGATCCAGCACGCGATGAACAGCGCGACGATCGCATAGCCGAGTTCGCCGAAGCGCTCGTTCACGCTCGCGACCGCGTTCCACAGCCCGCCCGTCGCGCCGAGCTTATCGGCGATCAGGCCGAGCGCTTCCACGCCGCCGATCACGATCGCCACCAGCGCGGAGACGAAGGTGATGCTCGCGTTGTAGTAGAGCTTGCGCTTGGGGTCGTCCATGGCCCAGCCGTAGGCGTGGACCATCAGCACGTTGTCGGTGGAGTCGACGAGCGTCATGCCTGCCGTGAACAGCGCGGGGAAGACGAGGATCGAGTACATCGGCAGGCCCTTGCCCGCTTCGGCGGCGGCGATCGCGAGCAGGCCGATTTCGGTGGCCGTGTCGAAGCCGAGGCCGAACAGCACGCCCACCGGATACATGTGCCAGCTTTTCGTGACCAGCGCGAACAGCGGCCGCAGCGCGCGCGAGAACAGACCGGCGGGCGCGGGCGCTTGAGCCGCGAGCGCGGCGGCGTCCTCGCCTTGCTGCGCGCGGCGGTAACGGCGCCACACGTCGCGCAGGATCACGAGATTCACGCACGCGAGCACAAGCAGAAAGCCCGACGACACCAGCGTGCCGATGGTCGAACCGATTTCGTGAAAGCGCTCGAAGCGGCCGTGCAGCGTGAGCGCCGTGAGCGCGATGCCGACCGTCGCCGCGATCACGATGGTCGAGTGCCCGAGCGAGAAGGCGAGACCCACGCCGATGGGCCGCTGGCCGCGCTGCATGAGCTTGCGCGTGACGGCGTCGATGGCGGCGATGTGGTCCGCGTCCACCGCGTGGCGCAGGCCGAAACCGTAGGCGAGCAGCGCCGTGCCGAGCAGCAGCGGATAGTGGCGGAACGCGATCAGCGCCCACGCCCAGGCGGCGAGATTCGCGCCGATCAGCGCGGCGTAGAGGACGATCAGGCGCGGGCGCAGCGGTTTCGCGTGGGCGGGCGTGGCGGTGGCGGTCATGCGTGAATGATTCGGGTTGAGCGGTGGGGTATCAATGATCGTGAGGATTCCGATGGATCGGATCGACCCAATACACGGCTTCCGGTTGTTCGACCGCGTCGATGTCGAGATTCACGACGACGGCTTCGTTATCGCTACGCACGAGCACGCATTCGAGCGGATCGTCGGTGCTCGCGTTGATTTCCTGATGCGGCACGTAGGGCGGCACGAAGATGAAGTCGCCGGGACCGGCCTCGGCGGTGAACTCCAGATGTTCGCCCCAGCGCATGCGCGCGTGGCCGCGCACCACGTAAATCACGCTTTCGAGCGCGCCGTGATGATGCGCGCCCGTCTTTGCATTCGGATGGATCGTCACGGTGCCGGCCCAGATTTTCTGCGCGCCCACGCGGGCCGCGTTGATGGCGGCGGCGCGGTTCATGCCGGGCGTCTGCGCGGTGTTGGCGTCGAGCTGATCGCCGCGGATCACCTTGACGCCGTGTTCGCGCCAGTCGATCGGGGCGTCGTGATGGTCGTGCTCGTGTTCGTGGTCATGCGGGTGGTCATGATCGTGATCGTGGCTCATCGTCGTGTCTCCTCGTTCGTGCGTGGCGCTGACGTGCGTGGACGCGCATGGCTCGCGCCGTCCCATTGTGGCACGGACAAAAATGCGCCGGGCGCGTATCGGTCGCGTATCCGGCACAAGCGGTTTTCACTGCGTGTACGCGCATGAAAAAAGCCCGCCCCTTGCGGGACGGGCTTTTGTTTTACGCGGCTACGCGCTTACGACTTCTTCGCGTTGATCACCGCTTCGGCCACGTTCTGCGGCGTTTCCGAATAGTGCTTGAACTCCATCGTGTAGGTGGCGCGGCCCTGCGTGAGCGAGCGCAGCGACGTCGAGTAGCCGAACATTTCGGAGAGCGGCACTTCGGCGCGCACGATCTTGCCGCCGCCGCCCGCGATGTCCTCCATGCCCTGCACGATGCCGCGACGGCTCGACAGATCGCCCATCACGTTGCCCATGAAGTCCTCGGGCGTTTCCACTTCCACGGCCATCATCGGTTCGAGCAGGATCGGCTTCGCCTTGCGCATCGCTTCCTTGAAGGCCATCGAACCGGCCATGCGGAAGGCGTTTTCGTTCGAGTCCACGTCATGGTACGAACCGAACGTGAGCGTGACCTTCGTGTCGACGACCGGATAGCCCGCGAGCACGCCCGCCTTGAGCGTTTCCTGAATGCCCTTGTCGACGGCCGGAATGAATTCGCGCGGAATCACGCCGCCCTTGATCGCATCGACGAATTCGTAGCCCTTGCCCGGCGCCTGCGGTTCGAGCGTGATGACCGCGTGGCCGTACTGGCCGCGCCCGCCCGACTGCTTGACGAACTTGCCTTCGACATCCTCGACCTTGTTCTTCACGGTCTCGCGATACGCGACCTGCGGCTTGCCGACGGTCGCTTCCACGCCGAACTCGCGGCGCATGCGGTCGACCAGAATTTCGAGGTGCAGCTCGCCCATGCCCGAGATGATGGTCTGGCCGGATTCCTCGTCGGTCTGCACGCGGAACGACGGATCTTCCTGCGCGAGACGGTTGAGCGCGATGCCCATCTTTTCCTGGTCGGCCTTGGTCTTCGGCTCGACAGCCTGCGAGATCACCGGCTCGGGGAAGATCATGCGTTCGAGCACGATCGGGTTCGCCGGATCGCAGAGCGTGTCGCCGGTCGTCGCTTCCTTCAGGCCCACGGCGGCGGCGATGTCGCCCGCGCGCACTTCCTTGATTTCCTTGCGCTCGTTCGCGTGCATCTGCAGGATACGGCCGAGACGCTCGCGCTTTTCCTTGATCGCGTTGAGCACCGTGTCGCCCGATTCCACCACGCCCGAATAGACGCGGAAGAAGATCAGCTGGCCGACGAACGGGTCGGTCATGATCTTGAAGGCGAGCGCGGAGAACGGCTCCTCATCGCTCGGATGACGCTCGATTTCCTTGTCGTGCAAGTCGTGGCCGAGAATCGCGGGCACGTCGACGGGCGAGGGCAGATAGTCGATCACGGCGTCGAGCATCGCCTGCACGCCCTTGTTCTTGAACGCGCTGCCGCACAGCATCGGCACGATCTCGTTGGCGATCGTGCGCTTGCGCAGCGCGCCCTTGATTTCCTCTTCGGTCAGGCTCTCGTGATCGTCGAGGTATTTTTCGAGCAGCGCTTCGTCGGCTTCGGCGGCGGCCTCGACCATCTTCTCGCGCCACGCCTTCGCGGTTTCGAGCAGATTCGCGGGAATCTCGGCGTATTCGAACTTCACGCCCTGGCTCTCGTCGTCCCAGACGATCGCCTTCATCTTCACGAGATCGACCACGCCCTGGAAGTGATCTTCGGCGCCGACGGGAATCTGGATCGGCACCGCCACGCCCTTCAGGCGCTCGCCGATCTGCCGCTGCACGCGGAAAAAGTCCGCACCGACGCGGTCCATCTTGTTGACGAACGCAATGCGCGGCACCTTGTACTTGTTCGCCTGGCGCCACACGGTTTCGGACTGCGGCTGCACGCCGCCGACCGAGTCGTACACCATGCACGCGCCGTCGAGCACGCGCATCGAGCGCTCGACTTCGATCGTGAAGTCCACGTGTCCCGGCGTGTCGATGATGTTGATGCGATGCTCGGGATAATTGCCGGCCATGCCTTTCCAGAACGCAGTGGTCGCGGCGGAAGTGATCGTGATGCCGCGCTCCTGTTCCTGCTCCATCCAGTCCATGGTCGCCGCGCCGTCGTGCACTTCACCGAGCTTGTGATTCACCCCGGTGTAGAAAAGGATGCGTTCGGTCGTGGTGGTTTTGCCGGCATCGATGTGAGCGCTAATGCCGATATTGCGATAGCGCTCGATGGGAGTCTTGCGAGGCACGGTGATCTCCTAGGAATGACGCGCCATGGAAAGTGCCGGACGGCGCGCGGCGCGGGCAGCGCGCAATCCGGCGATTCGCGGGCAGGGCGGGCGATCCGGCGGGCCGGACGCCGGCAGCCGTGCCGCGCGGTGGATTAATAGGATAGCGCTTGCTCGCGGCTTTTGCAGAAACAGCGCCGGAGCACGGCGGCGCGGCCTGCGGGCGGGCTGGGGAGGGTGGGGCACGCCGCGGGCGGTCGTCGTCGAAGCAAAAAAAGCGGGCGCAAAAAAACCGGCTGCGCGCGAGGCGGGGCCGGTTCGGGGTGTCGCAGGCGGGCGCAGAGTGGGCGGGGCGCAAAGCGCCGCCGCTCACACGCCGCGCATCACGGCTGCGGCAGACCCTGGATCTTCATGCCGGGCTTGATGCCCTTCGACGAGAAGAAGCCCTTGCTCATTTCGAGCGCATACACGCCGTTGTTGCGCGGGCAGTGGTTGTTGGTGGTTTCTGCGTCCATCTCGTCGATGTCGGTGATCGTGCCGTCGGCGCGGATGAAGGCGATCGACAACGGGATCAGCGTGTTCTTCATCCAGAAGCAATGCACGGCGTTTTCGCCGAACACGAACAGCATGCCTTCGTTGGGCGCGAGCGTCGTGCGATACATGAGGCCCTGCTCGCGGTCGGCATCATTCGCGGCGACAGCGGCGTCGATGACGAACATGCCCGCGGTGAGCTTCACGCGCGGAAAATCGCCGGGTTGCTTCGCGCCGGGCGGCATTTGCTGGGCATGCGCGACGGTGCTGGTGACGGCCGTCGAGAACGTGAAGGCCGCGGCGGCGGCGAGCGGCAATGCAGCGGCGAGCGCGCAACGCGCGATCAGCGGGCGCAGGGAAAATCGCACGAGTCAGCTCCTTGCTTGAGAATAGTTCGCGCATGTTACGCGAGTACGTCAGCGTGGGTCAAAACCCCTCGCTGCGATGTCATGCGTAAAGCGAGCGCGCAAAGAAAAAGGCAGAGCGCCTTGCGACACTCTGCCCTTCAAACGCGGTGAAGATCGGCACGTTGGGCCGTTCTCCGATGCGTCTTACAGCTAGCTTACTCCGAAGCTGCCGAAGCGGCTTCTGCCTTAGCTGCCTTCTTGTGCGACGACTTCTTGTGCGACTTCTTGTGCGAAGCCTTGTGTGCCGACGAAGCAGCAGCTGCCGGAGCAGCCGAAGCAGCTTCCGGAGCCGAAGCTTGTGCGAATGCAGCCGATGCGAAGAGGCCAGCGACCAGAGCAGCGATCAGTTTGTTCATTTTGTGAATCCTCAGCTTGAGTTAATTAACCAAGTGACCCGGTAATGGGATCAGGTCGGTAAACGTGCCATCCACCTTTCGGTTGACAGTCTCGATCGGCAATTTGCGAACAAATTCGCGATTCGCGTCTGCCAGCGGTCAGGACCATGCATTGCTACAGGACCCTTGAAGGCTGAATGCCGGATAGCTTCGGCGGCATCTGCGTGGTTTAACGCATGGTCTCGCGAGGCGGTTGACGCGAAGTTTTCATTTCCTTCGCGTTTTCTTGCCGTCGTGCTGCAAATGAAAGAAGCGGCGCGTCGGCTCAGCGGGCTGAAAACGAAAAAGTGCTGGCGCAACAGTGACTTGTGCGCGATGTGCTGTTGATTGAGCCTTGATTCAGGTCACTTGCGCTGATGAGCGGCGCGCTGCCACGGCGCATCGGTGGCCACGTCGACGCTCTCGCCAGGCGCGATGCCGAGCGAAAAAATATCGAGCGAGCCGATCGCGACGCGCACGAGACGCAGCGTCGGAAAGCCCACTTTCGCGGTCATGCGCCGCACCTGGCGATTCTTGCCCTCGCTGATCGCGAGTTCGATCCATGCCGTGGGAATCGCCGCGCGATAGCGGATCGGCGGTGTGCGCGCCCACAACAGATCGGCGTCGCTGTCTGCGATTTTTTTCGCGCGACACGGCTGTGTCACGAAGTCGCCGAGATCGACGCCGCGTTCGAGCGCGGCCAGCGCGTCGTCGCCGGGCGCGCCTTCCACCTGGGCCCAATAGCGTTTCACGAGCTTGCGTCGCGGCTCCGCGATGCGTGCCTGCAGCGCGCCATCGTCGGTGAGGAGCAGCAGGCCTTCGCTGTCGGCGTCGAGACGGCCTGCCGGATACACATTCGGGGTCTTGACCCAGTCGCCCAGCGACTCGCGTGTTTCGTGCGGCGAGAACTGGCAAATCGTGCCGAACGGTTTATTGAGGGCGATCAAACGCATGGTCGATGGTGGTCAAAAGAGTGAAGCGCCAAATGCAGCAATGAAGCGCAGCGATGAAGCGCCGAGATATTAAAGCAAAACGTCCCGCCGCAATGTTCTTAGTCTTATATAAGACATAAGACGTGAGGGTCAGGTCGGTGCAAGCCGCTCGCGCGCCGCGACGCGAGCGTCGGTGCATCGCAACAGCACCGCACCGGCAAAACGCCCGTGACGCACGGACGAAGCGGCTGTGAAGCGGCTATGAAGCGGCTGTGAAGCGCGCGGCACGGGCGTTCGGAGCGTGGGCTAGAATAACGGCCAGACCCCTGCGCCGCGAGCCTGAGCAGTCTTCATGCCGCATCGAACGCGCGAAGCCGCCGGTCGCGACGTAGTCGATCCTGCGCTTTCGATCCTGTTCGCGGTCGCCAGACCGATCCCCCTACTGGAGTTGATCATGCCGTATCAGCACATCAAGGTCCCGGCGGAAGGTGACAAGATCACCGTCAATCCGGATTTCTCGCTCAACGTTTCTAACCAGCCGATCATCCCGTATATCGAGGGCGACGGTACGGGCGTCGATATCACGCCGGTCATGCTGAAGGTGGTCGACGCGGCGGTGCAGAAGGCCTACGGCGGCCAGCGCAAGATTCACTGGATGGAAATCTACGCGGGCGAGAAGGCCACGCGCGTGTACGGCCCTGACGTGTGGTTGCCCGAGGAAACGCTCGACGTGGTGAAGGACTACGTCGTGTCGATCAAGGGTCCGCTGACGACGCCGGTGGGCGGCGGCATCCGCTCGCTGAACGTGGCGCTGCGTCAGCAGCTCGACCTCTATGTGTGTCTGCGTCCGGTGCAGTACTTCAAGGGCGTGCCCTCGCCGGTGCGCGCGCCGGAGAAGGTCAACATGGTGATCTTCCGCGAGAACTCGGAAGACATCTACGCGGGCATCGAATGGCCCGCCGAATCGGAAGGCGCGAAGAAGCTGATCCAGTTCCTGCGCGACGAGATGGGCGTCTCGAAAATCCGCTTCCCCGATAGCTCGGGCCTGGGCGTGAAGCCGGTGTCGCGCGAGGGCACGGAGCGTCTCGTGCGCAAGGCCATCCAGTACGCGATCGACAACGACCGCCGCTCGGTGACGCTCGTGCACAAGGGCAACATCATGAAGTTCACCGAAGGCGCGTTCCGCGACTACGGCTATGCGCTCGCGCAGAAGGAATTCGCGGCGGAACTGATCGACGGCGGCCCGTGGATGAAGATCAAGAATCCGAAGACGGGTGGCGACATCGTCGTCAAGGATGTGATCGCCGACGCCTTCCTGCAGCAGATCCTGCTGCGTCCCGCCGAATACGACGTGATCGCCACGCTGAACCTCAACGGCGACTATATTTCGGACGCGCTCGCGGCGCAGGTCGGTGGCATCGGCATCGCGCCGGGTGCGAATCTGTCCGATTCGGTGGCGATGTTCGAAGCCACGCACGGCACCGCGCCGAAGTACGCGGGCAAGGACTATGTGAATCCGGGCTCGGAAATTCTCTCGGCGGAAATGATGTTGCGTCACCTTGGCTGGTTCGAGGCGGCGGATCTGATCCTCGCGTCGATGGAAAAGTCGATCCAGCAAAAGCGCGTGACGTACGACTTCGCGCGTCTGATGGAAGGCGCGACGCAGGTGTCGTGCTCGGGCTTCGGGCAGGTGATGATCGACAATATGTGAGCGGCGTGCTGAACGCCTCGCGGCGTTCCTGAGCGTTCGCGCCGATCGAAACCCCGCCGGACCGATGGTTCGCCGGGGTTTTTTATTGCCTTGCGCTATGATGTATCGATTCCCGCACGCTCATTTGCCGCGCCTTTTTTCGATGCCGTTTCTGCGCCGTCTCCTTCTCGTGTTCACCTTCGCGCTCCTCTCGGTGCGCGGCGCGGGCGCGTGCGAGCACGAAGCGGTCATGCCGATGACGCATGCCTCGCGGTATGTCTCACAGCATGCCTCGCAACACGTCGCGCAGCCTGTCGCGCAAGCGGGTTGCATGTCGGCGCCGGCGCATCAGGGTTCATCGCATTGTCACGCCAGTTGCTGCGTGGTCGGCTGCGGCGTTCACTGCGGCGCGCCGCCGCTCGCCGCGCGCTTCGAGGTGTGGGGCGCAGGCGCGCATGCGCCGCCCATCGTTGCCGTCCGTCTGCGCGCGGGTATCACGCACGCGCCGCTTCTGCCTCCTCCGATCGTCTGAACGCGATCCATCACACGCTTTGCACCCCGCGCGCGACCCACGCCGCGCAGGGTGCGCACGATCCTATGCGCGCGGCTCGCCCATGCGACGCGCCGCGCCATCGAGCACGAGGAATGCAGCAATGAAACGAAGAGATTTTCTGTCGGGCGCGGCCAGCGCCATCGCCACCGCCTGGTTCGCGCGCGGTGCGTTCGCCGCAGGCGACGACACCATGCCGATGCACGATATGGGCACGATGAACGGCATGTCGTCGATGTCCGGCATGCAGGGTGGCATGCATAACGAGATGCACGGCGGCGCGCTCGCGCCCGTCGATGCGCTGCCGTCCGGCGCGCCGCTCGCGCGTCTGCGCACGCTCGTCAACGAGAGCCGCACGCCGGGCGAGTTTCGCGCAACGTTGCTCGCGCAACCGGTTTCGCGCGCGCTCGTGCACGGCCAGGCCGATACCGTGTTCTGGCAGTTCGACGGCGGGCTCGCGTCGGCGGGGAAGGGCGATACGTCGGGGCCGGTGGTGGGGCCGCTGATCGAATTGCGTGAAGGCGATCGCGTCGAGATCCGCGTCGTCAACCGTCTTGAGCAGCCGACCACGATGCATTGGCACGGCCTGCCCGTGCCGCCCGATCAGGACGGCAATCCGTCGAATCCGATCGCGCCGGGCGGCGAGCACGTCTATCGCTTCACCTTGCCGAAGGGCAGCGCGGGCACCTACTGGTATCACCCGCATCCGCATATGCAGACCGCCGAGCAGGTGTTTCGCGGCCTCGCGGGCCCGATCGTCGTGCGTGCGGGCGACGATCCGCTCGCTGCGTGGCCCGAGCGTCATCTGTTCGTCTCCGACCTCAAGCTCGCCGCGGACGCCAGCATCGCGCCCAGCAGCATGATGGACTGGATGAACGGCCGCGAAGGCCAGTTCGCGCTCGTCAACGGCGCGCGCGAGCCGATGATCGACGTCGTGCGCGACGAGCGCTGGCGCGTCTGGAACGCGTGCAGCGCGCGCTATCTGCAACTCGCTTTCGACGATGGCCGCAGGTTCGCGCAAGTGGGCACCGATGGCGGTTTGCTCGCCGCGCCGCGCGACGGACTCACCGCGCTCGTGCTCGCGCCGGGCGAGCGCGCCGAGCTGATCGTGCGCGCGGGGCAGGGCGCGTCGCAGGCGCGTTTGCTCGCGGCGCAATACGATCGTCACAAGATGGCGATGTCGCACGGCAGTCTGCCGCCGGGTCCGAGCGTCGTGCTCGCCGATGTGCGATTCACTCCCGATGCCGCTGCGCCGACTGCGCTTCCGTCGTCATTGCGCGCGATCGCACCGCTCGGGCCTGCGCGCGCGCAGAAGTCGGTGGGGTTCAGCGAAGCGATGGATATGCACGCGATGCACCAGCCGGGTGCGTCGAATCTCGCGATGCCGCGCGGCATGAAATTCATGATCAACGGCGAGACTTACGTGCCGGGGCGCGCGACGCTCACGAGCCGGCGCGGCGACGTCGAAAACTGGACGATCGCGAACGGCACGGACATGGATCATCCGTTCCATCTGCACGGTACGCAGTTCCAGGTGTTGTCGCGCGAATTCGACGGCAAGCGCATCGACGAGCCGTATCTTGCATGGCGCGACACGATCAACGTGAAGCCCGGCGAAATCGTGCATATCGCGACCGTGCAGCACGAAGCCGGCGACCGCATGTTCCATTGCCATATCCTCGAGCACGAGGACCTCGGCATGATGGGCACGTTACGCGTGACGTGAGCCGCGACGAAGCACGGGACCGCGTTCAGCGAGCGCGGTTTATACCATGCGCATCGTTAAGAAACGATGACATGCGGAGTGCGAATGAATGCGGCATTAAACGCGACTGTTAAAAATGCATAAAAGCAGCCGCTGAAAAAAGGAAACCCGGCCGAAGCCGGGTTTCCACAAGGTACGGGTACCGAACGTATCAGGCTGCTGCCTGAATGTTCGATGCCTGTTTGCCCTTCGGGCCTTGCACGACCTCGAAGCTCACTTTCTGCCCTTCTTTGAGGGTCTTGAAGCCATTCATCTGGATGGCCGAAAAATGAGCAAACAGATCCTCGCCGCCTTCATCCGGCGTGATGAATCCGAAACCCTTCGCGTCGTTGAACCACTTGACCGTACCGGTTGCCATACCAACTTCCCCTGTAACTCATGTCACTACCACGAGCAGTTCGAAAAGCTTAACGATCGCGGTATGCGATCGCCCCCTCCTCACAAGCTCACCAACGGCATTTTTTCGAAATTAAAGGCGGTTGAAAAAAGTGCCAGCTTGATTGTTGAGGCTCTTTATTCTGCTGTCAAGAATATTTTGAGACCGTGCCAGACGCGTTGTAAAGAGCACATTTCCAGGGTTTTTCCGGCTTTTCTTGAATGCTGCGCCGCGATGTTGCGCGCCATGCTCATGAAGTGCTCGTGCCCGCTTTTCATGGTGCATCGGTTGCACCGCCAACAGACAGCGGTGAATGTCCGGTCGCTTGTCGGTATCGATGACGCATGAAGTCGGACACGCGGCGGGGTCATGTGAGCGGGGCATCTTGAAAAGTCGCATAATCGACTCACATGGGACGCAGGGCGTAGGACTGGATTGACGTCGACGAGCGTGGAATCTGACAGCAAGCGTGCGGGCGCCGACAGTAGGCGACCACCTGACGCCGCAGGTTGTGCGATACTCGATTCGACGGTGGCCCGAAAGCTGCTGGAGAGATTCAAACCGCGGTTTCGACGTTGAAACGAAGCGCGGATCGAACCGGCCCCGCAGCCGGGCGCCCATGCAGTCGCCTGGGCGTAGTTGATCGAGCCCGGAACGGGGAAGGCGCAGGGATTGCTCGCATGATGCGGGGCGCCGGAGCCAGCTTCACCGGACGGCCGGTCGGGTTTCGGCAGGATTGCGGGCCTGTCCGAGTTGTTTAGAATGGGTGTATGGCAATTATCCCGGACAAGCAGGATTCAACCGTACTGGAGCGGCAGGAGCACAAGGTCAAACCGCCCTCCATGTACAAGGTCGTGCTGATGAACGACGACTACACGCCGATGGAATTCGTCGTGATGGTCGTGCAGGAATATTTCAATAAGGACCGCGAGACCGCAACGCAGATCATGTTGAAGGTTCATCGCGAGGGCAGGGGCGTTTGTGGGGTCTATACGCGGGACATCGCGTCGACCAAGGTTGAGCAAGTCGTTACCCACGCACGGCAGGCCGGGCATCCGCTGCAGTGTGTGATGGAGGAAGCATGATTGCCCAGGAACTGGAAGTCAGCCTGCACATGGCGTTCATGGAAGCACGTCAGGCGCGGCACGAGTTCATCACGGTCGAGCATCTCTTGCTGGCGCTGTTGGATAATCCGACAGCGGCAGAAGTGTTGCGCGCGTGCGCCGCGAATATTGAAGACCTGCGACAGAACCTGCGCAACTTCATTCATGACAATACCCCTACGGTTCCCGGCACGGATGACGTCGATACGCAGCCGACGCTCGGGTTCCAGCGCGTGATCCAGCGCGCGATCATGCACGTTCAGTCCACTTCCAACGGCAAGAAGGAAGTGACGGGCGCGAACGTGCTGGTGGCGATCTTCGGCGAGAAGGACTCGCACGCGGTGTACTACCTGCAACAGCAGGGCGTCACGCGTCTGGACGTCGTGAATTTCATTTCGCACGGTATCGCGAAGACCGGCAGCGGCGAAGCCGCCAAGGCCAGCGACGCGAACGCCGAAGCCGAAGACGCGGCAGGCCAGAAGGAAACTCCGCTCGCCCAGTTCACGCAGAACCTGAACCAGATGGCGAAGGACGGCCGCATCGATCCGCTGATCGGCCGCGAGTCGGAAGTCGAGCGCGTGGTGCAGGTGCTGTGCCGCCGCCGCAAGAACAATCCGCTGCTCGTGGGCGAAGCCGGCGTCGGCAAGACTGCGATCGCGGAAGGCCTCGCCTGGCGCATCACGCGCGGCGAAGTGCCGGACATTCTCGCCGACGCGCAGGTCTACTCGCTCGACATGGGCGCGCTGCTCGCGGGCACGAAGTACCGCGGCGACTTCGAGCAACGTCTGAAGACGGTGCTCAAGGAGCTGAAGGAGCGTCCGCACGCGATCCTGTTCATCGACGAGATTCATACGCTGATCGGCGCGGGCGCCGCATCGGGCGGTACGCTCGACGCGTCGAACCTGCTGAAGCCGGCGCTCTCGTCGGGCACGCTCAAGTGCATCGGCGCGACCACGTTCACGGAATATCGCGGCATCTTCGAGAAGGACGCGGCGCTGTCGCGTCGCTTCCAGAAGGTCGACGTGATCGAGCCGACCGTCGAGCAGACGGTGGCCATTCTGCGCGGTCTGAAGTCGCGTTTCGAGGAGCACCACGGCGTGAAGTATTCGTCGGGCGCGCTCAATGCGGCGGCTGAGTTGTCCGCACGCTTCATCACGGATCGGCACTTGCCCGACAAGGCGATCGACGTGATCGACGAAGCGGGCGCGGCGCAACGCATCCTGCCGAAGTCGAAGCAGAAGAAGACCATCGGCAAGAGCGAGATCGAAGAGATCATCTCGAAGATCGCGCGCGTGCCGGCGCAAAGCGTGTCGCAGGACGATCGCAGCAAGCTGCAGACGCTCGACCGCGATCTGAAGGCCGTGGTGTTCGGCCAGGATCCGGCCATCGACGCCCTGGCGGCGTCGATCAAGATGGCCCGCGCGGGTCTCGGCAAGACGGACAAGCCGATCGGCTCGTTCCTGTTCTCGGGTCCGACCGGCGTCGGCAAGACCGAAGTGGCGCGCCAGCTCGCGTTCACGCTCGGCATCGAGCTGATCCGCTTCGACATGTCCGAGTACATGGAGCGTCACGCGGTGAGCCGTCTGATCGGCGCGCCGCCGGGCTATGTCGGCTTCGACCAGGGCGGTCTGCTCACCGAAGCCGTCACGAAGAAGCCGCACTGCGTGCTGCTGCTCGACGAAATCGAGAAGGCGCACCCGGACATCTTCAACGTGCTGCTGCAGGTGATGGACCACGGCACGCTGACGGACAACAACGGCCGCAAGGCGGATTTCCGCAACGTCATCATCATCATGACGACGAACGCGGGCGCCGACACGATGAACAAGTCGACGATCGGTTTCACGACGCGCCGCGAACAAGGCGACGAAATGGCCGACATCAAGCGCCTGTTCACGCCGGAGTTCCGCAACCGTCTGGATGCGACGATCAGCTTCCGTGCGCTCGATGAGGAAATCATCATGCGCGTGGTCGACAAGTTCCTCATGCAGCTCGAAGACCAGCTGCACGAGAAGAAGGTCGATGCGCTGTTCACCGACGCGCTGCGCCAGCATCTGGCCAAGCACGGCTTCGACCCGCTGATGGGCGCGCGGCCGATGCAACGCCTGATCCAGGACACGATCCGCCGTGCGCTCGCCGACGAACTGCTGTTCGGCAAGCTCATGAGCGGCGGCCGCGTGACCGTGGATGTGGATGCCGACGACAAGGTGTTGCTCACGTTCGACGAGCAGCCCGCGCCGCGTCCGCCGGAGGCGGTCGAAGTAGAATAAGCGGTTTCCGCTTCAGGTCAGCCGGAACGGCGCGGACTTCACGGTCCGCGCCGTTTTGTTTTGTGCGCGTAAATTCGGCGAATGTCGTCGAACGAGTGCGCATCGCCGGTGAAATGGCCGCATGCCGTTGAGGGTGAAGGTGAGTTCAGATAAAAAGGGTGCGTTCGATTCGATCGTCGAGCGCGAGCGCGGTTTGCGCCGCGGGCTGTCCGCCGGCCAGATGACGATGATCGCCATCGGCGGCGCGGTCGGCACCGGCTTGTTTCTCGGCAGCGGCTTCGCGATCGGCTTCGCCGGTCCGGGCGTGCTGATCTCCTACGCGATCGGCGCGCTGATCGCCTTGCTGCTGATGGGCGCGCTCGCCGAGATGACGGTCGCGCATCCCACTTCGGGCTCGTTCGGTGCTTACGCCGAGCACTACATCGGGCCGCTCGCGGGCTTCGTCGTGCGCTACGCGTACTGGTCGGCGTATGTGCTGGCGGTCGGCACCGAGGTCGCGGCCATCGCCGTCTACATGAAGTTCTGGTTTCCGCACGTGCCGGGGCTGTACTGGATCGTCGGCTTTTCGGCAGCGCTGATCGTCGTGAACGCCATGAGCGTGCGCGCTTACGGCACGATCGAATATCTGTTTTCGAGCCTGAAAATCGCGGCCATCGTGGCGTTCATCGTGCTCGGCGCGTGGTTCGTCTGGCACGCGCCTGCGGGCTCGGGCGTGGGCTTCGCGAACTACACGTCGCACGGCGGGCTGTTGCCGAAGGGCTGGTGGGGCGTGTGGGTCGGCACCATCGTCTCGCTGTTCAGCTATCTCGGCGTGGAGACCATCGCGGTCGCGGCGGCCGAAGCGCAGGACCCGGCGCGCGCCGTCACGCGCGCGTTCCGCGCCACGGTGCTGCGCCTCGTGCTGTTCTATCTGCTCACGCTCGCGCTGATGCTCGCGATCGTGCCGTGGACCGAAGCGGGCGGCAACGAAAGCCCGTTCGTCAAGGTGATGGCCGAAACCGGCGTACCGTACGCGGCGGGCGCGATCAACTTCATCGTGCTGGTGGCCGCGCTGTCGGCCATGAACAGCCAGCTCTACATCACCACGCGCATGATGTTCAGCCTTTCGCGCGCGGGCTACGCGCCCGCCGTGTTCGGCCGCCTCACGCGTCAGGGCGTGCCGACGGCGGCGCTCTCGCTGTCGACCATCGGCATCGCGGTGTCGGCGGTGCTCAATGCGCTGTGGCCGCAGACGGCCTTCACGCTGATGATGTCGATCGCCATGTTCGGTGCGATGTTCACGTGGCTGATGATCTTCGTCACGCAGATTTTCTTCCGCGTGAAGCAGGGCGGCGCGCCGCTGAAATTCCGCATGTGGGGCTTTCCGCTGACGAGCGTGCTGGGCGCGATCCTGATGCTCGGCATTCTGGTGGGCACGGCGTTCACGCGCGAATTCCGCATGACGCTCGCGTACGGCATTGCGTTTCTCGTCGCGCTGGTCGTGATCTACGCGCTCTGGTATCGACGCCGTCCGCCGCTTGCGGCTTCTGCGGAAGCCCAGCGCTAAACAACAAAAAAGCACGCTCGAAAGCGTGCTTTTTTTATGGCCGTGCGCGGCGGGCGGGGCGCTTAGTGCTTGCCCGTGCTGCCGAAGCCGCCTTCGCCGCGCTGGCTCTCTTCGAAGCTCTCGACGAGGTTGAACTGCGCCTGCACGACCGGCACGATCACGAGCTGCGCGAGGCGCTCCAGCGGGTTCAGCGTGAAGGTCGTGTGGCCGCGATTCCAGGTGGAGATCATCAGCTCGCCCTGGTAGTCCGAGTCGATCAGGCCGACGAGGTTGCCGAGCACGATGCCGTGCTTGTGGCCGAGACCCGAGCGCGGCAGGATCAGCGCCGCGTAGCCCGGATCGGCGAGGTGGATCGCGAGGCCGGTCGGGATCAGCTTCGTTTCACCCGGTTCGAGCGTGACGGGCGCGTCGAGGCACGCGCGCAGGTCGAGGCCCGCGCTGCCCGGCGTGGCGTAATGGGGCAGCTGGTCGCGCATGCGTTCGTTGAGGATCTTGACGTCGATTTTCATGGGGTGAGCAGTTAGGTCAGTTTGAGCGAGGCAGTTCGAAGGCCTCGGCGAGAAGTTCGTAGGAGCGCTGACGCGCCTTGTAGCTGCCGGCGACGGTCAGCACGATCAGTTCGTCGGCGCGGAAGCGGTCCTTGAGCGCCAGCAGGCGCTCCGTGACGCTGTCCGGCGTGCCGATGATGCTGCGCGGCTTCTCGCGGTCGATCACGAGTTGCTCGCGCTCGCCGTATTCCTGCGCGCGGCCTTGTTCGAGGCTCGGGATCGGCGCGTTCAGGCCGTAGGCCATCTGCACGCGGCGCAGGTCGACGGCTTTTTCGAGGTCGGCGGCCTCGGCTTCGGTATCGGCGCAGATCACGAACACGGCGCAGGCCAGATACGGCTTCGCTTCGTGGCCCGCCTTGAAGCGGTCGTGATACGCCTCGGACACCAGATGCCCGAAGTGCGCGTTGATGAAATGCGCGAACGAGAAGCGCAGCCCCAGTTGCGCCGCGAGCAGCCCGCCGAAGTCGCTCGATCCGAGCACCCAGAGCTGCGGGCGCGTCCCGATCTGCGGCTGCAGCACGACGCCATGCGCGAGGTGATCGGCGGGCAGCGTGCCGTCCATCAGCCCGACGAGATCCTGCACCTGCTGCGCGAACTGATCGCCGCGATTGTAGGTGCCCGCCGCGACCGCCTGCGCCGTGCGCATGTCGCCGCCGGGCGCGCGTCCGACGCCCAGATCGACGCGGCCGGGGAACAGCGCCTCCAGCATCATGAATTGCTCGGCGACCTTGAACGGGCTGTAGTAGGGCAGCATGACGCCGCCCGAGCCGATGCGGATGCGCTTCGTGAGACTGCCGAGGCGCGCGAGCAGGACTTCGGGGCAGGGATTGCACACGCCGAGCAGGCCGTGGTGCTCGGCGCACCAGTAGCGCGTGTAGCCAAGCTCGTCGGCGAGTTGCGCGAGGTCGAGCGTGGCGGCGAGTGCATCCGCCGCGGTGTGCCCGGCGATCACGGGCGATTGATCCAGTACGGAAAGCAGCGTCATGGCGTACTGCTCCTCGATGACGTTCGCGAGGCGGCGCGCGGGTAGCGCCCGCGCGCACGCATCACGAGATGATGCTCGGGTCCGGCAGACGCTTCGCGATTTCGGTGACGAGCGTCTGCGCGAGCGCCAGCTTGGCCGCGCGCGGCAGCGGCGTGCGGCCGGCGGCTTCGAACAGCACGACTTCGTTGTCGTCCTGACCGAAGGTGAGCGGGCCGAGATTGCCGATCAGCAGCGGCACCTTCTTGCGCGCGCGCTTCTCTTCGCCGTGCACGTCGAGGTCGCCGCTTTCGGCGGCGAAACCGACGCAGTACGGCGCATTCGGCATGGCCGCGACCGAGGCGAGGATGTCCGGGTTCTCGACGAACGTGAACGTCGGCATGCGGTGCCCGGCCGTCTTCTTGATCTTGTGTTCGGCGACGTGATCGACGCGCCAGTCGGCCACCGCCGCCACGCCGATGAACACGTCGGCGTCGGGCGCGGCGCGCATCACCGCGTCGTACATCTGCTGCGCGGTCTGCACGTCCTCGCGGTAGACGCCCCACGGCGTCTCCAGCGCGACCGGGCCGGCCACCAGATGCACGTCGGCGCCCGCCTGCTGCGCGGCGCGCGCGAGCGCGAAGCCCATCTTGCCGCTCGAACGGTTGGTGATGCCGCGCACCGGATCGAGCGGCTCGAACGTCGGTCCCGCCGTGATCAGCAGCTTGCGGCCCGCGAGCACCTTGGGCGAGAAGAAGGCGACGATCGCCTCGTACACGGCCTCAGGCTCCAGCATGCGCCCGTCACCGACCTCGCCGCAAGCCTGCGGACCCGAATCGGGGCCGAGCGTTTCGATGCCGTCGGCGCGGATCTGCGCGACGTTGCGCTGCGTGGCCGGGTTCTGCCACATCTGCCGGTTCATCGCCGGGACGACCAGCAGCGGACAGTCGCGCGCGACGCACAGCGTGGAGAGCAGGTCGTCGGCGAAACCGTGCGCGAGCTTCGCGATGAAGTCGGTGGACGCAGGCGCGATGACGATGGCGTCCGCCTCGCGCGACAGGTCGATGTGCGCCATGTTGTTGGCCACGCGAGCGTCCCACTGGCTCGTGTAGACCGGGCGGCCCGAGAGCGCCTGCATGGTCACCGGCGTGATGAACTGCGTGGCCGCTTCGGTCATCACGATCTGCACGGTCGCGCCCGCCTTGACGAGCAGGCGCGTGAGCTCGGCGATCTTGTAGCAGGCGATGCCGCCCGTCATGCCGAGCACGAGATGGCGCCCGGCCAGTTCGCCCGGATGGGCTGCGGAGGTGTTCAAGTCGGTTCTCTCCAGTGACGCAGCGTGACGCGATGCGGCGCGACGTGGCGCACCGCGTCGCGCCGTGACTTAACGCGAGCCGCGCACGCGCCGCAGTTCGTCGAACACCAGCAAGGCCGCGCCGACGCAGATCGCGCTGTCCGCGACGTTGAACGCCGGCCAGTGCGAGTGGCCCAGATGGAAGTCCAGGAAGTCGATCACGTGGCCGTACATCAGGCGGTCGATCACGTTGCCGAGCGCGCCGCCCAGGATGAGCGAGAGCGCCGTGCAGAACATGCGCTGGCCCGCGTGACGCTTGAGCAGATAGCAGATCACCAGCGCGGCCACGACGCCCAGCGCCGTGAACGCCCAGCGCTGCCAGCCGCCCGCCGCCGCGAGGAAGCTGAACGCCGCGCCCTTGTTGTAGACCAGCACGAGGTTGAAGAACGGCGTGATCACGCGGCCTTCGCCGTAAGCGAACACTTTGGCGATGGCGATCTTGGTGAGCTGATCCGCGAGGATCACGATCACCGCGATGCCGAGCCACGGCGCGAGCGTACCGCTCGCGCCATTCGGCTTCATTTGCTTCGTCATGGTCTTGGCCATTATGCGGCGCTCCGGGATTCGCCGTTGCCGAACAGATTGACGACGCAGCGGCCGCACAGGCCCGGATGCTCGGCGTTCGCGCCCACGTCGTCGCGATAGTGCCAGCAGCGTTCGCACTTGAGGTACTTCGAGGTCACGACTTCGACGCCTTCGTCCGCTTCGCTTTCGACCTTCACGACTTCCGCCGCCGAGGTGATCAGCACGAACTTCAGGTCGTCGCCGAGCGAGGTGAGGGCGTCGTAACGCGCGCCGCTCGCGAGAATGCGCACTTCGGCCTGCAGCGACGAGCCGATCTGGTTCGCGCCGCGCGCCTCTTCGAGCGCCTTCGTGACGTTGCCGCGCACTTCGCGCAGCAGCGTCCACTTGACGATCAGATCCTGCGCGCTCGCGATGTCCGGGAACGCATGGAAGGTCTCGGTGAAGATGGTTTCGCTTTGCGGCTGGAACACCTTCCACGCTTCTTCGGCCGTGAACGAGAGGAACGGCGCGAGGATGCGCAGCAGGCTGTGCGTGATGTGATGCAGCGCCGTCTGCGCACCGCGACGGGCGGCCGAATCCGGCGCGCTCGTGTAGAGGCGGTCCTTCAGCACGTCGAGATAGAAGCCGCCGAGATCTTCCGAGCAGAACGTCTGCAGCTTCGCCACGACCGGGTGGAACTCGTAGCGGTCGTAGTGCGAGAGCACGTCGTTTTGCAGCGTGTGCGTGAGCGCCACGGCATAACGGTCGATTTCGAGCCATTGATCGGCGGGCAGCGCGTGCTTCTCGAAGTCGAAGTCCGACAGGTTCGAGAGCAGGAAGCGCAGCGTGTTGCGGATACGGCGATAGCCTTCCGTCACGCGCTTCAGGATTTCTTCCGAGATCGCCAGTTCGCCCGAATAGTCGGTCGACGCGATCCACAGGCGGATGATTTCCGCGCCCAGACGGTTCGCCACTTCATGCGGATCGACGCCGTTGCCGAGCGACTTCGACATCTTGCGGCCTTCGCCGTCGACGGTGAAGCCGTGCGTGAGCAGCGCGTTGTAGGGCGGGCGGCCGTCGAGCATCGAAGCGGTCAGCAGCGACGAATGGAACCAGCCGCGATGCTGGTCCGAGCCTTCCAGATAGAGGTCGGCCGGGAACTGCAGTTCTTCCGCGTGCGAGCCGCGCAGCACGTGCCAGTGCGTCGTGCCCGAGTCGAACCACACGTCGAGCGTGTCGCGGTTCTTCTCGTACATATTCGCGTCGTCGCCGATCAATTCGCGCGGATCGAGCGTCTGCCAGGCTTCGATGCCGGCCTTCTCGACGCGCTTCGCGACTTCTTCGAGCAGTTCCGGCGTGCGCGGATGCAGCTCGCCGGTTTCCTTGTGCACGAAGAACGCCATCGGCACACCCCATTGGCGCTGGCGCGAGAGCGTCCAGTCCGGGCGGTTGGCGATCATCGAGAACAGGCGCTGCTTGCCCCACGACGGATAGAACGCCGTGGCTTCGATGCCTTCGAGCGCGGTTTCGCGCAGCGTCTTGCCGCCGTCGTTCGGCGTGACGTCCATGCCCGCGAACCATTGCGAGGTCGCGCGGTAGATGATGGGCGTCTTGTGGCGCCAGCAGTGCATGTAGCTGTGCAGGTACTTTTCGCTGCGCAGCAGGGTGCCGGCGGCGTCGAGCGCGTCCACGACCTTCGGGTTCGCGTCCCAGATCGACAGGCCGCCGAACAGCGGCAGCGATTCGACGTAACGGCCATCGCCCATCACCGGGCTGATGATGTCGGAGTCGACCATGCCGTGCGACTTGCACGACACGAAGTCTTCCACGCCGTAGGCGGGCGCCGAGTGCACGATGCCCGTGCCGGTGTCGGTCGTCACGTAGTCGCCCAGGTAGATGGGCGAGGTGCGCTTGTAGCCCGGATGCGCCGACGCGAGCGGGTGATTGAAGCGCAGGTTCGCGAGCTTTTCGCCCTGCGTGGTGGCGACGACCGTGCCTTCGAGGCCGAAGTCCTTCATGCAGGCTTCGACGCGTTCGCTCGCGAGAATCAGCAGGCCGCGCTGCGTGTCGACGAGCGCGTACTCGATTTCCGGGTGCACGTTGAGCGCCTGGTTCGACGGGATCGTCCAGGGCGTCGTGGTCCAGATGACGATGCCGCCTTCCTCGCGCGGCAGCGCGGCGAGGCCGAACGCGGCCGCCGTTTCGGCGGGCTGCGCGAACGTGAACAGCACGTCGATGGTCGGATCGGTCTTGTCCTTGTACTCGACTTCGGCTTCAGCGAGCGCCGAGCCGCAGTCGAAGCACCAGTTCACCGGCTTCAGGCCGCGGAACACATAACCCTTCTCCATGATCTTCGCGAGGGCGCGGATTTCGCCTGCCTCGTTCGCGAAGTTCATGGTCTTGTACGGGTTGTCCCAGTCGCCGAGCACGCCCAGGCGCTTGAAGCCCTTCTTCTGCGTTTCGATCTGGCCGGCTGCGTATTCGCGCGCCTTCTTCATCACTTCCTGCGCGGGCAGCGACTTGCCGAACTGCTTTTCGATCTGGATTTCGATCGGCATGCCGTGGCAGTCCCAGCCCGGCACGTAGACCGCGTCGTAGCCCGCGAGATTGCGCGCCTTGACGATCATGTCCTTGAGGATCTTGTTCACCGCGTGGCCGAGGTGGATGTCGCCGTTCGCATACGGCGGGCCGTCGTGCAGGATGAACTTCTTGCGGCCCTTCGAGGCTGCGCGGATCTTCTTGTAGATACCTTGTTCTTCCCACTCCTTGACCCATTGCGGCTCGCGCTTGGGCAGGTCGCCGCGCATGGGGAACGGCGTGTCGAGCAGGTTGACGGGGTACTTCGATTCGGACTTTTGCGGCTTGCCGGAGGATGCTTTTTTGTCGCTCATGGTGAGATCACGTGGAATTCGGGGGATGCATGGCGTCAGCATTGCGGGCGATGCCGCGCAACCGTCGCCTCGGACGCCGCACGCGTTTCGCGGCGGCGCCTGGGGGCGGGCGGCCCGGAACGCGTGCTTTGCGAAGCAAGACGCGCGCGGGCCGCGGGTCAAATTCGGTCGGTCGCCGAGGTGGCGAAACCGGTGGACGCGCCGCCGGCCGCGCCCGTGCCCGCCGCGGCGAACCACGCGCGGGCGTTGGCCACGTCGCGTGCGATCGCGGCGGTGAGCGTTTCGAGGTCGGCGAACTTCTCCTCGTCGCGCAGCTTCTTCAGGAACTCGACGCGCACGAGCTTGCCGTACGCGCTGCCGTGCCAGTCGAGCAGATGCACTTCGAGCAGCACGCGGCCCGAGTCGTCGACCGTGGGCCGCAGACCGAGGCTCGCGACGCCCGGCAGCGGGTGGTCGGCGATACCGTGAACCTGCACGACGAAAATGCCCTTGAGCGCGGGGCGCTTGTGGCCGATCGGCAGATTCAGCGTGGGGAAGCCGAGGTCGCGGCCGAGCTTCAGGCCGTGCACGACGTGCCCGCTGATTTCATAACCGCGGCCGAGCGAGGCGCGCGCCGCGTCCAGATCGCCGGCCGCGAGCTGCGTGCGCACGGCGGAGCTGGAAATGCGCACGCCCGACGGGTCGGCGACGGTCGCCATCTGTTCGACTTCGAAGCCGTGTTCGCGGCCCGCGAGCTGCAGCGAGGCGAAATCGCCCGCACGCTTCGCGCCGTAGCGGAAGTCGTCGCCGATCATCATCCAGCGCGCGTGCAGGCCGCCCACGATGATGCGTTCGACGAACGCGTCCGGCGACTGGCTCGCGAACGTGTGGTTGAAATGCTCGACCACCACGCGGTCCACGCCGTTCTCGCGCAGCGCTTCGAGCTTGTCGCGCAGCATGGCGATGCGCGGCGGGGCGCTGGCAGGATTGAAGAACTCGCGGGGATGCGGTTCGAAGGTCATCACGCAGACCGGCAGGCCGCGCGCGTTCGCGGCTTCGCGCACGCGCGCGAGCAGCGCCTGATGTCCGCGGTGGACACCGTCGAAATTGCCGATGGTGAGCGCGCAGGGCGCGCGGCTTTCGGCGTTGGGAAGACCGCGGAAGACTCTCACGATAGCGGAACCTGGAGGAACCTCGAAAAGCGCGCGGGCCATGCGCGCTCGATATGACCGGTGGTGCGGCCTGGGCCGCGACTAAACAGGAGATTATAAACGCACGCGGAGGCGATCGCTCCCGCCCGAGCGTCGGCGACCCTCCCCGATGATAAAATCCGCGGATGAAAAATCTCGTCATCCTGATTTCGGGGCGGGGCAGCAACATGGAAGCCATCGTGCGCGCGTGCGCGCACGAAGCCTGGCCGGCGCGCATCGCCGCCGTGATTGCCAACCGTCCTGACGCTGCGGGCCTTGCGTTCGCGGCGTCGCACGGCATTGCCACGGCGGTGGTCGATCATCGCCAGTATCCGGATCGCGCCGCCTTCGACGCGGCGCTCGCGCAAACCATCGACGGTTTTGCGCCCGATCTCGTCGTGCTCGCGGGCTTCATGCGCGTGCTGACCGAAGGTTTCGTCACGCATTATTCGGGTCGGATGCTCAATATCCATCCGTCGCTGCTGCCGAGCTTTCCGGGCCTCAAAACGCACCAGCAGGCGCTCGACGCGGGTTGCCGCGTGCACGGCGCCACGGTGCATTTCGTCACGCCCACGCTGGATCATGGTCCCATCGTCGCGCAGTCGGGCATTCCGGTGCGCGCCGGCGACGACGCCGCGGCGCTGGCCGCGCGCGTGCTCAAGACCGAACATGTGATTTACCCGCGCGCAGTGCGCTGGTTCGTCGAAGGGCGCCTCGCGCTCGACGGCGAGCGCGTGACACTGACGCCACCCGAGCCGCAATGGCTCTTCCTTGACGACGCAAACGAAGCACAAGCACACACCGCCGGGGAGGGCGTATGAGGCTGCATGGATTTTTGATTGGACAAACCGAGACGCTGCTCGCCGAAGTGCTCAAGTTCGCCGGCCCCGCCGACGCGATCACGAGCCGCTTTTTCCGCGAGCATCCGAAGCTCGGTCACGCCGAGCGCGGCGTGATCGCCGAAGCCGTGTTTGCGGTCCTGCGCCGCCGCACGGAGTTCGCGCACCTCGCCGAAAGCGGTGCGGGCAGCCCGACGCGCCGCCTCACGCTGCTCGGCCTGATGGCCACGGCGGGCCGCTCGGCGATCCGTCCGTTCCTCTCGGACGCCGAGGCGAACTGGCTCGAACACGTTGCGAAGATCGACCCGGCGAGCCTGCCGCAGCGCGTGCAGCTGAACCTGCCCGACTGGATCGTGAAGTCGCTCGAAACGCGCTTCGACACCGCCGAAATCGTGCAGCTGGCCGCCGCGCTGAACTATCCGGCGCCGCTGGACCTGCGCTCGAACCCGATCAAGGCTAGCCGCGAAGAGTTGCTGCGCGCGCTGTCGACCGCCGGTATCGAAGGCGGCGAGACGCCGTTCGCGCCGAACGGCGTGCGCGTGACGGGCAAGCCCGCGCTCTCGAAGCTCGACGCCTTCAAGGACGGCTGGTTCGAAGTGCAGGATGAGGGCAGCCAGCTGCTGTGCTCGCTGGTCGCGCCGCGCCGTGGCGAGATGGTGGTGGACTTCTGCGCGGGCGCGGGCGGCAAGACGCTGGCGCTCGGCGCGATGATGCGCTCGTCGGGCCGACTCTACGCGTTCGACATTTCCGATCGCCGTCTCGCGAAGCTCAAGCCGCGCCTCGCGCGCAGCGGCCTCTCGAACGTCAATCCGGTGCTGATCGACAGCGAACACGACGCCAAGATCAAGCGCCTGATCGGCAAGATCGACCGCGTGCTGGTCGATGCGCCGTGCTCGGGTCTGGGCACGCTGCGCCGCAATCCCGACCTCAAGTGGCGCCAGTCGCCCGAGTCGGTCGCCGAACTCGCGCCCAAGCAGTTGTCGATTCTCACGAGCGCCGCGCGCCTGCTCAAGCGCGGCGGCCGTCTGGTCTACGCGACCTGCAGCATTCTCGAAGCCGAGAACGAAGCGGTCGTGAAGCAGTTCCTCGACGCGCATCCCGATTTCGCATTGGTGAGCGCGCGCGACGTGCTGGCGGACCAGCGCGTGGGCCTCGATACCGGCGATTACCTCTCGCTGTGGCCGCACCGCCACGCCACGGACGGCTTCTTCGCCGCCGTGCTGGAGCGTCGTAGCGAGCCGAAGTTGAAGACGAAGAAGGCGGCTGCCGAGACCACGCCCGAGGAATCCGCCGCCGCGACCGAAGCCGCCGACGCCATCGCCAAGGCGCAGCAGCCCGAGGCCGCCGAGCCGGACGCGACGCAGGAATAAGCGGCTCGGGAGGTAGCAAGCCGTATCACGCGGGGCCGTCCGATTCAGATCGGGCGGCCCCGCGCCGTTTGAATTCGCGCTGTTCGCAGTCCGTTTGCATTCCGTTTGCATTCTTGACCCATGATGGAAAACCGCATTTTTTCGCACATGCTGGGCGGCGTGATCCGCGACTTCGGCCAGCCGGTCATGCTCTGGCAGGTCGCCGTGCTGATCGGCGCGCTCGTGCTGGCCTGGCTGCTCGCGCGGCTGCTGCGCCGCGTGCTCGAAACGCGCCGCCAGCAACGCTACGAAGGCCTGCCCTTCGGCGCCGAAAGCCTGTCGCGCGCCTTCTTCCCGCTGATCGGCGCGGGCAGCGTCTGGATCGCGCGCGAGATCGCCAGCAATTTCATCCACACTTCGCTGCTCAATCTCGCGCTGGTGCCGCTGTTCGGCATCGGGCTCATCTACATCGCGTTCTTCTTCGCGCGGCGCGTGTTCGGCCGCAACGGCCAGACGCACGCGTGGCTCGGCATCGTCGAAAAGCTCGTTTCGCTGATCGTCTGGCTCGGCATGCTGTTCACCGTGCTCGGCATCCAGGACGACGTGCTCGCGTGGATGGAGAGCGTGCGCTTTCGCATCGGCACCTCGCACGTGAGCCTGCTGTCGCTGTCCAACGGCCTGCTGTGGGTCTGCGTGACGATGATCATGGCGGTCTGGGCGGGCGCGGCGCTCGAAGACCGGCTGATGCGCGCGACCACCATCGACGCCAATCTGCGCGTCGTGCTCGCGCGCGTGGGCCGCGCGCTGCTGGTGTTCGCGGCCATCCTGTTCAGCCTCTCGATCGTCGGCATCGACATCACGGTGCTGGGCGTGTTCGGCGGCGCGCTCGGCGTGGGGCTGGGCTTCGGCTTGCAGAAGATCGCGAGCAACTACGTGTCGGGCTTCATCATCCTGATCGACCGCTCGCTGCGCCTCGGCGACACCATCAACGTGAGCGGACTCGCGGGCAAGGTCACGCAGATCCGCACGCGCTACACGGTCGTGCGCGGCCTCGACGGCGTCGAAACGCTGATCCCGAACGAAAAGCTGATCACCGATGTGGTGCAGAACCAGTCCTCGTACCTGACGCGCGGCTATGCCAAGGCCGCCGTGCAGGTCGCCTACGACACCGATCTCGACCAGGCGATGGCGCTGCTCGCGCGCGCGGCCGAGGGCATCGAGCGCGTGCTGACCGATCCGGCCCCCACGCCGTATCTGGCGAGTTTCGGCGGCGACGGCATCAATCTCGAACTCGGTTTCTGGATCGCCGACGCGGCCAACGGCACGTCGAGCGTGCGCTCGGCGGTGAACATGAACATCTGGCGCCTGTATAACGAAGCGGGGATTTCGATCCCGTTCGCGCAGCGCGAGGTGCGCATCATTGGCGGGGCGATGCCGGTGGCGGGGCCGCCGACGCAGGCGCGGAGCGAAGCTCAGCCTCAAACGGCCGCCGACGAAAGGTAAGAAGGGCCGGAAGGGCGTCTCGAATGTGCGGCAAACCGCCCCTGGCGCCCTAAAGACGGTTGACTCCGCGGCCGTTAAAGAAAAAAATCTTCATTTGTTACAAACACTTGGAACGGTTCTAGTAGAATGCCGTCCAACCTCCTGCTGTACGCTTTCACTTTCTTGACAGCGGTTTCGGGCTGAAAGGCCGCCGCGCTACGTTTCACGGGTACGAACCTTGTTGAATTCCCTGCTTGATTTCCTCGCTCACGGCGTGCTGCACTTCTCGTGGTGGCAGATCCTGCTGTTCGTGGCGGTGGTCACCCACATCACGATCGTCGGCGTCACGGTGTATCTGCACCGCTGCCAGGCGCACCGCGCGCTCGAGCTGCATCCGATCATGAGCCACTTCTTCCGCTTCTGGCTGTGGATGACCACGGGCATGCTGACGGGTCAGTGGGCCGCGATCCACCGCAAGCACCACGCCAAGTGCGAGACCGAAGAAGATCCGCACAGCCCGCAAACGCGCGGCATCTGGAAGGTGCTGCTCGAAGGCGCCGAACTCTATCGCGCCGAAGCGAAGAACGAAGAAACGCTGCGCCGCTTCAGCCACGGCACGCCCAACGACTGGATGGAGCGCAACGTCTACACGCGCTTCCCGATCCTCGGCGTGAGCATCATGATGGTGATCGACGTGGCGCTGTTCGGTCTGGTCGGTCTCTCCGTCTGGGCCGTGCAGATGGCGTGGATCCCGTTCTGGGCCGCCGGCGTCGTGAACGGTCTCGGCCACTTCTGGGGCTATCGCAACTTCAATTCGTCGGACGCCAGCACGAACCTGTTCCCGCTCGGCATCATCATCGGCGGCGAAGAACTGCACAACAATCACCACACCTTCGCCACCTCGGCGAAGCTGTCGAGCAAGTGGTACGAGTTCGACATCGGCTGGATGTACATCCGCATCATGCAGGCCGTTGGTCTCGCCAAGGTCAAGAAGGTCGCGCCCACGCCGCGCCTCTCCAAGACCAAGCTCGTGCCCGACCACGAAACGCTGCAAGCCGTGCTGTCGAACCGCTATGAAGTCATGGCGCGTTACGCCACGGTCGTGAAGCAGGCGTATCGCCAGGAGCTCGCGCATCTGAAGGAAGTGGGCGAGCGCGAGAAGTACAAGGTCATGCGCGGCGCGCGCAAGTGGTTCGACAAGGAAGAAGCCAGCCTGAACGAGCCGCAAAAGCGCCAGCTGCCGCAGATCTTCGCGGACAGCCAGAAGCTGCGCACCTTCATCGAACTGCGCAATGAACTCGCGGCCATCTGGGAACGTTCGAGCGCCTCGCGCGAACAACTGCTCACGCAGCTCCAGGATTGGTGCCATCGCGCTGAACAAAGCGGCATCAAGGCGCTCCAGGAATTCGCGACGCGTCTGCGCCGCTACGCCTGATCCGGTGGATTTCCGCGCGTTCGCGGCCTCGCAGTCGTCCATGCGGGCTGCGTGAGCGGCGGAAAAATCCATTAGAATTCAGGTACGTCACAAAACCCCGCGCTGGCGGGGTTTTTCTTTTTGGGCCGCGGAAAAATCGGCGCAGCGCGCGGATTTCGCACCGTGGCGATCGGCAGGGCTGCGGTCAGGCTGTGCAACTGGCATGGGGCCGGAACAAGGGCGCAAACGCTCGTTTTGGCCGGTAGAGGAGATCATGAGTCAGGCAATCAGAGCGGTCGAGTACGACCGGCCGCAAGGCGCGGTGTGCAGCGTCGGACAGGCGTGGGCGACGGTGCCCGACGCGCCGTCGGCGGCGGAGCGCGTTGCATTGAAGGAGCGCATCCGCGCGTTGCTCAAGCGCGAGAAGGCGGTGCTCGTCGCGCACTATTATGTCGATCCCGAATTGCAGGAGCTGGCGGACGAAACCGGCGGCTGCGTGGCCGATTCGCTCGAAATGGCGCGCTTCGGCCGCGATCACGAGGCGCAGACGCTGGTCGTCGCGGGCGTGCGCTTCATGGGCGAAACCGCGAAGATCCTGAGCCCGAACAAGCGCATCCTGATGCCCGACCTCGACGCGACCTGCTCGCTCGACCTCGGCTGCCCCGTCGACGAATTCTCGGCGTTCTGCGACCAGCATCCCGACCGCACCGTGGTCGTCTACGCGAACACCAGTGCGGCCGTGAAGGCGCGCGCGGACTGGATGGTCACCTCGTCGATCGGCCTCGAAATCGTCGCCGATCTGCACGCGAAGGGCGAAAAGATCCTCTGGGCGCCGGACCGCCATCTGGGCAGCTACATCCAGAAGAAGACCGGCGCCGACATGCTGCTGTGGCAGGGCTCGTGCCTCGTGCACGACGAGTTCAAGGGCATCGAGCTCGACTTGCTGCGCGCCGAATATCCCGACGCGAAGATTCTGGTCCACCCGGAATCGCCGGAAGCCGTGGTCGCGCTCGCGGACGTGGTCGGCTCGACCACGCAGCTGATCGACGCCGCCGTGAAGCTCGACGCGCAGCGTTTCATCGTCGCGACCGATCTGGGCATCCTGCACAAGATGCGCCTCGCGGCGCCGGGCAAGACCTTTATCGAAGCGCCCACGGCCGGCAACAGCGCGACCTGCAAGAGCTGCGCGCATTGCCCGTGGATGGCGATGAACGGCCTCGCGAATCTCGCGGACGTGCTCGAACGCGGCCATAACGAAATTTTCGTCGATGCGGCCATCGGCGAGCGCGCGCGTCTGCCGATCGATCGCATGCTCGCGTTCGCGGCGGAACACAAGCGCCGCGTGCAGGCGAGCGGCGATCTCGCGCGCGACGGCGCGCTGTTCTCGAACGTGGGGGCAGCGTAATGGGCGCACTGGAATTGCTGGCCGTGGACGCCGTCTCGTCCGTGCTGCCCGAGGTGCGCGCGCAATACGGCGCGGCGTTCGACGCCGCGATCGCGCGCAATGTGGCGGATGCGCTGAGCGAAGACGTCGGCACCGGCGACCAGACCGGCCGCCTCGTGCCCGCCGACGAGATGCGCGACGCGCGCATCATCGTGCGCGAAGACGCGGTGCTCTGCGGCGTGCTGTGGTTCGACGCCGTGGTGAAGCAGGTCGATGCGCGCATCGAGGTGCGCTGGCACTATCGCGAAGGCGACCGCATGACGGCCGACTCCGTGGTGTGCTCGCTGCGCGGGCCGGCGCGCGCGCTGCTCACGGCCGAGCGCAATGCGATGAACTTCCTGCAACTGCTGTCGGGCGTGGCGAGCGCGACGCGCCGCTACGTGGACGCGATCGCGCACACGACCACGCGCATCCTCGACACGCGCAAGACGCTGCCGGGCCTGCGCCTCGCGCAGAAGTACGCGGTGCGTGTGGGCGGCGGCGCGAATCAGCGCCTCGCGCTCTACGACGGCATCCTGATCAAGGAAAACCACATCGCGGCGGCGGGCGGCGTGGGCGCGGCGATGGACGCGGCGCTGGCACTGAACGCGGGCGTGCCCATCCAGATCGAGGTCGAAACGCTCGATCAGCTCGACACGGCGCTCGCGCACGGCGCGACCTCGGTGCTGCTCGACAACTTCTCGTTCGAGATGATGCGCGAGGCCGTCAAGCGCACGGCGGGGCGCGCGCTGCTCGAAGTATCGGGCGGCGTGAACTTCGACACGGTGCGCACGATTGCCGAAACCGGCGTCGATCGCGTCTCGATCGGCGCGCTCACGAAGGACGTGCGCGCGACCGACTACTCGATGCGGATCGTCTGAGCGTCGGCGCTCACTGCGCTTCGAATGAAAAAAGCCGCCTCGTTTGAGGCGGCTTTTTCTTTTGCCGCTGTTGTGGCGCGGCGTTCGGCTTACGCGAGGTTGCGGTTACGCACGCGCTCGGGCGCGAGCACGGTCGGCAGTGCCTTCGGCAGCGAGTTCGGCCAGTCGCGGCTGTAGTGCAAGCCGCGGCTTTCGCGGCGCGAGCGCGCGCTTTCGACGATCAGCGAGGCCACTTCCACGAGGTTGCGCAGTTCCAGCAGATCGCGCGTCACGCGGAAGTTCGCGTAGTACTCCTGGATTTCGTCGCGCAGCAGCGAAATGCGGTGTTGCGCGCGCTCCAGACGCTTGTCGGTGCGCACGATGCCGACGTAATTCCACATCAGGCGGCGCAATTCGTCCCAGTTGTGCGCGACCACGACTTCCTCGTCGGAGTCGGAGACGCGGCTTTCGTCCCAGTCGGGCAGCGGGGCGTGCGCGGCCGCTTCGAAGCCTTCGGCCTCGATCGCTTCCGCCGCCGAGCGGCCGATCACGAGGCATTCGAGCAGCGAGTTCGAGGCGAGGCGGTTCGCGCCGTGCAGGCCCGTGTACGAGGTTTCGCCGACCGCGTAGAGGCCCGCGAGATCGGTGCGGCCCGCGAGGTCGGTGACCACGCCGCCGCAGGTGTAGTGCGCGGCGGGCACGACCGGAATCGGCTCTTTCGTGATGTCGATGCCGAACTCGCGGCAGCGCGCGAGGATGGTCGGGAAGTGTTCTTCGAGAAACGCGGGCGGCTGATGGCTGATGTCCAGATGCACGCAATCGATGCCGTGTTTCTTGATTTCGAAGTCGATCGCGCGCGCCACGATATCGCGCGGCGCGAGTTCGGCGCGCGCGTCGTGCTCGGGCATGAAGCGCGTGCCGTCGGGCAGGCGCAGCACGCCGCCTTCGCCGCGCACGGCTTCGGAAATCAGGAACGACTTCGCGTGCGGATGGAACAGGCAGGTCGGATGGAACTGGATGAACTCCATGTTCGCCACGCGGCAGCCCGCGCGCCAGGCCATCGCGATGCCGTCGCCGGTCGCGGTGTCGGGGTTCGTCGTGTAGAGATAGACCTTGCCCGCGCCGCCCGTCGCCAGCACCGTGTGCGGCGCCTGGATCGTCACCGTGCGGTCGTTCTTGAGATCGAGCGCATAGAGACCGTGGCAGCGGCGGCCCGGCAGGCCGAGCCGGTCGGACGTGATGACGTCGATCGCCTGATGATCTTCGAGGATCGTGATATTCGGATGCTGGCGCGCGCGTTCGAGCAGCGTCTGCACCACGGCGTGGCCGGTGGCGTCGGCGGCGTGGATGATGCGGCGATGGCTGTGGCCGCCTTCGCGCGTGAGATGGAAGCCCATTTCGGCGGCGGCGTCCTTCGTGAAGGGCACGTCCTGGCCGATCAGCCATTCGATCGCCTCGCGGCCATGCTCGACGATGTAGCGCGTGGCCGCTTCGTCGCACAGGCCGCCGCCCGCGACCAGCGTGTCGTCGACGTGGTTTTCGACGCTGTCCGCCGAGTCGAGCACCGCGGCGATGCCGCCCTGCGCGCGGTCGCTCGCGCCTTCGGTCATCGCGCGCTTGGCGATCACCACCACGCGGCGCGTTTCGGCCAGATTCAGGGCCACGCTCAATCCCGCCAGCCCGCTGCCGACGATCGCTACATCGAAATTCATGGTGCTGCTTCTCCGTCTCTCTTGTTCTGCGCTTTCTGCCGCCGGACCTGCGCTGGGCGCGCCCGCGGCGAGTGAAGCGGGAAGCATACTCCGAGAGGGGAGCAGACGAAAAGCCACGCAGCGGTCGTGGAGAACAAAAGATCGTTACGCGGCTGTGAAAAGCGCGCGCATGAAAAGCAGACGCCTCGCGATGAAAGCGGGGCGCAAAAACAAAACCCCGCTCGAGAGCGGGGTTTTGAATGTCTTCGTCAGGCTCGGATCAAGATTTACTTGATCTTCGTTTCCTTGTACTCGACGTGCTTGCGAACAACCGGGTCGAACTTCTTGATCGACATTTTTTCCGGCATGTTGCGCTTGTTCTTCGTGGTCGTGTAGAAGTGACCCGTGCCTGCGGTCGACTCGAGCTTGATCTTGTCGCGGATACCCTTGGCCATGACTTACTCCTTACAGTTCGCCGCGTGCGCGCAGGTCTGCGAGCACGGAGTCGATGCCGTTCTTGTCGATCAGGCGCAGGCCTGCGTTCGAGATGCGCAGACGCACCCAACGGTTTTCGCTTTCAACCCAGAAACGGCGATTTTGCAGATTCGGGAGGAAACGGCGCTTGGTTTTGTTGTTAGCGTGGGAAACGTTGTTGCCGCTCATCGGCGCTTTCCCAGTGACTTGGCATACACGTGCCATGAGTGCACTCCTACGGAAATTCTGAGTTCGAGAGCCGCTTAAAGTTTCCCAGGCGAGAAATGGCCGGAATCAGAGCGCGCTCACGTATGGATGAGAGACAACCTCGAACCCAGGCCGTATTTCCCCTGGAACGCCTTGACGGGCCTTCGGAACAGGGTTGGAAATAGGCAAACCGAGAGTTTAGCAGAAAAAGCCCAGGAAAATCAAACACGATTTGCAGATCGTGTTGTTGGCTGCGCTGTTTTCGGGGCGGGGCTCGCCGGCGCGTCTATTAGTCTAGTCCGTGGCGGGCAAAAGAGAACGTCTCCCGCGCGCCGATGATCATGTGATCGACGAGCCGCACCTCCACGAGCGCCAGCGTGTCGCGCAGCACCCGCGTGAGACGGCGGTCGCTCGCGCTCGGCTGCACCGCGCCGGAAGGGTGGTTGTGGGCGACGATCAGGCTCGCGGCGTTGAGCATCAGCGCGCGCCGCACGATTTCGCGCGGATAGACCGCCATGTGCGTGAGCGAGCCGCGCGCGATTTCCTCGTAGCGGATCAGCCGGTGGCGCACGTCGAGAAAGAGGCAGACGAACACTTCCTGCGAGCGGCTGCCGATCATCAGCCGCAGATAGTCTTCGACGGCGCCGGGCGAGTCGATCAGCGGCTTTTCTTCGAGTTGCTCGGCCAGCGCGCGCCGCGCCAGCTCGACCACGGCCATCAGCATGGCCGCCTTGGCCGGGCCGATGCCGCGCACGGCCTCGAATTCCTCGGGCGGCGCGTCGAGCATCGCGCGTAAGGATTTGAAGTGATCGAGCAGGGCGCGCGCCACGTCGAAGACGTTATGGCCCGGCAAACCCGATCCCAACAGCAGCGCAACCAGTTCCAGATCGGAGAGCGCTGCCGGGCCGGCTTCGCGTAGCCGCTCGCGCGGCATGGCGCGGCGGCTGGGCGCCGGCTCGTCGTTCCAGAGGGGCGTATCGCAGGCGATTTTCACCAATTGAATCTCCTTGTTGCGGACGTGGATGCCGCTCGCATGTGGCGTCCGTCCAGGAACTATGTGGCTTACAATGAGGCTTTTCCGCTCGCGACCGCCGCGACGGACCGGCGCCCGAGGGCGCGACCAGACGAAACGAGTACCGCATGAGCATCATCGATATTTCCGAGGTGAAACCGGGTTCCCACGTCACGCTGAATTACCGGCTTTGCCTCGCCGACGGCACCGAAATCGTCAACACGTTTGCCGACCGGCCCGCCACGCTGCTGCTGGGCGCCGGGCAGCTCGCGCCGCCGCTGGAAAACATTCTGCAAGGTCTGAAGGTCGGTCACCACTCCACCTTTCAGCTAGAACCCGGCGTCGCGTTCGGTCAGCGCAATCCCGATTTGATCCAGCGCATCTCGCTCAAGACGCTGCGCGACAACGCCATGATCGGTGAGTCGTTCAATCCGGGCGATCTCATCGAGTTCAACGCACCCGACGGCAACCGCTACGCGGGCGTGCTCAAGGAAGTGAACGAAACCTCCGCGCTGTTCGATTTCAACCATCCGCTCGCTGGCCAGGCGGTTGCGTTCGAAGTGCAAATCATCGGAATCCTGTAAAGCCCATGACCTCCACGGACACGTCTACTGTCGTCGACCGCGCTCAACTCGCCGAAGCTGAAATCCTGCTCGCGCAGCCGCGCGGCTTCTGCGCCGGCGTCGACCGCGCCATTGAGATCGTCGAGCGCGCCATCCAGATCCACGGTGCGCCCATCTACGTGCGCCACGAGATCGTCCACAACGCGTACGTGGTCGAGGACCTGCGCCAGAAAGGGGCGATCTTCATCGAGCAGCTCGATGAAGTGCCGTCCGGCAATACCGTCATCTTCAGCGCGCATGGCGTGTCGAAGGCCGTTCGCTCCGACGCCGAGGCGCGCGGGCTGCGCGTCTACGACGCGACCTGTCCGCTCGTGACCAAGGTGCACGTCGAAGTCGCGAAGATGCGCGACGAAGGCCTCGACATCGTGATGATCGGCCACAAGGGCCACCCGGAAGTCGAGGGCACGATGGGCCAGGCGCAGGAAGGCATGTATCTCGTCGAGGACATCGCCGACGTCGAGTCGCTGTCGCTGCGCGATCCGGCGCGCGTGGCCTTCGTCACGCAGACCACGCTGTCCGTCGACGACGCCGCCGAGATCATCGAGGCGCTCAAGGCGCGCTTCCCCGGCATTCGCGAGCCGAAGAAGCAGGACATCTGCTACGCCACGCAGAACCGTCAGGACGCGGTGAAGTTCATGGCGCCGCAGTGCGACGTCGTGATCGTGGTCGGCAGCCCGAACAGCTCGAATTCGAATCGCCTGCGTGAAGTGGCCGAAAAGCGCGGCATCCCCGCCTATATGGTGGACGCGCCCGACCAGATCGATCCGGCCTGGCTCGAAGGCAAGCGCCGCATCGGTCTGACGGCCGGCGCGTCGGCGCCCGAGGCGCTCGCGCAGAAGATCATCCAGCGTCTGAACGAGCTGGGCGTGCGCAACGTGCGCGCGCTCGAAGGCATCGAGGAAAACATCGCGTTTCCGCTGCCGCGCGGGCTCGGCCAGGTGGCCTGATCGCCGCGATCCGGCATTCGCCGACGAAGAAGCGCGCCCTCGGGCGCGCTTTTTTTATGCCTCGCCGCTGCAATCCGCTGCTCAAACAAATGGGGTCATATTAATAAAAGTGTGCGGTGAACCGCGTCGCTACGCGGCTTCCGACTAGGTGTTTTCGCTAGAGGGCAGGGTCCGCGACGGTTATCTGACCCCGTTAAATCGATGTCTCGATAAGTGTTTTCAGCGTCCGCACCAAATCCGGGCGCGAATTCCATCACCATTTAATTGTTCAACGTGGTGCAGCCGACGCCCGCCCGATAAGGCCCCGCGCCCGGCCTTCACAACACTTGATGTTAGGTCTGCCGATTTTTGGTGCAACTGATGCACGAAAATACGGCGCAACCTACGGTGCAACCGTGCTTGGGGTGCTTTCTCGAAAAAGGTTGCAATGCAGGAAAACCCTGCCGATTCAACAATATTGCCGCCTGCATAATAGGAGTTACAATGCGCGCGTTCTGAGGGCCGGACGTCAGCGCGAGGCCCGTCAGGCAAGCATTTCGGAAGGCGCAGGAGACCTGTTTAATGCAAATCGAGTTTGCTGTTGCCGCAACTGCTGCGGCTGCGGTTGCGCCGCGCCAAGCGCGGCACATTCGCGGTGCACGGCAGGGCAGGAGCGCGACATCGATGACCGTTGCACTCCCGGAGAAAGCTTGTCCGCGCGTTGCTGAGCCGTGCGGATCGACGGGCGCTCGCGTGGCCGTTCGAACTGGCACACATGTTGCATGTGCTAGCCGCGGCGCGAGAGCGGTTTTTGTCGCGGTCCGAAAGATCCTGGCCGATGCTGCCGTAAACGGTAGCGAGGCGGGGATTCCCGGCCCGATCCAGGGAGTCATGGCGTTGGGCGTTTGCGCTGTTGGCCGCGAGGCCGGCCGCGCACGCGTCGCAGCGAATGTGACAGGTAGTTGAACCCGACGGCACCGAACCATCCGACGGTGCCGTTTTTGCATCCGCTTCCGGCGAGCCTGCCGCTGCAACACAGCGTCAACGCGAACCGGGGGTGGCCAACCGTTACCGGTCTTTTACTTCAGTACCCGAAAGTGTCGTTGCGGTTCCGTAAAACATCGCCCACCGGCCGATGACAGCGCGAATCCGGTCGCACGGGCTAAGGAGCATTAAATGGATATTTTCGTCCAGCAGATCCTGAATGGGCTGGTGCTTGGCAGCATCTACGCCATCATTGCACTGGGCTACACGATGGTGTACGGGATTTTGGGCATCATCAACTTCGCGCACGGCGACGTGCTGATGGTCGGCGCGATGGTGGCGCTCTCCGCGATCACGGTGCTGCAGAATCACTTCCCCGGCCTCGGGAACATCCCCACGCTGTGCATCGCGCTCGTGATCGCCGCCGTGGTTTGCGCGTTCGTCGGGTACACCATCGAACGGATCGCCTACCGGCCGCTGCGCCGCGCGCCGCGTCTCGCGCCGCTGATCACCGCGATCGGCGTCTCGATCCTGCTGCAAACGCTCGCGATGATCATCTGGGGCCGCAATCCGCTGGCCTTCCCGCAGCTCATCTCGACCGACCCGATCAACGTGATCAAGCCGACTGAAACCGGCGTGGGCGCGGTGATCTCGCCGACCGAAATCGTGATCATCGTGGTCGCGTTCCTCGTGATGGCGGGTCTGCTGATCCTCGTTCACCGCACCAAGCTCGGCCGCGCCATGCGTGCGATCGCCGAAAATCCGGCCAACGCGAGCCTGATGGGCGTGAACCCGAACTTCGTGATTTCCGCGACCTTCATGATCGGCTCGGCGCTCGCTGCGCTGGCCGGCGTGATGATCGCCTCGGAATACGGCAACGCGCACTTCTACATGGGCTTCATCCCCGGTATGAAGGCCTTCACGGCGGCGGTGCTGGGCGGTATCGGCAATCTCGGCGGCGCGATGGTCGGCGGCGTGGTGCTCGGTCTGATCGAGCAGCTCGGCGCGGGTTACATCGGCAATCTGACCGGCGGGGTGTTCGGCAGTAACTATCAGGACGTGTTCGCATTCGTCGTGCTGATCGTGGTGCTCGTGTTCCGTCCGTCGGGGCTGTTGGGCGAACGTGTCGCGGATCGCGCATAAGAGGGAGTAGATCAACATGACTTCAATTCAACCGATCGAGCCGTCGACGACGCTCATCCCCGAGAAGAACACGACGCGCACGTTCGCGATCGGCATCGTGACCGCGATCGTCGTGGCCTCGCTGCCGTTCGTGGTGGGTGCCGCGGGCGGCAACTACTGGGTGCGCGTGCTCGACTTCGCGATGCTCTACGTGATGCTCGCGTTGGGCCTGAACGTGGTGGTGGGCTTCGCCGGTCTGCTGGACCTGGGCTATATCGCGTTCTACGCGGTGGGCGCCTACACGGCCGCGCTGCTGACGTCGCCGCATCTGAGCACGCAGTTCGCATGGATCGCGAGCATGTTCCCGGGCGGCCTGCATACGCCGTACTGGATCGTGATTCCGTGCGCGATGGCGTTCGCGGCGATCGCGGGCATTCTGCTCGGCGCACCGACGCTGCGTCTGCGCGGCGACTACCTCGCGATCGTGACGCTGGGCTTCGGGGAAATCGTTCGTATCTTCATGAACAACCTCGACCGTCCGGTGAACATCACCAACGGGCCGCAAGGCATTACGGGCGTGGCGCCGCTGCACGTGTTCGGTTTCAACCTGGCGCAGCCGCACGAGATCCTCGGCTTCACGTTCACGTCGGTCTACATGTATTACTACGCGTTCGTGATCTGCGCGCTGCTCGTGATCTGGGTGTGTACGCGTTTGCAGCACTCGCGTATCGGCCGCGCATGGGCCGCGATCCGCGAAGACGAAATCGCCGCGAAGGCCATGGGCATCAACACGCGTAACGTGAAGCTGCTGGCGTTCGCGATGGGCGCGTCGTTCGGCGGCCTGTCGGGCGCGATGTTCGGCGCGTTCCAGGGCTTCGTGTCGCCGGAATCGTTCACGTTCTGGGAGTCGGTCGTGGTGCTCGCCTGCGTGGTGCTCGGCGGTATGGGCCACATCCCCGGCGTGATTCTGGGCGCCGTGCTGCTCGCCATCTTCCCCGAGTTCCTGCGCTCGACGATGGGCCCGCTCCAGCACATGCTGTTCGGCCATGAAATCGTCGATACGGAAGTGATTCGCCAGCTGCTCTACGGCCTCGCCATGGTCGTGATCATGCTGTATCGCTCGGAAGGCCTGTGGCCCTCGCCGAAGCACGAAGACAAGATCGCGAAGATCGCCAAGCGCGGCAGCAAGAAGCCGGTGCGCGCCTGATCGCGAACAGGAGAGGAACAGAACATGAGCAATAAATCCATCCGCCTGTCCGTGAAGGGCGTGAACAAGCGCTTCGGCGGTCTGCAAGCGCTCTCCGACGTGGGCCTGCAAATCGAGGAAGGCACGATTTACGGCCTGATCGGCCCGAACGGCGCCGGCAAGACCACGTTCTTCAACGTGATCACCGGTCTCTACACGCCCGATTCGGGCGAGTTCAAGCTCGACGGCGAAGCCTATACGCCGACGGCGGTCTACCAGGTGGCGAAGGCGGGCATTGCGCGCACCTTCCAGAACATTCGTCTGTTCGGCGGCATGACGGCGCTCGAAAACGTGATGGTCGGCCGTCACGTGCGTACGAAGCATGGCCTGCTGGGCGCGGTGTTCCAGACGCCCTCGGAGCGCAAGGAAGAACGCGAGATCAAGGAACGCGCGCTCGAACTGCTCGAATACGTGGGTATCGCGCAGTACGCGGACTACACGTCGCGCAATCTCTCGTACGGCCACCAGCGCCGTCTGGAAATCGCGCGCGCGCTCGCAACCGATCCGAAGCTGCTCGCGCTCGACGAGCCGGCGGCCGGCATGAACGCGACCGAGAAGGTCGAACTCACGCGCCTGCTCGACAAGATCCGCGCCGATGGCAAGACCATCCTGCTGATCGAGCACGACGTGAAACTGGTGATGGGCCTGTGCAACCGGATGACAGTGCTCGACTATGGCAAGGTGATCGCCGAGGGTCTGCCGCACGACGTGCAGAAGGACCCGAAGGTGATCGAGGCGTATCTGGGTGCGGGGGTTCACTGATGTCTACACCGGTTCTGAAAATCAAGGGCCTGCAGGTCAACTACGGCGGCATTCAGGCGGTCAAGGGCGTCGACATGGAAGTTCGCGCGGGCGAACTGGTCACGCTGATCGGCGCGAACGGCGCGGGCAAGACCACGACGATGAAGGCCATCACCGGTCTGAAGCCGTACGCGGCGGGCGACATCGAGTACATGGGCCAGTCGATCAAGGGCGTGCCCGCGTATGAACTGCTCAAGCGCGGCCTCGCGATGGTGCCGGAAGGCCGGGGCATCTTCGCGCGCATGTCGATCCTCGAAAACATGCAGATGGGCGCGTACCTGCGCAACGACAAGGACGGCATCCAGAAGGACGTCGAGCGCATGTTCGGCTTCTTCCCGCGCCTGAAGGAACGCGCCACGCAGCTCGCGGGCACGCTCTCGGGCGGCGAGCAGCAGATGCTGGCGATGGCGCGCGCGATCATCAGCCGTCCGAAGCTGCTGTTGCTCGACGAGCCGTCGATGGGTCTCTCGCCGATCATGGTCGAGAAGATCTTCGAAGTGGTGCGTACGATCTCGTCGGAAGGCATCACGGTGCTGCTGGTCGAGCAGAACGCGCGTCTCGCGCTGCAGGCGGCGAATCGCGGCTACGTGATGGACTCGGGTCTCGTGACGATGGAAGGCGAGGCCAAGCAGATGCTCGACGATCCGAAGGTGCGCGCGGCGTATCTGGGCGAGTGATCGGGCGCGCTCCACGCGGGCGCCAATAAGACAAAAGCCGCATGGGTTGCGAAACCCATGCGGCTTTTTCTTTGCATCTCTATGTCGCTGCGTCTTTGCGTTGGCCGTGGCCGCGCTCAGGCGAGTGCTTCGGACTCCTGTGCGGAAAGACGCTTGCCGAGACTGATTACGGCGTCGGTGCAATAGCCGAGGCGGTTGTAGAACGCGAGCACCTCGGGCTTGTCGGTGAGCACCTGAAGGTTGAGCTTCAGGCAGCCCATCGCGGCCAGCGCGTTTTCGGCGTGGCGCACGAGCCGCGTGCCCAGGCCAAGCCGACGCGCCTCGGGCGCAACGGCGACCGAATACAGCCAGCCGCGATGCCCGTCGTAACCCGCCATCGCCGTGCCGACGAGCGTGCCGGTTTCATCGCCTTCATGGCGAATCGCCACGAAAAACAGCTCCGGCTGCGTGCCGAGCTTGTTCGCGATCGACAGGCGCGGATCGCGATGCGGACGGCTCGCGTCGTTGTACTCGGGAAACGCCTGACGCCAGAGCGCGAGCACCGCTTCGGTGTCGGCTTCGGCGAAGGCGCGGATCGTGACGGTCATCGCTTTGCTCCGCGTTGTATTCCGTGCGATTACAGCGAGTCGAGGATGGTGCGCAGCATCGCCATCATCTGGTCGATTTCCTCGGTCGTCACGTTCAGCGCGGGCATGAAGCGCAGCAGGTTCGGGCGCGCCGCGTTCAGCAGCAGGCCGTCGGGCTGCATGTCGCGCGCCTTGTCGACGATCGCCGGGCCGATGTCCTTGCCGAGCATCAGCGCGCGCAGCAGACCTTCGCCGCGCTCGCCCTCGAAGCCGCGTTCCGCCGACAGTTCGAGCAGCTTTTCGCGCAGGTATTCGCCGCGCGCGCGCACGCCTTCGAGGAAGCCCGGCGCGAGCAGTTGCGAGATCACCGAGTAACCGGCGGCGGTCATCACCGGGTTGCCGTTGTAGGTGCCGCCCTGATCGCCGGCTTCGAACACGCTCACTTCCTTCTTCGCGAGCAGGGCCGCGAGCGGCACGCCGCCGCCGATGCCCTTGCCGAGCGTCATGATGTCCGGCTCGATACCCGACAGTTCATAGGCGAACAGCGTGCCTGCGCGGCCGCAGCCGGTCTGCACTTCGTCGGCGATCAGCAGGATGCCGTGCTTCTGCGTGAGCGCGCGCAGCTGCTGCATGAATTCGCGCGTGGCGGGGATCACGCCGCCTTCGCCCTGGATCGGCTCGAGCATCACGGCGACGGTCTTCGCGCTGATGAGCTTCTCGACCGAGGCGATGTCGTTCAGGTCGGCCTTCGGGAAGCCCGGCACTTGCGGCGCGTAGATCGTGTCCCAGCCCGGCTTGCCGCTCGCCGACATCGTCGCGATCGTGCGGCCGTGGAAGCTGTGGTCGAACGTGATGATTTCGAACGCGCCGTCGCGATACTTCTTGCCCCATTTGCGCGCGAGCTTGATCGCGCCTTCGTTGGCTTCGGCGCCGCTGTTGGCGAAGAACACCTTGTCGAAGCAGCTATTGGCCGTGAGCAGGCCCGCGAGCTTCGCCATCGGCTCGTTGTAGAAGGCCGGCGACGGGTTGATGAGCAGGCGCGACTGCTTGTCCATCGCCTCGATCATGCCGTCGTTGCAGTGGCCGAGGCTGTTGACCGCCCAGCCCTGGATGAAGTCGAGATAGCGCTTGCCTTCGTTGTCGTAGAGCCACGACCCCTTGCCATGCGTGAAAACGATTTCGGGCCGGTTGGTGATGTACATCAGCGACTCGATCGGGTACTCGGAAAAATTCATGGCAACAGGCTCCGCGCTGGGGCAGCAAAAAAGGTTGAGAACAGGGTGAACGGATACGGCGGAAAAACAAAAAGCCACGGACTGGCCGTGGCTTTCGTGATTCGAACTTTCCTGTGCGTTGAACGATGCAACGCGCGTCCGCGACTAAGCCAGGCCCTGATGGTGGGGCGAGCGGCGACGTCGGAGAGCGGACAGGAGGCGGTTCATGGGCGCAAGAATACGACAAGCCGAACGGCCATGTAAACCATCAATGTGCCGAATTTCTCCAATCGGCCGAAGAATTTTTCGTGACGGCGGGCGCGGCGGCGCGCCGCGGAACGCCGTCGACGGCGCGCGATTGTGCCGGATTGCGCGCGCGACGAGCCGCGGCGCGCGCAATCCAGGCGGCTTCAGACCGGATTGGCGAGGTCGGCGGCGCTCGTGAACGAGTCCGCGTAGAACTCGTCTTCGGGCAGGCCGTGATGCTGCGAGAAGTCGCGCTGGGCCGACTCGACCATCACCGGCGCGCCGCACGCGTAGACCTGGTGGCCGGACAGATCGGGCAGGTCCTCGACCACGGCGCGGTGCACGAAGCCCGTGCGGCCGGTCCAGGCGTCGCCGGCGGCGGGCTCGGAGAGCACCGGCACGAAGCGGAAGTTCGGGATGTCCTTCGCCCATTGCTCGGCGAGTTCGAGCAGATACAGGTCCTTCTTCTGGCGCGCGCCCCAGTAGAGCGTCATCGGGCGGTTCAGGTTCTTGTGAACCGCGTGCTCGACGATCGCCTTGAGCGGCGCGAAGCCGGTGCCCGAAGCGAGCAGCACGATGGGCTTGTCCGAATCCTCGCGCAGGAAGAAGGTGCCGAGCGGCGCCTCGAAGCGCAGGATGTCGCGCTCCTTCATCTGCGTGAAGACGTGGTCGGTGAACTTGCCGCCGGGCATATGGCGGATGTGCAGCTCGATCGGGCCTTCTTCGTGCGGGGCGCTCGCCATCGAGTAGCAGCGGCGCGTGCCGTCCTTGAGGATGAATTCGAGGTACTGGCCGGCCAGATATTGCAGGCGCTCGTTGGCGGGCAGTTGCAGCTTGAGGACGATGACGTCGTCGGCCTTGCGCTCGATCCCGGCGATGCGCGTGGGCAGCTTGCGCACCTGCACGTCGCCGACGCCCGCCACTTCGCGGATGTCGATTTCGAGGTCGGTCTGCGCGGTCGCGCAGCAGAACAGCGCCATGCCGCGCGTGCGCTCGTCGTTCGAGAGCGCCGATGCCGCGTGCGCGCGCTGCTCGACTTCGCCGCTGCAGACCGTGCCCTTGCACGAGCCGCAGGCGCCGTTCTTGCAGCCATAGGGCAAGCCGACGCCTTGACGCAGCGCCGCGTTGAGGATGGGTTCGTCGGGTTCGACCTGGAAAGTCCGGCCGCTTTGCTTGAGCGTTACGTTGAATGCCATGTTCGAGAAAGCCAGTCTGTGATCGGTAATCCGTGGCGCGGAGCGGGGCGGACCCTCGCATCCGGGCCTCGGCGGCTAAAATGGTTCCACCATGATTGCCACACGAAATCTGCGCCGTACGCGCATTCTCATCGTCGGCAGCGGCGACGTCGGTCTGCGCTGCGTCGACCAGTTGCGCGCGCGGCCTGCACGTCCGCGCGTGTTCGCGCTCGCGCGCCGCGCCGAACGCGCCGACATCGTGCGCGCTGCGGGCGCCACGCCGGTCGCGGGCGACCTGGACGCGCGCGCGAGTCTGACGCGCCTTGCCGGGCTGGCGGACGTCGTGCTGCACCTCGCGCCGCCCCAGAAAGATGGCGACGACGACCTGCGCACGCGCCGCCTGATCGCGGCGCTCAAGGCGCGGCGGCGTTCCGCGGCGCGGCCCGCAACGGCCGGACAAGCGACCTCCATTGTACCCGAGCCCACCTGGCGGCCCGCGCGCGCCTACCCGGCGCGGCCGCGGCTCGTCTATGCGAGCACGACCGGCGTCTACGGCGACTGCGGCGGCGCGCGCATCGACGAAACCCGCACGCCGCGCCCCGCGAACGGCCGCGCCAAGCGCCGCGTGGCCGCCGAGCGGCAACTGCGGCGTGCGACGGCGCGCGGCGCGCTGAACGCCACCATCGCGCGCATTCCGGGCATCTACGCGGCCACGCGCCTGCCGCTCGCGCGGCTGGAGAAACGCACGCCGGCGCTGCTCGAAGCCGACGACGTCTACACGAGCCACATCCACGCCGACGACCTGGCCGCCATCATGCTGCGGCTTGCCGCGCACGGGCGCCCGGCGCGCGTGATCCACGCGTCGGACGACAGCGAAATGAAGATGGGGACGTATTTCGACCGGGTCGCCGATGCGTTCGGACTCGCGCGCGCGCCGCGCGTGAGCCGCGCACAGGCCGAGCGCGAGCTCGATCCGGTCTTGCTTTCGTTCATGCGGGAGTCGCGGCGGCTCGACAACGCGCGCCTGAAGCGCGAATTGCGCGTGCGCCTGCGTTATCCCGACGTAGATGCCTTCCTGCGCACGCTGCCGCCGCGTCCGTAATCGGGCGGGCGGCATGGCGCAAGCGTGCCGTTCACGTGATTGCCGGCAGCGCCTCGAGCAGGAGGAAGCAGAAAAGGGCGCCAATCAGGGCGCCGATCAGGTTCGGATGATAACGATGCCGTACATGCATCCACGTTATCAGGCCGCCGATCAGAATCGCCCCCAAAGCCACGAATGCCATCAACACGATCGAAATGTCGTATGTGCCGTTGATGATCATGATGCCCCCTCCTTGCAACTTGTAATCGTTGTTTTATCGAGTATAGGGCGCTTCATTGGGAAGGGCATGCTGCGGCGCGGCAAAAATGGGGCCGTTTCGCTCGCCCAGGCGGGGCAACGCGCCGACTGGCGGGGCCGGGCGGCCGCGCCTGTGGTTTACCCCTTGTTGCGCAGTGCGTCGAGCGCGGCGGCGTCGAGCCAGCGCCAGGCGCCCGGCGCCAGATCGTCGGGCAGCGCGTAGCCGCCGATGCGCTCGCGATGCAGCGCTTCCACGCGGTTGCCGGCCGCCGCCACCATGCGCTTGACCTGGTGATATTTGCCTTCGAGCACGCTCAGTTCGAGCGCGTGCTCGCCGCGCGCCTGCGCCGAAACCGCCGCGCAGGGTTCGCGCTCGCCATGCAGCAGCACGCCTTCGCGCAGCGCGCTCAACTGCGTCTCGTCGAGCGGATGCTTCGTGGTCGCGAGATAGATCTTCGGCACCTTGCGCTTGGGCGAGGTGAACGCGTGCACGAACTGGCCGTCGTCGGAGAGCAGCAGGAGGCCGGTCGTGTCCTGATCGAGCCGGCCCACGCACTGCACGTTGCGCGCGGCGAATTGCGGCGGCAGCAGATGAAATACGCTCAGATGATGCTGCGGATCGCGCGAGCATTCGTAGCCCGCAGGCTTGTTCAGCACCACGTAGGCGCGCTCGTGGAACGGCCAGTCGGTGCCGTCGACGCTGAACACGAGGCCTTCGGTGTCGAAGTCGGCGCCCGGGTCGTCGCAAGGCGCGCCCGCGACGGCGACGCGTCCTTCCGCGACGAGCGAGCGGCACTGGCGGCGCGAGCCGAAGCCCTGGGTAAAGAGAATGCTTTCGAGATTCATGACGTGACGCTGGCGGCTGCAAACCGCAGCATTTTAGCGACTGCGGCCCGGCGCGCCGCTTTCTCGCGCGGCCACGAAGATAACGGCCGCCTTGCGGCCACTGTCGAATTCGCTTGCGATGCTGTCCGCTTAGCGACGCGTTTTACGCCGATGGCGTAACGTACCGCGATGAACCGGCACGCGCCGCGTCTCGCGCGGCGGCCTCCGAGGCCCGTTCCATTCCCCCTTTTTTTCGAGCGTAGCGCGCCCGGCACCGCGCGCTGGCCGCTGCGCGCGGCAACCGTTACGGAGGACAGCATGGCGAAGACGATCGCGGATCATCTGGCGAAGACACTCGAAGCCGTCGGCGTCGAGCGCATCTGGGGCGTCACCGGCGACAGCCTGAACGGGCTGTCGGCCAGCTTGCGCAAGCTCGGCACGATCCGCTGGATGCACACGCGTCACGAGGAAGTGGCCGCCTTCGCGGCCGGCGCCGAAGCCGCCGCGACCGGACGGCTCGCGGTCTGCGCGGGCAGTTGCGGCCCCGGCAACCTGCATCTGATCAACGGACTTTACGACGCGCATCGCAACCGCGCGCCCGTGCTCGCGATCGCCGCGCACATTCCGTCGACGGAAATCGGCCTCGGCTATTTCCAGGAAACGCATCCGACCGAACTGTTCCGCGAATGCGCGCACTACGTCGAACTCGTGACGAACGCCTCGCAGTTTCCGCGCGTGCTCGACACCGCGCTGCGCACCGCCATCGACCAGAAGGGCGTTGCGGTGATCGTGCTGCCGGGCGACGTGGCGCTGCTCGAAGCGCCCGAGGAAGATCCGACCTGGTCGCAGGCGGCGCGGCCCGCGACGCTGCCCTCGTCGGCGGATCTCGACCGGCTCGCCGATCTGCTGAACCGCTCGGAAGCCGTCACGCTGCTGTGCGGCAGCGGCTGCAAGGGCGCGCACGACGAAGTGGTGGCGTTCGCCGACGCGCTCGGTTCGCCCACCGTGCACGCGCTGCGCGGCAAGCAGTACGTCGAATGGGATAACCCGTTCGACGTGGGCATGACCGGGCTGATCGGCTTCAGTTCGGGCTATCACGCGATGATGTCGTGCGACACGCTGGTGATGCTGGGCACCGACTTTCCGTATCGCAACTTCTATCCCACCGACGCGAGCATCGTGCAGATCGACCGCGACGCGGCGGCGCTCGGCAAGCGTGCGCCGCTCACGCTCGGCCTCGTCGGCGACGTGCGCGAGACCCTGCGCGCGCTGACGCCCAAGCTCACGCGCAAGACCGATCGCCGCTTTCTCGAACGCGCGCGCGAGCATTACGCTAACGCACGCAAGAGTCTCGACGACCTCGCGCGTCCGGCGCCCGCGGGGAAGCCGCTGCATCCGCAATACGTGGCCGCGCGCGTCGACGCGCTCGCGGAGCCCGATGCGATCTTCGCCGTCGATGTCGGCACGCCGACGCTCTGGGCCGCGCGCTATCTGACGATGAACGGCCGCCGCCGTCTGCACGGCTCGTTCAATCACGGCTCGATGGCGAACGCGATGCCGCAGGCGCTCGGCGCGCAGGCCGCGCACGCGGGACGCCAGGTGATTTCGCTGTCGGGCGACGGCGGACTTTCGATGCTGATGGGCGACATACTTTCGGCGCGCCAGCTCGATCTGCCGATCAAGATCGTTGTCCTGAATAACAGCTCGCTGGGATTCGTGGCGATGGAGATGAAGGCCGGCGGCTATCTGGAGACGGGCACCGATCTCATCGCGACCAATTTCGCCGATATCGCGAAGGGCGCGGGGATTTTCAGCGTGCGCGTGGAGACCTCGGAGGCGCTCGACGACGCGCTGCGCGCGGCGTTTTCGCACAACGGTCCGGCGCTCGTCGACGTGGTGACGACCAAGCACGAACTCGCCATGCCGCCGAAGCTGCAATGGGCGCAGGCGAAGGGTTTCAGTCTGTATATGCTGCGCGCGGTGCTGAGCGGGCGTGGCGATGAGGTGGTGGAACTGGCGCAGACGAATTTGCGCTGAAGAGGTCGCCGGACGCAGAAACCGGACGCTGAAACGACAACGCCCCGCGAGAGCGGGGCGTTGTGCGTGGATTCTGGTGCCTCGGGCCGGAATCGAACCGGCACTCCTTGCGGAACCGGATTTTGAGTCCGGCGCGTCTACCAATTTCACCACCGAGGCAGTTTTCGCGGTCTGCTTGCTCGATCAGCCATACAGACACGCGAAGTAGCCGTAAATTATGACGCAAATCGGCGCGTCAGGCAACTTGTCGCCGCTTCGCGCCCGTGAACGCTCGCAAGCACCACGTGGCGGCCTCAGACCGTGCGCGAAAACCGCTCCATCGGCTGCGTGCCCAGATAGCGGTCGAACACCATCGCGATATTGCGCACGAACATGCGCCCGGCGGGCAGCACTTCGAGCCGGTTCGAACTGCGCGCCACCAGCCCGTCGGCCTCGAAGCCGCGCAGGCGCTCCAGCTCGGGCGCGAAGGCGCTCAGGAAGCGCACGCCATAGGCCGCCTCGAATTCGTCGAAACGCAATTCCAGGTTGCACATCAGCTCGGTGATGATGTCGCGGCGCAGGCGGTCGTCGGCGCTGAGGCGCACGCCGCGCGAGATCGCCAGCCGCCCGGCGTCGATGGCCGCGCCGTAGGCCGGCAGTTCCTTGGCGTTCTGCGCGTAGACGTCGCCGACCTTGCCGATCGACGAAGCGCCGAAGCCGATCAGATCGCAGTCCGCGCGCGTGCTGTAACCCTGGAAATTGCGATGCAGCGTGCGCTTCGCCTGGGCGCGCGCGAGTTCGTCGGTGGGCAGCGCGAAGTGATCCATGCCGATATAGACGTAGCCCGCGTCGGTGAGCTGCTCGACCACGAGCTGCAGCAGCGCGAGCCGTGTGGCGGGCGTGGGCAGCGCGGCGGCGTCGATTTGCCGCTGCATCTTGAAGAGTTGCGGCATGTGCGCGTAGCCGAACACCGAAAGGCGATCGGGCGCGAGCATCAGGATGGTGTCGAGCGTGCGCCGGAAGCTTTGCACGGTTTGATGCGGCAGCCCGTAGATCAGGTCGACGCTGATCGATTCGAAGCCGTGCTCGCGCGCGGCGTTCATCACGTTGACGGTCATGTCGAGCGGCTGCACGCGGTTGACGGCTTCCTGCACGACCGGATCGAAGTCCTGCACGCCGAGGCTCAGGCGATTGAAGCCGAGCCCGCGCAGATGCGCGACCGTGCGCGCCGAGGCTTCGCGCGGATCGATTTCGATCGAATATTCGCCTTCACTGTCCGGGCGCAGCGCGAAGTGCTCGCGCGTGGCGGCCATCAGCGCGCTCATTTCGTCGAGCGAGAGAAAGGTAGGCGTGCCGCCGCCCCAATGCAGCTGCGAAACCGGGCGCTTCGTGTCGAATAGCGCGGCCTGCATTTCGATTTCGCGCACCAGTTGCTTCAGATAGGGCTTGGCGCGGGCGCGGTTTTTCGTCGCAACCTTGTTGCAGCCGCAATAGAAGCAGACGGTGTCGCAGAACGGGATGTGGAAATAGAGCGAGAGGTCGGTGTCGGTCGCGCCGGGATCGTCGGCGGCGTGGCGGTAGTCGTCGAGATTGAAATCGTCGCGGAACTGAAGCGCGGTTGGATAGGACGTATACCGTGGGCCGTTTGCGCCGTATTTGGCGAGCAGGTCGGGGCGAAAGAGCAGGTCGGCGTCGCTCATGCGAGGTTCTCTTGGGGATGACGCGCCGGATGGCGTCCCCGGAGGGGCGTCTTACAGCGCCGGATGAACCCAGTGTAAGAGGCGGTCGCCGCAGGCGTTTGTGTAAAAACGCCGCAGCTTGCGATGGCACAATGCGAACACGTTTTTCCGGCCAGCTTTCCTTGCTTTGGCCCCTTACAGTTATGAGATTCAGGAATTCGAGTTGAGCGCAGGTCTTGTCGTTGCCCCGTCCGAACACGCGTGCCGCCCCGGTTGCGGCGCGTGCTGTATCGCGCCGTCCATTTCGAGTCCGATTCCGGGCATGCCGCAAGGCAAGCCCGCGGGCGTGCCCTGCATCCAGCTCGACGACGATCTGCAGTGCCGGATCTTCGGCTCGCCGCTGCGCCCCGCCTGCTGTTCGGGGCTGCAGCCGCAGGCGGAGATGTGCGGCGACACGCGCGAGGACGCGCTCGTCTGGATCGCGCGGCTCGAAGCGGCCACGCAGCCGGGCGCTCACTGAATCCCGTCATTCCGGTTATCGCCAGGTTGTCGCCCGGTTATCAGGGTGTCACCCAGTCATCTCTCAAGGAGATTTCGCATGATCCGACGCGCGCCGCGCGCCCAGTCCACCCCGCCCAGCGCCACGCGTCGGGCCTTTCTGCTCGCGGCCTGCGCCGCCGCCGGTACGGCCATGTCGCTCGGCGCCTGCGCGACCGGCATCTTTCCGTTCATCCCCGATCACTACACGTTCTCGCGCGATCAGGTGCAGGAAGCGGTGCAGCGCAAGTTCCCGTATCACCGTTCGGTGCAGCAGCTTTTCGAGGTCGCGCTCACGAATCCGGTCGTCACCTTGCTGCCGGATCGCAACCGCGTGGCCGTGCGCGTCGATGCGCATCTGGCCAGCCCGCTGATGCAGCAGCCGGTCGACGGCGCGTTCACGCTGTCGAGCGAACTCGCCTACGACGCCGCGAGCCGCTCGGTGGTCCTGCGTTCGCCGTCGGTGGACAGCGTCGACATGCAGGGCAGCGCCGCGGGCTACGCCCAGCAGGTCAACGCGGTGGCGGCGCTCGCGGCCACGCAGCTGCTCGCCAACTATCCGGTCTACACCTTCAAGCCGGATCAGCTTCAGTTTGCCGGGGTGAACTACGAACCCGGTACAATCACCATCCTTACAAACGGCATACGCGTGCAGATCGTCGAGAAATAAGCGACGAAACGCCCGCCGCACAACCGTCGGCGGGCGCGCATTCGACAATTCGACTGGCGGCCCGTCCGGCGCACTCAATGGCGAGGAGAACGGATGGACTGGCTGCTAACCTGCAAGGCCCTGATTCTGGGCATCGTCGAAGGACTCACGGAATTTCTGCCGGTGTCGAGCACCGGCCACCTGATCGTGGCGGGCAGCGTGCTCGGCTTCGACGGCGAGTTCGAAAAAACCTTCGACGTGGTGATCCAGTTCGGCGCCATCCTGGCCGTGTGCTGGGAATTCCGCCGCAAGATCGGCAGCGTCGTCGCCGGTTTGCCTTCGCGGCCGGACGCGCGCCGTTTCGCGCTCAACGTGATCGTCGCGACGATTCCGGCTGTCGTGCTCGGCCTGATGTTCGAGAAGGCGATCAAGTCGATGCTGTTCTCGCCCGTGCCGGTGGCGTTCGCGCTCGTCGTGGGCGGCGTGATCATCCTCTGGGTGGAAGGGCGGCGGCGCGCGGCGGCGGCTTCCAGCACGCGTTTGAGCGTCGCGACGGCTGACGGGGCGGCTGCGGCGAGCGGCGCCGGGACCACCACGGTGAGCGCCGCGCCGGCCGCGCGCGTGAACTCGCTCGACGAGATCACCGTGCTCGACGCGTTCAAGGTCGGCTGCGCGCAATGCTTCGCGCTGATCCCCGGCATGTCGCGCTCGGGCTCGACCATCATCGGCGCGATGCTGTTCGGTCTGGAACGGCGCGTCGCGACCGAATTCTCGTTCTTTCTCGCGATTCCGGTGATTTTCGGCGCGACCGTCTACGAGTTGCACAAGACCTGGCAGACGCTCTCGGTCGATTGGCTCGGCCTTTTCGGCGTGGGTTTTCTGGCCGCGTTCGTGAGCGCGTTCGCGTGCGTGCGCTGGCTGCTGCGCTATGTGGCTTCGCACGATTTCACGGCGTTCGCGTGGTATCGCATCGCGTTCGGGCTCGTGATCCTGCTGTTCGGCTATGGCGGCGGGCTCGACTGGAATTGAGCGTCGGCGCGTGAACGGCGCGCTCGCCATGCAAAACGGGCACCCTCGGGTGCCCGTTTTTTCATGCGCGCGCGAGTGTAGATGCGCGTGCTGTGCGGATCAGATCGGGATCAGACCGCGCGGCGCTTGAACACCAGGTCCCAGACGCCGTGGCCGAGGCGCAGGCCGCGGCGCTCGAACTTCGTCACGGGACGGTAGTCGGGGCGCGGCGCGTAATCGGCGGCCGTGTTTTCGAGCGCGGGTTCGGCGCCGAGCACTTCGAGCATCTGTTCGGCGTAGTTCTGCCAGTCGGTCGCGCAGTGCAGATACGCGCCGGGCTTCATGCGCGAGATGAGCAGTTGCACGAACTTCGGCTGGATCAGGCGACGCTTGTGATGGCGCGCCTTGTGCCACGGATCGGGGAAGAAGATGTGCACGCCGTCGAGGCTGGCGGGCGCGATCATCTGTTCGAGTACCTCGACGGCGTCGTGCTGGATGATGCGGATGTTCGTCAGGTCCTGCTCGCCGATCAGCTTGAGCAGCGCGCCGACGCCCGGCTCGTGCACTTCGACGCCGAGGAAGTCGTCGCCGGGACGCAGCGCGGCGATTTCCGCCGTGCTCGCGCCCATGCCGAAGCCGATCTCCAGTACGCGCGGCGCTTCGCGGCCGAAGGTGGCGTTCCAGTCGGCGGGCGCGGGCGTGTACGGCACCACGAAACGCGGACCGAATTCGTCGAGCGCGCGGCGCTGGCCGGTCGAGACCCGGCCGGCGCGCGTCACGAAGCTGCGGATGCGGCGGCGGCGCAGGCCATCGGCGCTGTCTTCGGTGCCTTCTTCGACACCTTCGTCGACGCCTTCTTCGCTGGTTTCGTCGCCAGATTCATCGATCGGGGCGTCGTCGTGGGCGCTGGCGGGCGCGGCAGCATGCTCAGGCAGTTGCGCGGCGGAGTCGTCCGCTTCGGCGGGCGGCGTGCAGCCGGGGCGGGCTGCGTCGTTGGGTTCGTGGTTCATCTTCGAGGACGGGCAGGTGAGGGCAGCGGGCTTCGCGGCGCTCGGTGCCGCGATGGGTGTCATGGGCGCGGCGAACGTCGCGGCGCACCGGTCGACCGGCGGCGGGTAATCAGCACAATCAGGCGCAGTCCAGACGCAGCGCGGCACGGTCCGAACGTCGCGGCCTGATCGGCGCGCGGTTCGTGCACGCGCATCGTGCATTCTGCGCCGGACGGCGGCGTGTGGGCGCTCGCGAGGCCGGACGGCGGGGCGTCTTCTCGCGTGCGGCGCCCTGTGCGAAGCCGCCGCGCATTATAGCAGCGCCGCTTTGGGCGTCCGCCGCGCCGGGCGGAGGCGCGGCGCGCTCAGTCGGCGGCAACCGTGATGTGCATGTTCGACGGCTTGAGTTCGAACACGTTGACGCGGCCAGCGCGCACGTCGAACAGCAGACGCGTGAGATCGCCGGCCAGCGCCTGCTGGCGCTCGGTTTCGGCGGGCGAGCGGTCTTCCGGGCTGGCGAGCGCCGTGGTGCGCGCCTGGACGATCAGCGCGATGGCGCTGCGGCGGGACATGAAAAATCGTTGCATTGTTACCGACCCGCGCGTGTCGCGCAGGGTGAATCGGGGATCCGTCGTGAAGGGGGAACAGGCGTGATGCTAGCGCATCGCGTGGTGGGGCCGCAGTTAAGTCCGCAAGTTGCGTCCGCAACCGGATCCGTCCGGAAAGCCTGAAATCCGCGCCGCGCAACCGTTTGCGCGGACGAAACCGAGACAGGAAAGCGGCATTCGGCGATGGCGGGATGCGCCGCGCCGGGTCTGTGCCGGGTGCGTCCTGGGTCAGTCTTGGGATGGGAGTCTGGCTGGCCGGGCAACTTGCCGGCGGGCTGCGCACTGCGCGGCGCCGCGCGTCTGGACAGCGGATCAGACCGTGCTCAGACGATGCGCGAACGCGAAAACGTGGAGCGGGCGATGGGAATCGAACCCACGTCTCCAGCTTGGGAAGCTGGGGTAATAACCATTATACGACACCCGCAGAGCGCGCCATTTTACGCGCAATCCGCAGCGGAGCGCAATTGCGCCCCGCTGACATTCGCCGCGAGGGCGGCGCGGATCAAATGCCGAACAGCGTCAGCGAGACCGCCGCGCGCGTGACCACCATCAGCAGCACCTGCACGATCACGAACAGCAGGATCGGCGAAAGGTCGAGCCCGCCGAAGTTCGGCAGGATCCGGCGCAGCGGATTCAGGAACGGCGCCGTGACCTGGAACAGCACGGGCATCGCGGGCGAGCGCGGATTGAGCCACGACAGCAGCGCCATCAGGATCGTCACCCAGATCACCAGGTTGAGCGCCCATTTCACGAGCGTGAGCACCGCGACGATCAGCAGCGTGGGCAGCAGGCCGAGCGGATCGACACCCGCGAGCCAGACCATCAGTAGCACGAAGACCACGGCGGCGATCAGCGCCGCGACGATGCTGGCCCAGTCGATGCCGCGCACGCCCGGAATCACGCGGCGCAGCGGCATCACGAGCCAGTTGGTCGCTTGCTGGATCGCGTGCGTCACGGGGTTGTAGGGCGGCACGCGGACGAATTGCAGCCACGCGCGCATCAGCAGCGCGGCGCCGAACAGCGTAAAGATCGTATTGAGCAGAAAGCGGGCGATATCGCCGAACATCGGTGTTGTTTCCTTCTTGTGAGGATTGACGGAGGGCAGCGCAAGCGGGTGGAACCTGAGCGTGTGCAGCCTGAGCGTGTGGCCGCCGCGCGGATCAGACCGAAACCTTGATTTCGCTGATCAGAATCGTGCCATTACCGCCGTCGGTGTAGTTGGGAATATCGTCGACGAGCGTCTTGTTGTGCTGCTTGAACACTTCGTAAAAGGCGTCCAGCGATTCGAACAGGAAGTGTCCGACCGCGACATACGGCGGCGGCGTGCCCGGCGGCCCCGCATTGATGCCGATATCGATCGACCAGCCCTTGCACGCGTCCCCGAAGAGGCGGGCCGCGAGCGGCATGTGATGGGTGGCGTAGTACTCGCTGTCGAAGCGCCCGCCCTCGCGGTACGGGTAGAGGATGCTGACCTTGATCATTGTGCGTTCTCGTCGATGAATCCCGGCGCGCGCCGGCGGCGCCTGAGACGGCCCTGCGCGCCGTTGCCACATTACCACGCCTGACGGTTCGTCAGTATGCAGGCGCGGCGGCTGCGCGCACGGGCCGCTGACGTTCTGCGAGCACGATTCCGACGACGTTCGGCGTAAACGGCTACAGTGGGCTAACGGCAACGCGCCACGGAATGTTCGCTTTCGTTCGCTTTCGTACGAAGCGATCCGCCATCGGCGGTTAACACTGGCGCAAAGACACTGGCGCAAAGACGACGCCTGGCGCACCCAATAATGCGCCGCGCGCCCAGGCGCGAAGGCGTTGGCGCGTAGGCGAATGCGCCACCGTCGGACAAGAATGACGCGAATATGACTCGAACGTGGCACGTAACCTGCTTTCAGCGCAGGCGTGCACGGCGCGATGCAGCACGGGGTGAACGCGACGAACAGATCCCCGGCGATATGTGGCACGACTGCGGCTATCTCGCAACACTGCGGTCACGGTTCGCAAACCTGTGCACACTATCTTCAATGACTCCGGTTTAGCTGTAGCTGTCGTGCAATTGGGCTGTGTCCTGTCGGTTGTCCGATTCGGGAGTTCACCATGAGCATCTTCGCGTACCGAAAGCATCTGCGTTTTCTCACGCCCCATCAACGCCGCCGCTGGTGGGATCAGAAGAAGCGTCTCACGCCCCGCGTCCAGATCAGCGGCGCCTATGTCCCGCCGAACGTCACACGCGAATTCACCTACGTAAAAGTCGGATAGGGCGACTGCGGCGCGTTCCACCCTCGATGCTGACGATGCCCGGTCTTCGGACCGGGCATCGTCGTTTTGGGCGGCCTGGGCGACGGGACTTCCGTCGCGAATTAAGTCAATTTGTAATCAAACATTACCGGGCCTCGCGCCGCGCCGCCGACGCTTCAGGTAAGTCTGACCGGACAACGGCGTCGGACGGCGTCTACGCCCCGATGCGGCGCGCTGGCGGGTTTTCTTAGGACGAAATACGCGTAAAGACTTTGATCGCGCACCAGGACCGCGGCATCTGCAATTGCAATTTGCAACAAATGGCTACCTTTGGCAGCATGCGTTTTCGATAGAGTTCTCTTGTGGGCAGTGCCCGTCATGCGGGGCGACGCAGTGGTCGTCCGCCAGGAGAAGAGAAGTGAAAAAGACCGTATCGTTTATCGTTGCCGCTGCGCTGGGTGTGGGGTTCGTCAGCGCGGCCCAGGCGCACGTTTCGGTGGGCATCGGGATCGGGATTCCTGTTGCGCCGGCTTATCCGGTGTACGCCGCGCCGGTCTACGCACCGCCGCCCCCGCCTGTCGTCTACGCGCCGCCGCCGGTGGTCTATGCACCGCCGCCCGCAGTGGTGGTCGGCGGCTATCCGGGCTATGGCTACTATGGCCGTCCGTACTACGGACATCACGGCTACTACCGCGGCTACCACGGCTACCACGGCGGCTGGTATCGCCACTGATCGAGCTTTCCGGTCGTAGCAGACGACGCCTGTCGTCCGCAGACCGATCCCGCAACGGCGCAACGCCGGCTCACGCCGCGTTGCGCCGTTTGCATTGCGGGCGCGGTTTTGCGACGGCGCGTCGTTGTGTCGTTGTGTCGTGTCGTGTCTTACGACGCGTGCGGCCCGATCAGATCGCGATAGCCGTGCACGATGACGCTGTACGAGAAATATGCGAACAGCAGCGCCGAGAGCACGTGACACGCGCGCAGCAAGCCGGTGCCGGCGCGCTTGCGTCCGTGGCTCGCGAGACCGCAGAGGAACAGTGTCCAGCCGAGCCCGCCAAGAAAGAAGCCCGACAGAAACACGCCCGCCGACGCCGCGCTCGTCGCGCCCGACTTGGCGATAAGCGCGCCACCGACGGCCGCGAACCAGAGAATCGCGCTCGGCGACGACAGCGCGAGCAGCACGCCGCGCGCGAAGCTGCGCCACGGATCAGGGCGGGGCGCGGCGCTGTCGGCTTCGCCCTCGACGGGCGGCGCGGCGGCCGGGTTCAGCGCCTCGCGCGCCATCTTCCACGTGAGCATCAGCAGGATGGCCGCGCCGCCGATCCACACGATCCAGCGCACCGATTCGAATTGCAGCAGCGCCGCCATGCCTGCGAGCGCGAGTGCGGCGTAGGTCAGATCGCCGAAACACGAGCCGAGCCCGAGCCAGAAGCCGGGCCGGAAGCCGTGTGTGAGCGTGAGCGAGATGATCGCGACGTTGACGAGACCGATGTCGAGGCAGAGAGACAGCGAGAGGAAGAAACCGTCGGAAAGCAGGGAAAAGTGAGGCATAAAACCGTTGTTGTTGTCGTTTAACTGCGTGCGGCGTAGTGCGAGTGATCAGTTGGGAGTGACGTGCTCCGTACTGCGCGCCCGGCGCGCGCGGTGACGCCGGGCGGATTTTCGCGTGATTTCAGGTGCGAACCGGCCTCAAACCCCCATGCACAGATACTTCAGCTCGACGTATTCGTCGATGCCGTACTTCGAGCCTTCGCGCCCGAGGCCCGATTGCTTCACGCCGCCGAACGGCGCGACCTCGTTCGAGATGAGCCCCGTGTTGATGCCGACCATGCCGTATTCGAGCGCTTCGGCGACGCGCCAGACGCGACCGAGATCGCGGCTGTAGAAGTAGGAAGCGAGGCCGAATTCGGTGTCGTTGGCGAGCGCGATCACTTCGGCTTCGTCGCTGAAGCGGAACACAGCCGCGACCGGGCCGAAGGTTTCCTCGCGCGCGATCAGCATGTCGCGCGTGACGTCGGCGAGCACGGTCGGCTCGACGTAGCGGCCCTGCGTAACCTTGCCGCCGGCGACGATTTTTGCGCCTTTCGAGGTGGCGTCGTCGATATGCTGGGCGACCTTGGCCACGGCGTCGTCGTCGATCAGCGGGCCCTGGCTCACGCCCGCGTCGAAGCCGTTGCCCACCTTGATCTTGCGCGAGGCGGCCGCGAGCTTGTCGACGAATGCGTCGTACACCTTGTCGTGCACGTAGAAGCGGTTGGTGCAGACGCAGGTCTGGCCCGCGTTGCGGTATTTCGAGATCACGGCGCCCTGGACGGCGGCGTCCAGATCGGCGTCGTCGAACACGATGAAGGGCGCGTGGCCGCCCAGTTCGAGCGCGACTTTCTTCACCGTGGGCGCGCATTGCTGCATGAGGATGCGACCCACCGGCGTCGATCCCGTGAACGAGAGATGACGCACGATATCGCTTTCACAGAGCGCCTTGCCGACTTCGACCGAGTTCGCCGAGTCGGCCGTGACCACGTTGAAGACGCCCTTGGGCACGCCCGCGCGCTGCGCGAGTTCGGCGAGCGCGAGCGCGCACAGCGGCGTCTGTTCGGCCGGCTTCACGACAATCGTGCAGCCGGCCGCGATCGCGGGCGCGACCTTGCGCGTGATCATCGCGATCGGGAAATTCCAGGGCGTGATCGAGGCGCAGACGCCGATCGGCTGCTTGAGCACCACGAGCTTGCGATCGCTCGCGGGGCTCGCGAGCACGTCGCCGTTCACGCGCTTCGCTTCCTCGGCGAACCATTCGAGAAACGAGGCGCCGTACAGCACTTCGCCGCGCGCCTCGGCGAGCGGCTTGCCTTGCTCGGCGGTCATGATCGCGGCGAGGTCGTCAGCGTGTTCGATGACGAGGTCGTACCAGCGGCGCAGCACGGCCGCGCGCTCCTTGCCGGTCTTCGCGCGCCACGCGGGCAGCGCGGCGTTCGCGGCGTTGATCGCGCGGCGCGCCTCGTCGGCGCCGAAGTCGGGCACGCGCGCGATTTCGCCGTTGTCGGCGGGGTCGAGCACGGCGAAGGTCGCGCCGCCGCCGCTCCATTCGCCGTCGATCCAGGCGCGCGTCTTGAAGAGTGCGGGATCGTTCAGCTGGGTCAGGCGTTCGGATGCGGACTGGCTCATCTTCGTGTCTCCTCGGGTCGAAAGCGCCGCGGCCCGGTGCGGGCGGCGGCGCGTCACGCGCGGCGTCGGACGGCGTCGCGTTTCAAGGGCAGGGCGCGGGCGCTACGTTGCGCGCGCACACTCTCTATATATGTAGGCGCATGCCGCGTGCGCGGCGCGCAAAGCGCGAGACGCCGATGCGGCTCGCGGATGATCGAGCGTGGAGCCGGCTTGATTCACGCGTTGAAACGCGCGTCAATCAAGCGCGATTCGCGCGGCGTTTCAGGCGCCGCCGAGCCCCAGCTCCTCATAAAGACGATCGACGCGCGTCTTCACGTCCTGCGTCATTTCGATCGCGCGACCCCACTCGCGGTTCGTTTCGCCGGGCCATTTATTGGTGGCGTCGAGGCCCATTTTCGAGCCGAGCCCCGCAATCGGCGACGCGAAATCGAGATAGTCGATCGGCGTGTTTTCGACGAGCACCGTATCGCGCGCCGGATCGATGCGCGTGGTGATCGCCCAGATCACTTCCTTCCAGTCGCGGATATCGACATCGTCATCGACGACGACGATGAACTTCGTGTACATGAACTGCCGCAGGAAGCTCCACACGCCGAACATCACGCGCTTGGCGTGCCCCGGATAGCTCTTTTTCATCTGCACGATCGCCATGCGATAGCTGCACCCTTCGGGCGGCAGATAGAAGTCGGTGATCTCGGGAAACTGCTTCTGCAGCAGCGGCACGAACACTTCGTTGAGCGCGACGCCGAGCACGGCGGGTTCGTCGGGCGGCTTGCCTGTATACGTGGAGTGATAGATCGCGTCGCGGCGCATGGTGATGCGCTCGACCGTGAACACGGGGAACCACTCCTGTTCGTTGTAGTAACCCGTGTGGTCGCCGTACGGACCTTCGAGCGCGTGCTCGTAAGCGGCGCTCGCCCCCTTCGACGGACGCGGCGGCGCGCCTGCGGGTGCGGGCGCCGGGGCGCCGTCCTGCGGATAGATGAAGCCTTCGAGCACGATTTCCGCGCGTGCCGGCACCTGCAGCGTGTCGACGCCCGGCGTCAGGCACTTCGCGAGTTCGGTGCGGCCGCCGCGCAGCAGGCCCGCGAACTGGTATTCGGAGAGCGTGTCGGGCACCGGCGTGACCGCGCCGAGGATCGTCGCCGGATCGGCGCCGAGCACCACGGCCACGGGATACGGCTTGCCGGGATTGCGCAGCGCGAATTCGCGGAAGTCGAGCGCGCCGCCGCGATGCGCGAGCCAGCGCATGATCAGCTTGTTGCGGCCGATGAGCTGCTGGCGGTAGATGCCCAGGTTCTGGCGCGTATTGTTCGGGCCGCGCGTGACCGTCAGGCCCCACGTGATCAGCGGGCCGGCGTCGCCGGGCCAGCAGGTCTGGATCGGCAGCTTCGCGAGATCGACGTCGTTGCCTTCCCAGACGATTTCCTGGCAGGGCGGCGCGCTCACGGTTTTCGGCGCCATGTCCCAGACGGCCTTGGCGAGCGTGAGCAGCTTGCCCGCGTCTTTCAGGCCGCGCGGCGGCTCGGGTTCCTTGAGCGCGGAGAGCAGGCGGCCCACGTCGCGCAGCGACTCCAGCGCGGCGCCGTCGCCGGCGCTCTCGGGCGCGTCGATGCCCATGCCGAGCGCGACGCGCCGCGGCGTGCCGAAAAGATTGCCCAAAACGGGGAACGCATGGGTCGCGCGGCTCTCGAATAGCAGGGCGGGGCCGCCGGCGCGCAGCACGCGGTCGCACAGCTCGGTCATCTCCAGCACCGGAGAGACGGCCTGTGGGATACGGCGCAGTTCGCCGATCGTCTCCAGGCGACCGACGAAGTCGCGCAAGTCTTTGTATTTCATCAGGATAGGGTCGGAGCCGCAGCGCGCGGCGGGTGCAGGGGCAAAACGATTGTCGATTTTACCTGTGTTAGCTGGCGCACGCTGTCAGCCGATCGGCCAACGGGCCGCAGACGCGCTTGGCGCGCGGTTCTCGACCGATTGAACGGTGTTCATTATTGCAATTAGTTATAACTTTGACATTCTATAGTGTTGACGGTCTATAAATCCCTGCTAGAATCCGTCCACACTGGTTGCAGGGCTTGCAATTTTTAACCACCGTCCCGGTCCTTCAGACGCAACGCGTCGCCGTTTAGCCGACTCCCTGCACGGCTTCCCACGGTCTAGATTGGCTGTCCTCGCTGGCGCGCCTATGCGCCGGCTGTTCGCGTGAGAACTCCCATGCGCGCCCAAGGCGTGCTCGCTGTACCGGAGGAGTTCCACCAACGGCGTACTTTGTTGCCGTTTTCCCGACGTCGCTGCTGCACCAGCCAGGGCGCGCGCCGTCTTGATCCTGCGATTGGCCATCGGCCTCGCGCCGACTTCGGTCGCCGGATCATGCAACATGGGGAGATCTGTAGATGAATACCTGGTTATCGTGGTGGCGCGCCGACGAGCGTCTCGCTCTTGGCCTGCGTGCGCTGCTGCGGCGTGGCACGCGTCTTAGCCATCACCTGTTTAGCATCGTGGGCGGTTGCGCCGTCCTGCTCGCGCTCGCCATCTGGCTGCTGCCCACGTGGCGCGGCACGCTGGCCGCGCGCATGATGCCCTTCGTCACCGCTGCCGTGCAGGCCGGTCCCGCGCGTCTGCTGCAAGGCAATCCGTTGCCGTCGTTCACGCCTTCCGGCGTGCCCGCCAACGAAGACGGCGAAGCCACCGACGGCGCGACGCTCCCGACCGCACTGCTGCCCGAAACGGGCGCGAATGGTGTGAACGCCGCGAATGTCGCGAATGGTGCAAACGGCGCGGCGCTCGCGAGCGTCTCGCCCGCCGGTTCGAACGGCACGGTCGCGCACGTGGCCAACAGCGTCTCGAACGGCGGCATGGCCACGCTCGACGCGGTCACGCTCAACGGCCTCGATCCGCGTTCGCTGCCGAGCGTCGGCTCGCTGGCGCGCATGATCCCGTCGCAGCGCATCACGCCCGACGCGCGCGACGACCGCGTGCTGGTCTCGGCGCGCGAACAGGCGCTCGTCGCTACCTATATCTCGCGTCGCTATCGTGTGGCGCAGGAGCCGGTCGGCGAACTCGTCAAGGCGGCCTTCGACACGGGCCGTGAAGTGGGTCTCGATCCGCTGCTGCTGCTCGCGGTCATGGCCATCGAGTCGGGCTTCAATCCCTACGCCGAAAGCGGTGTGGGCGCGCAGGGCCTCATGCAGGTCATGTCGAAGGTGCACTCGGACAAGTTCCAGTACTTCGGCGGCCAGAGCGCGGCGCTCGATCCGCTCGCGAACATCAAGGTCGGCGCGCTGGTCCTGAAGGACTGCATCGCACGCGGCGGTTCGCTGCCGGGCGGTCTGCGCCTCTACGTGGGCTCGACTTCGCAGGACGACGGCGGCTACGGCGCCAAGGTCATGGCCGAGCGTACGCGTCTGCGCGACGTGGCCCGCGGCCGCAACGTGCCGATCAATGCGCCGCAGGCGCCCGTCACCACTACGGCCAGCTCGCCTGCGCCGCAAAAGGTGGCGAGCATCAACGGCGACAAGCGTCTGCACGTGACGCTCGACAGCGCGCACGCGATGGTCGAAAAGACCTCGGTGAAGGGCGGCTCCGACCAGGACGACGCCAGCACGGCGGCCCAGAAGCACACTCAGCCCGAACTCGGCGCCTGAGCCGGGTCGCTGGGCGGCTTCGCCCAAGCTCCGGCCGGCAAGAGAAAGATCGGACGAAACAAAAAAGGCACCCTCGGGTGCCTTTTTTTCTTTCTGCTTACGATTCCACGGATCAGCGTTGCCGATCAGCGCCCGAAGAACGTGCGCAGGCGTTCGACCGCTTCTTCGAGCCGCTCGTACGCCGTGGCATACGAGAGCCGCACGTACTGACGCGGCGCGGCCACGCCGAAGTCCATGCCCGGCACCAGCACCGTGCCCGCGTCGTGCAGCATCGCGCGCGTGAGTGCGTCGCTGTCGCCCGCGGCGGCGTGGTTGACGTTCGTGCAGTCGGCGTAGACGTAGAACGCGCCGTCCGGCATCACGGGCACCGTGAAGCCGAGCGATTCCAGCGCGGGCGCGATGAAGTCGCGGCGGCGCTTGAACTCGAGCCGGCGCGCTTCGTAGATTTTCAGTGTGTCGGGCTCGAAGCACGCGAGCGCCGCGTGCTGTGCGAGCGCCGAGGCGCAGATGAACAGATTCTGCGCGAGCTTTTCGAAGGCGCCGACCAGCGTGGGCGGCACCACGAGCCAGCCCAGACGCCAGCCGGTCATGTTGAAGTACTTCGAGAAACTGTTGACCGTGACCACGTCGTCGCCGAAGGAGAGGGCGGAGACGGGCGGGGCGTCGTAGCTCAGGCCCTGATAAATCTCGTCGACGATCGTGAAGCCGCCGCGCGCGCGCACCGTTTTCACGATGCGTTCGAGTTCGGCGGGTTCGATCGAGGTGCCGGTGGGGTTCGACGGCGAAGCGAGCAGCACGCCGCGCGTACGCGAGGTCCACAGGCGCTCGACGTCGGCGGCCGTCAGCTGGAAGCGCGCTTCCGGGCCGCTCGGCACGAGCACCGGCTTGCCTTCGGCGGCCGCCACGAAATGGCGGTTGCACGGATAGCTCGGGTCGGGCATCAGCACTTCGTCGTCGCGGTCGACGAGCGCCGTGCAGGCGAGCAGCAAGGCCGCCGATGCGCCTGCCGTCACGACGATGCGCGCCGGATCGACGCTCAGGCCATAGGCGTGCTGATAATGTTCGGCGATCGCCTCGCGCAGCGCATGCACGCCGAGCGCGCTGGTGTACTGCGTGACGCCGCGGCGCAGCGCGGCCGCAGCCGCTTCGACAACCGGTTCCGGCGCCGTGAAATCCGGCTCGCCGATCCCCATGTGAATGATGTCGCGCCCGGCGCGTTCGAGCTGCGCGGCCTCCTTCGCCAGTTCCATGACGTAGAAAGGCTGGATCTCGTCGACGCGCGCGGCAAGCCGCAACAGCGGTTCGGCAACGGTGTTCATGCGGGTGATTCCAGTACTTGCAGACAGCACGGCGTGCGGCGGGCGGCGTAACCGGAAGCTTGCGCCCCGGTTGCGCGCGCCGCGCCTCGCCGCGTGACGGCTTTTACGACTTGCGGGCTGCCTGGATTTCAGTGGCGCGCAGCTGCGCGGCCACCTTGTCCAGCACGCCGTTCACATACTTGTAGCCGTCCGAGCCGCCAAAGGTCTTGGTGAGCTCGACCGCTTCGTTGATGACGACGCGATAGGGGATGTCGACGTGATGCTTGAACTCGTAGGTCGCCACGAGCAGCACCGCGCGTTCGACCGGCGAAAGCTGCTCGATCGGACGATCCAGACACGGCGCGACGAAGGCGGAGAGTTCCTCCGACTCGCGGATCACGCCGTGCAGGATGGCGTCCAGATGTTCGTGATCGGCCTTGTCGTAGCCCTGCGAACCGCGCAATTGCGCGTCGATCTCGCCGGAGGGCACCCCCGACAGCAGCCACTGATACAACCCCTGCGTGGCCAGTTCGCGGGAGCGGCGGCGCGCGCTCTTCATTGCTGTTCCTCTTCGTCTTCCTCGTCCTCGTCGTCGTCGCCGCCGTCGAGTTGTTCCAGCGCCACCGTCAGGTTCGCCATTTCCACTGCGACGCGCGCGGCGTCACGGCCCTTTTCGGTCATGCGCGCGACGGCCTGCTCGTCGTTTTCCGTCGTGAGCACGGCGTTCGCGACCGGCACGCCGAAGTCCAGCGCAATGCGCGAGATGCCCGCGCCGCTTTCGTTCGAAACGAGTTCGAAGTGGTACGTTTCGCCGCGCACGACCGCGCCGAGCGCGATCAGGGCGTCGAACTGGCCGCTTTCCGCGAGCTTTTGCAGCGCGAGCGGGATTTCCAGTGCGCCCGGCACCGTGACGAGCAGCACGTCTTCGCCCGTGACGCCGAGGCGTTCGAGTTCTTCGATGCAGGCGTCGGCGAGGCCGTTGCAGACCGGTTCATTGAAGCGCGACTGAACGATGCCGATGCGCAGTCCGTCGCCGTCCAGGTTCGGTTGGTATTGTCCGATTTCCATGTGGTATCCGTAGGTTCGATTGAGCGTGGTGACGCGTGAAGGGATGCGAGCCGCGCTTATGGCGCGGCGCGGTCGGCCGTTTCCGGCGGGCAGGGCGCTTCCGTGCTGCTGCCCGGCATAGGCACGAAGCCGGTGACTTCGAGACCGTAGCCCGACATGCTGCCGAGGCGGCGCGGCTTCGAAAGCACCTGCATGCGTCCCACGCCGAGTTCGCGCAGGATCTGCGCGCCGATGCCGTAGGTCTTGAAGTCCACCGGCCGGCGTGCGAGCGCCTCCGCGCGCTCTTTCTGGTCGAACGCCTTGAAGACGTCGACCAGATGTTCCTTGCTCTCGCCGCAGTTGAGCATGACGATCACGCCGAGATCGCGCTCGGCGATCTCGCGCATGGCGGCGTCGAGCGTCCACGAATGCGTGGACGAGCCCGTTTCCAGCAGATCGAGCATCGACAGCGGCTCGTGCACGCGCACCGGCGTGTCCGTGTCCGCCGTCGGCGTGCCGCGCACCAGCGCGATGTGCGGCGTGCCCGTGGGCTGATCGACATACATGACCGCGCGGAACGCGCCGTGGGCGGTCTGCATGGTGCGCTCGGCCACGCGCTCGACGATCGATTCGGTGCGGCTGCGATAGTGGATCAGGTCGGCGATGGTGCCGATCTTGATGCCGTGCTCCTGCGCGAACTCCATGAGGTCGGGCAGGCGCGCCATCGTGCCGTCGTCGTTGATCACTTCGCAGATGACCGAGGCGGGCGTGAGGCCCGCGAGCGCCGTGAAGTCGCAGCCCGCTTCCGTGTGGCCGGCGCGCACCAGCACGCCGCCCGGCTGGGCCATGATCGGGAACACATGGCCCGGCTGCACGATGTGCTCGGCCCGCGCGTCGTGCGCGACGGCCGTGAGGATCGTGCGGGCGCGGTCGGCGGCCGAAATGCCCGTGGTGACGCCTTCCGCCGCCTCGATGCTGACCGTGAACGCCGTGCCGTACTGCGTGCCGTTGCGCTGGGTCATGAGCGGCAGGTTGAGCAGCTTGCAGCGCTCTTGCGTGAGCGTGAGGCAGATCAAACCGCGGCCGTACTTCGCCATGAAGTTGATGGCTTCGGGCGTGACGAATTCCGCTGCGATGACGAGGTCGCCCTCGTTCTCCCGGTCTTCTTCGTCGACGAGGATCACCATCTTGCCGGCTTTAAGCTCGGCAATGATCTCAAGGGTGGAGGAGAGCGTCATGGTGGGAATCTGGCTGGAAAGCGCACATTTTACGCCACGCGGGCGGGCGCGTCGCCCTGAACGGGGGCGATGCGGCGGGTTTTGGGGACCTGGAGCACCGCGCTGAGGCAGCGCCGGATGCGTTCAGGCGCGGACCGACGCCGATCAAGGCCTGGCGGAGCCTGGCCGAACGGCTAGCTGCCCCTCGCGTGGCGTCGTCGCCACAATAGTAACGTTTGACGTTATTAACGTGAGGCGTTACTATGACAATTGTTTCGTTTGCCTGCCGCGACACCGCGGCGCTCTTTGCGGGGCGCCGGATTCCGCGCTTTGTTGCGATCGAGGCGGTGGCCATGCGCAAGCTCCAGCAGGTGCACGCCGCGGTCACGCTGTCGTTTCTGCGCGTGCCGGGTCGTCGGCAGGAGCCGTCGAATGGCGATCTCGCGGGTTCATACAGTATTCGTATTAACGGGCAATGGCGTATCTGCTTCGATTTCGCGAACGGTGAGGCTTCGCAGGTCCGCATCATCGACTATCACTGAGGTGATTCTTATGACACGAGACGTCCCGCTCGCCACGCCCGGCGAGATCCTCGACGAAGACTGGCTCAAGCCGCTCGGCGTGAGCCAGTACGCGCTCGCCAAGGCGATCGGCGTGCCGCCGCGCCGCATCAATGAGATCGTGCTCGGCAAGCGCGCGATCACGGCCGACACGGCGGTGCGCCTCGCGGTCTACTTTGGCACCGACGCGCGCAGCTGGATGGAACTTCAGGCGCATTACGACACCGAGCGCGCGCGCGAGGAACTGGCCGAGATCCTCGCGAATATCCAGCCGCACGCGCGCGCTGCTGCCGCTGCCGTTGTCGCCGATACGTGAGCCGCGTGAGCGGCGCGCCGACGCTTAACGCAGCAGCACGTCGTCGGCGAGACCTTTCGTGAGTTCCAGCGCCTGGCGCTCGAACAGCCGGCGGTACAGGCCGTTTTCGCGTCGCACGAGCGCGTCGTGCGTGCCTTCCTCCACGATGCGCCCGCGCTCCAGCACCAGCAGCCGGTCGAGCGCGCGCACGGTCGACAGGCGGTGCGCCACCACCACGGTCGTGCGGCCCACCATCAGCCGTTCCATCGCCTGCTGGATCAGCACTTCGCTTTCGCTGTCGAGGCTCGAGGTCGCTTCGTCGAAGATCAGGATCGGCGCATTCGCGAGAAACGCGCGCGCGATCGCCACACGCTGACGCTCGCCGCCCGACAGCTTCACGCCGCGCTCGCCCACCAGCGTGTCGTACCCCTGCGGCAGCGCCATGATGAAGTCGTGCGCGCTTGCCTGCTGGGCCGCGTGGACGATCTCGGCGTGCGTCGCGCCGGGCCGCGCATAGGCGATGTTCTCCGCGAGCGAGCGGTGGAACAGCACTGGCTCCTGCTGCACGATGGCGATCTGCGAGCGCAGCGAAGCCTGCTGCACGCGCGCGATATCCTGATCGTCGATCGTGATGCGGCCTTCGGAGACGTCGTAGAGCCGCTGGATCAGCTTGATCAGCGTGGTCTTGCCGGAGCCCGAATGGCCGACGAGGCCCACGCGCTCGCCCGGCGCGATGCGCAGCGTCAGGTTCGAGTAGAGCGCGGCGTTCTGCGCGCCGTAGCGGAACGTCATGTTCTCGAAGCGGATGTCGCCACGGTCGATCACGATCGGCGGCGCGGCGGGCGCGTCCTCGATGCCGAGCGGTTCCGTGTCGAGCATCACGAGTTCTTCCATGTCGTTGACCGAGCGCTGCAGATTGCGCACGTGCATGCCCACGTCGCGCAGATAGCCCTTGAGCAGGAAGAACAGCGTGAGCGCGAACGTGATGTCGCCGACGCTCGCGAGGCCGCGCGCCCAGAGCAGCAGCGCCGCGCCGAGAATGGCCGCCTGCATCGCCACCAGCAGCGCGCCCTGCACGCCGCCGTTGAAGGTGCCGCGCCGCCACGTGCGGCGCGTGCGGCTGTCCCACTTGGCGATCACGCGTGCGAGCCGCGACTCCTCGCGCGTTTCCGCGCCGAAGGCCTTGACGACGGCGTTGCAGGAAATCGCGTCGGCGAGCGCGCCGCCCATCTTCGTGTCCCACTGGTTCGCGAGCCGCGCGGACGGCGCGACATAGAACAGCGAGAGCGACACGGTGATCGCCAGATAGATCGCCGAGCCGAGCCCCACGACGAGGCCCATCACATGCCACTGGATCGCGAGCAGGGCGGTCGAGCCGACCAGCATCACGAGCGACGGAAATAGCGCGACGAGCAGCGTGTCGTTGAGCAGGTCGAGCGCCCACATGCCGCGCGTGATCTTGCGCACGGTCGAGCCCGCGAAGCTGTTCGCGTGCCAGTCGGTCGAGAAGCGCTGCACGCGGTGAAACGCGTGCGTGGCGACGCCGCTCATCATCTTCAGCGTGAGCACGATGATGTTCTGGAACGCGGCCTGGCGCATCAGCGTGCCGCCGAGTCCGAGCGCCGTGAGCGCACAGAACGCGATCACGGCCGCGTGCCATGCGGCGCCGTTGCTGCCCGCGGCGTCGTGCGCGAGCGCGTCGACGAGCTGGCCGGCGTAGTGCGGCGTGAACACGTCGGCGAGTGCGCCGAGCAGCGCGGTCAGCGCGACGGCGCTCACGCGCAGCGGCTGGCGCGTCCAGTGCCGGTAGGTAAAGCCGAGCACGTGGCGGAACGTTTGTCCGCCGGTCACTTTTTGTTTGTCTTGGTCAGCCATGGGATGGCGCTTCGTGCCGTGGGGCGCGAAGACTTCTTCGTGAATGCGAAAAAAGGCGGCGCAAAGCAGCAAAATCGCGAAACGCAGCGAAGATCCGCGGATTACGCGGCGAAAAACAGATCGCGCGCCGGCTCGAAAGCCGAACGCAAGCAGGCTGGATCGCGGAAAAAACGGCGCGGCAAAATCGGGCCGCGCGAATTGCGCCGGACTACGGCAGTGCGGGAAGCAGGAGGTGCGCGCGAGGCGCCATCACCCGAACTCGCAGCATCTCGGCAGTGGTTTCAATCGTTGCCATCTTTGCCTCCTTGTTCGAAGTCGGGTGAGAAAACCGCAACGCGCCGGACGGCGCGTGTGCGAGTAAGGTATGAAGTTTATCAGCGCTACTGAATTTCTGCTGGCCCATTCGCGCCAACATTCGCGCGCCAGAGTGGTGCGCGAATGGGCCGATTAATCGGGCGATCAATCGAGCGATTAATCAAACGATCAATCAGCCGATCAACCTCAAACCGAAGGCTTGGCCGACACGCCCGCCGACAGCATGCGCTCCACGTAGCGCGCGATCAGATCGATTTCCAGATTCACCTTCGTGCCCGCCGCGAGATGCTTGAGCGTGGTGACGTCCACGGTGTGCGGAATCAGGTTGATCGAGAATTCGCAGCCGTCCGCGCGATCGTCGACCGAATTCACGGTCAGGCTCACGCCGTTCACGGTGACCGAGCCCTTGTACGCCAGATAGCGGCCGATCTCGACGGGCGCGAGAATGCGCAGCTCGTGCGACTCGCCCACGGGCGCGAAGCGCGTGACCGTGCCGAGGCCGTCCACGTGGCCCGAGACGATATGGCCGCCGAGCCGGTCGTGCGCGCGCAGCGCCTTTTCCAGATTCACTTCGCCCGTGTCGGCGAGACCGACGGTGCGGTTCAGGCTCTCGCGCGACACGTCGACGTCGAACGTGGTCGCCGATTTGTCGATGACGGTCATGCACGCGCCCTGGATGGCGATGCTGTCGCCGAGTTGCACGTCGTCGAGGCCGAGGCCGCCCGCGTTGACGCTCAGGCGCACGCCCGCGTCGGCGTCGCCGCCGAGCGGCTTGATCGATTCGATGCGGCCCACGGCCGCGACGATTCCGGTAAACATCTGGCTGTCCTCTAGCTGTTCGTTCAGGGTGTTCGGGAGAATCATGATGCGTCGTCCTCTTGCGCGTCGTGCCCATCGTGTTCTTCGTGGGCTTCGCGCTGCACGACGCGCGCGAGCACGCGCAGGTCGTCGCCGACGCGATCGACGCTATGGAACGCGAGACGCGTGCGCGCGTCGAGCGAATCGGGCGCGGCCAGATCGGCCATGCCGAGCGACTGCGTGCCGAGCAGCGAGGGCGCGAGATAGACGAGCAGTTCGTCGACGCAGCCTTCGCGCAGCAGCGAGCCGTTGAGCTTGTAGCCCGCTTCCACGTGCAATTCGTTGACGCCGCGCGCCGCAAGCTCCGTGAGCATCGCGGGCAGGTCGACCTTGCCGTGCTCGTTGCCGAGCGCGACGATTTCCGCGCCGCGCGCGCGCAGCGCTTCGGCGCGTTCTTCGGTGCTCGCGTCGAGCTTCGAGCAGAACACGAGCGTGGGCGCGCCCACGAAAATTTGCGAGAGCGGCGACGCGTCGAGGCGGCTGTCGATCAGCACGCGTTTGGGCTGGCGCGGCGTGTCGATCGCGCGCACGGTCATGCGCGGATCGTCTTCCTTCACGGTGCCGATGCCCGTGAGAATGGCCGAGGCGCGCGCGCGCCAGGCGTGGCCGTCGGCGCGCGCGGCTTCGCCCGTGATCCACTGGCTTTCGCCCGAGGGCAGGCCGGTGCGGCCGTCGAGCGTGGCCGCCACTTTCATGCGCACCCACGGACGCTTGCGCGTCATGCGCGAGACGAAGCCGATGTTCAGTTCGCGCGCTTCCTTGGCGAGCAGGCCGCAGCGCACGTCGATGCCCGCGTCGCGCAGGATCGATAGGCCGCGCCCGGACACGAGCGGATTCGGATCTTCCATCGCCGCGATCACGCGCGCGACTTTCGCTTCGATCAGCGCGTTCGCGCACGGCGGCGTGCGGCCGAAATGGCTGCACGGTTCGAGCGTCACGTAGGCCGTCGCGCCGCGCAGGTCGTGGCCGCGCGTGCGCGCGTCCTTCATCGCCTGGATTTCGGCGTGATCGAAACCGGCGGGCTGGGTGAATCCTTCGCCGATCACCGCGCCGTCCTTGACCAGCACGCAGCCGACGCGCGGATTCGGATCGGTGGTGTAAAGGCCGCGCGTCGCGAGGGCGAGCGCGCGTTCCATGTGGACGAAATCGGCTTGCGAGAACATCGTCGTGCTTTCTCCGCGGCGGCGGTCGGGTAGGGTGGACGGGGCGTGCGCCCCGTCGTCGGCTGAGGGTTCGGCGGCTTTCGCGCGGACCTTACTTCGCTGCGTTTTCGGCGGCGAAGGCGCGGCGCGCGGCGGCGATCGTCTCGTCGAGGATCGCGTCGTCGTGCACGCTCGACACGAAGCCCGCTTCGTACGCCGAGGGCGCGAAGTACACGCCCGCGTCCAGCATCTGATGGAAGAAGCGGTTGAAGCGCGCGACGTCGCTTTTCGTGACTTCGGCGAAGCTGCCCGGCACCTTGTCGGCGAAATAGAGGCCGAACATGGCGCCCACCGAATCGGCGACGAACGGCACGTTCGCTTCACGCGCGGCCTGCGAGAGACCTTGCGCCAGACGCGCGGTCTTCGCGCTCAGGTCTTCGTAGAAGCCGGGCGCCTGGATCAGTTGCAGCGTCTTGAGGCCCGCCGCGACGGCGATCGGGTTGCCCGAGAGCGTGCCCGCCTGATAGACGGTGCCGTTGGGCGCGAGGTGGTCCATGATTTCGCGACGGCCGCCGAATGCCGCCGCCGGCATGCCGCCGCCGATCACCTTGCCCAGACACACGAGGTCGGCTTCCACGCCGTAGAGCGCTTGAGCACCGCGAAGGCCGACGCGGAAACCGCACATCACTTCGTCGAAAATCAGCACGCTGCCGTGCTTCGCCGTCAGGGCGCGCAGCGTGTGGATGAACTCGGGCGTGGCCTTCACGAGGTTCATGTTGCCCGCGACCGGTTCGATGATCACGGCGGCGATCTCGTCGCCGAACGCTTTGAACGCTTCTTCGAGCGCCGCGACGTTGTTGTATTCGAGCACGGTGGTGTGCTTCGCGGTATCGACCGGCACGCCCGCGGACGTGGGGTTGCCGAACGTCAGCAGGCCCGAGCCGGCCTTCACGAGCAGGCTGTCGGCGTGGCCGTGGTAGCAGCCTTCGAACTTGACGATGCGGTCGCGCTTCGTGAAGCCGCGCGCGAGACGCAGCGCGCTCATGGTCGCTTCCGTGCCGCTCGACACCATGCGCACCTGTTCCATCGACGGCACGATCTTGCAGATTTCCTCGGCGATCTCGATCTCGGCTTCGGTCGGCGCGCCGAACGAGAAGCCGTTGGCGAGCACGCGCTGCACGGCTTCGAGCACTTCGGGATGCACGTGGCCGACGATCATCGGGCCCCACGAACCGATGTAGTCGATATAGCGCTTGCCTTCGGCGTCCCAGAAATACGCGCCTTGTGCGCGCTCGACGAAGCGCGGCGTGCCGCCGACCGAGCGGAACGCGCGCACGGGCGAGTTCACGCCGCCCGGAATGGTGCGCTGGGCGCGTTCGAAGAGAGCCTGGTTCGTGGTGTTGGACATGGGTGCTGGACCTGCGAGAGTGGTGGAGCGCGCAAACGCGCGGCCGGGTGGTCTCGCGCGTCGTCGACGGGCCCATGCGGCGTCGCGGGCGTGGCATGCGTCACGCGCGGCGCGGGCGATGGGGCGGTTCTCCCGAAATTGTACCGGAGTCGCGCCGAACGGGCCGGGGGCCGGAACCGGTGCCGAAGCGGCACAGAAGCGGCACAGAAGCGGCACAGAAGCGGCACAGAAGCGGCGCGGGCGGGCGCGGCGGCGTGTCAGCGCGGCGGCGGCCGGCGCGGTGCGGTGCGCGTTTTGGCGCCTTGCGTCGCGCTTTTGCGCGCGGGGGCGGGGGCTTCGGTTTGCGGCGGTGGAGTCAGGCGCGGGCGGACCTGGGGCGAGCGGGTTTGCGTCAATTCGGCGCGGTCTGTGTGGGTTTTCGCGCGGGTTTTCGTCTTGTCGTTTGCGCTGTCCTTCGTTGCCACGGCCGCCGCCACGCGTGCCGCTTCGTAGGCGTGCATCGCCGCGATGGCGGCTGCCGGCATCGGCCGCTTGCCCGTCAGTTCGGCCCAGCGCTTTTCGAGCGGACCCTCGGCGACCGGCTTGATGACCGTGCCCGAGCTTTGCGCGTCCCACGTCTGCACGGAGAACGGATGCACGCGCAGCGCGCCGCGCGCGATCGCCACCTGCTCGTGCGCATCGACGAGCCAGTCGTAGACGAAATCGATGCAAAGCCTGTAGCCGCGCTTGTAGGCCGGATCGGGCACCTCGTAGGGCGCGCGGGTCACGTAGCCCGAGCCGAACAGGCCGCGCGGCTCGCTCGCGACGCGGTGCAGGAACACGCGGTCGCCGGGCAGGATGCCGCGCGCGAAGCCGCAGCCCCACGTGTCGGCGACGGCCTCGCCCGCCTGCACGCGGCGCGCGAAGTCAGGCAGTTCGGGCCAGGGCCACTTCTTGGGGCTCCAGATCAGCAGAAAGGCGGTCATAGACGGCGGAAAGAAAGGGACGCGATGTGGCTGAGCGGGCGGACGGCAGAGCGACGGTCGATGCCGCCGCAACGACAGGCGCAATATCAAGCACCGATGCCAAGCGCGCAGCTTAGCGCAAGCGCGTGCGCCGCGCGGCCTTGGCGCAGCGAAGCGGATTGAACCGGACCGGGCGCGAAATGAACACGAAAGGCGCGGAAAGGGCCGCGAATGGCTGCTCGGTTACAATGCTTCGGCTCCGTCGCCGTTTTATTCGTCCGTTTTTTGCGTCGATTTTGCGTCGTTTCGCGCCGCTTCATGCAGCACGAATGCCGCGCCGATGCAGGACCTTGGCGGCCCATGACACCGAGACCGCGCCCACGCGCGCGGTTCGTTCCAGCTGGATCCCATGTCCCATTCCACGCGAAGCCGGCCCGATGGCCGGTTGATCCTGTTGCTCGGCGCGCTCGCCGCCTGCGGCCCGCTCGCCACCGATATGTATCTGCCGAGCCTGCCCGCCATCGCGCAGTCGTTCGGCGTCACGGCGTCCGCCGCCGCCGCCACGCTCACGAGTTTCATGGCCGGTTTCTCGATCGGCATGCTGCTGTACGGCCCGGTCTCCGACGCCTATGGCCGTCGTCCGGTGCTGCTCGGCGGCATCGCGCTTTTCACGCTCGCGAGCGTCGCGTGCTGGCTCTCGTTCTCGATCGGCTCGCTGACCATCGTGCGTTTCCTGCAGGCGCTCGGCGCGGGCGCGGCCTCGGTGCTCGCGCGGGCGATCGCGCGCGATGCCCACGCGCCCTCGGACGCCGCCAAGGTGCTCTCGATGGTCGCCATCGTCACCTCGGTCGGGCCGCTGCTCGCGCCGCTCATCGGCGGACAGTTGCTGCTGATCGGCGGCTGGCGCGTGGTGTTCGTCGCGTTGACGCTGTTCGGCGTGGTCTGCGCGGTGGCCGCGTGGCTGCGCGTGCCCGAAACCTGGCCGGCCGAGAAGCGCGAGAGCGCCGCCGTGCTGCGCTCGTTCGCGGCGTACGGACGTCTGCTGCGCGATCCGCTCGTCTGGGGCCATATGTTGTGCGGCGGCATGGCGTTCGCGTCGATGTTCACCTATATCTCGGCGACGCCGTTCGTCTATATCGAGTACTTCCACGTTTCGCCGCAGCACTACGGTCTGTTCTTCGGCATGAACGTATTCGGCATCATGCTCGGCAACTTCCTCAACACGCGGTTCATCGGCCGTCTGGGCACGCTGCGCATGGTGTCGATCGCGTCGATGGTGAGCGTCGTCGCGTCGTTCTTCGTCGCGCTGATGTGCGTGACGGGCTGGGGCGGTTTGTGGTCGATCGTGACCGGCCTGTTCTTCGTGGTCAGCGTGGTCGGGCTGCTCGGCGCGAATTGCGCGACCGATCTGATGTACCGCTATCCGCAGAACGCGGGCGCGGCCGCCGCCGTGTTCGGCGCGGCGCAGCTCGGGCTCGGCGCGCTCGCGAGCGCGGTGGTCGGCTGGTTCCCGGGCGTGTCGCCGTTCGGCATGGGCTGCACGATCGGCGTCTGCGGCGCGCTGACGTGGGTCGGGCGACACCTCGTCGTGAAGTGGCACGCGCATCCGGCGCCGGGTTGATCGCGTCGCGGGGCTGTGCGGTGCGGTTCAATCGCAACTAACAGCCCCGACGTGTGCGCACCGGCCACGCGAGAGAGAGCAGGGTGGCTGTGGGGCCGAAAAGCCGGAACGTGTGAATGTGTGACAGCGTGAAAGCGTGAAAGCGTGAATGCGTGAAAGCGTGAAAGCCGGAAAACGAAAAAGGCCGGAAAGCAAACGGGACGTCCATAGACGTCCCGTTTTGCTTTTGCGCCACCGCCACGCGGGCATGGCCGCGCGGGGTGATTCGCGCAGCCTGCGCCACGCGAACCGTGCAACTTACTCCCGCGGCGTCGGCGACGCCCCGTGGCTCAGCCAGTCGAGCACCGCCGACGCATCGTCGTCCGCGTGCTCGCGCGCCTGCGCCACCGCGTTGCTGACGTCGTTATCGGGCGAGGCACGGCGAATCGCCACGCCCACCGCGAGCACGTCGATCATCAGCAGATGCAGGATGCGCGAGATCATCGAAAGCTGCGACTCGCGCATCTCGATGTGATCGGTTTCGAGCGCCACGGTCGCGCGCTTGGCGAGCGGCGTGTTGCTTGAGGTGATCGCGATCACTTTCGCGCCGGCCTGCATCGCCACGTCGAGCACGCGCAGCAACTCGGGCGCGCGTCCCGACTTCGATACGGCCACGATCACGTCGCCCTTGCCGAGCAGCGCCGCCGACGCCGCCTGCATGTACAGGTCGCCATACGCGATGGTCGGAATGCCGAAGCGGAAGAACTTGTAGTGCGCGTCCTGCGCGACGATGTGCGAGTTGCCGAGACCGTAGAACTCGATGCGGCGCGCGCTGTTGAGCAGCGAAATGGCCTGCTCGACGTGCTCGAAGTTCAGATGCTCGCGCAGTTGCAGGATGGCCGATACGGTGTTGTCGAGCACCTTCGCGCCGAAGTCCGTCGCCGTATCGCCGAGATGCACCTGGCTGTGGCTGACCGGAATCGTGCCGGTCAGACCGGTCGCGAGCTTGAGCTTGAAATCGGACAGACCCTGGCAGCCCAGCGAGCGGCAGAAGCGGATCACGGTCGGCTGGCTCACGTCGGCCTTGCGCGCGATATCGACGATCGGATCGTTGATGATCGAGCGCGGATGGTTCAACGCGAGATCGGCCACGCGGCGCTCGGCCGGCGTGAGCGCGTCGCGCATCTGGCGGATGCGCTCGAACACGGCCGACGAGCCGCCGCCCGCGCGGTTCGACAACTGCTCGGCGAGGATCGCGGAGACGCCCAGAAACGCCGGATATTCCGCCGTGATGACGTAAGTCGGCACGTTGGCGAGATAGACGTCGAAGCGGCCCTTGGCCTCGAAACGCTGGCGGAACGACGAGTTCATGAACAGCTCGCCCAGACGTCCCACCACGCCGCCGCCGATGTAAATGCCGCCCAGCGCGCCGAGCGTCACGGCGATATTGCCCGCGAAGCTGCCGAGAATGCCGCAGAAGCATTCGACGGTTTCGAGCGCGAGGGCTTCGCCGTCATGGGCGCGTTTCACGACTTCGGCCGGGTTGATATCAGCGGCCACTTTCTTCTTGTCGCGGGCGGCGAGCGCGCGATAGATCAGCTCGACGCCCGGACCCGCGCACACGCGTTCGAACGACACATGCGGCCACTTGGTGCGCGCGTACTGGAGCACGATGTCCTCGCGCTCGTCCTGCGGCGAAAAGCTCGCGTGGCCGCCTTCGCTGCCGAGCGCGATCCAGCGGTCGTCGGCGGGAATCAGGCCCGAGACGCCGAGGCCCGTGCCCGGACCGAGCAGACCGATCACGCTGTTCTGACGGCGCTGGCCGCCGCCGACCTGGACGCGCTGCGCGTCGGTCAGGCCCGGCAGCGCCATCGCGAGCGCGGTGAAGTCGTTGACGACCAGCAGCGTGTCGAAGCCGAGCGCGCGGCGCGTGGCTTCGATCGAGAAGGTCCAGTCGTGATTGGTCATGCGGACCTGGTCGCCGTCGACCGGATTCGCGATGGCGATCGCCGCATGATTGACGCGGCCGATCTTCGTGTCCTTCAGATACTGCTGGATCACCTCGGCGACGCCCGGATACTGCGCGCACGGATAGACGCGCACCTGGCCGATATCGCCCGGTGCGGTTTCCAGCGCGAAGCGCGCGTTGGTTCCGCCGATATCGGCGAGCAGCCGCGCTCCATCGGCGTGCTGGCCCGCGCCAGGGGCGGATTTGTTAGGCGCACCAGTAGACATCGAGTCTCACTCCCTTGTCGTTCGCCAGTTTCGAAATGGCGTTTTTCTGTTCTGTCGCGGCTGCTTGCTGCAGCACGTCGAGTTTGCGCTGTCCCGCGATCAGCAGGAACAGGCGGTCCACCTGGCGCAGCGCCTGCATCGACCACGAGACGCGCGCGTGCGGCGCGGCCTGCGGATGCACGGCGACGAACGGGCGCGGCGTGGTGATGGCTTCGTGCCACTCGGGCGCGTCGGCGAAGATCGAGGCCGTGTGGCCGTCCTCGCCCATGCCGAGCACGGCGACGTTGGGCAGCAGGCGTTGCGGATCGGCGTTGAGCGCGGCCACGTGCGCGTCGAGATCCTGCGCGACGTCGACGAGCGGCAGGAAGCGCGCGCTGGCCGCTTCGTTCTTCAGCAGCGTTTCGTGCGCGAGGCGCGCGTTGCTGGCCGAATCGCTTTCCGGCACCCAGCGGTCGTCGACGAGCGTGACGTCGATGTGCGACCAGTCGAAGCGATGCGTCGACAGGGTTTCGAGAAACGGACGCGGGCTCGTGCCGCCCGAGACAGCCAGCGTTGCACGCCGCGCACCGGTGCCGGGCGCGGCTTGCAGAGCGGTGAGCGACGCATGTAGCGCATCGCCCACGGCTCGCGCCAGCGCGTCGGATTGGACGCGCGGGTCGTCGAATACGTGAAGCTCGATCACTTCTCCTCCAGGCTGCTTTTTTGTAGGTCTGCGGGGTGTTTCATCTGTGCGTTCCTGCCTGCGCGCGGCCCGGCAAGGCCGCGCCGCGCGCGTCGATTCTCTTGCCTCAATTCACTCGCCTCAATTCTCTTCTTCGAGCCAGCAGGTGCCGTGCTGCGCCAGCATCGCGCTCGCCGCCGCCGGGCCCCACGTGCCCGCCGCGTACGGCTTGGGCGCGCGCGTGGCCGCGGTCCACTCGTTGAGGATCGGCTCGACCCACTTCCATGCGGCCTCCTGCTCGTCGCGGCGCACGAACAGCGCAAGGCGTCCGTTGATGACGTCGAGCAGCAGACGCTGATACGCCTCCATCTGCCCTTCGCGGAAGAACTGGTCGAACGCGAGATCCAGATGCACGCTCGCGAGATTCATGCCTTCGCCGGGCTGCTTGGCGAGGCAGTACAGACGTATCGTTTCGTTCGGCTGCAGGCGGATCACGAGGCGGTTCGAACCGGGGCGCAGCGCCGTGGGACCGAGCGCCGAATGCGGCACCGGGCGGAAATTCACGACGATCTCCGCGACGCGGTCGGCCAGACGCTTGCCGGTGCGCAGGAAGAAGGGCACGCCGGCCCAGCGCCAGTTTTCGATCTCGACCTTGAGCGCCACGAAGGTTTCCGTGTGGCTGTCGGGCTTCACGCCTTTTTCGGTCGCGTAGGCCGGCACCGGCGTGCCGCGGATCACACCCGCGTGATATTGGCCGCGCACGGCCATCTTCTGAATCTCGTTCGGATCGATGGGCTTGAGCGCGCGCAAGACGCGCAGCTTTTCATCGCGCACCGAATCGGAATCCATCGAGTGCGGCGGCTCCATCGCGACGATCGAGAGCAGCTGCAGCAAATGGTTCTGCACCATGTCGCGCAGCGCGCCGGTGTTGTCGTAGAAGTCGCCGCGCGCTTCCACGCCCAGTTCTTCGGCGATGGTGATCTGGATGCTCTCGACCCATTCGCGGCGCCACAGCGGCTCGAACAGCGCGTTGCCGAAACGCAGCGCGAGCAGGTTCTGCACGGGCTCTTTGCCGAGGTAGTGGTCGATGCGGTAGATCTGTTCTTCCGCGAAGATTTCGCCCACGGCGTCGTTGATCGCATTCGACGACTTGAGGTCGTAGCCGAGTGGCTTTTCCAGCACGATGCGCGAGTTTTCGTTCAGGCCGACGGCGGCGAGCGCGCGGCAGATCGGCACGAACAGCGACGGGCCCGTGGCCAGATAGAACACGCGGATGCCGGGCAGCGCGGCGATGCCGTCGCGCAGATGCGTGAAGTCTTCGGCGCGCGAAAGGTCGAGCTTCACATAGGCGATGCGTTCGAGAAAGCTCGCCCACGCGGCTTCGTCCAGACCGTTCTTCGAGACGTGCGGCTTGACGTGCTCCTCGACCCACTGAAGGTAGTGGGCGCGGTCGTCCTCATGACGCGCGACGCCCACGATCTTGCCCGACTCCGCGAGCATGCCCGAGCGGTGCGCCTCGAACAGCGCAGGCAGGATCTTGCGCATCGCCAGGTCGCCGGTGGCGCCAAAGAGCACGAACGTAAAACCCGAATCGGTAGGGAATTGCATAGTCTCCGTCACAGTCCTGAGGGGGCCGCGGAACAAGGGTGAAGCGTGCGCCGGCGCAATGCCGGGCGGGCTCCGTCGGGCGGCCGTAGTCCGATAAAATTTTTTTTGACACTGAATTGTAGTTTAACTACAATCCAAATCAAGAGGTAACGTTCATTCGATGAAAAAAGTGCTGGGAAGCGCGGCGCAGTGCGGGTTTGCGGCGTGTGTGCGGAGGTTTTGCACAGCAGTTTTTCGCGGGCGGACGGAACGTCCCTCATGTTAACGGACAATGGATTCGTCCATGTACGAGCCGGGCGCGGCAACAGACGCCTGGCGGTGGGATGTTCGGCCGCGTGACGCGTGCGGCGCCTCGACTGGCTGCGCACGTCGACCATGCGAACGCGGCCGGTGAAAATCAAAAGAGGAGACAGTCTTTGCATTCCGAACCACTCATCTCTTGAGCGTCCAGCGGCCGGACACCGGCCCGCGGCCCGCGCGCATCTAAAGACAATACGCGCGCGCGGTACTCCGGCGCCCGTCCGTCCCGTGTTTTGCCTGTTTTAAGCCTGTTTGAACCACACGCACCCTGGCGACATCAGGGGCCAACCGTTTTTTGTTCAGGTGTCTGGAGGAGATAAGCAATGAAATTCCGAGCGATCATGGGCGCCCTGTGCGCAGCAGGTCTGATGGGCGGCGTCGCCACGGCGCAAGCTGCCGAGTCGATCGAAGTGCTGCACTGGTGGACGTCGGGCGGCGAGTCGAAGGCCGTCGGCGTGCTCAAGGACGACATGCAGAAGCAGGGCTATACCTGGAAGGACTTCGCCGTTGCAGGTGGCGCGGGTGCTGCAGCCATGACGGCACTCAAGACCCAGGTGATTTCGGGCAATGCGCCGAGCGCGGCCCAGATCAAGGGCCCGCTGATCCAGGAATGGGCGGAGCAGGGCGTGCTCGCCCCGATCGACTCGGTCGCGGGTGACTGGAAGGCCAACCTGCCGCCGCAGATCGACAAGATCATGCACGCGGACGGCCACTACGTCGCCGCGCCGTTCTCGGTGCACCGCGTGAACTGGGTGTGGATCAACAAGGCTGCGCTCGACAAGGTCGGCGCCAAGGTCCCGACGACCTGGCCGGAATTCTTCGCCGTCGCCGACAAGCTGAAGGCAGCGGGCATCCAGCCGGTCGCAGCAGGCGGCCAGCCGTGGCAAGACCTGACGCTGTGGGAAGACGTGGTCCTCTCGCAGGGCGCGGACTTCTACAAGAAGGCGATCGTCGATCTGGACCAGAAGACGCTGACGTCGGCGCAGATGGTCGGCGTGTTCGACACGGTCCGCAAGATCGAGTCGTACATGGATAACGGCCGCACGGGCCGCGACTGGAACCTGGCCACGGCCATGGTCATCAACGGCAAGGCCGGCATGCAGTTCATGGGCGACTGGGCCAAGGGCGAGTTCGCGAACGCGAACAAGAAGCCGGGCACGGATTACGTCTGCGCGCCGGTGCCGGGCACGTCGAAGGCCTACACTTTTAACGTCGACTCGTTCGTGTTCTTCCAGCAGAAGGGCCAGAAGGCGGCAACGCCGGGCCAGCTCGCGCTCGCGAAGACCATCATGAGCCCGGCGTTCCAGGAGCAGTTCAGCCTGTACAAGGGTTCGATTCCGGTCCGTCTGGGCGTGGACATGAGCAAGTTCGACGAGTGCGGCAAGCAGTCGTACGCGGATGAGCAGACGGCCATCAAGGCCGGCGGCTACGTGCCGTCGCTCGCACACGGCATGGCGCAAGCCGACGCAACGGCCGGCGCGATCACCGACGTCGTCACGAAGTTCATGAACTCGAACCAGGATTCGAAGAGCGCGGTGGAAGCGCTCGCGAAGGCTGCGAAGACGAAGTAAAGCCGCACGACAGCAGTCGTTTGCTGTCTTGAAGCAAGCAGGGTGTGCCCGCGCGGCACACCCTGGACATGACGGTTCAGCCCGAACCCCATCATTCGTGTGAAAGCCCGCGCGCTTTTGCACCGTACCAGGAGTTGCGCAGTGACTGCTTCTCTTAGCGGCAACGGCAAGGCGGCCACGCCTGCCACCCGCCGCGCGTCGCCGATGGCGGCGCTCGCCGACCGCTGGATCCCGAAGCTGGTGCTTTCGCCCAGCGTCCTGATCAGCATTGTTTTCGTCTACGGTTTCATTCTGATCACCGGCTATCTGTCGTTGTCGAATTCGCGACTGATGCCGCGCTACGACTTCGTGGGCCTGGATCGTTACCGCGAGCTGTTCGCCAATGACGTCTGGTGGACGTCGGCGCAGAATCTCGGCTGGTTCGGCATCCCGTTCATCGCCGTCTGCGTCGCGCTTGGCCTGTTCCTCGCCATCCTGCTCGACCAGCAGATCCGCCAGGAAGGCGCGCTGCGCGCAGTGTTCCTCTATCCGATGGCGCTTTCGTACATCGTGACGGGCACGGCATGGCAGTGGATCTTCAACCCCGACATGGGTCTGCAGCAGGTGCTGCACCAGTGGGGCTGGACGAGCTTCCAGCTCGACTGGCTCAACGACCCGGACAAGGCCATCTTCTGTATCGTCGTGGCCGCGGTCTGGCAATCGACGGGCTTTTGCATGGCGCTGTTCCTCGCGGGCCTGCGCGGTGTCGATAGCGAAATCTTCAAGGCCGCCCAGGTGGATGGCGCGACGCTGCCCACGATCTACCGCAAGATCGTGATTCCGAGCATGCGTCCGGTGTTCTTCTCGGTGCTGCTGATCCTGTGCCACATCACGATCAAGACGTTCGACCTCGTCGTCGCGCTGACTGCGGGCGGTCCGGGCACGTCGTCGTCGCTGCCGGCCATCTTCATGTACACGTTTTCGTTCAACCGCGGGCAACTCGGCGTGGGCGCAGCCTCGTCGATGATGATGCTCGCCACCGTCGTGGCTGTGCTCGTGCCGCTGATGTATCTGGAATCGAGGAGCACGCGCAATGCAGCCTAAGATGAAGCTGAGCCGTGTGTTCGTGTACGCGGCGCTGATCCTGTTCGCGTTGTACTTCCTGTTCCCGCTGTACGTGATGCTGTCGACGTCGTTCAAGTCGCTCGACCAGATCCACTCGGGCAACATGCTGACGCTGCCGACGAGCCCGACCTTCGCGCCGTGGATCAAGGCGTGGAGCGAGGCCTGCACGGGCGTGCGCTGCGACGGTATGCAGCCGTTCTTCATGAACTCCGTGAAGATGGTGATTCCGGCCGTGCTGATCTCGTCGATCATCGGTGCGTTCAACGGCTACGTGCTCACGCACTGGCGCTTCCGCGGCGCCGACGCGCTGTTCACCATGCTGCTGGTCGGCTGCTTCATTCCGTTCCAGGCGATCCTGCTGCCGATGGCGCGTCTCGAAGGCTTCTTTGGCCTCTCGAACACGATCGGCGGGCTGGTGCTGGTGCACGTCGTGTACGGCATCGCGTTCACCACGATGTTCTTCCGCAACTTCTACGTGAGCGTGCCGGCCGAACTCGTGAAGGCCGCACGCATCGACGGCGCCGGGTTCTTCATGATCTTCTCGCGCATCATGATGCCGCTGTCGCTGCCGATCTTCATGGTGTGCCTGATCTGGCAATTCACGCAGATCTGGAACGACTTCCTGTTCGGTATCGTGTTCTCGGGCGTCGATTCGATGCCGATCACGGTGGCGCTGAACAATCTCGTGAACACCTCCACGGGCGTGAAGGAATACAACGTCGACATGGCCGGCGCGATCATCGCCGCGCTGCCCACGCTGCTCGTCTACGTGATCGCCGGCCGCTACTTCGTGCGCGGTCTCACGGCGGGCGCGGTGAAGGGTTAAACCTGTCGGTCGGGGCGGGCGCGAGCGCCGGCCCCGGTCTCATGCGCGATAGCGCGCAGTGATCAAAAGGATTCATAGCATGGCAAGCCTTTCCATTCGCGACGTCTACAAGACCTACCCGAACGGGGTGCCCGTCCTCAAGGGCGTCAATATCGATATCGAAGACGGCCAGTTCCTGATTCTGGTCGGCGGCTCGGGCTGCGGGAAATCGACGCTGCTCAACATGATCGCGGGTCTCGAAACCGTGACCAAGGGCGAGATCTGCATGGACGGCAAGGTCGTCAACGATCTCTCGCCGAAGGATCGCGACATTGCGATGGTGTTCCAGTCGTACGCGCTCTATCCGTCGATGACGGTGCGCGAGAACATCTCGTTCGGCCTGAACATCCGCAAGGTGCCGAAGGCCGAGCAGACGCAGATCGTCGACCGCGTGTCGAACATGCTGCAGATTCAGCATCTGCTCGACCGCAAGCCGGGCCAGCTCTCGGGCGGCCAGCGTCAGCGCGTGGCAATGGGCCGTGCACTGGCGCGCGATCCGATCATGTTCCTGTTCGACGAGCCGCTGTCGAACCTCGACGCGAAGCTGCGTATCGAGATGCGTTCGGAAATCAAGCTGCTGCATCAGCGCGTGGGCAAGACGATCGTCTACGTGACGCACGACCAGATCGAAGCGATGACGCTCGGCGACCGCATCGCCGTGATGAAGGACGGCATCGTTCAGCAGTTCGGCGCGCCGCAGGATATCTACGACTCGCCCTCGAACCTGTTCGTGGCAGGCTTCATTGGCGCGCCGCCGATGAACTTCATCAACGGCAAGCTGGTGGAGCAGGGCTCGGGCGTGGGCCTCGAACTCGACACGGGCGTGGCGCGCAATGTGCTGAACCTGCCGTTCGAAGCGAACAAGCTGCGCAGCTACATCGGCCAGGAAGTGGTGCTGGGTCTGCGCCCGGAGCGCATTACCGACGCGCGCAGCTCGCACGACGGCCACGGCCACGAACTGCAACGCCACACCGTGAAGGTGGACGTGATCGAGCCGACCGGCCCGGACACGCTGGTGTTCGCGCAAGTGAACGGCAAGCGTGTGGTGAGCCGCGTGCACCCGGGCGCGAATCCGCAGCCGCTCAACAACATGGACCTGCTGTTCGACGTGTCGAAGGCGGTGCTGTTCGATCCGAAGACGGAGGAGCGCATCGCTTAAGCGGTGCTGCTGCGAAGGCGCTGCTGCCAGCTGATGCAGTTGCGCCGATGCAAAGCCTCACGCGTGGCATGCGCGTGGGGCTTTTTTATTTGGATTCCCCGCTTTCCTTGATTGCCCGATTGAAGACCGCGCGGACTAGCTGGTCACGACAAACGGCCGCTCGACGATTTCGTGGAACGTGCTTGGCAGCGCCGCGCTCAGGCGTGCCGTGTAGGCGCGATGGCTCTGCGCGATTTGCCGAAGTTTGACGCCCGTGGCCTTCGAAAGCGTGTAGGCGCCTTCGAGTTCGTCGAGCTGCGCGAGCAGGATCTTGAGTTCGGCGCTGGCTGGCGAATCGGCGTTGGACAGCGTGCGCTTGAGACGCGCGCGCAGCGCGATGGCCTTGTCGAAGTCGGCGATGCGCCCCATGACGCGCGCGAACAGCCAGATGGCGGCCATCAACGTGTCGAAGGCGCCAAACTCTCTCAGGTATCCCAGGAAAATGTCGGTCATGTGGCTCTCGCTTTCCATTCGTTCAGCACTACGCCTGCGCCATCGTAGGCGATGGCCCACCAGAATGGATGGTAGGGAATGACGTCTTTTACCGATTCGCTCAAGGAAGCTAAAACAAGATAAAGCCATCCGGCCGTGCCCACGACAGCGGCCCAGACGCCGGCTTGCGCGAGGCGTTGATCGAGCCAGCCGCGGCGGCTGGACACGATCCCGGACTCCGGCGCCGAAAGCGAAGTCAGATCCGTCAACGCGATGAAAAGAGCGATGCCGCCCGCGGCGAGCGAGCTGGGAAAGAAGGCGTCGCTGTCGCTCTGGCCGAGCGCGACGCGCAACAGGTACTCGACGCCGCCCATCAGAATGGGCAGCGCATAGACGAGCTGGCGCGAGGTGGTGTGAAGGCCGTTGGCGGTCATGGCGGCGTGGCGCGGCGTTACGTTGAGCATCGATCACGGATACCGATGACCATAACGAAACGCGGCCGCGCGCAACAGCTAGCCGGATGGCGTAGGAGGAACGGGAGACGAGACGCGAACGCGCTGCGCCATCGTCACGCCACAACAGTCACGCCATCGTTGTTACGGATGCGCAGCGTGGTGAGGATGATGCCCATGCCCGCCGCCATGCGGCTGGAGCAGCACGAGCACCGCGCCCGCGCCGCCGTCGTGCGGCCGCGCCTGGCAGAACGCGATCACTTCTTCCTTCTGCACCAGCCACGCGCGCACCTTGCCCTTGAGCACCGGCTCCTTGCCGACCGAGCCCAGCCCCTTGCCGTGAATCACGCGCACGCAGCGCAGCCCGCGCTTGCCGGCTTCGCGGATGAACGCCTGCAGTGCCTCGCGCGCTTCCTCGCGGCGCATGCCGTGCAGGTCGAGCTGCGCCTGGACGATCCACGTGCCGCGGCGCAGCTTCTTCACCACTTCCTCGCTGATGCCGGGGCGGTGGTAGTAGAGCGTGTCGTCGGTGTCGAGGAAGGCTTCGGGGTCGAAGTCGTCTGAGATGGCTTCGTGCAGCACGGCCTGTTCGTCGCGCTGGGTCTGGAGCGGCAGCGGCACGGGCGACGCGCGGCGCGGCTGCGCGCGCGTCGGCTGCTTGAGCGGCGCGATCTGGCCGATCTCGCGACGGAACAGGTCGCTGTCCGCCGCGGCTTCCACGCGCGCGGCCTGGGCGGCGACACGTTGCTGCTCGCGCTGGCGCGTCTGCACCTTGAGCGCATCGCGCAGGCTGCCGAGACCGGCGAAGCCCGTCTGCGCCTTGCCGGCGTCCGGCGAGGCGTCGGGCGCCGCCGGCGCGGGTGCGGCGGCGGGGCGGGGTGTGGCGGGGCGCTTGGGCTCGCCCGGATGGGGCACGTTCTTGGGCATGGCGAAAGGCGCTCGATGGACGCGCGTTCGACGTAGAACGCGCGCGATGGAAAACGGCAACTCAACGGCTGCGCGACCCGGCTGCGCGGCCGGACGGGCGCGCGCCAGGCGCTCACGCGGAACGCCTGAAAAACCAAAAAACAAGGGCCGCCGGCTGGCTGGCCGCGGCCCTCGTGGCGTGCGCCGTCGGACCGACGGGCACTATTTTAGCGGCTGAGTGCCGCTGGACGGCTTGCTGGACAGCTTAGCGGTCGGCTTCGGCGCTCATCACGTGCGGCTGCGAGATCTCGTTGATGGTCTCGAGATAGCGCTGCGCGTCGAGCGCGGCCATGCAGCCCGTGCCGGCGCTGGTGATGGCCTGGCGATAGACGTGATCCTGCACGTCGCCGGCCGCGAACACGCCGGCCACGCTCGTGCCGGTGGCGTTGCCGTTCAGGCCGCCGTTCGTGATGATGTAGCCGTTCTTCATCTCCAGCTGGCCTGCGAAGATGTCGGTGTTCGGCTTGTGGCCGATCGCCACGAACACGCCTTGCAGGTCGAGGTCGGTGGTTTCGCCGGTCTTCGCGTTCTTGATGCGCAGGCCGTTCACGCCGCCTTCGTTGCCCTTGACTTCGTCGAGCACGTGGTCCCACTTGATGTCGACGACGCCTTCCTTTTCCTTCTCCAGCAGGCGGTCGATCAGGATCGGCTCGGCGCGGAACTTGTCGCGGCGGTGGATCACGGTGACCTTCTTCGCGATACCCGAGAGGTACAGCGCTTCTTCGACAGCCGTGTTGCCGCCGCCGATCACGGCGACGTGCTGGTTACGGTAGAAGAAGCCGTCGCAGGTCGCGCAGGCGGACACGCCGCGGCCCATGAACAACTCTTCGCTCGGCAGGCCGAGGTATTGCGCCGACGCGCCGGTCGCGATGATCAGCGAATCGCAGGTGTACTCGCCCGAGTCGCCGATCAGGCGGATGGGCTTTTCGTCGAGCTTGGCCGTGTGGATGTGATCGAACACGATTTCCGTGTTGAAGCGCTCCGCGTGCTCCAGAAAGCGCTGCATCAGCTCGGGGCCTTGCACGCCGTTCGGGTCCGCGGGCCAGTTTTCCACGTCGGTCGTGGTCATGAGCTGGCCGCCCTGGGCGAGGCCGGTGACGAGCAGCGGCGAGAGGTTCGCGCGCGCGGCGTAGACGGCTGCCGTGTAGCCGGCGGGGCCGGAACCGAGAATCAGGACTTTGGCGTGTTTGGTTGCGGACATGATCGAATTCCGTTGATGGCGCTGCGTGGCGCGTCTTGTGGTGCGCCGCGCTGCTGCCGGATTTGCGGTCGGCCGCCCGGTGTTGCGGCGGGGCTTACGCAGGTAAGTTGGGCATCAGCCCGCAATTATAAAGGTCGGGGCCGATCGCCGCTTCATGAAGCTTTCCGATCGGCGCGATAGCCTTGTGGCCGTGGCGGAGGCCGTCGCCGCGCCGCCGTTGTCAGTTACCCTCATTTACAGCGTCGCGCCGCCGGGGCTCAAACATCGCGTTTACAATAGGCCGGATCGGACGACGGCGTCCGCGCGCCCGCCGGCCCCGCCAGCGGCGTCCGGCACGCCAAAGCATCGAGAATCACCAGGATTCAATGGCCAAAGCACCCTTTACCGCGCAGGCGCAGGCATTGCCGCATCGCATGTCGCGCCTTTTCACCGAAATCCGCTGGATCTTGCAGGTCGCGCTCGGCGTGTTCCTGCTGATGGCGCTCATCAGCTACAGCCGCCACGATCCGAGCTGGACCCATGCCGCCCAGGTCGACCACATCTCGAACTGGGCGGGGCGCGTCGGCGCGCGCACCTCGGACATCCTGCTGCTGCTGTTCGGCCTGTCCGCCTACTGGTGGCTGGTGCTGCTCGGCCGGCTGATTTCGGCGAACTATCGCCGCATCACGCGCCACGAAACCCTGCGCGACGATGACGACGAAGACAAGCCGCGCGACATCAGCTGGGTCGCCGAAGGCTTCGCGTTCGTGCTCGTCATGCTGTCGAGCTGCGGCATCGAGGCGCTGCGCATGTGGTCGCTCAAGGTGCAATTGCCGCAGACGCCCGGCGGCGTCGTGGGCGGCGCGGTCGCGCGTGCGGTCTCGAACGCGCTCGGCTTCACCGGCGGCACGCTCGCGATGCTGATCGCGCTGGCGATCGGTCTGTCACTGTATTTCCGCTTCTCGTGGCTCTCGGTGGCCGAGAAAGTGGGCGAATCGCTGATCAACGCCGTCACGCTCGCCAAACTGCGCCGCGAGGAACGCAGCGACCGCAAGCTCGGCGAGGCCGCCGCGGTCAAGCGCGAGGGCAAGGTCGAGCGCGGCCGCGTCAAGATCGAGGAGCACGAGCCGGTCACGATCGTGCCGCCCGTGGTCACGCCGCAGCGCTCGGAACGCGTGGAGAAAGAGCGCCAGGTGCCGCTTTTCACGGATCTGCCCGGCGATTCCACGCTGCCGCCGATCTCGCTGCTCGACGCCGCGCCCGCGAGCCAGGAAACCATCTCCGACGACACGCTCGAATTCACCTCGCGCCTGATCGAGAAAAAGCTCAAGGACTTCGGCGTGGACGTGGCCGTCGTGGCCGCCTATCCGGGCCCGGTCGTCACGCGCTACGAGATCGAACCCGCCACGGGCGTGAAGGGCAGCCAGATCGTCAATCTGGCCAAGGATCTCGCGCGTTCGCTCTCGCTCGTCTCGATCCGCGTGGTCGAAACGATTCCGGGCAAGAACTGCATGGCGCTCGAACTGCCGAACTCGCGCCGCCAGACCGTGCGCCTGTCGGAAATTCTCGGCTCGGCGGTCTACGCGGACGCGTCTTCGGCGCTCACCATGGGCCTCGGCAAGGACATCGGCGGCAAGCCCGTGTGCGCCGATCTCGGCAAGATGCCGCACTTGCTGGTGGCCGGTACGACCGGTTCGGGCAAGTCGGTCGGTATCAATGCCATGATCCTGTCGCTGCTCTACAAGGCGAGCGCGGAACAGGTGCGCATGATCCTGATCGACCCGAAGATGCTCGAAATGAGCGTCTACGAAGGCATTCCGCATCTGCTTTGCCCGGTCGTGACCGACATGCGCCAGGCCGGCAACGCGCTGAACTGGACCGTCGCCGAGATGGAGCGCCGCTACAAGCTCATGAGCAAGCTGGGCGTGCGCAATCTCGCGGGCTACAACAACAAGATCGAAGAGGCGAACAAGCGCGAGGAAAAGATTCCGAACCCGTTCAGCCTCACGCCGGACGACCCGGAACCGTGCCAGAAGCTGCCGCACATCGTCGTGGTGATCGACGAACTCGCGGACCTGATGATGGTGGTCGGCAAGAAGGTCGAGGAACTGATCGCGCGGATCGCGCAGAAGGCGCGCGCGGCGGGCATCCACCTGATTCTCGCCACGCAGCGTCCGTCGGTGGACGTCATCACGGGGCTGATCAAGGCGAACGTGCCGACGCGTATCGCGTTCCAGGTGTCGTCGAAGATCGACTCGCGCACGATTCTCGACCAGATGGGCGCGGAATCGCTGCTCGGCATGGGCGACATGCTCTACCTGCCGCCGGGCACGGGCCTGCCGGTGCGCGTGCACGGCGCGTTCGTCGCCGACGACGAGGTGCATCGCGTTGTCGACAAGCTCAAGGAGCAGGGCGAGCCGAACTATATCGAGGGCATTCTCGAAGGCGGCGTGGCGGGCGAGGGCGACGAAGGTTCGGCGTCCGCGTCGGGCACCGGCGACGAGTCCGATCCGCTCTACGACCAGGCCGTCGAAGTGGTCATCAAGAACAAGCGTGCGTCGATTTCGCTCGTGCAGCGTCATCTGCGCATCGGCTATAACCGGGCGGCGCGGCTGCTCGAACAGATGGAGCAGTCGGGACTCGTTTCGGCGATGTCGTCGAGCGGCAACCGCGAGATTCTCGCGCCCACGCGCGACGCCGACTAAAGGCGCTCAAGCCGTGTGCGGGCGACCTGCCCGCGCGGCCTTCCACGCTATCCATTTCGCTACTGGAGAACGATAGATGCAGTTTTTCGCAGGACAACCGACTCGTTTGACGCTCGCGCGCGCCGGCCGCGCGCTCGCCGTCGCGCTGGGCGCATCGCTCGCGCTGGCCTCGCACGCCTACGCGGGCGGCACCGACCAGCTCAAGCAATTCGTCGCGCAGGTGCACGCCGCGCGCGGCAGCTTCGTGCAGCGTGAACTCAAGGCGCCGTCGAACGCCAAGAGCACGAGCGACGCCGTCGCCACGGCCACGCTCAACGCCAAGACGTCGAGCGGCACGTTCGTGTTCTCGCGTCCCGGCAAGTTCATCTGGAATTACGAAAAGCCGTATCAGCAGCAACTCCAGTCGGACGGCGACAACCTCTACGTCTACGACAAGGATCTGAACCAGGTCACCGAGCGCAAGCTCGGCGGCGCGCTCGGCGCGAGCCCGGCGGCGATCCTGTTCGGCAGCAACGATCTCGACAAGAACTTCACGCTCTCCGACGCGGGTGTGAAGAACGGCATCGACTGGCTGGAGCTGATTCCGAAGTCGAAGGACACGCAGTTCAAGAGCGTGGGCATCGGCTTTCGCGACGGCAATCTCGAAGCGATGGAGCTGCACGACGTGTTCGGCAACGTGACGCTGCTCACGTTCTCCAACATCGAGAAGAACCCGTCGCTGCCGGCGTCGACGTTCAAGTTCGTGCGTCCGAAGGGCGCCGATCTGATCACGGGCGGCGGCAACTGAGGTTCGTCGCGCGCTTCACCGTGCAAGAACGAAAAAGGGCGGCTCGCAATGAGCCGCCCTTTTTTATTTGCAGGCGCGGAGGTTTATACCGCGCTCAGACCGATCAGACAGATCAGACAGAAAAGCGGATCACGCCATCCTCGCCCGTCCTGCGCGTGAGCTTGCCCGCGAGCCAGAGCAGATGCAGGTGCGCGAGCGCCTCGCCCATTGCGAACGTCATCTGATGGATGTCGAGCGCGCGCTTGAACATCAGCGGGACGATATCGGCGGCGCTTTGCGGCGCGCTCGCGCAGGCTTCCATCACTTCGGCCAGGCGCGCGTCGTGGTGCTCGCGCAGTTGAACGATGCGCGTGCGCACGCCGCGGAACGGCTTGCCGTGCGAGGGCAGCACGAGCGTGTCCTCGGCCATCGTCTCGTAACGGCCCAGCGATTCGAGGTAGAGACCGAGCGGATTGCCTTCCGGCTCCATGTCGAACACCGACACATTCGTGGAGATGCGCGGCAGCACCATATCGCCCGAAATCAGCACGCCGATGTCCTCGCAGAGCAGTGCGCAATGCTCGGGCGAATGGCCGAAACCCGTCACGACGCGCCAGTCGCGTCCGCCGATCGATACCGTGTCGGCTTCGCGCAGGCGGCGGTATTGCGGCGGCAGCGACGGCACGAGATTCGCGTAGTAGCTGCGGCGGTTGCGCAGTTGATCGAGCGCCGCTTCGTCCTTCACGCCGTGACGCGCGAAATGGCGCGCCGCGCCTTCGCCACCCGCGTTCGAGCCGTTGCCCGAGGCCAGCACGCATGCGCTCATGTATTCGCCGAGCGTGGTCCACAGGCGCACGTCCCAGCGCGCCTTGTCGCCGCCCGCGCAGATCCAGTGCGCGAGGCCGATATGGTCGGGATGGCAGTGCGTGACGATCACGCGCAGCACCGGCAGGCCGTCGAGCTGGTTCTCGAACACCTGCTCCCAGTGCGCCTTGATGGTGTCGTTGGTGATGCCGCAGTCGACCACGGTCCAGCCTTGCTGGCCGTCGATCTCGTCGCGCAGCAGCCAGAGATTGATATGGTCGAGCGCGAACGGCAGCGGCATGCGCAGCCACTTCACGCCGGGCGCGACCTCGAAGGCGTGGCCGGGTTCGGGCAGGGTGTCCTTGAAGGGGTAATCGAGCTGGTGTTCGAGCGCATTCATGGGGGTCTCAACTCCTGTCTTTTATGTGTGCGTGGCGGCGCGGCGGTTCGGCATCGTGCGCGCGCGCCGTCCGTCCCACGCCTTCCATCCACATTGTCGCCGCATTGCGGCATTTGTGCAGGGATTCCGGGAGAGTGTTCCGATACGCGGAACAATCTCCGGCGCGGGCCAATGACGCTCGGTGGGCCCGCACGGTGCAAGGTTGCGAAACCTGCAGGTTGACGATAACGTAAACGTCGATTCTAACGACGAACGAGCCGCCTTGCCGAACCCCACGGCCGGCGGCCAGAGGCGCCCGACCAGTCATGACCCATTACACGATTACCGAACTCGCCCGCGAATTCGACGTGACGCCGCGCGCGATCCGTTTCTACGAGGACCAGGGCCTGCTGGCGCCGAGCCGCGAAGGCGCGAGCGGCCTCAAGCGCGTGTTCTCCGGCCGCGACCGCACGCGCCTGAAACTGACCTTGCGCGGCAAGCGCCTGGGCTTCACGCTGAACGAAATCCGCGCGCTGCTCGATCTCTACGAGTCGCCGACCGACACGCTCCCGCAGCTCCAGGCCTTTCTCGACACAGTGGTGCGCCATCGTGAGATCCTCGAACGCCAGCGCGCCGACCTCGACGCGACGCTCGAAGATCTCGCGCAGTACGAGGCGCAGGCGCGCGTGCTGCTCGAAAAGAACGCCGCGGCGGCGAACAAGTAAGCCGCGAGCGCCCGAGCGTTGACCCCGGCGATCGACCCGAACTGAGCGCGCCATGAGACATTTTCCCAAGCTGCTCTCGTCGCAGATCGGTTACGACGTGGCGCAGACCATGCTTGAAGGCTTCGATCGCCATTACCGCAACTTCTGCGTGGCGGCGGCGCGGGCGCGCGAGTGCTTCGAGGCGCGCGACTGGCAGGGCTTGCAGCAGCTCGCGCGCGAGCGCATCGCGTCCTACGACGAGCGCGTGCGCGAATGCGTGGTGGCGATCGAAGACGAATACGACGCCGAGCATATCGACGACGACGTCTGGGAGCAGATCAAGCTGCACTACATCGGCCTGCTCACGACGCACCGGCAGCCCGAATGCGCCGAGACGTTCTTCAACTCGGTGTGCTGCAAGATCCTGCATCGCTCGTACTTCAACAACGCCTTCATCTTCGTGCGCCCGGCGATCTCGACCGAGTACATCGAGAACGACGAGCCCGCCGCCAAGCCCACGTATCGCGCGTATTACCCGCTCAAGGACGGACTCGCCGCCACGCTCGAACGCATCGTCACGAACTTTCAGATCGACACGCCGTTCGAGGATCTGGGCCGCGACGTCGAATGCACGATGCGCGCAATGCGCGAAACCTTCGGCGACGTCGAGCCGAAAGCGAACTTCCAGATTCACGTGCTGGCCTCGCTGTTCTTTCGCAATCAGGCCGCGTATATCGTCGGGCGCATCATCAACGGCGACATGCTGGTGCCTTTCGTCGTGCCGATCCGTCACGTCGCGGATGGACGGCTCGCGCTCGACACCGCGCTGCTGCGCACCGACGACGTGCTCATCATGATGAGCTTCGCGCACTCGTATTTTCTCGTCGACATGGAAGTGCCCTCGGCCTATGTCGAGTTTCTGCGCAGCATCATGCCGCGCAAGGCGAAGGGCGAGATCTACACGTCGCTGGGCCTGCAAAAGCAGGGCAAAAACCTGTTCTATCGCGATCTGCTGCAACACCTCCGGCATTCGAGCGACCGCTTCATCGCCGCGCCCGGCATACGCGGCATGGTGATGATCGTGTTCACGCTGCCTTCGTATCCGTATGTGTTCAAGGTCATCAAGGACAGCTTTCCCGCGCCGAAGGAAACCACGCGCGAGCAGGTCGAGGCGAAGTATCAGCTTGTGAAGCGCCACGACCGCCTCGGGCGGCTCGCCGACACGCTCGAATATTCGAGCGTCGCGCTGCCGGTCGCGCGCCTGGACGAAGCGCTCGTGCGCGAACTCGAAACGCTCGCGCCGTCGATGATCGAGTACGAGGGCGACCAGCTCGTGATCCGTCATCTGTATATCGAGCGGCGCATGGTGCCGTTGAACCTCTGGTTGCAGAACGGCAGCGACGCGGAGGTGGAGCACGGCATCCGCGAATACGGCAACGCGGTGAAGGACCTGATACGCGCGAACATCTTTCCGGGCGACATGCTCTACAAGAACTTCGGCGTGACGCGTCACGGCCGCGTGGTGTTCTACGACTACGACGAAATCGAATACCTGACCGACTGCAACGTGCGCGCGGTGCCGCCGCCGCGTCATGAGGAGGACGAACTATCGGACGAGCCGTGGTATCCGGTCGGCCCGCGCGATATTTTTCCTGAGACGTATCGCACGTTCCTGCTCGGCGACCCGCGCGTGCGCCGCTATTTCCTTCAGCATCACGCCGATTTTTTCGAGCCCGCGATCTGGCAGGACAGCAAGTCGCGCCTGCTCGCGGGCGAGGTGCCCGACTGCTTGCCGTACGACGCGAGCGCGCGGTTTTGCACGCGCTATCCGCAATTGTTCGAACGCGCACCCGAGAGCGGCGACGCCGCCGCGTGCGCGGCCTGATCGCGCATGACCGACATGACCGACGAATCGAGACACCAAACCAAGGAGACAGACATGAGTGAGACGCAGCAGGATCCCATCGTGATCGTGGCGGCCGCGCGCACGCCGATGGCCGGTTTTCAGGGCGATTTCGCTTCGCTCACTGCGCCGCAGCTGGGCGCGGCGGCGATTGCGGCGGCGCTCGAACGCGCGGGCCTCAAGCCCGAGCAGATCGACGAAGTGGTGATGGGCTGCGTGCTGCCTGCGGGGCAGGGCCAGGCACCCGCGCGCCAGGCGTCGCTCGGCGCGGGACTGCCGCTCGCGGCGGGCGCGACCACCGTCAACAAAATGTGCGGTTCGGGCATGCGCGCGGCGATGTTCGCGCACGACATGCTGCTGGCGGGCTCGGCCGACGTGATCGTCGCGGGCGGCATGGAGAGCATGAGCAACGCGCCGTATCTGCTGCCCAAGGCGCGCGCGGGCATGCGCATGGGCCACGGCCAGGTGCTCGATCACATGTTCCTCGACGGTCTCGAAGACGCCTACGACAAAGGCCGTCTGATGGGCACGTTCGCCGAGGAATGCGCGGGCGAGCACGGCTTCTCGCGCGAGAGTCAGGACGCGTTCGCGATCGAGTCGCTCAAGCGCGCCAAACTCGCCAACGAAGACGGCTCGTTCGCGTGGGAAATCGCGCCGGTGAAGGTCGCCACGCGCGCGGGCGAGACGCTCGTCGAGCGCGACGAGCAGCCGTTCAAGGCCAAACCCGACAAGATCCCCACGCTCAAGCCCGCGTTCAGCAAGACCGGCACTGTGACGGCGGCGAATTCGTCGTCGATTTCGGATGGCGCGGCCGCGCTCGTGCTGATGCGCGAATCGACGGCGAAGCGCCTCGGCGTCACGCCGCTCGCGCGTATCACGGGCCATTCGACCTTCGCGCAGGAACCGTCGAAGTTCACCACGGCGCCTGTCGGCGCGATCGCGAAGCTGTTCGAGAAGACCGGCTGGAAGGCCGCCGACGTCGATCTCTACGAGATCAACGAAGCCTTCGCCGTGGTCACGATGGCCGCGATGAAGGCCCACGATCTGCCGCACGACAAGGTCAACGTGAACGGCGGCGCGTGCGCGCTCGGTCACCCGATCGGCGCGTCGGGCGCGCGCATTCTCGTCACGCTGATCGGCGCGCTGCGCGCGAGCGGCAAGAAGCGCGGCGTCGCGAGCCTGTGCATCGGCGGCGGCGAGGCCACGGCAATGGGCGTCGAACTCCTGTAGGCTGACGCCTGAACGCGCGCCGCAGGGAGGCGGCGCGCGGCATCACCCGCACGCGGCGCTCCAGCAAAGGCCGCGGCACACAAGAGAAGGTGACGAGATGAAAACAGCGTTGATCGTGGGTGCGTCGCGAGGCCTGGGTCTCGAGTTCGCGCGTCAATATGCGAAGGCCGGCTGGCGCGTGCTGGCCACGGCGCGGTCCGAATCCGCGCTCGCGGATCTGCGGGCGCTCGGGGCGCAGACCTATGTGGTCGATATCGCGAACCCCGAGGACATCGCCGCGCTCGGCGGGAAGCTCGACGGCGAACGGCTCGACGTGGCGCTGATCGTGTCCGGCGTCTACGGTCCGCGCACCGAAGGCGTGGAATCGATCACCTCCGAAGACTTCGAATACGTGATGAACACCAACGTGCGCGGGCCGATGCAGCTGATCCCGATTCTGCTGCCGCTCGTCGATGCGGCGCACGGCGTGCTCGGCGTGCTGTCGAGCCGCATGGGCAGCATCGCGCAGACCACCGGCACGACGGGCTGGCTTTATCGCGCGAGCAAGGCGGCGCTCAACGACGTCCTCAAGATCACCTCGTTGCAGACGCGCCGCGCCACCTGCGTCGCGCTGCATCCGGGCTGGGTGCGCACGGACATGGGCGGCGCGCACGCGGCCATCGACGCCGCCGCGAGCGTGGCCGGCATGCGCGAGGTGGTGGCCGAAGCGGCCGCCGCGCGCGAGGTCTTCAACGGACGCTTCTTCCAGTACGACGGCACCGAACTCGACTGGTGAGCGCTGGTGAACGGCGTGCCGTTCAGGTAAAAATGCGAAAGGCCGCTTTGCTCGCGCGAAGCGGCCTTTGTTTTTTGCCCTTGTCTTTGTCCACGGATTTTCCCGATGACCGCTGATTCCCCGCGCGCCGCGCGTCCGCTCGATTGTCCTTGCGGCGGCGCCGCGCCGAACCTCAAGGCGGGCGCGCAGCCGCCACGCTACGCGGCCTGCTGCGGCCGCTTCATCGACGGCGGCGAGTTGCCCGCCACGGCGCTCGAACTGATGCGCTCGCGCTACACGGCCTATGTGCTCGGCGACACCGCGTATCTGCGCGCGAGCTGGGATCCGGCGACCTGTCCCGCCGATCTCGACGCCGACGCCGATGCGCCCGGCGCACCGCGCTGGCTCGGCCTTTCGGTCAAGCGACATGAGCCGATCGACGAGACGCACGCGCGCGTCGAATTCGTCGCGCGCTACAAAAGCGGCGGACGCGCCTATCGTCTGCACGAACTGAGCCGCTTCACGCGCGGCGAGGACGGCCGCTGGCGCTATGTCGACGGCGACGTTTCCGATGCGTGACCTGCGCTGAACATCTGCCGATCGCGCCGATCGCGCCCATCGACAAGATGGCGCCATAACACCCGAAATATCGCGTTTGCAAACAGGCACTTACGTGAAAGCGGCGCGATTGTTGGCGCCGCGCGACGCGAAATTTCCCGAAATGTTTTTATTCCCTCTCCCCGCAAATCGGCCGAAATTCCCGCAGACGCCGTGCAGCAAGGGCTGCGCGCCGCTGGCATGCCTTATGCCGGGTTACTACTGAATTGCACAACAAATATTTGTCGTGCGAGGATGCAATCACGGTGTTCGTCCGCCACGTAAGCGAATGTTGAAAAAGCACTTTTTCGACGCCTCGCAGTGGCATCCCGGGCGAGCGCTGGCGGCGGGTCTGGTCGATGACAGAACGGTGCCGCACAGGTTTTCCGATCGGTTTTCTTCCCCGCGATGGGTCACAAACGCGCTTTGGCTCCGGCCACGCGCAGCGGTGTCCTGTTGTGTCCCGCGAAAGCGGGCAGGTCGCGGGTGAGTCGCTCGGGTAGTCAGATTGACAGCGGGAATTTCGCGGGCAGGTGCAGCAGATGGCGTTCAGGAAGCTTCTTACCGGATGGGCAGTGACCGGCACGGCGTGCGTGCTGTCGGTCGCGCTGTCGAACGCTCACGCCGCCTCGCTGGCCGATGCGGCATCGGTGCCGAACGCGCCCGCGCTTTCCGCTTCGCCTTCTTCCACGTCCACGTCCGGTCAGCACGCGAATGCGGGCGGCCCGCTCGGCAACGCCAAAGTGGCGCGCCTCGCGCTCGACGACGCGTATCTCCCCGTCGTCCACGCCGACATGAACGCGCAGATCATCCAGATCCCCGTCGACGGCGAACCTGGCGTGACGCTCGAAACCACCGTCTATCGTCCCGAAGGCTCCGGCCCGTTCCCGATGGTGGTGTTCAACCACGGCAAGATTCAAGGCGATCCGCGTTTGCAGGCGCGCAGCGATCCGATGTCGTTCGCGCGCGAATTCGTGCGCCGCGGCTACGTGGTCGTCGCGCCGAACCGCCGCGGCTTCGCCGGTTCGGGCGGCACCTACGAACAGGACGGCTGCGACGTCGCGAGCAACGGCATGGGCCAGGCGTCGGACGTCGCCACGGCGGTCGATTACATGTCGAAGCAGCCGTTCGTCGACGCGAACCACATCGTGGTCGCCGGCACCTCGCACGGCGGCCTGGCCACGATGGCCTACGGCACTGAAGCCGCGAAGGGCGTGCGTGCGCTGATCAACTTCTCGGGCGGTCTGCGCCAGGATGCGTGCACCGGCTGGCAGGGTAACCTGACCCAGGCGTTCGGCGACTACGGCGGCAAGGCCCGCGTGGCCTCGCTCTGGCTCTACGGCGACAACGACTCCGTGTGGTCGCCCGATCTCGTCACGAAGATGTTCGCGGCGTTCCGCACCGCGCAGGCGGGCGGCAACGGCAGCGTGGCGAGCGCGAAACTGATCGACTTCGGCGCGTACAAGAACGACGCGCACCGCCTCGTCGGCGACCGCGACGGCGTGCAGGTCTGGTGGCCGAAGGTCGAATCCTTCCTCGCCGAGCAGGGCATGCCCACGTCCGTGCAGTACCGTGTGGCCACGGCGTCCGCGCCGCAGGCGACCGGCTATGCGTCGATCGACGCGGTGGGCGCGGTGCCGTTCCTCGATCAGGCGGGCCGCGACGGCTATCGCAACTTCCTCAAGCAGTATCCGAGCCGCGCGTTCGCGGTGTCCGATTCGGGCGCGTGGTCGTGGGCCGAAGGCGGCGACAATCCGATGGCCGTCGCCGTCGCGAACTGCCAGCAGCACAGCAGCGATCCGTGCCGCCTCTACGCGGTCAACGGCAACGTGGTGTGGGCGAACGACACCGCCACCACGGCGCAGAACGACAGCAATGGCGACGCGCATGCCGACGCCGCCGAGCCGTCGCACGCGCTCGCGAGCCGCTGAGCCACGCGCTCAGGCGTTTCCCCCATTTTTGCAGTGTGTTCGGATCGGGCGGCCCGCGAGGCTGCCCGTTTTTTTGCCGGTCTTTTCTGATCTCGCCCTAAAAAATGCCGCTCCCGCATGGCCGACGCGCGCGCCCGCGCTCACGCGCCCCCGGATTTTTTTGCATAAGCGCGCATGACTTTGCCGTCGTCATCTACGGTCATTTCCGGGCTTTTAAAACGAACCCGCCGCAGATGTCGCGAACCGCGCCGTACCTCGGTCGAAGCCATGCTGGGCGGGGTTTTGAGGGGTAGTGCATTGCGCGGGCGAACGCGCTAATCTCGGTCCCGCTGTCGTACCTGGAGCCGTACTTGAATTCCGCAAACCCCTCATCCCAAGGCACTGCCAACGATGAATGGATCGCGCGCAGCCTGCGCGCCATCTGGCATCCGTGCACCCAGATGAAGCATCACGAGCGCCTGCCGCTCGTCGCCGTCTCGCGTGGCGAAGGCCCGTGGCTCTACGACCACGAAGGGCGCCGCTATCTCGACGCCATCAGTTCGTGGTGGGTCAACCTGTTCGGTCACGCCAACGCGGACATCAACGCCGCGCTCAAGGCGCAACTGGATACGCTCGAGCACGTGATGCTCGCGGGCTGCACGCACGAACCGGCGGTCGAACTCGCCGAGCGCCTGAGCGCGCTCACGGGCGGCGCGCTCGGACACGCGTTTTTCGCTTCCGATGGCGCATCGGCGGTCGAGATCGCGTTGAAGATGAGCTTTCACGCGTGGCGCAACCGGGGCGCGATCGACAAGCGCGAATTCGTCTGCCTCGCCAACAGCTATCACGGCGAAACCATCGGCGCGCTCGGCGTGACCGATGTGAAACTTTTCAGGGATGCTTACGATCCGCTGCTGACGCACGCGCACGTGGTGGCGTCGCCGGATGCGCGCACGGCGCAGGAAGGCGAGAGCGCCGCCGATGTCGCGCGCCGCGCGCTCGCCGACGTCGAGCGCCTGTTCGCCGAGCGCGAAGGCCGCATCGCCGCGCTGATCGTCGAGCCGCTCGTGCAGTGCGCCGCCGGTATGGCGATGCACGATCCGCTCTATCTGCAAGGCCTGCGCGCGCTCTGCGACCGCTATGAAGTGCATCTGATCGCCGACGAAATCGCCGTCGGCTGCGGCCGCACCGGCACCTTTTTCGCGTGCGAGCAAGCGGGCATCTGGCCCGATCTGCTGACGCTCTCGAAGGGCATCAGCGGCGGTTATCTGCCGCTCTCGATCGTGCTCTCGCGCGACGAGATCTACGCCGCCTTCTACGACGACGACACCACGCGCGGCTTCCTGCATTCGCATTCGTACACGGGCAATCCGCTCGCGTGCCGCGCCGCGCTCGCGACGCTCGACCTGTTCGAGCGCGATCACGTGCTGGCGACGAACGCGCAAAAATCGCAGCAACTGCGCGAAGCGTTCGCGCCGCTCGAAGCGCATCCGCTCGTGCGCGATCTGCGCCAGTGCGGCACGATCCTCGCGTTCGACGTGAAGCTCGACGATCCCGCGCGCGCACGCACGTTCTCGCGCCGCTTCTTCGAGCACGCGTTGCAGCGCGAACTGCTGCTGCGCCCGATCGGCACGACGGTCTACGTGATGCCGCCGTACATTCTCGACTCGCAGACGCAGGCGCATCTCGCCGAACGCACGCGCGAAACTTTCGACGCGACCGTCGCGGAGGACCTGTAATGCCGCTTCTCGACACGCTCGAACAAGGCCTGCGCGAACTCGACGCGCGCGGCCTGCGCCGCCGCCGCCGCACCATCGACACGCCGTGCGACGCGCACATGACGGTCGACGGCCGCGAGACCATCGGCTTCGCGAGCAACGACTATCTGGGCCTCGCCGCGCATCCGCAACTCGTCGCCGCGCTGGCCGAAGGCGCGCAGCGCTACGGCGCGGGCAGCGGCGGCTCGCATCTGCTTGGCGGCCACTCGCGCGCGCACGCGCAACTCGAAGACGATCTCGCCGCGTTCGTGGGCGGTTTCGTCGACGCGCCCCGCGCGCTGTACTTCAGCACCGGCTACATGGCGAACCTCGGCGTGCTGACCGCGCTCGCGGGCCGCGGCACGACGATCTTTTCCGATGCGCTGAACCACGCCTCGCTGATCGACGGCGCGCGCCTCTCGCGCGCCGACATTCAGATCTATCCGCATAACGACACCGACGCGCTGAGCGCGATGCTCGAGGCCTCCGACGCGAACGTGAAGCTGATCGTCAGCGACACCGTGTTCAGCATGGACGGCGACGTCGCGCCGCTCGCGCGCCTCGTCGAACTCGCGGAACGGCACGATGCCTGGCTCGTGGTCGACGACGCGCACGGTTTCGGCGTGCTCGGGCCGCAAGGCCGCGGCGCGATCGCCGAAGCCGCGCTGCGCTCGCCGCAGCTCGTGATGGTCGGCACGCTCGGCAAGGCCGCGGGCGTTTCGGGCGCGTTCGTCTGCGCGCACGCGACCGTGATCGAGTGGCTCGTGCAGCGCGCGCGTCCGTATATCTTCACGACGGCGTCGTCGCCGTCGGTGGCGCATGCGGTGTCCGCGAGCCTGCGCATCATCGGCGGGGAAGAGGGCGACGCCCGCCGCGCGCATCTGAATCATCTGATCGGGCGCACGCGCGCGATGCTCAAGCAAACCTGCTGGCTGCCCGTCGATTCGATGACGGCTGTGCAGCCGCTCGTGATCGGCGCCAACGACGCCACGCTCGCGCTGCAAGCCGAACTCGAACGCGACGGCCTCTGGGTCCCCGCGATCCGTCCGCCGACCGTGCCCGAGGGCACGTCGCGCCTGCGCATTTCGCTGTCCGCCGCGCATTCGGACGCCGATCTCGATCGTCTGAACACGTCGCTGCAACAGGCGAACCGCGCGGCCCAGGAGAAAAACGCATGAGCGCATCGACACTTTCGCTATTCGTCACCGGCACCGACACCGAAATCGGCAAGACCTTCGTCAGTGCCGCGATCCTGCGCGGCCTCACGCACGCGGGCCTGCGCGCCACGGCGCTCAAGCCGATCGCGGCGGGCGCTTATGAGCGCGACGGCGTCTGGCACAACGAAGACGCCGATCAGCTCGACGCCGCCGCAAGCGTGCTGCTGCCGCCGGAAATCCGCACACCGTTTCTGCTGAAGGAACCGGCCGCGCCGCACATCGCCGCCGCGCTCGAAGGCGTGACGCTCGATATGGCGCGCATCGTCGAGAGCCATCGCGAGGCGTGCACGCGCGCCGACGCGGTCGTGGTCGAAGGCGTGGGCGGCTTTCGCGTGCCGCTCACCGACGAGCAGGACACCGCCGATCTCGCGCTCGCGCTGAATCTGCCGGTGGTGCTCGTGGTCGGCATGCGGCTCGGCTGCATCAGCCACGCGCTGCTGACCGCCGAGGCCGTGGCCGCGCGCGGGCTCAAGCTCGCGGGCTGGGTCGCCAACCGCATCGACCCGAACATGACGTTCCCCGAAGAAAACATCGACGCATTGCGCACGCGACTCGCCGCCCAGTTCGGCGCGCCGCTGCTGGGCGTCGTGCCGCACATGCGCGGCGCGAGCGCCGACGATGCCGCCGAACACCTGAACATCGACACGCTGCTCGCACGGCTCGCCGCGCTGGCGCCGCAATCCGCACAATCGGCGCACTAAGCGCGTGTCCCGCAACAACAGTCAAAACGTCACCAAGGACGCCGACACCATGACGCAAACCCACATCGACATCACCTCGCTCAAGGCCACCGCGCCGAGCGCCCACGCCGCCGCCGAAGCCGCCGCGCGCTGGAAGGTCGCGGACGTCGCCGCGCTTTACGAACTGCCGTTCAACGACCTGATGTTCCGTGCGCAGCAAGTGCACCGCGAGCATTTCGACGCGAACGCCGTGCAGCTTTCCACGCTGCTGTCGATCAAGACCGGCGGCTGCGAGGAAGATTGCGCGTACTGCCCGCAGTCGTCGCATTACGAAACCGAACTCGAAGCGGGCAAGCTGATGGCCGTCGACGCCGTGCTCGACGCCGCGCGCGTGGCCAAGTCGAACGGCGCGACGCGCTTCTGCATGGGCGCGGCGTGGCGCAATCCGAAGGACCGCCATCTTGAGCCGATCAAGGACATGATCCGCGGCGTGAAGGCGATGGGCCTCGAAACCTGCGTGACGCTCGGCATGCTCGAAGATCACCAGGCGAAGGCGCTCGCCGACGCGGGCCTCGACTACTACAACCACAACCTCGACACCTCGCCGGAGTACTACGGCAAGATCATCTCGACGCGTACCTACGAGGACCGTCTGGAGACGCTCGAACGCGTGCGCGACGCGGGCATCAACGTGTGCTGCGGCGGCATCGTCGGCATGGGCGAGTCGCGCCGCGAACGCGCGGGCCTGATCGCGCAGCTCGCGAACATGGAGCCGTATCCGGAGTCGGTGCCCATCAACAATCTGGTGCAGGTGACGGGCACGCCGCTCGAAGGCACCGAGCCGATCGATCCGTTCGAATTCGTGCGCACGATCGCGATCGCGCGCATCACGATGCCGACGGCGATGGTGCGTCTCTCGGCGGGCCGCGAGCAGATGGACGACGCGCTCCAGGCGCTGTGCTTCATGGCCGGCGCGAACTCGATTTTCTACGGCGACCAACTGCTGACGACCAGCAATCCGCAAGCGGAAGCCGACCGCAAGCTGCTCTCGCGTCTGGGCATCACGGCGCAGGCCGCGCAGCATCTGCCCGCCGACGATCATGGTCACGCGCATGGTCACGATCACTCGCACGGCGGCTGCGGCCACTGCGAATAAGCCTGTTTTGAAGGGCTAAAAACACAAACGCCACGCTGAGGCAATCAGCGTGGCGTTTTTTATTGCGCGCTTGAAGTGGCTAGTGCGTGCGCGTCAGGCATACGCCGCGCGTCGGCGACCCGCGAGCACGAGATAGCACAGCGCGCCGACGACCAGCGCGGGCAGCGTCGCGCCCAGATTCGGCAGCCACTGATTGAGCGCGTGATAGGCGCCGATGCCGAGCGCCCACGCGATGAACGCGCTCACGTGCCAGCCGCCCGAATAACCGTAAGCGCCGCTGAGATCGGCGAGTGCGTCGGCGTCGATGCGGCGGCGGCGCACGATGAAGTGATCGGCCAGCACCACGCCGAACAGCGGCGCGAACACCGAGCCGATGAACAGCAGGAAGTTTTCGTACTTCGCCATCGGCACCACGAGGCCGATCAGCGTGCAGATCGCGCCGAACGCCGCCGACAGCCAGGGCACGCTGGCGCGCGTCCAGAACGTGCCGGTCGAGACGGCCGCCGAGTGGATATCGGCGAAGGCGTTGTCGATTTCGTCGATCAGCACCAGCAGCAGCGCGAGACCGCCGCCCGCCTGCGCGAGCGCCGTGGTCAGCAGCGCGTCGCCGCCGCCCGCCGCGAGGCCGTAGATCGCGCCGAGCGCGTAGAACCAGAGGTTCGCGATGCCATAGCCGAACAGCGTGCCGCGGAAGGTTTCGCCCGCCTTGCGGCCGAAGCGCGTGTAGTCGGCGATCAGCGGCAGCCACGAAAGCGGCATCGCCACCACGAGGTCGATCGCGCTGCCGAACGGCATGTCGCCGGTGCCGGGACGCTGCATCAGCGCGTGAATGTCGTGGCGCGCGAGCAGGCTCCACGTGAGCCACGCCGCGCCCGCGAGCAGCAGCCAGATGCCCCAGCTGCGCAGGAAGCGGCGCACGAACGAGAGCGGGCCGCTGATCGCGAGCAGCGTCGCCAGCAAGCCGAAGATCACGGTCCAGACCAGCGGCATCGAGAGGCCGAAGGCCTGCTTGGCGAGCGCGTCGGCGGAATCGCGCATCACGATGATCTCGAACGAGCCCCAGCCCACGAGCTGCACCATGTTGATGACGGCCGGAATCGACGCGCCGCGAATCCCGAGCGTCGGGCGCAGCGAGGACATGGCCGCGAGGCCGGTGTCGGTGCCGATCACGCCCGCGAGCGCGAGCAGCACCACGCCGATCACGCTGCCGATGCCGATGGCGAGCAGCGCGTGCGGCAGCGAGAGGCCGGGCACGAGCAGGGCGCCCGCCTGCGCGACCAGCAGGCCGATGCCGAGCGAGAACCACAGCGCGAAGGCGTCGCCGGTGCGGAACTGGCGGCGCGCGTCGGGCACGGGCACGTTGGGTGCGTAAGTCGAGCCGGCGTCGGCGCCGGCTTGCGAGTCTTGAGTCATGGGAAAGCGTGTCCTCTGTGTCGTATGTTGTCTTTGCTGGCCGGCGGGCGGCGCGTGCTGGCTTCTCAACGCGCGGCGCCGTGCGGCGGCTGACGCGTCGTGCGCGCAAACCGGCGAATCCGCCGCGGTGTCTGTCTCGTGCTTCGCCTTGTCCGATGCGGACCGGCGGCCGTGCGCCCGGCCCGGCCGGGTCTCGCGCGACGGCGCTGGCTGTCATAATGCAGGGCTGGCGCGGCGGCGCGGATTCAGGGCGCGATCAAACTGCAGACCGCGCCGCGCCATCCGCCGCGTCACTTAGCCGACATTATCGCGAAAACGTCATGTTTGAAGAAACCCGTGCCAACGTCCCCCTCGCCGAACGGCTGCGTCCGCGCACCATCGACGAGGTCATCGGCCAGAAGCATCTGCTCGGACCCAACAAGCCGCTGCGCGTGGCGTTCGAGTCGGGCGAGGCGCATTCGATGATCCTCTGGGGGCCGCCCGGCGTCGGCAAGACCACGCTCGCGCGGCTCATGGCCGACGCGTTCCACGCCGAATTCATCGCGCTGTCGGCGGTGCTCTCGGGCGTGAAGGATATCCGCGAGGCCGTCGAACAGGCGCAATTGCACCGCGCGCACGGCCACCAGACGCTGGTGTTCGTCGACGAGGTCCATCGCTTCAACAAGAGCCAGCAGGACGCCTTCCTGCCGCACGTGGAATCGGGCCTGTTCGTGTTCGTCGGCGCGACCACGGAGAATCCGTCGTTCGAGGTGAACAGCGCCTTGCTCTCGCGCGCGGCCGTCTACGTGCTCAAGAGCCTCGACGAAGAGGAGCAGGGCGAACTGCTCGCGCGCGCCGCCGCCGAATTGGGCGGCCTCACGTTCACCGACGAAGCGAAAGCCGCGCTGATCGGTTCCGCCGACGGCGACGGCCGCAAGCTGCTCAACAATCTGGAAATCGTCGCGCGCGCGGCGGCCCAGCAGAAGAAGGGCGAAATCGACGGCGAACTGCTCGGCAGCGCGCTCGCCGAAAACCTGCGCCGCTTCGACAAGGGCGGCGACGCGTTCTACGACCAGATCAGCGCGCTGCACAAGTCGGTGCGCGGCAGCAATCCGGACGGCGCGCTCTACTGGTTCTGCCGCATGCTCGACGGCGGCGCCGATCCGCGCTATCTGGCGCGCCGCATCGTGCGCATGGCGTGGGAGGACATCGGCCTCGCCGATCCGCGCGCCGCGCGCATGACGCTCGACGCCGCCGAAACCTACGAGCGTCTCGGCTCGCCCGAGGGCGAACTGGCGCTCGCGCAGGCCGTCATCTATCTGGCGGTCGCGCCCAAGTCGAATGCGGGCTACAACGCCTACAACGAGGCGCGCCGCTTCGTCGGCAAGGATCAGTCGCGCCCGGTGCCCGTGCATCTGCGCAACGCGCCGACCAAGCTGATGAAGGAACTCGGCTACGGCCACGAATACCGCTACGCGCACGACGAGCCCGACGCCTACGCGGCCGGCGAAACCTATCTGCCGGACGGCATGCGCGAACCGCGCTGGTATCAGCCGACGCCGCGCGGGCTCGAAGGCAAGATCGGCGACAAGCTCGCGCGCCTCGCCGACCTCGACGCGCAATGGCGCGACGAGCATCGCGACGAAATCCGCGAGCGCAAGCGCAAGGGCTGAGGCCCCGGCAAAACGGCGCGCGCGCCACAGCTGCACCGTGCCGCGCGGATTGCCCGCGCCGGTGCGCTAAAATCGCCACTTCATACAACGAAACTGCGTCTCACAATCCCATGCTCGACATCCAGCTGCTGCGCAAAGACCTCGACGGCGTCGCGAAGCGCCTCGCCGACCGCGGCTACACCCTCGACGTCGCGGCCTTTTCCGCGCTCGAAGCGGAACGCCGTGCCATCCAGACCCGTACCGAAGAACTTCAGGCGCGCCGCAACAGCCTGTCGAAGCAGATCGGCGCGATGAAGGGCCGCGGCGAGGACACCTCGGCCGTGATGGCCGAAGTGGGCGGCATCGGCGACGAGATGAAGGCGTCGCAGGTCAAGCTCGACGAGATCCAGTCGAAGCTCTCCGATCTGCTGCTCGGCGTGCCGAACCTGCCGCACGACAGCGTGCCCGTGGGCCGCGACGAAAGCGGCAACGTGGAAGTGCGCCGTTGGGGCGCGCCGCGTGCGTTCGACTTCGAGGTGAAGGATCACGTCGACGTCGGCACGCCGCTCGGTCTCGACTTCGAAACGGGCGCGAAGCTTTCGGGCGCGCGCTTCACGATGCTGCGCGGCCAGATCGCGCGTCTGCACCGCGCGCTCGCGCAGTTCATGATCGACACGCACACGACGCAGCACGGCTACACGGAAACCTACACGCCCTACATCGTCAACCCCGAAATCCTGTACGGCACGGGGCAGCTTCCGAAGTTCGCGGACGATATGTTCCGCGTGGAGAAGGGCGGCGCGGAAAACACCGTCACGCAATATCTGATCTCGACGTCGGAAATTTCGCTCACGAATACCGTGCGCGAGAGCATCGTCGAAGGCAGCGCGCTGCCGATCAAGCTGACCGCGCATTCGCCGTGCTTCCGCTCGGAGGCGGGCTCGTATGGCCGCGACACGCGCGGCATGATCCGTCAGCATCAGTTCGACAAGGTCGAAATGGTCCAGATCGTCGCGCCGGAAACGTCGTACGACGCGCTGGAGCAGATGGTCGTGCACGCGGAAACCATTCTGCAGAAGCTCGGCCTGCCGTATCGCGTGATCACGCTGTGCACGGGCGACATGGGTTTCTCGGCGACCAAGACGTACGACCTCGAAGTCTGGCTGCCGGCGCAGAACACGTATCGCGAAATTTCCAGCTGCTCGAACACCGAAGCGTTCCAGGCGCGCCGCATGCAGGCGCGCTACCGCAACGCGCAGGGCAAGCCGGAACTCGTGCACACGCTCAACGGCTCGGGCCTCGCGGTCGGCCGCACGCTGGTCGCGGTGCTGGAGAACTATCAGGAAGCCGACGGCTCGGTCACCGTGCCGGAAGCGCTGCGTCCGTATATGGGCGGCGTTTCGCGTCTGTCGCTGGACGTTTGATTGCGCTTGATCGGAACATGAACGGGGTCCTGCAGTGCCCTCGAAACTTTTTTCGTAAAAGGGCTTGCAGGATTCAAAATATGTTCTATAATCTTCGCTTCTCTGGTCGCCGACCAAGACCTGAGAAGCAGTAAAAAAGCGGTACCCCGGAGAGGTGGCAGAGTGGTCGAATGTACCTGACTCGAAATCAGGCGTACGGTTTCCCCGTACCGTGGGTTCGAATCCCACCCTCTCCGCCAAATTCTGAAAACCCCTGCATGCTTAACCGCTGCAGGGGTTTTTGCTTTGCGGCGCCTGTTTTTTGGTGCCCATTTGTCGGCGCCGGTTTGTCTCGCAGCGCCGCTTCTCTCTTTTCCCCGAACCTCACACGCCCATATGTCCGCGCCGCTCCAGCGAGCGCAGATACGTGCCCGAGATCGCCGAAGCGCCGTGATGCACGATCTTTTCGTCGATGAGCGCCCATACCGACAGGCCCGCCTCCCGCACGCGCCGGCAGAACGACAGATCCTCGGATAGGTACACGCCTTTCTCGCCGACCGTGTCGAAGAACGCGTGAAAGCGGCCGTCGGGCAGATAGGGCGCATATTGCGCGGGCGGCCGGTAAAGCTGCGTGAGCGGTGCAATCGCGTCGATCGCGTCGCGGCGCACGAGGAAAATGCCCGTGCCGATATGGCTCACCTCGGCCCAGCCGTTCGCGACCGAGCCGTTGCCCTGAGCGTCGGCGAGGATCGCGGTGTTGTACTCCACGGTCTTTTCCTGCCATTCGGCGAGCGACAGGCCCACGTCGTCCGCCGTGATGGTCTTGTTGCGGTCGAAGAAGCGATACGGGCACGCGATCCCGGCAACCGGCTTGTTGCCCGCGAGCAGACGCGGAATGGCGTCGCGCGAAAAATCCATGTCCGTGTCGAGAAACAGGATGTGCGTGAACTCCGGATGGCTCAGAAAGTAATTCGCGAAGAAATTGCGCGCGCGAATGATGTGCGACGAGGCCGTGTGGATGTACTCGAAGCGCACGCCGGTGGACTTGAACGTCTCCATCAGGCGCGCGAGCGCCATGGCGAAGTCGAGGTGCACCGAGTTGTCGTAGGTGGGCAGGGCGATCAGTACGTTGACCGGCGCTGCCGTTGCCGTCTGCGCTGCGGGGGAGAGTGTGGATGAATCCATGGGATGGTGTTCCGCGTATGTCGTTGTAAGATATTTCCCATTCTTGAGGGCGGCTTGCGCGCGGACAATCGGACAGTTCCGAATGTCCGCCGGCCGGAGCGCGGCAGCGCCCCGGTACAATGTGCCTTTGCTCCTTTGTATGCGCGGCGGATCGCCCTGGCGGCGCCGCGCTCACCTGGTTCTCAGATGGCTATCACCTACAAGTCCGCGGACGACATCGCGCGTCTGCGCATCTCGGGCCGCCTCGCCGCCGACGTGCTCGCCATGATCGGCGAACACGTCAAGCCCGGCGTTTCCACCGACGACCTCGACGCGATCTGCAACGACTTCATCGTCAAGACGCTCAAGGCCGTGCCGGCCAATGTCGGCTACCTCGGTTTCCCGAAGACGATCTGCACCTCGGTCAATTCGGTCGTCTGCCACGGCATTCCGAACCGCAACGAAGTGCTCAAGGACGGCGACATCATCAACATCGACGTGGCCGTGATCAAGGACGGCTATTTCGGGGACACGAGCCGCATGTACACGGTCGGCACCCCGAGCACGGTCGGACGCCAGCTGATCGACACGACTTACGAGGCGATGCTCGCGGGTATCCGCGAGGTGAAGCCGGGCGCGACGCTCGGCGACGTGGGCCACGCGATCCAGAAGCGCGCCCAGGCCGACGGTTTCTCGATCGTGCGCGAGTATTGCGGCCACGGCATCGGCAAGGTCTATCACGAGGAGCCGCAGGTGCTGCACTACGGCCAGCCGGGGCAGGGCCTGCGCCTGAAGCCGGGCATGGTCTTCACGATCGAGCCGATGGTCAACGCGGGCCGCGCCGGCACGGCGGTGCAGCGCGACGGCTGGACGGTCGTCACCAAGGACCGCTCGCTCTCCGCGCAATGGGAGCACATGGTCGCCGTCACCGACGACGGCTACGAACTGCTCACGCCCTGGCCGGATGGCACGGGCAGCTACGAAGCGCCGTGATGGCAGGGATGCGGCCGCTCGGCCGCTCTGTCAAGTGCGCGATGAAGTTCCGCACAGATCGCGCTCGGGGAACGTTTTCGTCAAATAAGGATTTGACTCTCTGGCCAGTTCGGTTAAAGCTACGCGTTAGTGCTTTATTGGGGTTTACGACTGCATGAGTCCGTCACTGACCGTTCGCCGTATCGCTGCCGATCAGGGTGCCGTGCTCCGCGAGCTTCGTACCGCTTCGCTGCGCGACGCGCCTTATGCGTTCGGCGACTCGCTCGAAGACGCGCTGTCCGCCGATGCAGCCGTCTACGACGCGGCGGCCGCGCGTCACGCCGATTCGCATGCCGCCACTTCGTTCATCCTCTACACCGAGGGGCATCCGGCGGGGCTGATCGGCGCGAATTTCGAGAGTGCGCCGGCGCGCCGTGCGTTCGTGTTCGCGCTGTGGGTGGCGCCTGCCGTGCGTCATCTGCGTGGCGGCGAGCTGCTGTTGAACGCCGCGCTCGAATGGCTCGTGAGCGAAGGCGCGACGCAGGTCTATGCCTGGGTCACCGATTCGAACACCACCGCCATGCGCTTTTACGAGCGTCTGGGCTTCGGGCCCACGGGCGATCACGCGCGCAGCCAGCACTCGCCGGAGCAATGGGAGACGCTGCTCGTGCGCGACGTGTCCGATCCGGCGCAGCACGCGTCGGCGCAATGACTGAATGACGCCGCGCGTCGGCTGGCTTTTTTTCGCGGGTCTTGCGCGGTTTTTTCTGTCAGCTTCCCTGCTGTCTTTTCTGTCGTCGATTCAGCCGTGACGCGCCGCCGTCGCGCCGTGCGCCACTGCGCGCGAGCGCAGCGGTGGCGGCACGGCGTCCGTCGCGACATCATTCGCGGCGTTGTTCTCGCCTCGACCCCTTGCCGCAGCATGCCGAGCCATTAAAAATGATGGCCGTGCGCGTCGGCGCCTGTAAAATACGCAAAATTTTTCGCCGATCGCCATGTCGCCCAGGAAATCGCCATATTTTGAACTGAAGAGCGGTTCAGTCGATACGCTTCTGTTCGTGGTCAAAACGACTGAACTCGATGCGATGCGCGCCGAACTCACGCGGCGCTTCGAGGCGACCCCGGAGTTCTTCGCCAACGATACCGTGGCTATCGACATCCGCCGCCTGGCCGATGGCGAGCAGGTCGCGCTCGGCGACATCGCCCGTCTGCTCGAAAGCGTGCGCATGCGTCCCGTGGGCGTGGTCGCGCAAGCCGCCCAGCACGGCTGGGCCGCCGAAGCCGGACTGCCGTTCCTCGAAGCGCGCGACAAGCGCGGCGCCCACGCGAAGGGCGGCGCCGATGCCGACACCAGCGCGGAGCAGGCCGCCGCGCCGCAGGCAGAAGCCGCCAATGTCCCGGCCGCAGCCGACAAAGGCGCCGCGCAGCCTGAACTCTTTCCCACCACGACGACCGCAGAAGATGCGGCCACGGAAACGCTGGCGGAAACCCCGTCGCGCAACGCGCCCAAGGAACCCACGCTGGTGGTCGACCGTCCGCTGCGTTCGGGCCAGCGCGTCTACGCCAAGGGCGACCTCGTGGTGCTCGGCATGGTGTCGAACGGCGCCGAGGTGATCGCCGAAGGCAACATCCATATTTACGCGCCGTTGCGCGGCCGCGCGCTCGCGGGCGTGCACGGCAATCACGACGCACGCATTTTCTGCACGAGCCTCGAAGCGGAACTCATTTCGATCGCGGGCATCTACCGTACCACTGAAGTTCCACTCGCCGACGACGTGCGGGGCAAGCCGGCGCAAATCCGGCTCGACGAAGAAAAGCTGTTGATCGAACCGTTGAGGCTCACCTGAGTCGCCGCTCGCGCACCCGTGTGGCAGGCGGGGCGCTCACGAGCGGCACGCGATGAGACCAAACTGAGAAACTGACGAACGCAAGGTAAGGGAATGGCAAAAATCATTGTGGTGACTTCGGGCAAGGGTGGCGTCGGCAAAACGACCACGAGCGCGAGTTTCGCATCGGGCCTCGCGTTGCGCGGCCACAAGACCGCGGTCATCGACTTCGACGTGGGCCTGCGCAATCTCGACCTCATCATGGGTTGCGAGCGCCGCGTCGTGTACGACCTGATCAACGTGATCCAGGGTGAGGCGAACCTCAATCAGGCGCTCATCAAGGACAAGAAGTGCGAAAACCTGTTCATCCTGCCCGCCTCGCAGACGCGCGATAAAGACGCGCTCACGAAGGACGGCGTGGAGAAGGTGATCGAGGACCTGCGCAAGATGGACTTCGAATACATCGTGTGCGATTCGCCCGCGGGTATCGAGTCGGGCGCGATGCTGGCGATGCACTTCGCCGACGAAGCGCTCATCGTGACGAATCCTGAAGTGTCGTCGGTGCGCGACTCGGACCGTATTCTCGGCATGCTGTCGTCGAAGACGAAGCGCGCGATCGAAGGCAAGGAACCGATCAAGGAGCACCTGCTGATCACGCGTTACAGCCCGAAGCGCGTCAACGAAGGCGAGATGCTGTCGCTGTCGGACATCTCGGAGATCCTGCGCATCGACCTGATCGGCGTGATTCCCGAATCGGAAGCCGTGCTGCACGCGTCGAATCAGGGCCTGCCGGCCGTCCATCTCGACGGTACCGACGTCGCGGAAGCGTACAAGGACATCGTGTCGCGTTTTCTCGGCGAGGAGAAGTCGCTTCGTTTCACCGATTACCAGAAGCCGGGGCTCCTGCAGCGCCTGTTCGGTAGCAAGTAAGGGAGGCGCACGTCATGTCGTTTCTTTCGTTTTTTCTCGGCGAGAAGAAGAAGTCCGCCTCGGTAGCGAAGGAACGCCTGCAGCTCATCATCGCTCACGAGCGCGCAGGCGGCCATCCGCCCGCCGATTATCTGCCGGCTCTCCAACGCGAACTGGTCGCGGTGATCTCGAAGTACGTGAAGATCTCCGACGACGATATCCGCGTGAGCCTCGAACGCCAGGACGATCTCGAAGTCCTCGAGGTCAAGATCGAGATTCCGCAAGCCTGATCGCAGGCACGGCGCGCGGCCTCATGGCGCCGCGCGCATCTCAATTTGCAGGGCGGCGGTGCGCGTGGTGAACGGCGCCGCCGGCCGCTTTATCAGCGCCTCGCGCCGCTGGTTTTCTGCCGCTTCGCCCCTTCCCGACCCGAACGAAATATTCGGTTTCACTTCACCCTGAGCGGTTACACGACCGTTGTCAGCGCGGCGTCGCGCTCGCGCATTGAACCGGTAACGCCACTCATGGCGTCTTACTCAAGGGTGATCAACATGAAGAATTCGCTCCGCCTGCTCGTCGCCAAAACTGCCATCGTCGTCGCGGGCGCTTGCGCCGTCGCTGCGCCGGCGTTCGCCGAAGTCATCGTCGTTGCGCCGAGTGCGCCGCCCGTCGAGCGCGTCGAGGTCGTGCCCGCGCCGCGCGTCGGCTACGTCTGGGACAAGGGCCACTGGCGCTGGGATCACGGCCGCTACGTCTGGATCGGCGGCCACTGGCAGGCCGAGCGCGTGGGCTATCACTGGGTGCCGGGCCACTGGATCGCGCACGGACCGAACTGGCGTTGGGTCGAAGGCCACTGGGCCGCTTGAGGCGCACGCGCTTCGTGATCCACTGACGTTCGCCGACGTCGCGCCATTCACGGCGCAGCGAGCCCGGCGCGCGGCAGCGGTGCGAGTTTTCGCCCGTTGCCGTGCGCCGGGCTCGTTGCATTATGCGGGCGTGTCGAGTGCGTGCCCGCCGCGCGGGCAGGGCGCCGAGGACGCCGCGCGAGCCGCGTCGAGCCTGCCATTCAGACCCATCATCAAGCCCCGCTGGCAAGCCCGGCAATTAGGGCAGGGAAAGCCTGCGTATTCCGACGCGGATTCCGTCACTCGCATCAGGCTTCGTCCGTTAAAATCTCGGAAAAACGCAGGCAAATCACTGAATTGGGCCTTCGCCGGTCCGCAGCACAATGAAACGAGTCTTGATTGTCAAGGTGACCTCGCTCGGCGACGTCGTCGAGGCCCTTCCCGTGGTGGCCGATGTCCAGCGCGCTTACCCTGGCGTGATCGTCGACTGGGCCGTCGACGACGCCTTCGCGGAAATCGTGCACTGGAACGCGGGCGTCGACCGCGTGCTGTGCGCGCCGTTGCGCCGCTTCAAGAAAGCGCGCAGCTGGAACGATCTCAAATCGATCTGGCAGTCGATTTCCGAACTGCGCGCGCATCGCTACGACGCCATCATCGACATTCACGGCGTCTACAAGAGCGCGATCATCGCGTTTCTCGCGCGTGGGCGCCGCCGCTTCGGCTATCTCGCGAAGGATCTCGGCGAGCGCGGCGCGGCGTTTGCGTACAACGGCCGCTTCGGTCCGCGTCCGCAATGCGATGCGTGGCTCGGCATGCGTATCAGCACGGGCGAGGCGCTCGGCTACACGATCGACACGCCGCCCGATTTCCAGATGCGCATTCCGCGCGACGGCAAGGCGCTGCCCGCGCCCGATGCGCCTACCGCGCTGATCTTCCACGCCACTTCGAAGGAAGAGAAGAAGTGGCCCGTCGAGCATTGGGTCGAGCTGTGCCGCGCGCTGATCGCGCGTGGCCTGCGTATCGAGCTGCCCTGGGGCTCGGACGCCGAGCATGACACCGCGCGTGAGATCGCGGCGCTCGTGCCCGGCGCGACGATCCTGCCGCGCCTCACGGTCACGCAGGTCGCGCAGCGCATCGAGGATTCGGCGCTCGTCGTGGGCACCGATACCGGCTTCGTGCACCTCGCCCACGCGCTGCTCAAGCCGACCATCATGATCTTCATCGCGACCAATGCCGAGCACCTCGGCGTGCGTGCGCCGCATCGCTCGATCTCGATCGGCGACGGTCATCACGTGCCGCCTGTTTCGGTGGCGATCGACGCCGTCGATCGCGTGTATCCCGCGCGCGATGCGGACGGCGCGCTGAAAGATCCGCGCGCGTCGAACGTCTGATTTTTAGCGGCTGTTTTTAACGGTCCTCCGCGGCATTTTTCTCGCGGTTTCCCGGCGCGCGTTCATCGCGCGCCGGCCGCTTTTGCACGATGCCTCGCGCGTCGTTTCGCATGCAGCGTCGCGTGTTTCTCCACGCTTTCTGCACGCGTTTTCCACGCCTTTTCCGCGCGTTTCTCATTACGAGGTTGTTAAAAGTGTCGTGCCTGTGTTGCACTCGGCGCGGCGCGCGCGCCTGTCCGCGTGCGAATGCGCGCGTGCTGTAACACGGGCCACACCGCTGCTTACAAATTGCAACGCCTGCGATGCGCGCCGTCGTGTTCAATGCAAACCGTCCGCAGTACGCGATTCCTCAAGCGGAACGCGCCGGACGCAAGACATTGACTCGATGGGAGAACGAAGTGAAACGATTGACGCTTACCCTGATCGCAGGTGCACTCTTCGCGGCGTCGCTGAGCGGATGCATCGTGGTGCCGCCGGGCGGCGGCTATGGCGGCGGCTACCATCACGGCTACTACTACCGTTGAGCGCGACGGGCGCGGTGCCGATGCAGGCGGCGCGCTCAGGCCAGCAGCATTTCGACGGTGATGACTGCCGCGATGGCCGCGGCGTTGGCGACCAGGGCTTCGAGGACCACCGCGCGCCACGTTCGCGTACTCAGACGGAAGGCCAGGATCAGTGAGATGCCCAGCGCGAGCGCGATCATCAGGACGATATCGGCGTTGCTCAGATGCAGGTTCATCGTTGGCCTCCCTGGCGCGGTCGCGCGGACGGTGTTGATGCCTCGTCATCGAGTATAGGCACGCGGCGCGCGGGCCCAAAGTGAACACAATCACCCACAAGAAAAAAGCGGAATCCGATGACCGGATTCCGCTTTTTTGTTTTTGGCTTCGCTTTCGGCTTGCCGGTTCAGCGCATTACGTCAGCGACGTATGGCGCGTTTCGCGCATGCAGAGCACGCCGACGAGGCTCACGCAGGCCGCGATCGACACATAGGCGCCGACCCACGACAGACCGCCGCGCGCGGCCAGCACCTGCGCGATATACGGCGCAACCGACGCGCCCAGGATGCCGCCGAGGTTGTAGGCGACGCCCGCGCCCGTGTAGCGCACGCTGGTCGGGAACAGTTCGGGCAGCAGGGCGCCCATCGGCGCGAAGGTGGCGCCCATCAGGAACAGCTCGATCACGAGGAACAGCAGCACCAGCGGCAGCGAGCCGCTGCCGAGCAGCGGCTGCATCGTGAAGCCCGAGAGTATCGCCAGAATGCAGCCGACGATCAGCACCGGCCTGCGGCCGAAGCGGTCGGACAGCGCCGCCGAAATCGGCGTGGCGATACCCATGAACACCACCGCGATGCAGAGCATGCCGAGGAAGGTCGGACGCGGAATATGCAGCGCCGTCACGCCGTGCGAGAGCGAGAACACCGTCGCGTTGTAGAACAGCGTGTAGCAGACCACCATCGCCAGCGCGCCGAGGATCGTCGGCCACCAGTAGCTCGACAGCAGCGTCGCGACCGGCACCTTGACGCGCTCCTCGCGCTCGACGGCCGCCTTGAACGCGGGCGTTTCGGCGATCTTCAGGCGCACGTACAGGCCGAGCGCGACGAGCACCGCCGAGACGATGAACGGCACGCGCCAGCCCCAGTCGCGGAACTGCTGGTCCGAGAGCGTCGAGGCGAGGCCGAAGAACAGGCCGTTCGAGGCGAGAAAGCCCACCGACGGGCCGAGCTGCGGGAACATGCCGAACCAGCCGCGCTTGCCTTGCGGCGCGTATTCGGTCGCGAGCAGCGCCGCGCCGCCCCATTCGCCGCCGAGGCCGATGCCCTGGCCGAAGCGCAGCACGCACAGCAGGATCGGCGCGAGGCTGCCGATCGAGTCGTAGCCGGGCACGAAGCCGATCAGCGTGGTCGAGACGCCCATCACGAGCAGCGAGGCCACCAGCGTCGATTTACGGCCGATGCGGTCGCCGAAATGGCCGAACAGGAACGAGCCGATCGGACGCGCGACGAAGGCGATGCCGAAGGTCACGAACGCCGACAGCGCCTGCGCCGTCGCCGAGCCGTGCGGGAAGAACACCGGGCCGATCACGAGCGCGGCGGCCGTTGCGTAGACATAGAAGTCGTAAAACTCGATCGCGGTGCCGATAAAGCTCGCGAAAATCACGCGCGCCGTGCTTTGCTGGCGGGCGTCGGGCTGGTCGGCGCTCGCCGACGAGAGCGGGGAGGTGGACATCGGGGTCTCCAGTCGTTGTGACGCGCGCTGACGCGCTTTCCCCGCCGGGCCGAGGGCGGCGGCGAGGGCGCAAGGCGCGGCGCGGGCGTCTTTGTGCAGGTTTCGAAGTCCGGCGGGCGGGCGCGGATGCCGAGGCGGCACCTTGGGGCGACATGCTTGAGCCGGCAACGAATCGTCAGTATGCATCGCGCAGCGTCAGCTGTGCGCGCGAAGGCGTGGACCGTCCGGCGCGCGCGGATAGGCGCGGGCACGATGCAGATACGGTCGAAGCGCGCTTCGGCGCGGCGCGGGTGGCGACGGACGAAGGCGTGGCCGGGCAGATGCCGGCGAGGGGTAGCGAAAAATTATAACGAGCGGGCGCGCCGCGCAGCAAGGCACATGCAAGCGTGGCGCGGGCGCGTCGAAAGGCGCGCTCGCGGGCGTAGTGGACGCTCGGTTGAAGCTCGGTCGACGCTCAGTTGAAGTTCTGCGCTTGCGGCGAGGCGAGCGTGCGGAGCTGGAACTTGCCGTTGTCGTTGAACAGCCAGTCCTCGAACAGCTCGATCTGGCCGGCCGAGTCGAGCAGGCGCGGCGGCGGCGGCGGCAGCGGCGTCGCGTGACGCAGCGTGGCGAGCGCGGTGGATTCGGCGTCGTCGTCGCCATTGGTGCGGAACACCGACGACTTGACCACCTGGCCCTCGCGATTGACCGTGAACGAGACGACCACGAGCGAACGCAGCATCGCCTGCGGCGTGCCGTGCAGCACCGCCGACGGATTGCGCTCGACGATGCGTTTCGCCACGGCCGCCTTGTATTGGTCGAGCGTCGTGCTGTTGATGGCTTCGGGAGGAATCACGAGCAGCGGTCGAGGCGGCGGCGTGATCGTGCAGGCGCTCGCGAGCGCGAGCAGCACGATTGCACTCAGACGCCGCAGCGGCGCTGCGTGTGCGATGTGAGCGATGTTCAGTCGGGAGGCGCTCGCGGTGTGATCACCGCTGCGCGTGCGGACGCGGATGAGCATGTTTGCCAGGCTCGAATGCGAAACCAGATTCGAGCTTAGTCGAAACGGTGCGGGATGCAATCCGAACTCTCCCGCGCAAGGGCGGGAAGCTGGCGGGTTGTGTGCGGCTGGGCGCTTATCGGCTGCCGCGTTTATTCGACGGGGAATTGCGCGCAGGGGTCCGCGGTCACGGTCGCGCAGGCGTACGAGTATTCGCCGCTCTTGAGGAACAGCTCCTTGCCGACTTGCACGTTCGCGCGCAGATCGGGCGAGCTTTCCCAGGCGATGTAGCCCGAGCACATCACGGCAGACAGAACGACGAACGAAAAGGCCAGCTTTTCAAAGACTTGGTAACGGTGCGGCATGGTGAGCAATCCCCTGAACAGGCGATAGTTTACCGCAATACTAGGGTTTTCACCTAGGGTTATGCCAGGGTTCTGGCATGGTGTATGAAATGGGCGAATTAGTTATTCGACCCTTAAAATGGAATCGACGTACGCGGGCCGTTGTCGAGCGAGGCTCGATGAGCGATTGAGGCGTTGTGTGTCGGGCGTGTCGGGAATTTTTCAGCCGCGTTGCGCGGATCTGAGAGCGAAGCGTCGGTGCCGCGAAAAGGGCGCCGGGCGTTCGCGATGAGGCGTGCGAGGGTCGCTGGCGGAGGCGGTGAGATTCGAACTCACGGAAGGGTTACCCCTTCGCCGGTTTTCAAGACCGGTGCATTCAACCACTCTGCCACACCTCCGAAGGCGCGCATTGTAACCTGGAATGTGCGCGCGCCGGCAGCCTCGCCGGCGGCGCGCACCGAAATGCGCATTGGAACCTCGGCGCGAACTCAGGACCCGTCCTTGAGAAACAGCTCCTGCAGATCGTTGAGAAAACGCTGACCCAGCTCGGTCGGCACGATCTTCTCGTAATCGCGCGTGATCAGCCCGCGTTTTTCCGCTTCCTGCAATTGCGGTTCGATCGTCGTGATCGGCAAGCCCGTGCGCTCGATGAAGCGATGCACCGGAAAGCCTTCCACGAGCCGCAGCGCGTTGAGCATGAACTCGAACGGCAGATCGCGCGCGCCGACCTCGTGTTCTTCCTGCACCGGCGAGCCCGCGCGCGCCTGCTCGATGAAGGTCGACGGATGCTTGTAGCGCATCTGCCGCACGATGCGGTTCGGGAACGACAGCTTCGTATGCGCGCCCGCGCCGATGCCGAGGTAATCGCCGAAACGCCAGTAGTTGAGGTTGTGGCGGCTCTGATGGCCGGGCTGCGCATACGCCGACACCTCGTAGCGCCCATAACCCGCCTCGGCCGTGCGCGCGTGAATCCACTCCTGCATGTCCGCGGACTGGTCGTCGTCGGGTAGGGCAGGCGGAAACTTCGCGAACAGCGTGTTCGGTTCCAGCGTGAGGTGATAGAGCGACAGATGCGGCGGCTTGAACGCGAGCGCCGTTTCGATATCGGCCTGACATTCGGCGAGCGTCTGCTGCGGCAGCGCGAACATCAGATCGAGATTGAAGTTGTCGAAGGTCTTCGCCGCGACTTCCACCGCGTGGCGCGCCTGCGCCGCGTCGTGAATGCGCCCGAGCGCCTTCAGATGCGCCTCGTTGAAGCTCTGGATGCCGACCGACAGCCGGTTCACGCCGCTCGCGCGGAACTGTGCGAACTTGTCCGCCTCGAACGTGCCCGGATTGGCTTCGAGCGTGATTTCGGCGTCGGCGTCGAGCGGCAGCAGCGCGCGCACGTCGGAGAGCAGGCGGTCGAGCCCTTTCGCCGAGAGCAGGCTGGGCGTGCCGCCGCCGATGAAGATCGTGTGCACCTGGCGGCCCCAGACGAGCGGCAGTGCCTGTTCGAGATCGGCGCGCAGCGCGTCGAGGTAATCGTCCTCGGGAAAGCGATCGCCTTTCCATTCGTGCGAGTTGAAATCGCAGTACGGGCACTTGCGCACGCACCACGGGAAATGCACGTAAAGCGAAAGCGGCGGCAGCGATGTGAGGCGGATGCTGCCCGGCATCGTGAACGACTTCACGACTTCGATGCCGATGCGGTGCTGCTGGCTCACGCTAGCTCCTCGAGGCGCGCGAGCAGGGCGCGCAGGGCGATCGCGCGATGGCTCGACGCGTTCTTGAGCGCCGGATCGAGTTCGGCGGCGGTGGCTTCGAGGCCCGGGATGTAGAAGTACGGGTCGTAGCCGAAGCCGTTCTCGCCGCGCGGCGCGTCGATCACTTCGCCGTGCCAGCGGCCTTCGGCGATCAACGGTTCGGGGTCGTCGGCGTGGCGCACGAGCGCGAGCACGCAGTAGTAATACGCGCGGCGGTCGGCGTGTTGCTGCAGATTCGCGACGAGCAGCGCGTTGTTCGCGGCATCGCTTTTCTCGCCGCCCGCACGCTGCGCGTAGCGCGCCGAATACACGCCCGGCGCGCCGCCCAGCACGCGCACGCAAAGGCCGGAATCGTCGGCGATGGCGGGCAGGCCGGTCAGCTTCGCGGCGTGGCGCGCCTTGGCGAGCGCGTTCTCCACGAAGGTGACGTGCGGCTCCTCGGCTTCGGGCACGCCAAGCTCGCCTTGCGTCACGAGTTCGATGCCCGCCGCGCCGAGCAGCGCCGCGAATTCACGCAGCTTGCCGGCGTTGTTCGAGGCCAGCACGACGCGGCCCGACAGGCCGCCCTGGCCAGCGGTATCAGCCATGTGCGATCTCCAGCGCGGCCTTTTGCTTCTCGATCAGCGTGCGGATGCCGCCTTGCGCGAGGTCGAGCAGCGCGTTGAGTTCGTCGCGCGAGAACGGCGCGCCTTCGGCCGTGCCTTGCACTTCGACCATGCCGCCCGAGCCCGTCATGACGACGTTCATGTCGGTGTCGCATTGCGAGTCTTCGGCGTAGTCGAGGTCGAGCACGGGCAGGCCTTCGTAGACGCCGACCGAGATCGCCGCCACGTAGTCGGTGATCGGCGAGCGTTCGATGCGGCCCGTCGCGAGCAGCTTCGAGACGGCATCGTGCGCCGCGACGAACGCGCCCGTGATGGCGGCCGTGCGCGTGCCGCCGTCGGCCTGCAGCACGTCGCAATCGAGGTTGATGGTGCGTGCGCCGAGCGCTTCCAGATCGAACACCGCGCGCATCGCGCGGCCGATCAGGCGCTGGATTTCCTGGGTGCGGCCCGTCTGCTTGCCGCGCGCGGCTTCGCGGTCGCTGCGCGTGTGCGTGGCGCGCGGCAGCATGCCGTATTCGGCGGTGAGCCAGCCCTGGCCCTTGTCGCGCAGGAACGGCGGCACGCTTTCCGAGACGCTCGCGGTGCACAGCACCTTGGTGTCGCCGAATTCGACGAGCACCGACCCTTCTGCGTACTTCGTGAAATGGCGGGTGATGCGGACGTCGCGAAGCTGGTCGGCGGCGCGGCCGGAGGGGCGCTGGATGGATTGGGTCATCGTCGGGCGTGCGGGGGCACGGCAAAGGAAGGGGAAAACGCAATTTTAGCGCCTTCGCACTGTGGGCGCGGGGCGCGGGTTCCGGCCCGGCGGGGCCGGTTCCGCGCCGCACGCCGCCGCGGCTGGCTGGCGGCCCGCCGCTGGGCCGGCCGGCGGACCCCGCCGAACGGGCGGGCGCGCGGCCAAAAATGGGATAATGGCGATTCTCCGCCCCGCGTCATCGATTGCACGAGTCCACGCCGGGCGCCTCGATTTTTCCTCGCCGTGAGCCGCGCCCGTCATCGGCGCGCCGCATGGCTTTTACGCGAGACGAACCATGATCTACAGCATGACCGGCTATGCCAGCGCCACGCGCGAACTGGTGGCGGCATCGGGCACTGGCGGCGCCAGCGTGTCCGTCGAACTGCGCACCGTGAATTCGCGCTTTCTCGACCTGAATTTCCGCATGCCGGAAGACGTGCGCGTGTGCGAACCCACGCTGCGCGAAATGCTGATGACGAAGCTCTCGCGCGGCAAGGTCGATATCCGCATCAACATCCAGCGCAGCGAGCAGGGCGCCAACGCCGGCTCGCTGAACCGCGACGCGCTCGAACAACTCGCCTCGCTCGAACGCGCGGTGCTCGACGCGTTTCCCGAGTCGGGCCGCCTGCGTACCGGCGAGATCCTGCGCTGGCCGGGCGTGCTGGCGGAAAGCGGCGTCGCACCCGAAGTGCTGCGCGACGCGGTGCTCGGCTGCGGCAAGCAGGCCATCGCGGATCTGATCGATGTGCGTGGCCGCGAAGGCGCGCAACTCGCGAACATGCTGCTCGCCAACGTCGCCGAGATGGAAGCGATCGTCGCAAAGATCACGCCGCTCGTGCCGGACCTGATCGTCAAGCATCAGCAGAAGATCGTCGAACGTCTGCAGGAAGCGCTCGGCATCGCCGCGCCGGAAGCGAACGGCAACGGCAACATCGGCAGCGTGTCGCGCGAGGAAGTCGCCGAACGCATTCGCCAGGAAGTGACGATGTACGGCATCCGCATCGACATCACCGAAGAACTCTCGCGCCTGTCCGCGCATCTTTCGGAAACGCGTCACGTGATCGAGAAGGGCGGCCGTGTGGGCAAGCGTCTCGACTTCATGATGCAGGAGCTGAACCGCGAAGCGAACACGCTCGGTTCGAAGGCGGCGGCCAAGGAACTCGCCGACGCGTCGATGACGCTCAAGCTGCTCATCGAGCAGATGCGCGAGCAGGTGCAGAACCTCGAATAAAACGTGCGCGCGGCAACATGTGCAAGCGCGCGTAAAGACGTATAAGCACGCATCAACACGCAGTAACACAGCAGCAAAACAGGAAGCAACGAACATGACCGACCAGACTAGCGGCGCCGGTGCGCACAAGTCCGAAACGAAACCGCGCAATCCGTACGTGGGCGTTTATCCGGGCAATCTCTTCATGGTGGTCGCGCCGTCGGGCGCGGGCAAATCCACGCTCGTGAACGCGCTGCTCGCCGAAGACAGCGCGATCTGTCTGTCGATTTCGTACACGACGCGCGAGCCGCGTTCGAAGGAGCGCGACGGCGAGCACTACCACTTCACGACCGTCGACGATTTCCTTTCGCGTCATGCGCAAGGCGAGTTCCTCGAAAGCGCGGAAGTGCATGGCAACTACTACGCGACGTCGCGCGTGTGGATCGAAGATCAGATGAAGATCGGCCATGACGTGCTGCTCGAAATCGACTGGCAAGGCGCGCAGCAGGTGAAGAAGCAATTCCGCAACGCCGTGGAAATCTTCATCCTGCCGCCGTCGCTCGATGCGCTCGCCGACCGTCTGCGCAAGCGCGGCGAGGACGAGCCCAACGTCATCACGCGACGCCTGCTGGCAGCGGGCAGCGAGATGGCGCACGCGAGCGAAGCGGAGTACGTCGTGATCAACGAGAACTTCGATCGCGCGCTGCAGGAGCTGCGCAACATCGTGAGCGCGACGCGTCTGCGCTTCACGTCGCAATACGCGCGGCACACCGAGCTGTTCGTGCAGCTTGGTATCCATCAGCCGCAGCCCGGCGCATCGGGCACATAAGGTAGAATAAGAACCTGTGAGAATGAGAAGGAACCCGACATGGCCCGCATCACCGTCGAAGACTGTCTGAAACAAATTCCGAACCGTTTCGAACTGGCGCTTGCCGCAACGTATCGCGCACGTCAGCTCGCCCAAGGTCACACGCCGAAGATCGAAAGCCGCGACAAGCCGACCGTCGTCGCGCTGCGCGAGATCGCGTCTGGCCAGGTGGGTCTGGAAATGCTGAAAAAGGTGCCCGTTTAACGGCGCCTTGCTGTACCCATACGTCGTGTAATTCGTGCCGGGCGGCGTTTGCCGGGCATTGCTCTCGCGCTAACCGCTAACGCCTGACCTGAAACGGAGGGGAACATGAGCACCACGCCCTCGCCGGCCACCGACGTGGACCAGGAAGCGGAAGCCGCGAACCCCGCGCGCAATTACATCGACGCGGTCCTCGAACAGTCGTTTCGTCATCTGTTCGGGCCGACCGCCACACCGGAGCAGCCCCGCAAGCACGGGGTCGTCTCCATCGCCAATCTGACCGCAGCGCTTTCCGGTTACCTCACACCTGAGGAAATCAAGGAAGTCAAAGCGGCGTTTCACTTCAGCGACGAAGCCCACCTCGGGCAGTATCGTCAGAGTGGCGAACCCTACATCACGCATCCCGTCGCCGTCGCGGAAATCTGCGCCGGCTGGAAGCTCGACGCCCAGGCCATCCAGGCGGCGCTGCTTCATGACGTGATCGAAGACCAGGGCGTGACCAAGGCGGAGATCGCCGAGCGCTTCGGCGCCAAGGTCGCGGAACTGGTCGACGGCCTCTCGAAACTCGACAAGATGGAGTTTCGCAATCGCGAGGAAGCGCAGGCGGAGAACTTCCGCAAGATGCTGCTCGCGATGGCGCGCGACGTGCGCGTGATTCTCGTGAAGCTCGCCGACCGGCTGCACAACATGCGCACGCTGGGCGCGGTGCCGCCCGAAAAGCGCCGCCGCGTGGCGCGCGAGACCATCGATATTTACGCGCCCATCGCGCACCGGCTCGGCCTGAACAACACGTATCGCGAGTTGCAGGATCTGAGCTTCCAGAACTTCAACCCGAACCGCTACGCCACGCTTGAAAAAGCGGTCAAGGCCGCGCGCGGCAACCGGCGCGAAGTGGTCAGCAAGATCCTGGAAGCGGTGCAGCGCGCGCTCGGCGACGCGAAGCTCGACGCCGAAGTCACCGGCCGCGAGAAGACCATCTTCAGCATCTACAAGAAGATGCGCGACAAGCAATTGTCGTTCTCGCAGGTGCTCGACGTGTACGGCTTTCGCGTGGTCGTCGAGTCGGCGCTCGAATGCTATACGTGCATCGGCGCGCTGCATGCGCTCTACAAGCCGGTGCCGGGCAAGTTCAAGGACTACATCGCCATTCCCAAGGTGAACGGCTATCAGTCCTTGCACACCACGCTCGTCGGCCCGTTTGGCGCGCCTATCGAGTTCCAGGTGCGCACGCGCAAGATGCATGAGATCGCCGAGGCGGGCGTGGCCGCGCACTGGCTCTACAAGAACGGCGGCGCCGACCTGAACGACGTACAAAAGCGCGCGCATCAGTGGCTCAAGTCGCTGCTCGACATCCAGAGCGAGGCGGGCGATTCGAGCGAGTTCCTCGAACACGTCAAGATCGACCTGTTCCCGGACGCCGTCTACGTATTCACGCCGAAGTCGAAGATCATGGCGCTGCCGCGCGGCGCCACGGCGCTCGACTTCGCGTATTCGATCCACAGCGACCTGGGCAACCAGTGCGTCGCCGTGAAGATCAACAACGAGCTGCTGCCGCTGCGCACCGAGCTCAAGAGCGGCGATATCGTCGAAGTGATCACCGCGCCGTATTCGAAGCCGAATCCCGCGTGGCTCGGTTTCGTGCGTACCGGCAAGGCGCGCTCGGCGATCCGTCACTACCTGAAGACGATGCGGCTCACGGAGTCCGTGCAGCTTGGCGAGCGTCTCGTCGACCAGGCGCTCAAGGGCTATGGCTACCAGCTTTCGGAGATCACGCCGGAAGTCTGGGAAAAGCTCGTGCAGTGGACCGGCAACAAGAATCGCCAGGAAATTTTCGCGGACATCGGCCTTGGCCGACGCGTGGCGGCGGTCATGGCCAAGCGCATCGAGGTGCTGGTGACCGGCCTCGACGCCGACGACGAAGACCATCACCATGCGCCGCGCGATCCGAACGCTCCGCATGCGCCGCCTGTGGTCATCACGGGCACCGAAGGCATGTCGGTGCAGCTTTCGGCCTGCTGCCGTCCGATTCCGGGCGACGACATCATGGGTTACATCGGCATCGGGCTCGGCATGGCGATCCATACGACCGACTGCCGCGTGGCGCAGCGCATCCATCGCCGCGATCCGGGCCGCTGGATCGACGTCGCGTGGGCGCCGCAGCCTGGTCGTCTGTTCGACGTTGCCGTGAAGGTGCTCGTGAAGAACACCAAGGGCGTGTTCGCGCGCGTGGCTGCCGACATCACGTCCGCCGACGCGAACATCGTGCACATCGCCATGGACGACGATCTCGCGCAGGAGTCGAACATGCTGCGCTTCGTGATCCAGGTGAGCGACCGCGTGCACCTCGCGAACGTCATGCGCCGCGTGCGCACGAACCCGGACGTGATGCGCATCACGCGCGAGCGGCCGAGCGACGAAGGGCATCATCGTCACGACGGCGGCATGCGCATCGACCGCGAACGCGCCGATTACTGACTTCGGCGTTTGACTGGCGCTTAGGTGGCACTTAGGTAGCGCTTAACCAGCCTGTGACCAGCGTTTAACGACAGGCGAGCCGCTCGCCCGCGCGCGCCGGCAGGAACGGGCCGCAGCACGGGCCGCCATCTTCGCGGCGCCTGGGCGGCTCTGCCCCATCTCTGTCTCTCTTTCTGGCCCGGCTTTCTGCGGCCCGCAGGCGCGGCTCTCTCGCGCCGCCTCGAACCTCTTCAACCGGAAGCGAGGACACGCCATGAACGTAGCGGATCTCACCGGCCTCGCGCTCGACTACTGGGTGGCGCGCAGCCTGCCCGACTTCGTGCGCGAGATTTATTTCACCGATAGCGGCGAGACCGTCGCCGTGCGCGGCAACGATCGCGGCCGGCCGTGGGACGGTCGCTTCGAGCCGTCTACATCGTGGGAAGCCGCGGGCGTCGTGCTCGACCGCACGCAGCGTCTGGATGTGCGTGAGCATCGGGACGGCGAGACGGTGATCTGCGTGGCCGAGTTCGCCGGCAGCCATCGCACGGCGCAAGCGCAGGGCGCGACGATGCGTGAGGTGCTGCTGCGCGCGTTCGTGGCCAGTCGTTTCGGTGATGAGGTGGGCGCTGTGCTGCGCCAGCCGCAGGCGCTCTCCGGCATCGGCACGGAGCTGGCGGCGGAACCGGCCAATGTGGGCGACGTGGAGGATTTGCCGCGTCCCGATGGACAGATCGGCGATATCGGCACGCAGCCGCGTTAGAGCGGAGGGTGCGAGGTAGAGAAGGGGAGCAGCCGGGACGCTGCACGAAAAACGCAGCTAGAAAGACAAAGGGCCTTCCTGATCAGGAAGGCCCTTCGAAAGGTGGTGCGGCTGGCAGGATTCGAACCCACGACCCCTTGGTTCGTAGCCAAGTACTCTATCCAACTGAGCTACAGCCGCACGCTAAAACGATACTACTTACTGCAGTGTTACTGGAGACCTGCGCGATAAAACTGACGCAAAACTCTGAAAAGGTGGCGCGGCTGGCAGGATTCGAACCCACGACCCCTTGGTTCGTAGCCAAGTACTCTATCCAACTGAGCTACAGCCGCACACAGAAAAGAGAGTATAGCACCGATTTCGGGAAATGGAAGCCCCTTATCGCAATTTGTTTGCAGACGCGCTTCGTGTACCCTGAAGGCTGGGGCCGCAGCGCCGGGCGCGCGGTGTCCCGCAACCTTCGTGGCATTGAAGCAGGCGTGTCAGTACAGCAGCGCATCGAACGTATCGAACCATCATGAACAAGGCCTTTGTCAAAGAATCGACCGACAACGACGACGACGATCTCGAAGCCGGTCACCCCGAGATTCCCGCCGGGACCAAGAACTACATGACGCCCGCGGGCTACCAGCGCATGCGCAGTGAACTGCTGCATCTGCTCGACGAGGCGCGGCCCGAGGTGGTCAAGCTCGTCTCGTGGGCGGCGTCGAATGGCGACCGTTCGGAGAATGGCGACTACATCTACGGCAAGCGCAGGCTGCGCGAAATCGACCGGCGTATCCGCTTCCTGACGAAGCGGCTCGATCTGGCCGAGGTGGTCGACAGCAGCCGTCAGGAGAGCGTCGATCAGGTGTTCTTCGGCGCGACGGTCGAGTACGGCACCGAGGACGGCGAGTCGCATACGATCACGATCGTCGGCGTCGACGAAATCGATCTGGATCGCGGCCACGTGAGCTGGATCTCGCCGATCGCACGCGCCTTGCTGAAGGCGAAGATCGGCGATCAGGTGACCTTGCATACGCCTACGGGCCCGGCGTCCATCGACGTGCTCGATGTGCGGTATCCGGCGCCCGGCGCGTAGGCGCTTTATCCCTCCGGCTCTGCCGGATCGGTAAACGAAAAAAAGGCGCCGCGAGGGCGCCTTTTTCAGCTACACAGCTGGCCGAAGCGGCCAGCGGCGTGAAGCTTAGAAGCGGTGACGCATACCAACCGTCACAGCGATCTGGTCTTGACGGGTCGAAGCCGAACCCAGACCGTTCAGGTAAGCACCGATGTTGGCCGAGTTGTCCGACACGTGTTGCCAGTCGCCTTGGAGGTAGACGTCCGTGCGCTTCGACAGTGCGTAGTCCGACTGCAGAGCGACCGTGTTGTAGTTCGGGTTCACACCGCCACCCAGGTTTGCACGGGTGTACGTGTACGCGCCAGCCAGGCTCAGGGCCGGGGTCAGAGCGTAACGGATGTTACCTTCGAAGTTCTGGAAGCGCGCGCTGTCAGCACGGAAAGCGATGCCGCCGGTCGAGCCCGTGCCCGTACCCGATTGCGTACCCGAGATGCCGCCGCCGTTTGCGTCCGACAGGTTCGTCTGCGTGTACACGAAGCCAGCCGTTGCCGGGCCGAACGTGTAGTTCACGCCGCCGCCGAACGTGCGTTGACGGCCAGCCAGGAACGTCCATTCGCCGGTTTGCGAGCCGTTTGCGCCCGAGGTCGGCAGACCGTTCGCGAAGGTTGCGCTCGTGACGTCGTTGTTCAGCTGCAGGTAGCCAGCTGCGACGTTCAGGCCGCCCCAGTTGTACGTTGCGCCGAAGCTGTACGCGCGGTTGTTCGCGAATTCGCTGCTGTTCGAGAACGAGTACGTGCCGCCGAACTTGAAGCCAGCATAGTTGACGCTGCTGTACTTGATCGTGTTGTTGAAACGGATCGAGTTGTTCAGGTTGTCGTTGTCATACGGGTGAGCAGCGATCGTGCCGCCGTATTGCGTACCCGTGTTCGACAGCGGAGCCAGGTAGTCGACGACGGAGTCGTACTGGCGACCGAGGGTGACAGCACCGTACTGGTTGCTTGCCAGACCGACGAACGCTTGACGGCCGAACATGCGGCTCGACTGACCTGCCGTGCCGTTCATGATGTTGAAGCCGCTTTCCAACGTGAAGATGGCCTTCAGACCGCCACCGAGGTCTTCCGAACCACGCAGGCCCCAACGGCTACCGTTGACGGTGCCGCTCGAAGCCTTCCACAGGCTGTGGCCGCCCGAGTTGTTCGCGTAGGTGATGCCGGCGTCGACCAGGCCGTACAGCGTGACGCTGCTTTGAGCGTGTGCTGCCGTTGCAAAAACGCCCGTGAGGGCAGCGACCATGAGAGTCTTTTTCATCTTTGTAAACTCCGAGAACAGAGGTGGGTTTCGTCGAACCCTGTTTGGGAAGCCGTCCACGCGATTGGCAGCGAGAGGCGAACTCGCGTGGCGCGTAAATCCGTCGAAGTCGGCTTCCGGACAGGCAGAGTGTAGAGACGGTGCTCGGAAAGCAGGCATTCCGATTTGCGCAATAAAGTATTGCGGATTTGGAAATGGTTACCGGATCTTCGTTTCCGCCTTGCTGGATGGGGCTTTCAGAGGGATTGCAGAGCGCGGGTGGGGAGTGTCAACCGAATGGCGTTGTGCGATCGCTACAACAATTGATTGCGAAAAACAACGTAAATCACGGTTAAGCAGGATTATTGCGTGCAACGTAACAGATGATTGTGCTGCGTACAGTTAATGCGCCAGAACGCTGCCGCTATACTGAACTCACTGCTTTCCGAAGCAGACTTTTTCGTTGACGAAAAAGATCTCCAAACCTTTGTCGGCGCGGCCATTGGCTGCGCTTTTTTTTGCCCGCCAATTAGCAGCGGGACATGGCGCCCCGCCTCGCATCCTGTCTGCCCTAACGACCACGCTCCTCGGGCGGTTCGGATTGCAGACTCCAGTCTTCCATTACATAGTGCCGGGCGTCCATCGGGGAACACAGCAGGTTGTGCCAGTGATCGCCGTGCCACGGACCATAAGTGTCGAGCTCACCGGCGGTGGCCTGATCGGGACCGTCGATTTCCACGAGCCAATGCATCCAACGTCGCAGAGTCGTCAGCATGATGACCTCCCTTTGCACGCGAACGTATTCATGATGAGTTGAACGTAATACTCGAACAACCGGTAAAAACACTTACGTTTGACACCAATTGTTACACTTCGGGAAATTTTCCCGACATATACCGAAGTCAGGTAATTAAGCGGATAAAGATGCCGCCGATGCCGCGTCTCCGATAATCATTCCGCTTGCATATATTTTTTGTGCGTTTTTTGATGCGTGCGGGTTTATCGCGAAAACGGGAATGCTGTTATAAAAAATTCGCTTGACTGGCGATTGTCGTTCCCCGTATAACGGCACTTCTGATTTACTTCTTTAGCGGTAATTGAATTGTCGCAGGAAAAGGAAGTGATTCAGCAAAGCATTCGGCGTGAGGATAGTGCCCGCGTCATTAAATTTTGAGGGAAACGGAAACATGGAAACCGGTATTGTCAAATGGTTCAATGATGCAAAGGGCTTTGGCTTCATCACGTCGGACGCCGGCGGCGACGACCTGTTCGCGCACTTCTCGGAGATCCGCGCAGACGGCTTCAAGTCGCTGAAGGAAAACCAGCGCGTGTCGTTCGACGTCAAGGTTGGCCCGAAGGGCAAGCAAGCCGCGAACATCCAGCCGATCTAAGCCGGGTGCGCTGCGCCAGCGGGCGCGAAAGGCTGCATGTCCAAGTCTGCGCGTCTGCTTGCCGCACGAACAAGCCCTGGAGAAACCAGGGCTTTTTTGTTTCTGGATTCGCATGAATGACGCGAAAGCCGCGTAATAATCGCCGCTCAGTAATTAAGATTCGCGGGAAAACCCCGATTCAAAAAAACTCGTCAATTAGAATTAAAGACCGGGTGCGCGCGTCGGGGTCTTATCCGTGGAAATCGCCGGGAAGTCCAGCGCGCTTCGTCCAAACGGTGCATACTTGGGCGGATTTCTTTTTCACGTCTTACTGTTTCACCATGTCCGACACCTCCATGAGCGCCGAATCGAGCGCTGAACTGAGCGCCGAACTGAGCGCCGAACGCTCGTCCGGCGACGTTCCGCTGGTCTTCGTGGATCTCGAAACGACGGGCGGCTCCGTGGGCGAGCATCGCATCACCGAAGTCGGCGTCGTCGAGGTCAAGGATGGCGAGGCCACGCGCTGGAGTTCGCTCGTCGATCCGCAGCAGTCGATCCCGCCCTTCATTCAGCAGCTCACCGGCATTACTAATCAGATGGTGCGCGGCGCACCCACGTTCGCCGAGATCGCGCCCGCGCTGTTCGAGCGCCTCGCCGGCAAGCTGTTCGTCGCGCACAACGCGAGTTTCGACCGCGGCTTTCTGCGCGCCGAATTCGAGCGCGCCGGTATCGCGTTCAATCCCGACGTGCTGTGCACCGTGCGCCTCTCGCGCGCGCTCTTTCCGTCCGAAAAGCGTCACGGACTCGACGCGCTGGTCGAGCGCCACGCGCTCGTGCCCGCCGACCGCCACCGCGCGCTCGCCGACGCCGATCTGCTCTGGCAATTCTGGCAGCGCCTGCCGGGCCTCGTGCCCGCGCAGATGCTCGCCACGCAGATCGACCGGCTCACCCGCCGTCACCGTCTCGCGGGCGACATCACCGACGAATTGATCGAATCCGCGCCGGCCGGTCACGGCGTGTACGCGTTTTTCGGCGAGAACGAGGCGCCGCTTTACGTGGGACGCAGCGTGCGGGTGCGCCAGCGCGTGCGCTCGCATCTGTCGGGCGAGCGCCGTTCGGCGCGCGAGCAGCGCATGGCGCAGCAGGTGCGCCGCGTCGAATGGCAGGCCACCGGCGGCGAGATTGGCGCATTGCTCGTGGAGGCGCGCTGGATCGCGCAGTGGCGGCCGTCGTTCAACCGCGTGCCGCGCGTGTCGAAGCAGGATCCGCTGTCCGCGCCCTGGCCGTTCGACGGCGCCGTACTGATCGAAGAGGGCGACGCCGCGAGCGCTGCGCCCGTGTTCCATCTGATCGACCGCTGGTGCTATCTGGGCGCCGTCGCGAACGAGGCCGAAGCGGCCATGCTCTGCGCCGCGACTCGCGAGCCGGCGTTCGAACTCACGACCTGGCGCATTCTGCAGACGCGTTTCGAACGCGTCTTGCGCGTCTTGCCCTTGCCGGCGTCCTCGTCCGCGTCTGTCGACGACGGCCTGACGACCGCCGTCTAACGCTAACGCTTAAGAACTCGCGCGTTCGCGCTTACGCCATGCCGCCCACGCCGCCCGTCTCGCAGACGTGGCCGAGCGCGCGCGTCATGGCGTCGGCGCGCGTCGAGTCGTAGCGCGTCAATTCCTTCCAGTTCGCCACCGCACGCGCGACGCGCGCGGGGCAATCGTCCGCCATGCGCGTGGCTTGCGCGCGCGCGAGCGCGCCGATCAACTGACCCGTGAGCCGATCGAGCTGCGGACGCGTGACCGTCGCGAGGTCGGGCGCCGGCTCGGCGGGCGGCTGCGAGGAGCGCCACGTCGCGAACAGCGCGTTCTGCACGTCGGTGCTCGCGTCGATCTGATCGCGGAAGAACGCGCGCGCGAACGCCGGATCGACACCGGCCGCGGCGGCGCGCTTCTGCACGTCGGCGAGCAGGGCGTTTTCGCGCGGCGTATCGGTGATCGCCTTATGGTTGATCCACTTCCAGTGCGCGACCGGCTCGGCGAGCGCGAGGCGCTGCGAAACGAGGGCGACGAGATTGGTGAGCGCGGTGTCGTCGCCGTCGGCATGGGCCGAGACGGCGGGCAAGGCGAAGAGGAGGGCGGCGGCGCAGGACGCGAGGGCGCGAAAGCGGAAGGTCATTGCACGAAGAGGCCGGCTGGCCGATGAGGGAAAAGCGAAGGATAGCCGGTTGAGGACGTGGTGCCCGGAATTCGCGGCTCGCGGCGTTGAAGCGGAGCGACGATGTCGGCGATGCAGGGAGCGTGCAGGCCGGGAAGTTGGCCGGGCGCGATGGTCCGAAAGCACGCGAGCGCGCACGAGCGCACACATTCGCCGCGCGAGCGGCTTTTGCGCGTACAGCTTGTGGTCAGCGTGCGCCCAGCGCCACGCGCGCGCCGCGATCGTTCGCGGCGGCGCCGTCAGCCAGGCGCGACTCGCACGCGCGAGCGGCAAGCGGGGCGGTCCATCGTGCCGCTTGCGTCGCGCGACTGCGCTTCCCCGTCACTTCTGTTCGTGTGCCTTACGTTGCTCGTCGAGGAATGCGCGCACGTGAGCGGGCAATTCGTCGCCGAGAAACTCGACGGCCACCGGTTCCGGATCCGGGCTGAAAACTTGGTCCGGGGTCGGAAGCTTTGGCGGTTTGGCGTCCATGATCTTTCTCCTATGTAAGCCGATTATCCGGCTCGGTCCTTCCGTCGCGCTAGTGCTCGTCAGAGCAAAGGTGCTTTTCCGATCTGTCTGTTGCTTTCTTCGCACAGCGATCGATTTTATCGAGCGTCCGGGAATATAATCTTTTGGATTCCCGTCTATTGTTCCAATTCGCCCGCATTCAGGTATTTAACGGATGAATGCGCGTGCGCTATAGACCAGGGTTTTGCCGCAGTCCGTCCCACCGTCCATCACGTATCCCGTTAATGCCCCGCCAGGCGGGCGTTCCAGGCAGCTCGTCAAGTTGGACGCCCGGTTCGGTCCCCCGCGCTCAAGTCCATCTCTCTACAACGATCGATTATGAACGTTCGTTGACGCGAGATCTTTAAATACATTTAAAACACGTAAGCGATCGTTTCTGTCGAGTCTGATGATTAATGACTCGCTGGAAGCGCTTTTCAGACGGATTTATTGAGCGAATTCGCAGGAATGCAGGATTAAACGCGGCTGAGCGCGTTGTGTTCCCTCATCTGCGTACCGGAGCGCGCTTCGCGCCGTCATTTCAGAAACGTCCGATTCGATCCGACGGCGCGCACGGCTATCTTCAAAAGCGCGGCCGACGAAGCCGATGCGCACGACCGCCGCATCGCGGCGCGCACGCGATCTGGACGCCTCATGAACGACCCGCATTCCGCAGACTCGACACTGTCCCCAGCGCTGCCCTCAGCTCTGCCCATCAACGAAGCCACAGCGGCCGACTTGCATCGGCACGCGCTCGCCGCCTTTCGCGCGGGCGAGACCGCGCGTGCGCGCGACACGCTGGATCGCGCGCTTCACCTCGCGCCTGGCGACGCCACGCTCTGGGAGCATCGCGGACTGATCGCGGCGCTTGCGGGCGAACATCTCGTCGCCGAGGCGTGCTATCGCCGCGCGCTCAGTCTTTCGGGCGGCACGGCGAGCCAGCATCGCAATCTTGCCGATGTACTCAAGCTCGCCGGCCGTGCCGACGAAGCGTGCGAGCACTATCGGCAAGCGCTCGCGTGCGATCCCCGGCTGCATCATGCGGCGCGCCGTCTCGGCGATCTGCATCAGGAAGCGGGGCGCATCGACGAAGCCGCGCAGGCGTTGCGCCACGCGTGGTCGCTCGACGATGCGACCCAGCAAGACGGCGTCGATCTGCTCAACGCGCTGGCGCGCTTCGCGCCCGCGCCCGAAACGGAGATCGATGCGCTGATCGCCGCGTACCGCGCGCGCTTCGCGAGCGATGCCGTGGCGCTCAAGGAACTCGCGTTTGCGCTGAACGGCCTCGATCGCTTCGCCGACGCGCTCGATGTCGCGCGGCAAGGTCTGGCCATCGACGCCACGTTGCCGCTGCTTCATCACAACGCCGCGTACGCGCTGCACATGCAGGGCGACCACGCGGGCATGCGCCGCCACAACGTCGAGGCTGCGCGCCTCGCGCCCAACGAGGCCAACATCCAGTTCAATCTCGCGATTTCGCTGCTGCGCGACGGCGAGTACGAGGCGGGCTGGAAGCAGTATCGCTGGCACGAGCGCCTGGCGCACAACCGCACGCTCGCGCAACCGCCGTTTCCCGAGTGGCAGGGCGAGCCGGTGGACGGACGGCGTTTTCTGCTCTTGGGCGAGCAAGGTCTCGGCGATCAGGTGCAACTGCTACGTGGCGCGGACTGGCTCGCACGGCGCGGCGCGATCGTCGATGTCTGGGTCGACGCGGCGCTGGTCGGCATCGCGAGTCGCGCGCGCGGCGTGCATCGCGCGAGTGCCGCGTTGCCGCCGGGGCCGTACGACTACTGGTGCCGCATGTTCCGCATGCCCGAACGCATGGCGATGACGCTCGATACGCTGCCGGGCGCCATGCCGTATCTCTCCGCCGAACCCGATGCCGTCGCGCGCTGGTCCGACCGGCTCGACGCGGCAGCGCCGCGCAGGCCTGGGCGTCTGCGCGTGGGGCTCGTTTGGGCCGGCAATCCGGGTTACGACCTCGACCGCTATCGCTCGATGAAGCTCGCTGCGCTGTTGCCCGCGATGTTGCCTTCGCCCGGCGGCGCGGCGGTTTCATGGTTTGCGTTGCAGAAGGGCGCGGCGGAGCGCGAACTGGCCGCGTTGCCCGCCGGCATCGACATGACGGCGCTCGGCCCCGAGATCTCGACCTTCGACGACACGCTCGCGATCGCGCAATCGCTCGATCTGGTGCTGACCGTCGATACCTCGGTGGCGCATCTGGCGGGCGCGGCGGGCGTGCCGGTGTGGGTCATGTTGCCGTTGTGCACCGACTGGCGCTGGATGTGCGATCGCGCGGACAGTCCGTGGTATCCGTCGGCGCGGCTTTTCCGGCAGCGCGAGCTGGGCAATTGGGATGATGTGGTCGAGGCGGTGCGCGTGGCGTGCGTGACGTTACTCGCGCTGGCCGCTCAGCGCTAGAAGCGGGGGAAAACGGAGGCGGAAAACAAAAAGCCCAGTCCGAAGACTGGGCTTTTTGATGAAACTTGGTGGTGCCGGAAAGAGGAATCGAACCCCCGACCTTCGCATTACGAATGCGCTGCTCTACCGTCTGAGCTATTCCGGCGTCACATCAGAGAAGAAAGATTATAGGAAACTGGCCGAAAGAATGCAAGCCCTTTCCCCATCTTTTTTCATTTTTTCGCGTCGAGGTGATAACGCGTCACGCGCTCGACCTCGTTCTTCGAGCCGAGGAACACCGCGACGCGCTCGTGCAGGCTGGTCGGCTGGATGTCGAGAATGCGTTCCGTGCCGTTGGTGGCCACGCCGCCCGCCTGCTCGACGATGAACGACATCGGGTTCGCTTCGTACATCAGGCGCAGCTTGCCCGGCTTCGACGGATCGCGCTTGTCGGCCGGATACATGAAGATGCCGCCGCGGTTCAGGATGCGGTGCACGTCGGCGACCATCGAGGCGATCCAGCGCATGTTGAAGTTCTCGCCGCGCGGGCCGTCCTTGCCTTCGTTGAGTTCGCCGATGTACTGCTGGACCGGCTCATACCAGTGGCGCGCGTTCGAGGCGTTGATCGCGTATTCGCGCGTGTCTTCGGGAATGCGCATGTTGCTCTGCGTGAGCACCCACGAACCGAGTTCGCGGTCGAGCGTGAAGCAGTTCACGCCGTTGCCGGTGGTGAGCACGAGCACGGTTTGCGGGCCGTAGACGGCGTAGCCCGCCGCGACCTGCTTCGTGCCCGGTTGCAGGAACGATTCCTCGGTGGCTTGCTGGCCGTCCGGGCAGCGCAGGACCGAGAAGATCGTGCCGATCGAGACGTTCACGTCGATGTTCGACGAGCCGTCGAGCGGATCGAACACCAGCAGGTATTCGCCCTTCGGATAGTTGGCCGGAATCGGGAAGAACGTTTCCATTTCCTCGGACGCCATGGCCGCGAGGTTGCCGCCCCATTCGTTGGCGTCGAGCAGGATTTCGTTCGACAAAATGTCGAGGTTCTTCTGCACTTCGCCCTGGACGTTTTCGCTGCCCGCCGTGCCGAGGGCGTCGCCGAGCGCGCCCTTGCTGACGTTGAAGCTGATCGCCTTGCACGCGCGTGCGACGACTTCGATCAACAGACGCAGGTCGGCGGGCAGGTTCTTGTGCTCGCGTTGCTGCTCGATCAGGTACTTCGTGAGAGTGGTACGACGGTGCAAAGCCATTGCATTACTCCGGGGAGCTTGGGGAATAGCGCAATTCTACCCGCTGGGCTGTGACTGCCCGGTGCGTAAAACGGCAAAAAGGCCGCCAGCCAGCGGCCTGGGGCGCCGGGCAGGGGCTGCGGCGGGGAAAAAATTCGAAAAAAAACCGCGAAAAAAGCGCGAAAAAAAGCCGGCCCCATGATGTTCACGGGGCCGGCTCAGCGTGCCGGGCTCAATGCATCAATGCATCAACGCATCGAGGGCTCGTCCGTCAGGCCAGCGCCTTTTCGACGATCTCGCGCACGTCGCGCGACTTCGCCTGCTTCGCGACCTGTTCGAGCGCGGCGCGCATCGCATCGCGCAGCTTCGGCGTGAAGCGGCGCCACAGTTCCAGATTGCGCGCGAGGCGTGCGGCCACCTGCGGGTTGATCGCGTCGAGCGCGATGACCTGTTCGGCCCAGAACGCGTAGCCCGAGCCGTCGGCGGCGTGGAACTGCGCCGGGTTCGCCGCGCAGAAGCTGAAGATCAGCGAGCGTGCGCGGTTCGGATTCTTCAGATTGAAGGCCGGATGGCGCATCAGCGCGCGCACCGTCTCGATCACCGGACGCTGCGCCGTGCCGCGCTGCGTGGCCTGGAGCGAGAACCACTTGTCGATTACCAGCGGCTCGTTCTCGAAGCGCGCGTAGAAGTCTTCGAGCGCGCGCTTCGCGGCGTCGCCGCCCGCGGCCGCCGAGGCGTTCAGCAGCGCCGAAAGCGCCGCCGCGCGGTCGGTCATGTTGTTCGCGGCGTCGTACTGCGCGCCGGCGAGACGCAGCGCGTCGGCGGGATCGTCGACTTCCGAGAGATACGAGAGCGCGAGATTCTTCAGGCCGCGATGACCGGCGGCTTCAGGCGTCGGCTCATAGGCGCCCGGCGTGAGGTTCTGCTCATAGGCGGCGAGCCATTCGGCCTTGAGCGCATTCGCCAGATGCTTGCGCACGAACTGGCGCGCGGCGTGCACGGCGGCCGGATCGGACTCGGCCATCTGCTCGGCCAGATAGGTTTCCGACGGCAGCATCAGCGCGAGTTCGCGGAACGACGGCGAGAGCGAGGCGTCGCTCAGCACGCGGCGGAACGCCTCGACGAGCGCGTCGCTCATCGCCAGCGGCTGGCCGGCGCTCGCGCGCGTGGCGAGCGTCAGCAGCTCGCGCGTGGCGAGGCGCTGGCCCGCTTCCCAGCGGTTGAACGGATCGCTGTCGTGCGCGAGCAGGAACGCGAGTTCGGCGGTGCCGTAGTCGTACTCGACGATCACCGGCGCCGAGAAGTTGCGCAGCAGCGACGGCAGCGGCTTCGCGTTCACGTCGGCGAACGTGAAGGTCTGCTGCGCCTCGGTGAATTCGAGCACGCGCGTCGTGCCGTTCGCGGCGCTTTCGCCTTCGAGCTTGAGCGGCAGATCCTGGCCGTCCGGGCCGATCAGGCCGATCGCGAACGGAATGTGCAGCGGTCCCTTCTGCGTTTCGCGCGCGGCGGGCGAGCCGTTCGCGTAGCCCTGCGTGAGCGTCACGCTATAGCGCTTCGCGGCTTCGTCGTAGCGCGTGCTGACGGTCACGCGCGGCGTGCCCGCCTGGCTGTACCAGCGCTCGAATTGCGCGAGGTCGCGGCCATTGGCGTCGGCCATCGCGCGGCGGAAGTCGTCGCAGGTGACGGCCTGGCCGTCGTGGCGCTGGAAGTAGAGATCCATGCCCTTGCGGAAGCCGTCGCGGCCGAACAGCGTCTGATACATCCGCACGACTTCCGAGCCTTTCTCGTAGACGGTCATCGTGTAGAAGTTGTTGATCTCGACGTAGCTCTCGGGGCGCACCGGATGCGCCATCGGGCCCGCGTCCTCGGCGAACTGCATCTGGCGCAGCACGCGCACGTCTTCGATACGCTTGGTGGCGCGCGCGGCTTCGTTCTCGTCGCCGCCCGACATCGCCGCCGAGAATTCCTGGTCGCGGAACACCGTGAGGCCTTCTTTCAGGCTCAGCTGGAACCAGTCGCGGCAGGTCACGCGGTTGCCGGTCCAGTTGTGGAAGTACTCGTGGCCGACCACGGCTTCGATGTTGGCGAAGTCGACGTCGGTGGCCGTTTCGGGATTCGCGAGCACGTACTTCGTGTTGAAGATGTTGAGCCCCTTGTTCTCCATCGCGCCCATGTTGAAGTCGCTCACGGCGACGATCATGAAGCGGTCGAGATCGAGTTCGAGGCCGAAGCGCGATTCGTCCCAGCGGATCGAGTTGATCAGCGAGTCCATCGCGTGCTGCGTCTTGTCGAGATCGTGCGGCTCGACCCAGACCTGAAGCAGCTTTTCCTTGCCCGAGCCGCTCTGGATGCGTTCTTCGAGCGCGACGAGCTTGCCCGCGACCAGCGCGAACAGATAGCTCGGCTTGCGGAACGGGTCTTCCCACTTCGCATAGTGGCGGCCGTCGGGCAGATCGCCTTCGGCGATCAGGTTGCCGTTCGAGAGCAGCACGGGGTAGGCGGTCTTATCGGCGCGCAGCGTGACGGTGTAGGTAGCCATCACGTCGGGGCGGTCGAGGAACCAGGTGATGCGGCGGAAGCCTTCCGCTTCGCACTGCGTGAAGAAGTTGCCGCTCGACACGTACAGACCCGAGAGCGTCGTGTTGGCCGCCGGATCGCAGGCGCCCGTGAGCGTCAGCGTGAACGACTCGGGCACGTTCTCGACCGTCAGGCCGTGTTCGTGCGTGCGCACGTGCTCGTAAGGCTGGCCGTCGATGGCCGCGCCGATGAATTCGAGCTGCTCGCCCATCAGTTCCAGATGCGCGGCGTGCTTCGCTGCCGGATTGCGGCGCACGGCGAGCGTGCTCTTGACGATGGTGCGCTCGGGCACGAGGTCGAATTCGAGATCGACGGTGTCGATCAGGAAGGCGGGCGGCGCGTAGTCTTCGCGGCGGATCACGTTAGGCGTAGCGGTATCGGACAGGGTTTCCATGGGCGAATGTGGTGAGCGGCTCGGGTCGGATGAAGAAAGCTGCGCTGCGGTGGCCTGCAGGGGTGGCCTGCAGTGGCCAGTCGCCCCATTGTACAAAGGCTCGCGCCGCTTGTCCGTCGGGGCAAAAAGCGGCGGGGCGCGTCACGCAAGGCGCATCATGGATGTGGCGCGGATGTCGCGCAGCGTAACGATGTCGGCGGACGCGGACGGGCGTCGAACTTTCCCGGTGCCGCGCGAGTCAGTATGATCGTGCTGCCGCAAAATGAGCGCGACCCCGATTCCGCCAGGATCGCGGCTGGCGCGCCGCGGCGCTTGCGAATCGGCTACAACGCCGCTTACGAAACTGCGACAGACAGGGAATAAGCCAGGCCGCCGATTCGTATCGCAAACAGGTGAAGCAAGCGGTCCCCACGACTGCGCTTTTCCCACCACTGGCACTACTGCAACGAGAAGACCATGATGCCCGACCGATGGACCCGCCGCGCCCTGCTGATGCTGGCGGCGCTTGCCGTGACGCTGTCCGGCTGTACCACCTACGTGACGAGCCAGGTGACCGCGTTCTCCGCCTGGAACGGCGGCAGCGACGCCACCCGCACCTATGCGTTCGCGCGCAACCCCGACCAGGAACACAGCATCGAGCAGTCGACCTACGAGAATCTCGTGGCCGACGGGCTCGCCGTGCAGGCGTTCCATCAGGTGCCCCAGCCGCAGGCGCGCTATCTCGTGGGCCTCGCCTACGGCAGCCGCATGGACACCGTGACGGTTCCGCAGCCCGTGTACTACAACCCGTGGCCGGGCCCATATTGGGGGCCGTTCAATCCGTGGGGCCCGTGGGGTCCGTACGGTCCGGGCTATGTGAACCAGACTTATCCGGTCTATTCGCACGCGCTGTCGATCCGCATCACGGAGAAGGGTAGCGGCAAGGAGGTCTATAACGTCTCCGCGCGCACCTCGGGCGACGATCCCTCGCTCGTGCGCGTGATGCCGTATCTCGTGCGCAGCGCGCTCGCCAACTTCCCGCTGCAGAACGGCACGGTCACCGAGGTGAAGCTGCCGCTCGACAGTCACGGCGGCGCGCCCAACGAGGCGGCCGCGCCGATGCCCGCTTCGGCGCCCGGCAGCGCGCAGGCGAAGTAAGCCGCGCGTCGGCTGAATCGACGAATCGACGAATCGTCGATTCGACGGCGATGAAAAAAGCGCGCCGGACCCGCAAGGTCCGGCGCGCTTTGCTTTTGGCGCGCAGCGAGGAGCGTGCCGCTTCAGCGGCCGCTTCGTCGCAATGGCGGCTTAGCGCTGCGTCTGCGCGCGGCTATGCACGCGCGCGCCCGCCGCATACGTTTCGTACACGGCGCGGTCGTCGCCGAGCAGGGCGAACGCGAACAGCAGTTCCTCGAGCGAATCCACGCGCGCGGTGCGGCGCGCGAGCAGCGGTGTCGCCTGCGGATCGAGCACGACGAAATCGGCTTCGGTTTGCGGCGCGAGCGTGCCGATCTGGTCGGCGAGATCGAGCGCCTGCGCGGCGCCCGCCGTCGCGAGCCAGAACATGCGCGTGGCCGTCAGATGATGGCCGCCCATGCGCGCGACCTTGTGCGCTTCGTTCATGGTTTGCAGCATCGAGAACGAGGTGCCGCCGCCCACGTCGGTCGCGAGCGTGACGGGCATCTGCGTCTGCTGCGCCTTGTCGAAGTCGAACAGGCCGCTGCCGAGGAACAGATTCGACGTCGGGCAGTGCGCCGCGACCGTGCCGGTTTCGGCCATGCGGCGGCGGTCTTCGTCGTCGAGCCAGATGCAGTGGCCGTAGACGGCGCGGCGGCGCAGCAGGTTGTAGCGGTCGTAGACATCGAGATAGCTGCGCTGACGCGGAAACAGCTCCTTCACCCACTTCACTTCGTCGAGATTCTCGGCCACGTGGCTCTGGATGAAGATGTCGCCGTGCGCCTTCGCGAGCGCCTCGCAGGCTTCGAGCTGCGCCTCGGTCGAGGTCGGCGCGAAGCGCGGCGTGAGCGCGTACATCTGGCGGCCGTTGTTGTGCCAGCGCGCGATCAGCTCGGCGCTGTCGTCGTAGCCGCTTTGCGGCGTGTCGCGCAGGAACTCGGGGCAGTGGCGGTCCATCAGCACCTTGCCCGCGACCATGCGCAGGTTCTTCGCCGCGCTCGCCGTGAACAGCGCGTCGGCCGACTGCTTGTGCACCGTGCAGTAGACGAGCGCCGTGGTCGTGCCGCTGGCGAGCAGTTCGTCGACGAAAAAGCGCGCCGTGTCGGCGGCCACGGCTTCGTCGGCGAAACCGCGCTCGGTCGGGAACGTGTACGTTTCCAGCCACGGCAGCAGGCCCGGCGCCGGCGAGGCGATCATGTCGGTCTGCGGATAGTGGATGTGCGTGTCGATGAAGCCCGGCACGATCAGCTTGTCGCGCAGGTCGTGCACGCTCGCGCCCTCGCTCACGCGGTCCTTGAGCGCGGACCACGCGCCGGACGCGGCCACGCGGCCGTCCTCGACGATCACGACGCCGTCCTCGTGGAACACGGCGGCGTCGGGCGACTGCGCGGGGTCGCCGGTGAACGTCAGCAGTTTTGCGCGAAAAGCCGATTGAGTCATGGGTACTTCGTCTCCGGAAAATTCAGGTATTCGTCAGCAGGAAGCGTGCGCGCTTCGTCATCGCATTGGCGCGCATCGGGCGCGCCGCTCCTGAAAACGCGGCGCGCGAGAGTCGGCCCGGCATCGCTTCAATCGAGGCGAACACGCGGGCGTCGATCCATCCAGGCGCGACAGCGCCCCGGGCGCGGCGCGCGTGCGCCGTTCCCTGAGTCGTACTTCGTGCGTCATGGGCACTGTCCGGGCCGCATCGGCCTGCTGCGGCCTGCTGTGGCACGCAGCGCTCGCCGCTTTCGCTCCGGCTTAGTTCGCCGGCCAGTAAGCGTCGAGCTTCGCGATCAGCGCGGCACGCTCCTCGGGCGTCACGAACGACGCCTCGAAGCCGTTGCGCAGGATCGTGTACACCTCCTGATCGTCGAGCTTCAGCGCGTCGATGATCGCGCTGTAGTTCTCGTTCACGTAGCCGCCGAAGTAGGCCGGATCGTCCGAATTGACGGTGACCGCGACGCCTTTGTCGAGCAGCTGCTTGAGCGTGTGCTGCGTCATGTCGTCGAACACGCAGAGCTTGGTGTTCGAGAGCGGGCAGACCGTGAGCGCCACGCGCGTGTCGGCCAGACGCGTGACGAGCGCCGGGTCCTCGATGCTGCGCACGCCGTGATCGACGCGGTCGACCTTGAGCAGATCGAGCGCTTCGTAGATGTAGGCGGGCGGGCCTTCCTCGCCCGCGTGCGCGACGAGCTTCAGGCCCTTCGCGCGCGCCTTCTCGAACACGCGCTCGAACTTCGAAGGCGGATGGCCGCGCTCCGACGAATCGAGGCCCACGCCGATCATGCGCGGATAGCGGTCGAACAGCGGCAGCGCGGCGTCCCACGTGGCGAGTGCGTCGGCTTCGCTCAGATGGCGCAGGAAGCACAGGATCAGCTTGCTCGTGAGGCCGCGCTTTTCGGCGTCGGCGAGTGCGCGGTCGATGCCCGCGACTACCGTGTCGATCGACACGCCGCGTTCGGTGTGCGTCTGCGGATCGAAGAAAATTTCGGTGTGCGTGACGTTATCGGCGAGCGCGCGCTCGCAGTACGCCATCGTCATGTCGTAGAAGTCCTGCTCGTGCAGCAGCACGCTCGCGCCCGCGTAGTAGATGTCGAGAAACGACTGCAGGTCGGTGAACGCGTAGGCCGCGCGCAGCGCCTCGATCGACTCGTAGGCGAGCGTCACGTTGTTGCGCTGCGCGAGCGCGAAGATCAGCTCGGGTTCGAGCGAGCCTTCGATATGGATGTGCAGCTCGGCCTTGGGCGCGCCGAAGGCCTTCTGGACGAGCGGATTAGCGTGGGTCGTGATCGTCATGGTGTGGTCGGTCGATTCTGTTCGTTCAATAGGTGACATCACGCGGAATGGGGCATGGCGGCCGTCGCGCGCACGGGCGCCGAGGCGGCCTCGATCGCCTGCAGCAACTGCGCGGCGGCCGAAATGGCGATGACCTCGGGCGACTTGTCGACGATGCCGTCCACGCCGAGCGGGCAGTTCATGCGCGCGATCTGCGACGGGTCGATGCCGCGCGCGGCCAGCCGGTGCTCGAACTGCTTGCGCTTCGCGTGCGAGCCGATCATGCCGAAGAACACGAAGTCGCCGCGCCGCAGGATGCGTTCGGCGAGATCGAGGTCGTGCGCATGATCGTGCGTCATCACGATGAAGCTGGTGCCGGGCGGCGCGGCGTCGACGGCTTCGTCGGGCGCGTCGCTGGCGTCGATGACGACGTTCGGCGCGCCCAGCGCCGCGAACGCTTCCGGCGAGGGAAACGCCGCGTCGCGCGCGTCGACCCAGCGCACGCGGCAGGGCAGCGTGCCGAGCACGCGCACGAGCGCCGCGCCCACGTGGCCCGCGCCGAACAGCACGACGGGAAAGTCGTTCGGCGCGATGGTCTCGGTGAGCAGGATCGTGCCTTCGCCGGGCGAGGCCGAACGGGTGTCCCAGAGCAGGCAGTCGGGCGTTTGCGCGCCCGGCTCCGGCTCGGACAGCATGACGGCGTCGACGCTGGCGTCCAGGCTGGCCGATGCCGTGGCGGGCTCGCCATTCCGCGAGGAGCGGAATGATACGCTACGAACGGTCGATGCGCCCGCGCCGAGCCGGCGCGCGAGCGTGGCGAGCCAGCCGAGGTCGGCCACGTCGAGGCGCTCGAAGGCGAGCACGACCGCGCCGCCGCAGCACTGGCCGAGGCTCGGGCCGAGCGCGAGGCGTTCCAGACGGCGCGCGTGCGGCGTGCGCATGCCGTCGCGCAGCACCTGGCGGGCGATCTCGATGGCCTTCCATTCCAGATGGCCGCCGCCGATCGTGTGCCGCGCGGCCTCGCGCGTGACGATCATCTTCGTGCCGGCCTCGCGCGGCGCCGAGCCTTCCACGCGCGCGACGGTCACGAGCACGGCGGCGTCGCCATGCGCGAGCAATTGCTGCAGATCGGTGAGCCAGGCTTGCATCGGGTGCATCTCCTACAAAACTGCGGGGCGGCGCGCCGGGCGCGCGGCCGGTGGATCGTCATGGCGTCGCGCGCGGCTTGCCGCTGCCGCGCGCTCAAGGGTTCGAGCATGCCAGAACCCGAGGGGTTCGCGACGACGCATCGTCATGGCGCCGGGTGCGCGGCAGTGGACCGACGCTCGCGGAACGCGCGCATCGAGATGACGAAACCGGGTATGCGGAAGCGGCGTGGCGAGGTGATCGGCCATCGCAGGCGGGAGCGAATGCGGGGCGCGGCCGCGCCCAACCGGAAAGGACGGGCGGGGTGCGGACGAATCGCGGAAGAGTCGGATGGTGTGCGTTGTCATGTGAAGCCCAGGAGACATTGCGGATCAGGCGCGCGTTACGCAGAAACCCGACGAGCCTTGATCGGCCTCGCGCACGTAGATCGCCATCCAGTCTCGAATTTAGCACTGACAGCGGCAGGAAAGTATTCCCTGCGCATGATGGGGGCTATCAGCCGGCGGGCATGTGCGGCGCATGTCGATGCGGCCCTTTGAGCCGCCCAGCGCGAAACCAGGGAGGTAAACGAACGCGCCGCCCAGGGCGGGCGGCGCGGCGTGAAGCGGGAGACGTCGAGCGGTGTGGTGCGGAATCAGCGACGGATGCCGGGCCACGACACCTGGCGGCGGCGGTTGCGCCACAGGCTCGCGAGCACCGCGAGGAAGATCACGGCGAACGCGACGAGCGACCACTGCGGCAGCGTCAGGCCGAGAATCGGCGCGTAGGTGGTTTCGCACAGGCCCTGCACCTTGAAGATGCCGGGCAGCCAGTGCGCGGGCGGCAGGGCGTCGACGATCGGTTGCAGCGTGTCGAAACCGCAGCTGAAGCTCGGGAAGGCCTGCACCCACGCGAGACGCGCGGAGGCCACCATGCCGCCCGCCGCCGACAGCACGATGAGCGTTTCGAGCACGCGCACCCCGCGCCAGCTCGTCAGGCGCGCGCCGAGGAACGCGAACACGGCGATCAGCAGCGTGAAATAGCGCGTGAGAATGCACAGCGGACACGGGTCCTGATGCTTCACGTACTGCATGTAGATTGCGCCGGCCAGCAGCGCGAGGCAGATCAGACCAAGCAGGACCAGCAGGCCGCGTTCGCGGCGCAACAGCGCGTTATCGTCGTTCATGTGGCGTTTTTCTTCGGGTGAGTGGCGCAGCGCGCGCGACGGGCGCGGCGGCGACGGCGTGTCGGGATTCTAGCGCGAAGGTTGCGCCGCGCGAGGAAGCGGCTTGTCGCGGAACGTTGCGCGATTCGACGCGCGTGACGATCCGCGACTGTTTTAGCGTCGGCTAAGTCTCCCGAGCAGTTCTCCGATCAGTCTCCCGATCAGTCTCCCGATCAGTCTCCCGATCAGCCGCCGCCTGCGCCCGTAATTTCAGCGCAGCGGCGCGAGCACCGCTTCCACGCCGCGGCCGATGGCGAGCAGCGCGTCGTCGGCGTAGGGCGCGGCGGCCAGCATCAGGCCCACGGGTGCGTCGCCTGGATGATGGATCGGCAGCGACAGCGCGCAGGCGTCGAGGAAATTGAAGGCGCTCGGATTGCGCAGCACCAGCGCATTAATGCGCGCGAAGAAGTCGGCGTCGGCGGCGAGCGGGGCGACGGCGGGCGGCGCGATCGGCACGGTCGGCGCGATCACGGCGTCGAAGCGCGACCACAGCGTGGCCTGCGCCTGCTCCATCACGGCCGCGCGCGCGGCGATCAGGTCGATGTAGTCGGCGGCGGTCGCCGCCTCGCCCTTCAGGATGCGCGCGAGCACGCGCGCGTCGTACTCGCCGCGATGCTGCGCGATCAGCTCGCGATGCCACGCGTACGCTTCCATCGACGACAAGCCGATGCGGTTGATCTGCGCGAACTGCTCGAACGGCGCGAAGCGCACCTCGTTGACGATCGCGCCCGCGGCGTCGAGATGCTTGAGCGCCGTGTCGAGGCTTTCGGCGATGGCGGGATCGACGTCGTCGGTCACGTAGTTCGTCAGCACGCCGATGCGCACGCCTTCCAGATGGCGCGCGCCCGGCACGACCGGCGCGAGGCCGGCGAGCAGGCGGTCGACCAGCGCGCAGCACGCGACGCTGTTGCCGATCGGGCCGAACGAGTCGAGCGTGGTCGAGAGCGGCACGCCGCCGCTGCGCGGAATGCGTGCGGCGGTGGGCTTGAAGCCGGTCAAGCCGCAAAACGCGGCGGGAATGCGCAGCGAGCCGCCGGTGTCGGTGCCGAGCGCGACGGCGGCCATGCCGTCGGCGACCGAAGCCGCCGCGCCCGAGGACGAGCCGCCCGAGACGCGCTCGTCGCCCTTCACGTCGCGGTGGTACGGCGAGAGCGGCGTGCCGTAATGCGGATTGAGGCCGAGCCCGGAAAACGCGAACTCGCTCATATTGGTGCGGCCGATCAGCAGCGCGCCCGCGCGGCGCAGGCGCGCGACCACGGGCGCGTCGGCCTCGGCGGGCGCCGCGCCGGCGAGCGCCGTGGAGCCCGCGCGCGTGACTTCGCCCTGCACGTCGAACAGATCCTTCACCGACACCGGAATGCCCGCGAGCGGCGAGAGCACCGTGCCCGACGCGCGCAGGCGGTCGTGCGCGTCGGCGGCGGCGCGCACGCGTTCGGCGTCGACGTGCGTGAACACGGTCGCGCCCTGTCCGGCCGGATCGGCGATGCGCGCGAGCGCGGTTTCGGCGAGCGCGCGGCTCGTGGTGCGGCCCGCGGCCAGATCGGCGGCCAGCTGGGCGAGCGGCGGGAACGGCGCGAACGGGGAAGCGGAAGCGGGGGAAGCAGCGGAAGCGGTCATGGCGAGAGGCGGCTCGATGGCGGTTCGTTAAGCAGCGGTGGAGTGGCGCGGCAGCGCGGCGGCAAGGCGGCCCGGAGCGGGCATCGGGGGTGCGCGGCCCGCGCCGCCAGGGACACATCATTGTAGGCCGTGCTTTTTTCGATTGCGACGATTTGGCCGACGGCGATCATCGGGTAACATTCAGGCATCAGACAGCGTTTTGTAAGGAATATCGTACATGCATCAAGGAATCGGCTTCATTCAGGATCTGGCAGTGGTGATGGCGATCGCGGGGATCGTCACCGTGCTGTTTCATCGCCTGAAGCAGCCGGTCGTGCTCGGCTATATCGCGGCGGGCGTGATCATCGGGCCGTACACGCCGCCGTTTCAGCTGATCCACGACGAGCAGACCATCCAGACGATGGGCGAACTCGGCGTGGTGTTCCTGATGTTTTCGCTCGGGCTCGAATTCAGCCTGCGCAAGCTCTTTCAGGTCGGCGCGACGGCCATCGTCGCGGCCATCTCCGAAATCGTCGTGATGCTCTGGCTCGGTTACGAGATCGGCCGCGCGTTCGGCTGGGCCGCGATGGATTCGCTGTTTCTCGGCGCGATCCTGGCGATTTCGTCGACCACCATCATCGTCAAGGCGCTCGCCGATCTGGGCGTGAAGCGCGAACCGTTCGCGCAGCTCGTGTTCGGCATTCTGATCGTCGAGGACATTCTGGGCATCGCCATGCTGGTGCTGCTCGGCGGCATCGCGCAGACCGGCGAGCTGTCGCCCGGCATCGCGCTGATCACGCTCGGCAAGCTGCTGCTGTTCATGCTGGTTTCGCTGCTGGCGGGCATCCTGATCGTGCCGCGCGTGCTCGGCTACGTGGCGCGCGTGGGCAGCGACGAGATGCTGCTCGTCTCCGTGCTCGGCTTCTGTTTCGCCTTCTGCCTGCTGGTCGTGAAGCTCGATTATTCGATCGCGCTCGGCGCGTTCCTGATCGGCGCGGTGATGGCCGAGTCGCGGCATCTGGAGCGTATCGAGCATCTGGTCGCGCCGCTGCGCGACGCGTTCTCGGCGATCTTCTTCGTGACGATCGGGCTGATGCTCAATCCGCTCGTGCTGGTCGACTACGCGTGGCCGATCGCCGTGATCTCGCTCGCCGTGGTGTTCGGCAAGCTGGTGTCGTGCGGACTGGGCACCTTCCTCGCGGGCCGCGACGGCCGCACGGCGATGCGCGTGGGCATGACGGTGTCGCAGATCGGCGAGTTCTCGTTCATCATCGCCTCGCTCGGCCTGACGCTGAAGGTCACGAGCGGCTTTCTCTATCCGATCGCGGTGACGGTGTCGGCGATTACGACGCTGACCACGCCGTATCTGATCCGCGTCGCCGATCCGCTTTCGCAGCGCCTCGCGCGCGCCATGCCGCCCGCCGTCTCCAACGTGTTCGGCCTGTACAGCCAGTGGCTGCGCGCGCTGATGCCGCGCTCCAACGGGCCGACGCTCTTTTCGCTCACGCGGCGCATCGTGCTGCAGATCGCGGTGAATCTCGCATTGGTGTCGGCGATTTTCATCGGCATGTCGTATGGCGCGCGTTACGCCGCGCCGCTGATCGCGAGCTGGGTGCCCGACGAGCGCATCCAGCGCGTCGTGCTGTGGAGCGCGGCGCTCGTGCTCGCGATGCCGTTCCTCGTCGCCGTGTGGCGCAAGACGCAGTCGCTCGCGCTGCTGCTCGCCGAGGTGAGCGTGCAGCCGGAGAAGGCGGGGCGCTTCACGCGCGCGCTGCGCCACGCGATCGCGGAACTGGTGCCGGCCGTGTCGATGATCGGCGTGTTCGTGCTGGTGGCCGCGCTCTCGGGCACGATTCTGCCGCCGACGGGCTTCCTGATCGGCGTGCTCGTTTGCGCGGCGGTGCTGACGATGCTGCTGTGGCGCTGGTGCGTGAAGATCCACGCGAGCATGCAGATCGCGCTGCGCGAGACGTTCGACGAGCGCCAGGATTCGTGACCGTTGTGACGGCGCGCTGACGCCGCGTATGACACGCGTATTGCACGCGTGATGCCCGCATGCGTCGGGGCCGTCGGGGCGGCATGGCGCTTGCGGGGCGGTGCGCCGTGCCGCGCGCAGTGTCACGGAATGTGAGCAATTGTGCATTGGGGTGGCAACGGCCTGCGGTGCGACGCATAATCGGAGGCCTGTTCATTCGTTCGCGCGCGCGGCGCGCCCGTCCCCACGTCATGAGCGATAACAAGACCGACCACCCCGAGGTTCCCGACGGCGCTGGCCGTCCCGCCCAGTCCTCCGAGCCTGGCGCATCCGCTCCTCCTGCTTCGACGCCCGCTGGTTCCGCCACGGGTTCTGCTCCCCCCAGTCCTGCCGATGAAGCCGCGCGACGCGCGTCGACCGATGCGCCCGCGAGCGCGTCGTCGGTGACGTCCGACGTCTCCGGCGCGGACAGTTCGGGCGGCGGCGCCGACGAAGAACCGGGCGGCGGCCAGCCCGCGCAGCCCACCCACGCCGAGCAGGCGGCCGAGGCGCGCGAGTCTGCGGCGCGCGCGGTGGCGCGTCAGGAAGCCGAGGTGGCCGCGTCGCGCAAGCCGTCGGCGAACGTGCCGAAGGTGCACATCGAGGAAACCGCCGACGCCGGCCGTCAGGCGCCCGCGCCAACGGGCGCGCAGAGCGCGGCGGACGCCGCCGCGAAGACGCCTGCCGAACCGCCCGCCGCGCCTGAGCCGCAGGCTGCCGGCGCGCGGCCCGGCGCCGCGCCCGCGGGCTTTGGCCAGGCACCCGATTTCAGCGCGCAGAATCCGCCGCCGCCGGGCGCGCTGCCGCCCGATCCGCCGCGCTATCTGCGGCCGAGCGATTCGGCGTGGTCGGTGCTTGGGCGCATCATCGCGGCGCGCGCGCGGCAGATTTTCGACCGCGCCGGGCAGCGCATCACCCAGCGCACGCTGCGCATCGGCGTGTCGGCGCGCATCTTTCACCCCGAGCCGGGCGCGCAGGGTTTGCGCGGCAAGACGCTGCAATATCTGGAGGAATCGATCGCGCACTGGGTCATGTCGCGCGACGTGATCGTCTTCATGATTCCGACGGTCGGCCATCAGGGCATGCTGCATCCGAGCAATATTCGTCTGCGCGATTACGCGAAGCATCTCGACGGCCTGCTGCTGCAAGGCGGCGCCGACGTCTCGCCGCAGACCTACGCCGAAACCGCCGCACGCCCGGAGTGGCCCGGCGACCGCGTGCGCGACATGTACGAACTGGAACTGCTGCACGAGTTCATCGAGTCGGGCAAGCCGGTGCTCGGCGTGTGCCGCGGCTGCCAGCTGATCAATGTGGCGTTCGGCGGCACGCTGTACCAGGACATCGCCACCGACGTGCCGACTGCGGGCGTGCACGTGAGCGAGCACTACGATCAGCATCGGCACGCGATCACGTTCCCCGAGGGCTCGTCGCTGGCGAGCATGTTCCCGGGCCGCCGCGAGGCCGTCGTGAACTCGATCCATCACCAGGCGGTGCGCTCGCTGGGCCGCGATCTCACGGTCGAGGCCGTGTCGGCCGGCGACGGGCTGATCGAAGCGGTGCGCTATCGCCGTTCGCCGTTCGTGGTGGGCGTGCAGTGGCACCCCGAGTTCCATCGCGCGGGCGGCGCGGAGCTGCTCGACTGCACGCCGCTGCTCGATGCGTTCCTGCGGGCGGCGCGCGAGACACGGTTCTGATCCGCAGGTCTTGACGCGCGGGCCGGTGCACGCCGCGCGATCCAGCAAAAAAGGGGCGAGATGTTCGCCCCTTTTTTCTTGCCGGTCAGCGGACCGCGATTCCTGCAACGGGGTCAGTGATTTCAGATAAGCGTCGGATGGATTCTTCGGTTATCCGAATTTAATGCCGTTTTTGAGATTTTCGGGCGGCGATAATAAGCGGTTACGAGGAATCCACAACGGAACAGGCAGTCATGAAGCAAACCCTTCCCGTGCGCCGCGCCTTGCTGGCTGCCGCAGCCATTCTGTCGATGCAGCATGGTGCGGCCGCGTGGGCCGGCGCGCCCGCGAGCGAAGCCGTGCCGGTCGCCGGCAGCCGTCCGTCGCTCGACAGCCTGACCCCGCAGCCCGTCGACGCACTGCCGGCCGCGGGCATCGTCGACGATCAGGCAACGGTGGGCGCCACGCAGGGCGACGTCGCCACGCTGATGCAGCTGATCCACGATCAGCAACTCGTCGAAATGCGCACGACCTACAACGCCAGCTACGGCGCGAGCCTGTTTTTCTATCCGCCGGAGATGACGTATTACATCGTGCTGTTCCAGGACAAGCATTTCTGGCGCGTGATCCGTTCGCAGGACGAAACTCGCGCGGAAGCGATCTATGGGAACTTCGCGCAGCAGACGCAGCGGCTTTCGGACGTGGAAATCCGCCGCACGCAACTTGAGGCGCAGAAGGCGTTCATCGAGCGTGTGATCGCCATCAACGAAGATCGCGCGCGCCGCTTGCAGGCCGACCTCGACGTGGCACGCACGCAGCAGGCGCGCGTGGACGATTATCAGCGTCAGATGCAGGTCGACGCGCGCTCGCTCAACGCGCAGAAGGTGCAGGCGCAAACGCAGTTGCGCACGTTGCAGAATCAGGTGGATCAGTTGCAGCGCGAGACGGAATTGGGCTTGCCGGGATCGCGGCGATAGCCGTTGGTCGCGCGAAGGCGGCAGGAAGAAAAAAGCCCGGCAGATTGCCGGGCTTTTTGTTGGGGCGCCTGAACCGTGGCGCAGGTCCCGCGCTTATTTCGAGAAGCGGTCCGGGACTTCGGTCACACGGCGCTGCGAAACGTGGTTGACCCATTCCGTACCGTCCGCCGATGTCGATGCGCGGCTGGCCGATTGCGGCGCGGCGTGCGTCACGGCGTACGTGGTCACCGATGCGTAGTCGTCGGCTGCCTCGACGCTGTGCTGGCGCGGGGAATACATTTCGGCGGTCGAGTACGCGCCATGCGCGCGGCGTGTCACGGCGAGCGGTGCGCTGTGCTGCGGCGCGAACTCGTGCGCCGCGTGGCGGCTGGTGTTGCCGCGTGCGGTTTGCGTGCGGGTTTCGCGCGTTTCGCTTGACGCGGCCGATGCGTGACGCGCCTTCGCCTTGATGGCTGCGCGGCTGGCGGGCTCGGCCTTGGGCGCGAGCGTGGCGCGCATCGGGGTGTTCGGGTTGGCGGCCGCCGCGTAGTCGTGACGTTCGACGCTCAGGGGCGCGGCCTTGGGCGTGCGAAGGGCCGCGGCAGGCGTGGCCGATTCAGCGGGCTTCACGTTGGCGGGCAGGGCGGATCGAGCCGCCGCTGAGGTTGCTGCCGCTGAGGTTGCTGCCGGGATTGCCGCGGAAGTTGCTGCCGTAGTCGCAGCCGCGTTGGGCTGTTGCGCCACCACGGTGGCCCCGATCGCCACACCCGTTCCCACCGGTTTGCGCGGGGTGCTCGTGGCTGCGGCGTCGGTCGCCGGCGTGCCGCCGCGCGCGATGTGCGGTGCACTCGCAACGACGCTGCCCGAATAGCTCAGATCATGCGACGCGCGCGCTTCGGCCAGACGTTGCGACGCCGAAGCGTCCTGGTTGACCGGTGCTTTGGACGCCGCCTCGGGCGTGCGTTTGCTTTCTCCGACCTGCACATGACTGGCGACGATCCACGCAAGCAGCGCCGCGCCGCCGATGCCGACCGCGCTGGCCGTGAGCTTGTGATTGCGCGGCGGCGTGCGCTCGACGGGCGCGCTGTCTGCCGCCATCGACGCCGAAGCCGCCGACGCACCCGCCGCCTTGCGCTGCAACGACGCGGCTGCCGCCCGCTGCGCCTGCGCGACATCCAGCTTCGCGCCGACGGGCGCAGCGGCCGGGCGCGGCGTTTCGGACCGTGTGCGGCGCCCGGACTCCCAGCGGCAGACTTTGCGGAACGCTTCGGCGCTCAGGCAGACCGTGCGCAGCAGGGCGGCGTACAGCGCATGAAGTTCGGTGCGCAGGCTGAAGTGCGGCGGGATCAACGCCCACTCGCGGCCGAACGGCGGCGGGACGCGGTCGAGGGGGCGCATGTGGGGCAGGGCCAGTGCGCCTTCGACTTGAACTAACGGATAAGTTGACATGAGTCTCTCGCTGCATCGGCAAGGCGGGTGAGGCATGCCCTGATGGACGAAGCGCGCACGACTAGCTGGCCATTGAGCTGGCCAACGCGCGCCGGATTATAGAAATGGATTCTTAATCATGCGAGCGAGGCTACCGATGGTCTATCGGATAGGTCTGAAAAAACGAAGCTGACCCCACCACGACCCCACCAGGCCGTGACCAGCGCGCCGCTTATTTGCGCGCGTCGAGCCGATAGACGTAGCGCAGCGCCGTGATGTCGACGCCGCCCATGTGGTCGGGTTCGGCGCCCGAGTATTCCCAGCCCTGGCGTTCGTAGAACGCGATCGCGGGCGCGTTGCCGTCGAGCACATACAGATAGAGCTGCGATTCGCCTTGTCCGCGGGCCCAGCGCTGCGCCGCCTCCATGAGCGTCTTGCCCACGCCGATGCCCTGGTGCGCCGGCAGCGCGTGCAGATTGTCGAGCAGCACGCCCCACGGCGATTCGGGCTGGCGCTCGACGCAGACGAATCCCGCAGGCGTGCGGACCGCGTCATCGGCTTGGGTCTCGCTGTTCGAGTCGGCTTCGAGTTCGGCGATCAGCACGAGCCGGCGTTCCGCGCCGGGCGCTTCCATGCGCGCGCGCCAGTACGCGGCGCGCTCGGCGCCCACCTCCCGGTCGAGAAAGGCGGCGGGCAGCAGGCCGCGATACGTCGCTTGCCAACTGGCGGCGTGCATGGCAGCGAGCAGGTCGGCATCGGCGGCGGTGGCCGGGCGCAGGATCAGGGGAGCGGCGATGGGCATGCGAGGTGTCGGCGGCAAGTACGGGCGGCGTGGGACGGGCGGCGGCGATCGGAGCGGGCGCAAGCGCTGTGCAGGCGTGCGCTCAGCATCGCTCCGCCGCATCGGTCCACTATTGTGCACGATAGGCCAGCGCGTGCCGCCTTCAAAGCGCATGAAGCGAAAGCGTAATGAAATAATTGAATGGTTTTAGAAATAAATGCGAGACGTTGGCGCACGTTGCGTGTGGGTTGTGAGGTTTTCCCCGATATATGCTCGTCCGGGCCAGCCGGATAATGAGCGCCCGTCGGCGGAGCGCCCGTCGGCGCGTGCGCATCGGCGCCCATCGTTACCAGGTTGTCGCCAGGTCGTTGCCGGGCCGCCGTCCGGCTGTCTCTCTACGAGAACGTCATGTCTACCGCGTCCCACGCCGTATCGAGCGAATCGAAATTCAGGACCGTTTTCCGCGTGACGAGCGGCAACTTCCTGGAAATGTACGACTTCATGGTCTACGGCTATTACGCTTCGGCGATCGCCCGGACCTACTTCCCCAGCAACGACGCCTTCGCCTCCCTGATGCTCTCGCTGTCCGTGTTCGGCGCGGGCTTTCTGGTGCGGCCGCTCGGCGCGATCATCCTCGGCGCGTACATCGACCATCATGGCCGCCGCAAGGGTCTGATTCTGACGCTCGGTCTGATGGCGCTCGGCACGCTCGCGGTCGCGGTCGTGCCCGGCTACGCGACGATCGGATTCCTCGCGCCCGTGCTCGTGCTGCTCGGGCGTCTGCTGCAAGGTTTCTCGGCGGGCGTGGAACTGGGCGGGGTCTCGGTCTATCTCTCCGAGATCGCGACGAAGGGCAACAAGGGCTTTTACGTGGCGTGGCAGTCGGGCAGCCAGCAAGTGGCCGTGGTGTTCGCGGCGCTGCTCGGCGTGCTGCTGCATCGCATCCTGCCGGTCGAGGACATGACGGCGTGGGGCTGGCGCGTGCCGTTCATCATCGGCTGCTGCATCGTGCCGTTCCTGTTCTTCATCCGCCGCTCGCTGCAGGAAACCGAGGAGTTCGCGAAGAAGAAGCATCGTCCGTCGATCCGCGAAATCATGGCGTCGATGATGCAGAACTGGGGCATCGTGCTCGGCGGCATGGGCATGGTCATCATGACGACGGTGTCGTTCTACATGATCACCGCCTATACGCCGACGTTCGGCAAGGAAGTGCTCAAGCTCGGCGAACTCGATACGCTCGTCGTCACGGTCTGCATCGGCTTGTCGAATCTGTTCTGGCTGCCGGTTTCGGGCGCGATTTCGGACCGCGTCGGCCGCCGTCCGGTGCTGCTGACCTTCACCGTGCTGACCATCCTCACCTCGTATCCGGCCGTGCAATGGCTGGTCGCCGATCCGTCGTTCGGCCGCCTGCTGACGGTCGAGTTGTGGCTCTCGTTCCTGTTCGGCTGCTACAACGGCGCGATGGTCGTGGCGCTGACCGAAATCATGCCCGCCGATGTGCGCACGGCCGGTTTCTCGCTCGCCTACAGTCTCGCGACGACGATCGGCGGCTTCACGCCCGCGATCTCGACCTACCTGATTCACGTGAGCGGCAACAAGGCCGCGCCGGGCGCGTGGATGGGCGTCGCTGGCATTTGCGGTTTGATCGCGACGCTCGTGCTCTATCGCACGTCGGCGGCGCGCAATCAGTACAAGGCCGTTTGACGCATCGCGTTGCTTGACGTCCTTGCTGCACGCATAAAAAACCCCGCAAATGCGGGGTTTTTTATTGCCTGCGCGGCGCGGGCCGCGATACCTGCGTCAGCCTTCGCGCAACGCGTGCGCGACGCTCGCGACCACGGCGTCCCAGTCGCCGGGGCGCGGCTGGCGCACGAGGCGCGCGCGCGGATACCACGGGCTCGTGTCGGTGCCCGTGAACCAGCGCCAGTCGGCGGCGAACGGCAGCATAAGCCAGAGCTTCGCGCCCAGCGCGCCCGCGAGGTGGGCGATCGACGTGTCGATGGAGACGACGGCGTCGAGGCGTTCGATCACGGCGGCGGTGTCGGCGAAATCGTCGAGCTTGTCGCCGAGCCGATGGATCGTGCGCGCGCGCGGATGGGCGTCGAGCGCGGCGTGTTCGGCGGCGCTCAGATCCGGTTGCAGCACGATCCAGTCGATGCCGTCGAGCGCGAACAGCGGATCGAGCGCGGCGAGCGGCAGCGCGCGGTTTTCCTGCTTCTGGATCCGGCCCGACCAGGCGAGGCCGATCTTGCGCCGCGCCTGGCCGCCGAGCGAGCCGCGCCATTTGCGCCGATACGCGGCGGGCACGCTCAGATACGACGGGGCGGCGGGCAGCGTGTCGGGCGTGGTGCCGAGCGCGAGCGGCAGCGACAGCAGCGGAATGTGCAGGTCGGCGTCGATGCTGGCGCGCGGCGCGCCTTGCGGGATCAGCGCGACGCGCGCGGCTTCGGCGGCGGGCGCGATCAGCGGAATCAGCGGCGCCTGCACTTCGAGCACGACGCGCGCGCCGCTTTGCTGCGCGCGCGCCGCGATCTGGGGCGCGAAGCGCACGAACTGGAGCGTGTCCCCGAAACCTTGCTCGGCCTGGATCAGCAGCGTGCGGCCCGCGAGCGGCTCGCCGCACCAGCGCGGCAGCGCGCCGGGCAGGGCATCCGCGGACAACGCGACGGGCGTCCCGCGCGCGGCCGCTTCGTCGCGAAAAGCCGGATCGAGCCGCCATTCGTATTCGGGCAAGCCGCGCCGGAAGTCGCCGAGCGTGAGCCAGGTCAGCGCGCGGTTCAGGTGCGCGGCGGCCAGTTCCGGGCGCACGCGCAGCGCTTCGTCGAAGGCGCGCAGGGCGGCGGCGTGGCGGCCGAGCGCGTGATGCGCGTTGCCGAGCGCGAGCCAGGCGAGTGCGAACTTCGGATCGAAGCCGATCGCGCGTTCATAGGGACCGATCGCTTCGGCGTAACGCCCCTGCGCGGCGAGCGCATTGCCGAGGCCGAACAGCGCGGGCGGGAACTGCGGCTGCAAAGCCAGCGCCGCCTCGAATCCGGCGACGGCCTGGGCGTGGTAGCCGGTGGCGTCGAGCGTATTCGCCAGATTGAAGTGCGCCGCGACGAAGCGCGGCTCGCGCCGCAGCGCCTTCTGAAAGTGCTCGACCGCGCCCGCGCTGTCGCCGAGCGCGTTCAGCGCCATGCCGAGGTTGTTGTGCGCGCCCGCGTGGCCGGGGCGGATCTTGAGCGCGCGGCGGAAGGCTTCGGCGGCTTCGGCGTGGCGGCCGAGCGCGTGCAGCGCGTTGCCGAGGTTGTTGTGCGATGAGGCGTCGCCGGGCTGCAGGCGCACGGCGTGGCCGAACGCGTACATCGCGTCCTCGTGGCGGCCGATCGACGCGTAGGCGTTGCCGAGGTTGTAGTGCGCGAGCGCGAAGGCGGGCGCGAGCGTGAGCGCGTTGCGAAAGCGCTCGATCGCGCCCTCCAGCTCGCCGAGCGCCTTGAGCGCGTTGCCCAGGTTCAGCTGGAGCGCGGCGTCTTCGGGACGCAGCTCGACCGCGCGGCGAACGAGGTCCGCCGCTTCGGCGTGCTGGCCCTGTTGATGCCGCAGCACGCCGAGCAGATGCAGCGCATCGACGTGCACGGGATCGGCGGCGAGCGTCGCGCGGTAACCGCGCTCGGCATCAGCCAGCCGGCCGTCGCGATGTGCGGCGTACGCGCGGACAAAGACCTGTTCCATGAACCAGTGGCGAGACGTATAGAAAACGAACCCGCCATTTTCCCACACTCGGGGGAGGCTACCGCGAAGTTGAAAGGTAACGTTGCGGTTTTATCGCATCGCGCCTAACGTATGAATGACGGTTCATATGTTGCGGATCCTGACCATGCCGACGTTTTCCGCCGAATTTCGCGGCGAATTTCGCGGCGAATTTTCCACCGAATTTTCCACCGAATTTTCCACCGACGAGCGGGTCGCGCCGCTCGCCGATTTGTTCCGCCTGCTGGGTGACCCGACGCGCCTGAAGATCGTGCTGCTCTGCGTGGCGGGACGCCGCGCCGTGGGCGCGATCGCCGACGCGCTCGGACTCTCGCCATCGCTCGTCAGCCATCATCTGCGGCGCTTGCGCGCGGCGCGCATCGTGCGGGCCGAGCGCGAGGGCAAGCAGGTCTTCTACGCCGCCGCCGACGCGCATATCGGTGCGATGCTGGCGGGCATGCTCGCGCATGTGGCCGAACCGGTCTCGGCCGGGCAGGAGCATGGACGATGACTGCCGCGCACGAGCATCCGCACGATCACGGCGATGCGCACGATCACCACCGGCACGACGCCCAGCAAGCCGATCACGCCGATCACGACGGCCACGGCCACAACCACAGCCACCACCACGCGCCCGCCCCGGGCCATCACCGCGCGTTCGCGCTGGCCGTCGCGCTGAACCTCGTCATCGTGATCGCGCAGGCGGTGTACGGCGTGATCGCGCATTCGACCGCGCTGCTCGCCGACGCGGGCCACAATCTCTCTGACGTGCTCGGCCTGCTGCTCGCCTGGGGCGCCGCCTGGCTCGCCACGCGCCGTCCGTCGGCGCGCTTCACGTTCGGCTACGGCAGCTCGTCGATCCTCGCCTCGCTTGCCAACGCCGCGTTGCTGCTCGTGGCCTGCGGCGCGATTCTCGCCGAAGCGGTGGGGCGGCTCCTGCATCCGGCGAGCGTCGCGGGCTTCGACGTCTTCGTGGTCGCGACGCTCTGCATCGTGGTCAACGGCTTTTCGGCGTGGCTGTTCATGCGCGGCCAGGCCGACGATCTGAACATTCGCGGCGCGTTCCTGCACATGGCCGCCGACGCCGCCGTGTCCGCCGCCGTCGCCGTGAGCGGCCTCGTGATCCTCGCGACCGGCTGGAACTGGGTCGATCCGGCGATGAGCATCGCGGTCGTGGGTGTGATCGTCTACGGCACGTGGGGCCTGCTGCGCGAGTCGGTGCGGCTCGCGCTCGCGGCGGTGCCGCAAGGCGTCGACATCGAGCGTATTCGCGTCTTTCTCGCAGAGCAGCAAGGCGTGACCGACGTGCACGATTTGCATGTCTGGGCGCTCTCGACCACCGGCACCGCGCTGACCGCGCATCTCGTGATGCCCGCGGGCCATCCCGGCGACGCGGTGCTCGATGCGATCGTCAGCTCGCTCGGCGAGCGCTTTCGCATGACGCATGTGACGCTGCAAGTCGATCTCGGCACCAGCGCGCATCGTTGCTCGCTCGACGGCGCGACACAGATCCATCGCTGAGCTTTTAAGTCGTTACGTCGATACGCGGTCGCCGATGCGCCATGCGTGGCAGGACACGCTGAACCTGCCGGCGCCAGCCGGACAAGCGGGTTGCGGGCGTACACTACGAGTCATGTCGACCGCATGGAGGTCTGCATGACCGAGGCTTTCTCCCAGCCGTCCGTGCTCATCGTCGGCGCGGGGCCTACGGGTCTCGCCGCCGCGCTGAGTCTTGCCCGCGCGCGCATTCCGGTCCGCGTGATCGATCGCGCGCACACGCCCGGACGTTATTCGCGCGCCATCGGCATTCAGGCGCGCACACTCGAACTGTTCGAGCAGCATCGCATCGTCGAGCCGTTTCTCGAACGCGGCCATCGCGCCCACGTCGCCAATCTCTATTCGAACGGCCAGCGCCGCGCGCGGCTCGACTTCGATCCGCTGTTCACGCGCTATCCGTATCTGTTGTTCATCGATCAGACCGAAACCGAGCGCATCCTCGCCGCGCAGCTCGCCACCTTCGGCGTGCAGATCGAGCGCGGCGTGGAGCTGATCGAATTCGTGCAGGGCTCGGCGGGCGTGAGCGCCGACGTGCGCCGCGCCGACGGCCGCAACGAGGCGCTGCGCTGCGCGTATCTGATCGCCGCGGACGGCGCGCACAGCACGGTGCGCCATCAACTGAACATGAAGTTCGACGGCGAGACGCTCGCGCAGTCGTTCCTGCTCGCCGACTTCAGCGCGAGCACGCCGTGGTCTGACGACGAATTCCACATCTTCGCCTCGGGCGACGGGCTGGCCGCGATCTTTCCGTACGGCCATGGCCGCTATCGCCTGATCGCCGATCACAAGACGATGCTGCCCGCCGCGCCCGAAGGCGCGATGCCGGTGCCCACACTCGAGGAGTGCCGCGCGGTCGTGCAGCATCGCGTGCATCATCCGGTGTCGATCAGCGAGATGAGCTGGTCGTCGTACTTTCACGTCAACAGCCGCATGGTGCGGCAGCTACGCATGGAGCGCGTGTTCTTCGCGGGCGACGCGGCGCACGTGCACAGCCCGGCGGGCGCGCAGGGCATGAACACGGGTATCCAGGAAGCCTTCAATCTGGGCTGGAAGCTCGCGCGCGCGCTCGGCGGCGCGCCTGATCGGCTGCTCGACACGTATCACGCCGAACGCTATCCGATCGAGCGCATCGTCTTGCAGCAGACAAGCTTCATGACGCAGCTCGTCGAAGCCGATCACGGTCCGCTCAAGCTGCTGCGCGAGCGCGTGATGCCGGCGCTGGTCGCGCTCGGCCCGCTGCGCGACGCGGCGCGCCAGGCGGTCAGCGAGTTGTCGATTCAGTACCGGCGCAGTCCGCTCACGCTCGAACGCGTGCTCGACGGCGGTCCGCGCGCGGGCGAGCGCGCGCCCGATGCGCAGGTGCGCGTGGTCGACGGCCCGCTCGGCAAGGCGCCGGGCAAGGGGCGCATCTTCGATCTGCACGATCCGGCGAGCTTCTCGCTGTTTCTGCTCGTCGACGACGAGGTGGCGCGCGAGATGGATGCGATCGCCGAAGGCGAGGGCACGAGCGCGGGTGCGAACGCGAAGAACGGCGTCGAGGCTTTGCGCCGGTTCACCGAAGCCGTCGAAAGCGTGCTGCCGCGCGCGGTGCGCGTCTGGTGGCTCGCCGATCTGCCCGAGGGCGAAGCGCCGCCCGTCGATGGCGGCGCGGCCTCGCTCGGCGATGCGTATGGCCGCACGCGGCCCGCGTTCTATCTCGTGCGGCCCGATGGCTATCTGTGCGCGCGTGGGCGTCCGCATTCGGATCTCAACGGGCTGTTGCGGCATTGCGAGACGTGGTTCTCGCCGGCATCGTCGCCGCATCCGGTTGCGGAGTAAACGTGAAAACGCCGCGCGGCCCGTCGAGGCCGCGCGGCGTCTTATCTACAGATAGTTAGCGTAACTAGGCAGCCGCAGGCGCCAGCGCCGCGCGATGCGTCGAGAGCGCCGCGAACACGATCTCGCTGAACCCCGCCTCTTCCTGCGCGTGACCGTCGAGCGCCGCGAGCAGCGTGCGGCGCATGCGCGGCTCCCAGAACTTGCGGATGTGCTCGGCAATCCCGAACAGCGCTTCTTCGCGATCCGGCAAGGAATCGAAGAACATGCCGATCTGGTTCGCCATCTCGATCAGATGATCTGCTTTCATCGCTTATTTCCCCGAAGTGGTCAACGGTTCGCGCGAGCGGTGCAATTCGAGCTGCGTCTCGTTGAAGCGCGAATACTCGCGCTGCCAGTCCGACGGCTGTTGCACATGGTTCACCTGCACCGCGGTCACCTTGTACTCGGGGCAGTTGGTGGCCCAGTCCGAGGCGTCCGTGGTGATGACGTTCGCGCCCGATTCGGGGAAGTGGAACGTCGTGTAGACCACGCCCGGCTGCATGCGCGTGCTGACCTTCGCGCGCAGCACGGTCTGCCCCGCGCGCGATTCGATCCCCACCCAGTCGCCTTCGCGGATGCCGCGATCGTCGGCGTCGACGGGATGGATCTCCAGCCGGTCCTCTTCGTGCCAGCGCGAGTTGTCGGTGCGGCGCGTCTGCGCGCCCACGTTGTACTGCGACAGAATCCGGCCCGTCGTGAGCAGCAGCGGGAAGCGCCGCGTGACCTTTTCCGGCGAAGCGATGAACTTCGTGATCACGAACTTGCCCTTGCCGCGCACGAACGCGTCGATGTGCATGATCGGCGTGCCGTCCGGCGCCGCTTCGTTGCAGGGCCACTGGATGCTGCCCATTTCATCGAGCCGTTTGTACGAGACGCCGTGGAAGGTCGGCGTGAGACGCGCGATCTCATCCATGATCTGCGACGGATGCGTGTAGCCCATCTCGTAGCCCAGCGCGCGCGCGAGCAGGATCGTCGCTTCCCAGTCGGCGTAACCGGCGATCGGCGGCATGACCTTGCGCACGCGCGAGATGCGGCGCTCGGCGTTCGTGAAGGTGCCGTCCTTTTCGAGGAACGACGAACCCGGCAGCAGCACGTGCGCGTACTTCGCCGTCTCGTTCAGGAAGATGTCCTGCACGACGATGCACTCCATCGACGAGAGCGCCGCCGCCACGTGCTGCGTGTTCGGATCGGACTGGACGATGTCCTCGCCCTGGCAGTAGAGACCCATGAAGGTGCCGTCGAGCGCCGCCTCGAACATGTTCGGAATGCGCAGGCCCGGCTCGCTTTGCAGCGCGACGTTCCAGGCGTCCTCGAACAGCGCGCGCGTCTCGGCGTCGCCCACGTGGCGATAGCCCGGCAGCTCGTGCGGGAACGAGCCCATGTCGCACGAACCCTGCACGTTGTTCTGGCCGCGCAGCGGATTCACGCCCACGCCTTCGCGGCCGATGTTGCCCGTGGCCATCGCGAGGTTGGCGATGCCCATCACCATCGTCGAGCCCTGCGCGTGTTCCGTGACGCCGAGGCCGTAATAGATCGCCGAATTGCCCGGCTGCGCATAGCGCCGCGCGGCGGCGCGCACGAGCGCGGCGGGCACGCCCGTGAGCGCTTCCATCGCTTCCGGCGAGCTCTCGGGCAGCGCGACGAAATCGCGCCATTGCTCGAACGCGCGCGTTTCGCAGCGCTCGGCCACGAAGGCTTCGTTCACGAGCCCTTCGGTGACGATCGTGTGCGCGAGCGCGTTGATCATCGCCACGTTGGTGCCGGGGCGCAGTTGCAGATGATGCTCGGCCTTCACGTGCGCGGTATCGACGATATCGATACGGCGCGGATCGATGACGATCAGTTTCGCGCCCTGGCGCACGCGCCGCTTCAGACGCGAGCCGAACACCGGATGGCCGTCGGTCGGATTCGCGCCGATCACCATGATGACGTCCGAGTGATCGACGGAGGCGAAGGTCTGCGTGCCCGCCGATTCGCCGAGCGTGGTTTTCAGGCCATAGCCGGTGGGCGAGTGGCAGACGCGCGCGCAGGTGTCGACGTTGTTGTTGCCGAACGCGGCGCGCACGAGCTTCTGCACGAGATAGGTTTCTTCGTTCGTGCAGCGCGAGGACGTGATGCCGCCGATCGAATCGCGACCATGCTTCGCCTGGATGCGGCGGAACTCGCTGGCCGCATAAGCGATCGCTTCTTCCCAGCTCACTTCGCGCCACGGATCGGTGATCTTCGCGCGAATCATCGGCTTCTTGATGCGGTCCTTGTGCGTGGCATAGCCCCACGCGAAACGGCCCTTCACGCAGGCATGGCCTTCGTTCGCCTGGCCGTTCTTGTGCGGCACCATGCGCACGACCTCGTTGCCCTTCATCTCGGCCTTGAACGAGCAGCCGACGCCGCAATACGCGCAGGTCGTCACCACCGAGTGTTCGGCCTGACCGAGCATCACCACGCTCTTTTCCTGCAGCGTCGCGGTCGGGCAGGCAGCCACGCAGGCGCCGCACGACACGCATTCGGAATCCATGAACGACTCGCCCGCGCCGGCCGCGACGCGCGATTCGAAACCGCGCGCGGCGATCGTCAGCGCGAACGTGCCTTGCGTTTCTTCGCAGGCGCGCACGCAGCGATTACAGACGATGCACTTCGACGGATCGTAGGTGAAGTACGGGTTCGATTCGTCCTTCTGGTTCTTCAGGTGATTTGCGCCGTCGAAGCCGTAGCGCACTTCGCGCAGGCCCGTCACGCCCGCCATGTCCTGCAGTTCGCAGTCGCCGTTGGCGGGGCAGGTGAGGCAGTCGAGCGGGTGATCGGAGATGTACAGCTCCATCACGTTGCGGCGCAGCTTTTGCAGGCGGTCGGTTTGCGTGCGCACCTTCATTCCCGCTTCGACGGGCGTCGTGCACGAAGCCGGATAGCCGCGTCGTCCTTCGATTTCGACGAGACACAGACGGCACGAGCCGAACGGTTCGAGCGAGTCGGTCGCGCAGAGCTTGGGCACGTTGATGCCCGCTTCGACGGAAGCGCGCATCACCGAGGTGCCCGCCGGAACCGTCACGGACTGGCCGTCGATTTCGAGCGTGACGTCGACATCGGCGTGGCGCAGCGGCGTGCCGAAATCGGTGTCGTCGAAGGGCGAGCGTGCGTTGGCCTTGTTCATCGCCGCGGATTTGCAGGCGCAATTGCCGGAACCGCAACCACCGGCTTGGGACATGATCGTGTCGGACATGGTGGTTCCTCGTTCAGGCGGCCGCGTTCTGTTGCGCGACGGGTTCGAGACCGAAGTCTTCCGGGAAGTGATTGAGCGCGGAGAGCACGGGGTAGGGCGTCATGCCGCCCATCGCGCAGAGCGAGCCGGACACCATCGTGTCGCACAGATCGCGCAGCAGCGTGACCTGCTTTTCGGACGTGTCGCCCGTGCGGATCTTCGCGATCACCTCGACGCCGCGCGTCGAGCCGATGCGGCACGGCGTGCACTTGCCGCACGATTCGAGCGTGCAGAACTCCATCGCGTACTGCGCGAGATCGGCGAGATTCGACGTGTCGTCGTGCACGACGAGACCGCCGTGGCCCACGACCGCGCCGACCGCCGCATACGCTTCGTAGTCCATCGGAATATCCCACTGGCTCTCGGGCAGATAGGTGCCGAGCGGGCCGCCGACCTGCACGGCGCGCGCCGGGCGGCCGCTGGCGGTGCCGCCGCCGTAGTCGACCATCAGTTCGCGCAGCGTTACGCCGAACGCGAGTTCGACGAGCCCGCCGCGCGCGATATTGCCCGCAAGCTGGAACGGCAGCGTGCCGCGCGAGCGGCCCATGCCGAAGTCCTTGTAGAACGCCGCGCCCTTCGCGAAGATGATCGGCACCGTGGCGAGCGTGATGACATTGTTGATGACCGTGGGCTTGCCGTAGAGACCGGCGAGCGCGGGCAGCGGCGGCTTCGCGCGCACGACGCCGCGCTTGCCTTCGAGCGATTCGAGCAGCGCCGTTTCCTCGCCGCACACGTAGGCGCCCGCGCCCTTGGCGACGAACAGATCGAAGCGCTTGCCGCTGCCGAGCACGTCGTCGCCGAGCCAGCCCGCGACGCGCGCGCGGCGGATCGCTTCTTCGAGCGCGGCGATCGAATGCGGATACTCGCTGCGCACGTAGATATGACCGATGGTCGCGCCCACGGTGAGGCCCGCGATCGTCATGCCTTCGATCAGCACGTAGGGGTCGCTTTCCATCACGAGGCGGTCGGAGAAGGTGCCCGAGTCGCCTTCGTCGGCATTGCAGACGATGTACTTCTGATCGGCCTGCGCCTGCGCGACCGTGCGCCATTTGATGCCGGCGGGGAAGGCCGCGCCGCCGCGTCCGCGCAGTCCCGATTCGACCAGCGCTTCGCAGGCGTCGGCGCTCGTCATCGTGAGCGCGTTGCGCAGGCCTTCGAGGCCGCCGTGCGCGATGTAGTCGTCGGTCGAAAGCGGATCGGTGATGCCGATGCGCGCGAAGGTCAGGCGCTGCTGCTTGCGCAGATACGGAATCTGTTCGACGAGGCCCACGCCGCGTGCGTGCTGGCCGCCTTGCAGGAAGTTCGCGTCGAACAGCGCGGCGATGTCGTCTTCCTCGACGTTCGCGTAGCCGACGCGGCCATCGGCCGTTTCGACTTCGACGAGCGGTTCGAGATACAGCAGACCGCGCGAGCCGTTGCGCACGAGTTCGATTTGGATGCCGCGCGCGGCGGCTTCGCGTTCGATGGAAGCGGCGATGTCGTCCGCGCCGAGCGCGAGCGCCGATGAATCGCGGGGAACGTAGATGCGCGTCATGCGGCCTCCTCGGTGCGCACGACGGCGGCCAGCGCCTTCGCGAGCAGCGCGTCGAACTTCTGCGGGCTTACTTTTGCGTGCAACGTGCCGTTAATCATCATGGCGGGCGAGAGCGCGCACTGGCCGAGGCAATAGACCGACTCCAGCGCGACATCGCCCGTGGCTTCGTGAGCGTGTGCATGGCCCGCGTGTTCATCGCCATGACCGTGCTGCGCGCCGAAACGGCAACCCGTGCGCGCTTCCACGTGCTGTGCGAGCGCTTCGCTGCCCATGCTGCGGCACGCTTCTGCGCGGCACAGCTGAACCGTGACGGGCGCGGGCGGCGCGGTGCGGAAGTGGTGGTAGTAGGTGATCACGCCGTGGACTTCGGCGCGTGAGAGATTCAGGGCTTTTGCGAGCGGCGCGACGGTGGCCGGCGGTACAAAGCCGGTTTCGTCCTGGATCGCATGCAGGATCGCAAGCAGGTTGCGGCCGGGTTGTGCGTGACGCTGCACCAGAGCATCGGATGCGGCGGCCTGTGACCCGGCGGTCAGGGTTGTCTCGTCCAAAGTGGGGCTCCTCCTGTCACATATATGCACTTGTTATTCATAAAGTGTGCATCTATGCTGGGGTTGTCTCGTTGTATGGACGAACAATAGGCCCGTAGAATGCCGGATGCAATAGGAAGGAAGACTTCATAATGATCAAGGTGGAGTGCCAGGCGCAACTGGTCGTGCGCGACGCGGATGGCCGCGAGGCAAGCCTGACGGACGTTGTGCCGCTGCTCGCGCTCGTTGCGGAAGAAGGCAGCATCGCGCAGGCCGCGCAGCGTAAGGGTTTGTCCTATCGCCATGCGTGGGGTTTGTTGCGCGAAGTGGAGGAGCGCCTCGGCGGCGCGCTGATCGCGAAAGCGCGCGGACGCGGCTCGGTGCTGTCCGAACTCGGCGAAGCGGTGCTGCGTTCGCAGCGGCTGTGCGGCGAGCGTCTTCAGGGCAATCTGCAGGCGCTCGCGAGCGAAGTGGCGAGCGACCTCAACCGTTGGCTCGCGCCCGCCGCGCAGGATCTGCGCATTCACGCTTCGCATGGCTACGCGGTGGCCACACTCGTGACGGCGCTGGTCGCCGATCAGGTGCCGGTGGAGATCAAGTACCGCGATAGCGCCGACGCCATCACGGCGCTCGCGCGTGGCGAATGCGATCTGGCGGGCTTCCATCTGCCGCGCGGCGATTTTCGCGACGCGTGCGCGGACGCCTATCGCAGCTGGCTCGATCCGCAGCGCCATGTGCTGATCCATCTCACGCGCCGCAAGCAGGGGCTGTTCGTGGGGCGCGGCAATCCGCGGCAAGTGGCGGGGCTCGCCGATCTCGCGCGCGGCGACATCCGCTTCGTGAACCGGCAGCCGGGCTCGGGCACGCGCATGCTGATCGATCTGCTGCTCACGCGCATCGGCGTCGATCCTGAGCGCGTCAACGGTTATGCCTCGTCGGAACTCACGCACTCGGCGATCGCGGCTTTCGTCGCGAGCGGGATGGCGGACGTGGGCTTCGGCGTGGAGCCGGCCGCGCATCACTTCGGCCTCGACTTCATTCCGATCGTCGAGGAAGACTATTTCTTCGCCTGCGAGCGCGCGCAGCTCGAACGCGAGCCGCTGGCGGCGGTGCTCGAACTGCTGCGCGGCGCGCAGTTCCGGCAGGCGGTGGCGCAGCTCGAAGGCTATGACCCGGACACCTGCGGCGACGTCGTGGCGCTTGACGAAGGCTGGGCGGGCGTGAGTTGAGGCGCAAGCTGGGGCGTCAGTCCGGGTGTCAGTTCGGACATCGGTTCGGACGCGCGTCCAGCGGCGCCGCGACGGTCGCGGCGCTGTAATACGACGCAACATGTCTGTCCGGCGCGGCTGCAGAGTGCCGCGCTTTTTGTGATACTTTCAAACCGTATAGGTTCTTCCCGTTCCAGATGCGCGTTGACCGCGCCGATCGACCATGAAATTTGTGCTTAATCTTTGTGCAGCCGCGGCCACCGCGGGCGTCCTGTTCGCCACCGTCAACGTTGCCTTCGCGCAGAACTCGCCGGGCGTGCCGGGCGGCATTCTCGCCGACGAGTTCAAGTTCAACGCGCATCCGCAGATGCAGTTCGCGGCTTCTGCGCCGGACGCCAAATATCAGCACGGCAAACCGACGTCCGCGCGTAAAAAGGGCGATCTCGGCGATCCGAATGGTTGTAATCTGCAATGCCCGCAGGACAATTGATATTTTTATGACAATTTAATGAAAGCCGGCGCCGTCGAACGATATTGGCGCCGGTTTTGATTTATCGCAGATTATTGCGGTGCAAAAACAAAAAACTCGCGAAGCTTGTAAAAGCTTTCGCGAGTTTTTTATTTGCTGCGCAGAAATTTTGGTGGAGCCGGCGGGAATCGAACCCGCGTCCAGAAGCAGTCCATAAACAGTTCTACATGCGTAGTTCTGTCTTTTGATTTAACCGGAGCGACGCGGACGAACACGCTGCGCTACGGCGATTCACTAAATTTTCGACTCTGGCGTCGTGACGCCGACAGAGCTTAACTGACGTATATGACCTCTGGCGGTATTGCTACCGGTCTTGCGACACTAGCCCGTCAGTGAGCCAGGCAGAGGACGGCGGCCCTTAGGCTGCCAGTGCGAACGTTTCGTCGTTTGCAGTTACGTTTTTCCCATTGATTAACGAGGTGACGGGTCCTCGGCATGCCCTGCCTACTTCATAACCCCTGTCGAAACCAGGTCGGCCCCAGAGGAAGGATCAATTATCCCATAGTTCGCGAGATGAGGCGAACCGCGCCCTTTTCAAGGGGCGCGGCGGCGGCGAACGTGTTGCGGCGCGTCAGTTGCGGTCCGCGCGGCTGGTCGGGCAGGGCCGCTCAGGCAGCGTCGCTCAGGCAGGGCCACTCAGGCGCGGTTGCCCACCGGGCGCAGCAGGGCGAGCAGGGTCTCGGCCGTGTCGGCCAGATAGTCGGCGTTCCACTGCGCGGGCGGCTCGACGTTGCCGCAGTAGCCGTAGGCGGCGGCGATCGTCGCCATGCCGGCGGCGTGGCCCGCCTGCACGTCGCGCAGGTCGTCGCCGACATACACCACGCGTTGCGGCGCGATGCCGAGCGCCTCGGCCGCATGCAGCAGCGGGGCCGGATGCGGCTTGGAGTAGGGCGTGGTGTCGCCGCTCACGACGCAGGCCGCGCGCGTGTCGAGATGCATCAGCTTCACGAGCGGATCGGTCAGCCGCGCGACCTTGTTGGTCACGATGCCCCAGCGCACGCCGCGCGCGTCGAGGTCGTCGAGTACGGCGTCGATGCCGGGGAACAGCGCCGTTTTCACGCGCAGGTTGGCCGCATAGTTGGCGAGAAATTCCTCGCGCATCGCCGCGAACTCGGGGTCGTCGGGACCGATGCCGAAGGCGCCGCCGATCAGGCCCCGTGCACCCGCGGAGGCGAGCGGACGCAGCTTCTCATAGGGCGTGGGCGCGAGGCCGCGCGCGTGGCGGATCTGGTTGACGGCGGCGGCGAGGTCGGGCGCCGTGTCGGCGAGCGTGCCGTCGAAGTCGAACAGCACGGCGTCGCAGGCGGCGAGCGCCGCAACGTCACGCAGCGCGGACGGCGTATCAAGCGGAGTCTGGGTCATGTCGGAAAGTGACGGGCGCGCCGCGTCAGGCTTCGCGCCGGCAGGCGATCATGTAATTGACGCTGGAATCGTTCGAGAGCGCGAAGTGGCGCGTGATCGGGTTGTAGGTGATGCCCTTGATCTCGACCGCGTTCAGCCCGGCCTGGCGCACGAAGCCCGCGAGCTCGGAGGGACGGATGAAGCGCGCGTAATCGTGCGTGCCCTTGGGCAGCATCTGCGCGATGTATTCCGCGCCGATCACGGCGAGCAGGTAGGACTTCACGTTGCGGTTGAGCGTCGAGAAGAACACCCAGCCGCCCGGCTTCACGAGCGTCGCGCAGGCTTTGACCACGCTCAGCGGCTCGGGCACGTGCTCGAGCATTTCCATGCAGGTGACCACGTCGAACGAGGCGGGCTCGCGCGCCGCGATCGCTTCTGCTGCGATCTCCTCGTATTCCACCGTGATCCCGCTTTCAAGACTGTGCAGATCGGCGACACCCAGCGCTTCGCTCGACAGGTCGATGCCTTTGACGTTCGCGCCGAGACCGGCCATCGACTCCGACAGAATGCCGCCGCCGCAACCGATGTCGAGCACGCGCTTGGACGGCAGGTGCGCGTGGCTGTCGATCCAGCCGAGACGAATGGGGTTCAGCTCGTGCAGCGGCTTGAACTCCGCATTCGGGTCCCACCAGCGATGAGCGAGATCGCTGAATTTCTGTAGTTCGTGGGGATCGGCGTTGGTCATGTCGAAGCGGCCTGGGGCGCGGTAGAAGGTGGGTGAAAACAAACCCCGAGTATATAGGCGAGGGCCGAAGGGGGCAAAACTCGGGGGCAGAAGCGGGGGCGAAACATCGGCCGTGGGGCGGCGCGCGGGTTGTACGTGTTGCGTGCGGCTTCGCTGCGCGTTGCACGCAGATCGGGACCTGTAAGGCGTACTTTGGCGGCGCAGAAATAAAAAAAGCCCCGCCGAGGCGGGGCTTTTTGAGTCGTGTAGCCGTAGCTCGCGATTACTGCTTTTGCGTGCCGACGACTTCGACTTCCACGCGGCGATCCGGTGCGAGGCACGAGATCAGCTGCTTGCGGTTCTTCTGGTTGCAGCCAGTCGTAACCGGGTTGCGCTTGCCCTTGCCTTCCGTGTAGATACGCTCTGCCGGGACGCCCTTGCTGACCAGGTACGACTTGACGGCTTGCGCACGGCGCAGCGACAGACGGTCGTTGTAGGCAGCCGAACCGATGCGGTCCGTGTAGCCCGTCGCAACGACGACTTCGAGGTTCAGAGCCTGGATCTTGCCTGCCAGATCGTCCAGCTTTTCCTTGCCAGCCGGCTTCAGGATAGCCTTGTCGAAGTCGAACAGAGCGTCGGCTTGATACGTGATCTTTTGGCTCGTGATAGCCGGCGGCGGCGGAGCGACCGGCGGCTGCGGTGCCTGGGCGACCAGTGCGCCATCGCACTTGGCGTTAGCCGTGGCCGGCGTCCAGAACGCGTCGCGCCAGCACAGTTCGTTCGTGCCGTTCATCCAGACGTATTCGCCCGTGCCGTTCACCCAGTTGTCATTGACGGCTTGTCGCGACGCCGGCACCGATTGTGCCTGTGCGCTTGCAGCGACTACTGCGGTAGCTGCAATGAACGCGAGCTTTGAAAAGTTATTCATATTTCTCCTCTCGAAATTGAGATTACCGCAGGTTTACTGCGAGCCATATGACGAAGACAAGTCATACATTGCTCGAAGTATAACATTGGCACGTTGTGGGGCACGTCTTGTGTAGACTTCGAGCGGTGTCTAACTTTGTGCGTTGGCATTTTGCCATATCGTTCCCTTCCAACGATAAAAAAAATCCGCCCCTTTCATTGCGGCTCGTCGAATGTGGTACACCCGCAACAAAAAGTTCCCGACGAATCTCCTGGTAGTGTGCCTGGTTATCTGCCTGTCAGTGTGTCTCGAAATAGGCCACCTGTCGCGCGGTGTCGTGTCGCCACGGAAAACCGCTTGGAGGTGGGCAAATCGGCCGAATCGCTCATCTGCCGCGCGGCAATTTCCGCGTTCCAATGACAACGATTCTTTCGCTGCGAATCATTCGCAGCAGCGCTGCGCATTGTCGGTCATATGACGCAAACGTGCGTTTCGTGTGACGTGAACGATGACACCGGTGCGCCGTCCGCGACATGTCGAATGCACGCCTGGTTCCCGCACGTTCCCATCGCTGCGTGCCCGTTCCGGGTGCGTCCAATCGCTCGATCCCATTAGCGCCGTTTTGAGCCGTTCCGGGTCACCCCTCTAATAGGTATACGTGGAGCGCTTCGAGTCGGCGGGCGGGGCTGCCGCGCATGATAGAATCGGAAGATTGCGCTGCGTCTGCGGCGTCCATGCGACAGCAAGGGCGTGTTGCGATGCGGTCAGGCCGCCAGGCCCGTCAGGTTTGGCAGGTGAGGCCCTAGCATCGCGCGTGCCCGATAACGACATCGATAATGGATCAATTCGCCAAAGAGACTCTGCCTATCTCCCTCGAGGAGGAAATGCGCCGCTCGTATCTCGATTACGCGATGAGCGTGATCGTCGGGCGGGCGCTGCCGGATGTGCGAGACGGCCTCAAGCCCGTGCACCGGCGCGTGCTGTACGCGATGCACGAGTTGAACAACGACTGGAACCGCGCGTACAAGAAGTCGGCACGTATCGTCGGCGACGTCATCGGTAAATACCATCCTCACGGCGACACGGCGGTGTACGACACCATCGTGCGTATGGCGCAGAGCTTCTCGCTGCGCTACATGCTGGTCGACGGCCAGGGCAACTTCGGTTCGATCGACGGCGACAACGCCGCGGCCATGCGTTACACCGAAATCCGCATGGCGAAGATCGGCCACGAACTGCTCGCCGACATCGACAAGGAAACCGTCGACTTCGGGCCGAACTACGACGGTAGCGAAAGCGAGCCGCAGATCCTGCCCGCGCGCATTCCGAATCTGCTGATCAATGGTTCGTCGGGTATCGCGGTCGGCATGGCCACGAACATCCCGCCGCACAACCTCAACGAAGTGGTCGATGCTTGTCAGCATCTGCTGAAGAATCCGCAGGCCACGATCGACGAGCTGATCGAAATCATCCCGGCACCGGATTTCCCGACCGCCGGCATCATCTATGGCGTCGCCGGTGTGCGCGACGGCTATCGCACGGGCCGCGGCCGCGTCGTGATGCGTGCCGCCACGCACTTCGAAGAGATTGATCGCGGTCAACGCATGGCGATCATCGTCGACGAACTGCCGTACCAGGTGAACAAGCGTTCGCTGCTGGAGCGCATCGCCGAGCTGGTCAACGAGAAGAAGCTCGAAGGCATTTCCGACATTCGCGACGAATCCGACAAGAGCGGCATGCGCGTCGTGATCGAGCTCAAGCGCGGCGAAGTGCCCGAGGTCATTCTCAATAACCTCTACAAGGCGACGCAGCTGCAGGACACGTTCGGCATGAACATGGTCGCGCTGGTGGACAACCAGCCGAAGCTGCTGAACCTCAAGGAAATGCTCGATCATTTCCTGTCGCACCGCCGCGAAGTGCTCACGCGTCGCACGGTCTACGAACTGCGCAAGGCCCGCGAACGCGGCCACGTGCTCGAAGGCCTCGCGGTCGCGCTCGCGAACATCGACGATTTCATCGGGATCATCAAGGCCGCGCCTACGCCGCCGATCGCGAAGCAGGAGTTGATGAACCGTTCGTGGGATTCGTCGCTGGTGCGCGAGATGCTCCAGCGCGCCGAGCAGGAGAATTCGGCGGCCGGTGGCCGCGACGCGTATCGTCCGGAAGGGCTCAACCCGCTGTACGGCATGCAAGGCGACGGTCTCTACCGTCTGTCCGACACGCAGGCGCAGGAAATCCTGCAAATGCGTCTGCAACGCCTGACGGGTCTGGAGCAGGACAAGATCATTGGCGAGTACCGCGAAGTCATGGCGCAGATTGCCGACCTGCTCGACATCCTTGCGCGCCCCGAGCGCGTAACGACCATGATTTCCGACGAACTCACCTCGATCAAGAGCGAATTCGGCGACGCCCGCCGCTCGAAGATCGAGATGAACGCCACGGAACTGAACACCGAAGATCTGATCACGCCGCAGGACATGGTCGTGACCATGTCGCACGCGGGTTACGTGAAATCGCAGCCGTTGTCCGAATATCGCGCCCAGAAGCGCGGCGGTCGCGGCAAGCAGGCGACGTCCATGAAGGACGACGACTGGATCGACACGCTGTTCATCGCCAACACGCACGACCACATCCTGTGCTTCTCGAACCGCGGCCGTGTGTACTGGGTGAAGGTGTATGAAGTGCCGCAGGGCTCGCGCAACTCGCGCGGCCGTCCGATCGTCAACATGTTCCCGCTGCAGGACGGCGAGAAGATCACGGTCGTGCTGCCGGTCAAGGAGTTCTCGGCCGACAAGTTCGTGTTCATGGCGACCGCGCTCGGTACGGTCAAGAAGACGCCGCTGGAGGCCTTCAGCCGCCCGCTGCGCAAGGGTATTATTGCGGTCGGCCTGGACGACGGCGACTACCTGATCGGCGCGGCCATCACCGACGGCCAGCACGACGTCATGCTGTTCTCCGACGCGGGCAAGGCTGTGCGCTTCGACGAGAACGACGTGCGTCCGATGGGCCGCGAGGCACGCGGCGTGCGCGGCATGCAGCTCGACGAGACCCAGCAGGTCATCGCGTTGCTGGTGGCCGGCGACGAGCAGCAGTCGGTGCTCACCGCCACCGAGAACGGCTATGGCAAGCGCACTCCGATCACGGAGTACACGCGTCATGGCCGCGGCACGAAGGGCATGATTGCGATCCAGACGTCGGAGCGTAACGGCAAGGTGGTCGCGGCCACGCTGGTCGACCAGGAAGCGCAAATCATGCTGATCACCAACACGGGCGTGCTGATCCGCACGCGCGTCTCGGAGATCCGTGAAATGGGCCGCGCAACGCAAGGTGTTACACTCATCAGCCTTGACGAAGGCACGAAGCTCTCCGGCTTGCAGCAGGTCGCCGAGGCCGACGCCGACGGCGATCTGGCCGAAGGCGAGGGCGAAAGCGAAGAGTAAGGCTGAGCCCGTAGTACCGGACGGCCCGCGCGAGCGGGCCGCTTCGTGTCCAGTGTCGCAGCCGGCGCGCTCGCGTATAAAATCGCGCGGGCGCCGAACGGCGAAGATGGGCGGCCACGGTACTGAATGATGGTGCTGAATGACGCCGGGTGGATTGGGCGGCGGGCGCGCAAGGCGTGCCCCGCGATCCGCGCGGCTGGCAGTTCGATTAATTTCTCTGAGGGAGTAATGATGCAAAAACGATTCAAGCAGGTTTTGTTGCTGGCCGCTCTCGTGCCGACGTTTGCCATGGCTCAGGCGCTCCAGAACCAGGCGCCCGAGCAGGCACCGGCCGCTGCCGCAGCACCGATCGATCCGGCCAAGCAAGCCGCGATCAAGGACCTGCTCGACGCAATCGACGCACAGAAGCTCGTCGGCGCGATCGGCAACAGCGCGCAGATGCAAGCCAAGCAGCTCGTCCCGGCGATCCTGTCGGACGCGCTGTCGGAAAACAAGACGATGACGGACAAGCAGAAGCAGGCTTCCGTCCCGTCGCTGCAAAAGAACGCTGTGCCGAAGCTGGTTGACTCGGCAGGCCAGGTCTTCGCGACCGACTCGTTCAAGCAGGACGCGATGCAAGCTCAGTACGAAGCCTACGCCAAGTACTACAGCACGTCGGAAATCAAGGACCTGACCTCGTTCTACCGCAGCCCGACCGGCCGCAAGTTCATCCAGGTTCAAGACCAGGTTGGCCGCGACGTCGTCAACGGTCTGATGCAGAAGTACATGCCGCAGTCGATCAAGGCAACGCGCGACCAGGCCGACAAGGAAGTCGCGTCGGTCAAGCCGGCCAAGTAAGTCAGCATCACCGTCGCGCCCGTTTGGGGCGCGATCGGTCGCAGCGTCCCGGCGAGCCCGCGTTGGCGGGTTCCCGGCGACAATGCGATAATGGCCGTTTGCGCGATATCAGCGCAAACGGCCTTTTCTTTTTCTGGCGCATCCCGGCGTCCTCAGCCGCCGCGCCTGCCTCGGGATCTCCTTACGATGCGCGTCTTCAATTTCTCCGCCGGACCGGCAGCCTTGCCGGAAGAAGTGCTCCGCCAGGCCGCCGACGAAATGCTCGACTGGCACGGCAGCGGCATGGGCGTGATGGAAATGAGCCATCGCGGGCCGGAATTCATGCGCATCCACAGCGAAGCGCTGCTCGATCTGCGCGAACTGATGCAGGTTCCCGCGAGCCACCAGATCCTCTTTCTGCAAGGCGGCGGCATCGGCGAAAACGCCATCGTGCCGCTGAACCTGTTCGGTGCGAAGCCGCGCGCGGACTTCGTCATCACCGGTTCGTGGTCGCAGAAGTCGCAGAAGGAAGCGCTCAAGTACGGCGCGTCGCACATCGCCGCCACGGGCCGCACCGAGGCGGGCTTTACGCATGCGCCGCAAAAGAGCGAGTGGCAGCTGTCCGACGATCCAGCCTACGTGCATCTGTGCACGAACGAGACGATCGACGGCGTCGAGACTTTCGAGATTCCCGACCTGGGCGATATTCCGCTCGTGGCAGACGCGTCCTCGCACATCCTGTCGCGCCCGATGGACATCGCCAAATACGGCGTGCTCTACGGCGGCGCGCAGAAGAACATCGGCATGGCGGGCGTCACCGTCGTGATCGTGCGCGAAGACCTGCTCGACCGCGCGATGCCCATCTGCCCGTCGGCGTTCGAATGGAAGACCGTCGCCGCCAACAATTCGATGTTCAACACGCCGCCCACCTACGCGATCTACATCGCGGGGCTCGTGTTCAAGTGGTTGAAGCGCCAGGGTGGCCTCGAAGCCATCGAGGCGCGCAATATCGAGAAGGCCCAGCTGCTCTACGACACGATCGACTCGAGCAGCTTCTACATCAACAAGGTGGAGCGCCGCGCGCGCTCGCGGATGAACGTACCGTTCTTCCTCGCCGACGAAACACGTAACGATGATTTCCTGGCCGGCGCGAAGGCGCGCGGGCTTCTGCAGCTGAAGGGCCACAAGTCCGTCGGCGGCATGCGGGCGTCGATTTACAACGCGGTGCCGCTCGAAGCAGTACAGGCACTGGTCGAGTACATGAAGGAATTCGAGGCGAAAGCCTGACCTCGCGTCGGGCGGCGCCTGCCGCGCGCGCTGCTGATGCCGCGCGCCTCCTTTCAGATTGCCGGTTTCACGCATGGACGACGAACTCAATTCCCAACTCAAGCCGCTGCGCGAGCGTATCGACGCCATCGATGCGCAGCTCATCGCCCTCCTGAACCAGCGCGCTTCGGTCGCACTCGAAGTGGGCGAGGTGAAGAAGCATTTCAACGCGCCCGTGTTCCGCCCGGAGCGCGAACTGCAGGTGATCGAACGCCTGCAGAACCTCAGCGCGGGCCCGCTCGGCAACGAGCACATCAGCGCAATCTGGCGCGAGATCATGGCCGCGAGCCGCTCGCTCGAAAAGACCATTTCGGTGGCCTTTCTCGGGCCGGTCGGCACCTATAGCGAACAGGCTGTCTACGGCTACTTCGGTCAGTCGATCGAAGGTCTGCCGTGCCCGTCGATCGACGAGGTGTTCCGTGCGGTCGAGGCGGGCAGCGCCGAGTTCGGCGTCGTGCCGGTCGAGAATTCGACCGAGGGCGCAGTGTCGCGCACGCTCGACCTGTTCCTGCAGACGCAGCTCGCGATCGGCGGCGAAATCGCGCTGCCGATCCACCACAACCTGATGACGCAAAGCGGCAAGCTCGCGGGCGTGACGCGCGTGTGCGCGCATCCGCAGGCGCTTGCGCAGTGCCAGCACTGGCTGACGGCGAACGCGCCGCATCTGGAGCGTCAGGCCGTGTCGAGCAACGCGGAAGCGGCGCGTCTCGCGGCGGAAGATCCCACCGTTGCGGCCATCGCGGGCGAGCGTGCAGCCACGCATTACGGCCTGCTGATCGCCAACGCGCTGATCCAGGACGATCCGCACAACCGCACGCGTTTCGTGATGATCGGCAAGCAGCCGGCGGGCGTGTCGGGCCACGACCAGACTTCGATGATCGTCTCGGTGAAGAACGAACCGGGCGCGGTCTACAAGCTGCTCGAACCGCTCGCGCGCCACGGCGTCTCGATGACGCGTTTCGAGTCGCGTCCGGCGCGCGTCGGCACGTGGGAGTACAACTTCTACATCGACTTCGAAGGCCATCGCGACGAACCCGCCGTGGCGGCCGCGCTCGACGAGCTCGGCAAGAAGGCGGCGTTCCTCAAGATTCTCGGTTCGTATCCGCGCTCGCGCTGAGCGCGCCGGGTGCCCGTGCGGCGCGCGCAGGCGCGCCTTCGCTGATTTACGTCGATGTCACGTCGATGATGCCGCGCCGCCGCACGCGAGCGGCCCTGGAGAGACACGCATGACCCAGCCATTCGGCCCTTCCTATGTGCGCGCGATCGCGCCGTATGTCGCCGGCAAGCCGATTTCCGAAGTCGCCCGCGAGTTCGGACTCGACGAGGCGCGCATCGTCAAGCTCGCGTCGAACGAGAATCCGCTCGGCATGCCCGCGTCGGCGCAGCGCGCCATTGCGCAGGCGGCGGCCGAACTGGGCCGTTATCCCGATTCGAACGCGTTCGAACTGAAGGCAGCGCTCGCGGCGCGCTACGACGTGCCGCCCGAGTGGATCACGCTCGGCAACGGCAGCAACGACATTCTCGAAATCGCCGCGCATGCCTGCGTGGAGCGCGGCCAGTCGATCGTCTATTCGCAGTATTCGTTCGCGGTCTACGCGCTCGCGACGCAAGGGCTCGGCGCGCGCCACGTGGTGACGCCGGCCGTGCAGTACGGCCACGATCTCGAGGCGATGCTCGCGGCCATCGCCGACGACACGCGCCTGATTTTCGTTGCCAATCCTAACAATCCGACTGGCACGTTCATCGACGGCGCGGCGCTCGAAGCGTTCATCGCGAAGGTGCCGGCCGAAGTGGTCGTCGTGCTCGACGAGGCCTACACGGAATATCTCGCGGCGGACAAGCGCTACGACTCGATCGCGTGGGTGCGCCGCTATCCGAACCTCGTGGTGTCGCGCACGTTCTCGAAGGCCTACGGGCTCGCGGGTCTGCGCATCGGTTTTGCGATCGCGCAGCCGGCGCTGACCGATCTGCTGAACCGTCTGCGTCAGCCGTTCAACGTGAACACGCTCGCGCAGGCCGCGGCGGTCGCGGCGCTCGGCGACGCGGCGTTTCTCGAACAGAGCGCCGCGCTCAACGCCGAAGGCTATCGCACGCTCACGGCCGCGTTCGAGCGCATGGGCCTCGAATACGTGCCGTCGGACGGCAACTTCGTGCTCGTGCGCGTCGGTCACGACGATCAGGCGGGCGAGCGCGTCAATCTCGCCTTGCTCAAACAGGGCGTGATCGTGCGTCCGGTCGGCGGCTACGGCTTGCCGCAGTGGCTGCGCGTGACCATTGGCCTGCCCGAGGAAAACGCCGCCTTCGTCGCGGCGCTCGAACGCAGCCTGGCGCCGGCATGAGCACGCAACTTTTTTTCGATCCGGTGATGGCGTGAGCGCGTTTCCCTTTAGCAAACTGGTGATTTTCGGTGTCGGCCTGATCGGCGGCTCGCTCGCGCGCGGGCTGCGCGAACGCGGCGCATCGCACGGTGTCAGCGGCCAAAGCGGCGGTCAGGTGATCGGCGTGGGCCGCCGCGCGCATTCGGTCGCGCGCGCGCTCGAACTCGGCGTGATCGATGCGGCCGCGACGCTCGACGACGAAGCGGCGCTCGCCGCCGCGCTCGACGGCGCCGACATCGTGCTGATCGCCGCGCCGGTCGCGCAGACCCAGGCGCTGCTCGAACGCATCGCGCCGCATCTTCAGCCGCACACCCTCATCACCGATGCGGGCAGCACCAAGAGCGACGTGATCGCCGCGGCGCGCGCCGCGCTTGGCGAGCGCATCGGCCAGTTCGTGCCGGGCCATCCGATCGCGGGCCGCGAGTCGAGCGGCGTCGAAGCGGCGCTGCCCGACCTCTATGTGGGCCGCAACGTCGTGCTGTGCCCGCTGCCGGAAAACGCGCCGCAAGCGGTGGAGCGCATCGCCGCGATGTGGCGCGCCACGGGCGCGGTGATCGGCCAGATGAGCGCCGCGCAGCACGACCGCGTGTTCGCGTCGGTGAGTCATTTGCCGCACGTGCTGTCGTTCGCGCTCGTCGACCAGATTCTCGATACGCCCGACGCCGAGCTGAAATTCTCGTTCGCGGCGGGCGGATTCCGCGACTTCACGCGCATCGCGGCGTCGAGCCCCGAAATGTGGCGCGATGTCTGCCTCGCGAACCGCACGGCGCTGCTCGCCGAGCTGGACGCCTACACTGAAGTGCTGGCGAAGCTGCGCGCGGCCATCGACGCCGGCGACGGCGCGGCGCTCGAAACCGTGTTCGCGCGTTCGCGCGCGGCGCGCGAGGCGTGGCAGGAGCGCGGCGGAAAGAAGTTCGCGCAGGCGGCGCCCGCGCCCGAAGCCGGTCCCGGAAAGTAAAGCGCAAACGCAGCGGTAAAAACAGCGTCAAAGAAAGCGATCAGTAGTCAAGCATCAGCCATGCGGCGCGGCGCAGTCCCGCGTCACGCCGCACCATCAGGACACGTCATGGAACACCTCGATCTCGGACCGTTCACCCGTGCGTCCGGCACGATCCGTCTGCCCGGCTCGAAAAGCATTTCGAACCGCGTGCTGCTGCTCGCGGCGCTCGCCGAAGGCGAAACCACGATCACGAATCTGCTCGACTCCGACGACACGCGCGTGATGCTCAGCGCGCTCGAAAAGCTCGGCGTGAAGCTCAAGCGCGAAGACGACACCTGCGTCGTGCAGGGCACGCGCGGCGCCTTCACGGCGGTGCGCGCGGATCTCTTCCTCGGCAACGCGGGCACGGCGGTGCGTCCGCTCACGGCGGCGCTCGCGGTCAACGGCGGCGACTATCGCATCCACGGCGTGCCGCGCATGCACGAGCGCCCGATCGGCGATCTGGTCGACGGCCTGCGCCAGATCGGCGCGAAGATCGACTACGAGGAAAACGAGGGCTATCCGCCGCTGCGCATCCGTCCGGCGCAGATCGACGTCACGGCGCCCATCAAGGTGCGCGGCGACGTGTCGAGCCAGTTCCTCACCGCGCTGCTGATGACGCTGCCGCTCGTGCGCGCCGAAGGCGGCATGACGGTCGTCGAAGTGGACGGCGAGCTGATTTCCAAGCCCTACATCGAGATCACGATCAAGCTGATGGAGCGCTTCGGCGTGAAGGTCGAGCGCCACGGCTGGCATCGCTTCGAGGTGCCGGCTGGCGTGCGCTACCAGTCGCCGGGCAAGATCATGGTGGAAGGCGACGCCTCGTCGGCGTCGTATTTCCTGGCCGCGGGCGCCATCGGCGGCGGCCCGATCCGCGTGGAAGGCGTGGGGCGCGCGAGCATCCAGGGCGACGTCGCGTTCGCGGCGGCGCTCATGCGCATGGGCGCGAACGTCACGGTCGCGGACGACTGGATCGAGGTGCGCGGGATAGGCAACGATCACGGCAAGCTCGACCCCATCGACATGGACTTCAACCTGATTCCCGACGCGGCCATGACGATCGCCGTGGCCGCGCTGTTCGCCGACGGCGCGACCACGCTGCGCAACATCGCGAGCTGGCGCGTGAAGGAAACCGACCGCATCGCGGCGATGGCCACGGAATTGCGCAAGGTGGGCGCGAACGTGGAAGAGGGCCCCGATTACCTGATCGTGCGCCCGCCCGCGAAACTCACGCCGAACGCGGCGATCGATACCTACGACGATCACCGCATGGCGATGTGCTTCTCGCTCGTGAGCCTCGGCGGCGTGCCGGTGCGCATTAACGACCCGAAGTGCGTCGGCAAGACGTTCCCCGATTATTTCGAGCGCTTCCTGGCGCTCGCCCAACCCTGAATTTTTTAGTAGCCGAGTCTCGTTGCCGAATGAAATCGACCCGTCCCTTTTATCCGACGCCCGTCATCGCGATCGATGGCCCGACCGCTTCCGGCAAAGGCACGGTGGCCACGCTGGTCGCCGCGCATCTCGGCTTTCACCTGCTCGACAGCGGTGCGCTGTACCGCCTGGCGGCGCTCGCGAGCATGCGTTACACGATCGCCGCCGATGACGCCGACGGTCTTGCCAAGCTGATCGACGATCTCCACATCACGTTCCGCGAGGGCATGGCCCAGCTCGACGGCGTTGACGTTTCGAATGAAATCCGCGCCGAGGAAGTGGGCAACCGCGCCTCGATGATCGCCGCGCATCCGTCCGTGCGCACCGCGCTGGTGGCCCGTCAGCGGGCCTTCCGCAAGCTGCCTGGCCTCGTTGCCGACGGCCGCGACATGGGCACGGTGATCTTCCCGGAAGCCGGTCTGAAGGTGTTTCTGACGGCCAGCGTGGAGGCCCGCGCGGCCCGCCGGTATAAGCAATTGATCCAGAAGGGATTTTCTGCTAATATGGATGACTTGCTCCGGGATTTGCGTGAGCGCGACGCGCGCGACAGTAACCGCGCGGCCGCGCCGCTCAAGCCCGCAGCGGATGCGAAGCTGCTGGACACCTCGGCGCTGACCATCGACCAGGCGGTCGAACAGGTCGTGCAGTGGTACCAGCAAGCTAGCGAACTGCGCAGCGAACAGCGGCCTGTGCGTCATGATGCACAAGGCAAATCGCAGTAAAGAACGCAGTACAGCAGTAGCAGTAAATGTAGTGGTGCCCTGCTGGGAAGCAGGGCGTGTCTTAAACCCTTTAACCCCGTATGGCTTTTGCATCTGTGCCACGAGCGTAAGCGCTCCGGCCTCAACGCCCAACCGGCCTAGACAGGCTGGAAGCGCAGCAGAACCATGCAAATCCAGATTTTTATGTCCGACCTGCAAACCTCCACCCCGAATACCGAATCTTTCGCGGCTCTGTTCGAAGAGTCGCTGACCCGCCAGGACATGCGCGCCGGCGAAGTGATTTCCGCCGAAGTCGTGCGCGTCGACCACAACTTCGTGGTCGTCAACGCTGGTCTCAAGTCCGAAGCCTATATTCCGCTCGAAGAGTTCCTGAACGACGCGGGTGAAGTGGAAGTGCAGGCGGGCGATTTCGTTTCCGTCGCGATCGACGCGCTGGAAAACGGCTACGGCGACACGATCCTGTCGCGCGACAAGGCGAAGCGTCTCGCTTCGTGGCTGTCGCTGGAAAAGGCCCTCGACAACAACGAACTCGTGACCGGCACGATCACGGGCAAGGTCAAGGGCGGCATGACCGTCATGGTCAACGGCATCCGCGCGTTCCTGCCGGGTTCGCTCGTCGACACGCGTCCGGTCAAGGACACGACGCCGTACGAAGGCAAGACGCTCGAATTCCGCGTCATCAAGCTCGACCGCAAGCGTAACAACGTCGTGCTGTCGCGCCGCGCAGTGATCGAAGCCACGCAAGGCGAAGAGCGCGCAAAGCTGCTCGAAACGCTGAAGGAAGGCGCGATCGTCAACGGCGTGGTCAAGAACATCACCGACTACGGCGCGTTCGTGGACCTCGGCGGCATCGACGGCCTGCTGCACATCACCGACATCGCATGGCGTCGCGTGCGTCACCCGTCGGAAGTCCTGTCGGTTGGCCAGGAAGTCACCGCCAAGATCCTCAAGTTCGACCAGGAAAAGAACCGCGTTTCGCTCGGTATCAAGCAACTGGGCGACGATCCGTGGGAAGGCATCTCGCGCCGTTACCCGTCGGGCACGCGCCTGTTCGGTAAGGTCACGAACATCACCGACTACGGCGCATTCGTCGAAGTCGAATCGGGCATCGAAGGCCTGGTTCACGTGTCGGAAATGGACTGGACCAACAAGAACGTTGCTCCGTCGAAGGTTGTCCAGCTGGGCGACGAAGTCGAAGTCATGGTCCTCGAGATCGACGAAGACCGCCGCCGCATCTCGCTCGGCATGAAGCAGTGCAAGCCGAATCCGTGGGATGACTTCAGCCGCAACTTCAAGAAGGGCGACAAGCTCCAGGGCGCGATCAAGTCGATCACCGACTTCGGCGTGTTCATCGGTCTGCCCGGCGGCATCGACGGTCTGGTTCACCTCTCGGACCTGTCGTGGTCGGAAACCGGCGAAGAAGCCGTCCGCAAGTACAAGAAGGGCGACGAAGTCGAAGCCGTGGTTCTGGGCATCGACGTCGAGAAGGAACGCATCTCGCTCGGCATCAAGCAGCTCGAAGGCGACCCGTTCAGCAACTTCGTTGCTGTCAACGACAAGGGTTCGACGGTCGACGGCGTGGTCAAGTCGGTCGACGCCAAGGGCGCTGTGATCACGCTGAACGCGGACGTCGAAGGCTACCTGCGTGCTTCGGAAATCGCGCAAGACCGCGTGGAAGATGCTCGCAACGTGCTGAAGGAAGGCGACAAGGTCAACGCGATGATCATCAACATCGATCGCAAGTCGCGTGGCATCAACCTGTCGATCAAGGCCAAGGATTCGGCTGAGACGCAGGAAGCTCTGCGCAGCATGTCGTCGGACACGACGGCCGCCACCGGCACGACGAACCTCGGCGCGCTGCTGAAGGCCAAGCTCGACGGCCAGAACCAGTAAGCCTCAAACGGGGGCAAGCTGAAGTATGACCAAATCTGAATTGGTCGCGCAGCTGGCTACGCGATTTCCGCAACTTGTCCTCAAGGATGCGGATTTCGCGGTCAAAACGATGCTCGATGCGATGTCCGAGGCGCTTGCCAAGGGCCATCGCATCGAAATTCGAGGCTTCGGCAGCTTTGGCCTGAACCGCCGGCCGTCGCGCGTCGGTCGCAACCCGAAGTCGGGTGAAAAAGTGCTGGTGCCCGAGAAGTTCGTGCCGCACTTCAAGCCAGGCAAGGAGCTGCGCGAGCGTGTGGACCGTCGATCGGGCGAGCCGCTGAAAGCGGACGAGCCGGACGACGATCTGTAAGCGCTGCAAGTTATTGCCGTGTTTGCGGTTGTCGGCAATCAATGCCAGATGGCCAGAACGCATGGACCGGAAAGCGCCGGGGTTAATAGCCCGGCGCTTTTTTTTCGTCCGCGTTTTTTGTTTGTTCGTTTTGTTCGTTCGTTTTTTCGTCCGTTTCGTGCGCATGCCGGGGCGTGGTGTGCTGCGTGCGGTTTTGTGTGTACCTGCGCGGTTTTGGCGCCGTTAAGCGTTCGCGCGCACGTGCGCGGGCGCGAGGCGTTCCATTACAATACGGGACACTTCGGCGGCGCCGCTGCTGCGGCGCAACACGCGTTGCGGCATGCTTGTGGCGTGTTTGTTGCAATTGCGCGGCGCCGGGGTTTGTTCAACTGCCAAGAGAATCCTTCATGAGATTGATCGCCTGGGTGATCCGTGTGCTGGTGTTCGTGCTGCTGCTCGTGCTCGCACTCGCCAACACGCAAACCGCGACGCTGAACTTTCTTGCCGGATATTCGTGGCAGGCTCCGCTGATCCTGATCGGCCTAGCGTTTTTCGTGGTCGGGCTGCTGGCCGGTCTGCTGTCCGCGCTGCCGGCGATTTTCCGGCTGCGCATGGAGAACGGCCGCCTCAAGCGCGAGCTGCGCACCGCGCGCGAAACGCCTGCGGTCGTCGCGGAACCGCCGCTGCCGCCGCTCATCTGATTCGACTTGCCGCCGCGCGCCCATCTGGGGGCGCGGCTTGATTACCTCTCACCATCGCTCGCATGGATCTCGATTTCTGGTGGCTCCTCGTCATTCCCGTGGCTTTCGCACTCGGCTGGATGGCGTCGCGCTACGACCTCAAGGCGCTGCTGTCCGAAAGCGCCAACCTGCCGCGCTCGTATTTCCGCGGCCTGAATTTCCTGCTCAACGAGCAACCCGACAAGGCGATCGACGCGTTCATCGAAGTCGCCAAGCTCGATCCCGAAACGGTCGAACTGCACTTCGCGCTCGGTAACCTGTTCCGCCGCCGCGGCGAAACCGACCGGGCGATCCGCGTGCATCAAAACCTGCTGTCGCGCGCCGACCTGCCCGTGAACGAGCGCGACCACGCGCTCTACGAACTGGGTCAGGACTTCCTGAAGGCCGGCATGCTCGATCGCGCCGAGGAAACCTTCAGCACGCTCAAGTCGGGCGACTATGCCCAGGGCGCGCAGCGCGCGCTGCTGACGATCTACGAGATCGAGAAGGACTGGAACCGCTCGATCGACACCGCGCGCCATCTGGAAACCATGGGCGCGCCGTCGCTCGATCTGGAAATCGCGCAGTTCCATTGCGAACTGGCGCAGGAAGCGCTCCAGCAGAAGAAGCCCGACGAAGCGCGCCGCCAGCTCGGCCTCGCGCTCAAGGCGAACGAGCACAACGTGCGCGCGACCATTCTCGCGGGCGACGTCGATGCGGCGAGCAACGACTGGGAGTCGGCGCTCGTGCAGTGGAAGCGCGTCGAAGCGCAGAATCCCGCCTATCTGCCGCTCGTGGCCGAAAAGGTCATGAAGGGCTACGAGGCGCTCGGCCGCGCGCAGGACGGCGCGCAGCTGCTCACGGAGTGGGTCGACCGCCATTCGTCGAACGATCTGCTCGACGTGGCCTATAAATATGTGTCGGAGCTCAGCGGCCCCGACGCGGCGCACACGCTCGCGCGCACGCAGATGCAGAAGTCGCCGAATCTCGCCGGCATGACGCGTCTGCTCGAAGCGCAGCAGGCCACGGCCGAGGAGCCGCGCCGCAGCGAACTCGAACTCATGCGCAAGCTGATCCAGCAGCGCACCAAGAACCTGCCGCGCTACACCTGCCAGAACTGCGGCTTCCGGGCGCGCCTGTTCTACTGGCAGTGCCCTGGCTGCAGCGGGTGGGAAACCTACGCGCCGCGCCGCGTCGAGCCGATCCCGGCTTCCAGCTGACGCGCGTCGCCGCGCACGCATTACCTCAATCCGAATCTGTTACCGGAGCGCGTATGAAAATCACCATTATCGGTACCGGCTATGTTGGCCTCGTCACCGGGGCGTGCCTTGCCGAAATCGGTCACGACGTGTTCTGCCTCGACGTCGATCCGCGCAAGATCGACATCCTGAACAACGGCGGCGTGCCGATCCATGAGCCGGGCCTGCTCGAGCTCATCCAGCGCAACCGCAAGGCGCGCCGCATCACGTTTTCCACCGACGTCGCCGCGAGCGTCGAGCACGGCGAAGTGCAGTTCATCGCCGTCGGCACGCCGCCCGACGAAGACGGCTCGGCGGACCTGCAATACGTGCTCGAAGCGGCGCGCAGCATCGGCCGCCACATGAACGGCTTCAAGGTGATCGTCGACAAGTCGACGGTGCCCGTCGGCACGGCGCAGCGCGTGCAGGCCGTGATCGCCGAAGAACTGGCGAAACGCGGCCTCGGCGCGAGCGACGCGCAGCGCTTCTCGGTGGTCTCGAACCCCGAGTTCCTCAAAGAGGGCGCGGCCGTGGACGACTTCATGCGTCCGGACCGCATCATCATCGGCATCGACGAGGACGCCAACGGCGAAGTCGCGCGCGAGAAGATCAAGCGCCTCTACGCGCCGTTCAACCGCAATCACGAACGCACGATTTACATGGACGTGCGCTCGGCGGAGTTCACCAAGTACGCGGCCAATGCGATGCTCGCCACGCGCATTTCGTTCATGAACGAAATGGCGAACCTGGCCGACCGCGTGGGCGCCGACATCGAGTCGGTGCGTCGCGGCATCGGTTCGGACCCGCGCATCGGCTATCACTTCCTGTACGCAGGTTGCGGCTACGGCGGCTCGTGCTTCCCGAAGGACGTACAGGCGCTGATCCGCACGGCTGCGGAATCGGGCCAGAACCTGCGCATTCTCGAAGCGGTCGAGGACGTCAACGACGGCCAGAAGGACGTGCTCGTGGGCAAGATCGTCCAGTCGATGGGCGACGATCTGTCGGGCAAGCGCTTCGCGGTCTGGGGTCTTGCGTTCAAGCCGAATACCGACGACATGCGCGAGGCGCCGAGCCGCCGCCTGATCGCCGAACTGCTGCGCCGTGGCGCGTCGGTGTCGGCCTACGATCCGGTGGCCACCGACGAAGCACGCCGCGTGTTCGCGCTCGATCTCGCGAGCGCGCCCGAACTGCAGGCGCGCCTGACCTTCGCGGCAAGCCAGGACGATACGCTCGCGGGTGCCGATGCACTCGTGGTCGTCACCGAATGGACGGCGTTCAAGGCGCCGGACTTCGAGTTCCTGAAGGAACAGTTGAAGGCGCCGCGCATCTTCGACGGACGTAATCTGTACGAGCCTGACGCGATGGCGGAGCTCGGTTTCGACTATCACTCGATTGGGCGTCCCCATGTCAAACACGCAAACTCGCCCGCAGTCTGACGCCATGACCGCCATCACCGACAATGCCGCGCTCGCGCCCGACGTGCAGGTCGTGCCGCGCGAGCAGTTCGCGCGCTCGCGCGTGCTCGTGGTCGGCGACGTGATGCTCGACCGTTACTGGTTCGGCGACGTCAACCGCATTTCGCCCGAAGCGCCCGTGCCGGTCGTGCACGTGCAGCGCCAGGAAGACCGTCTCGGCGGCGCCGCCAACGTCGCGCGCAATGCCGCGGCGCTGGGCGCGCAGGCCGGTCTGCTGTGCGTGGTCGGCCACGACGAGCCGGGCGAGCGCATCGTCACGCTGCTCGGCGAGAGCAACGTGCACGCGCATCTCGAACGCGATCCCGCGCTGCCCACCACCATCAAACTGCGCGTGCTGTCGCGCCAGCAGCAGTTGCTGCGCGTGGACTTCGAGAACACGCCCGCACACGAGGCGCTGCTCGCGGGCCTCGCGCGCTTCGACGCGCTGCTGCCGTCGCACGACGTGATCCTGATGTCGGACTATGCGAAGGGCGGGCTCACGCACGTCACGCAGATGATCTCGACCGCGCGCGCGGCGGGTAAATCCGTGCTGGTCGATCCGAAGGGCGACGACTGGGAGCGCTATCGCGGCGCGAGCGTGATCACGCCGAACCGCGCGGAACTGCGCGAAGTCGTTGGCACCTGGAAGTCGGAAGACGACCTGCTCGCGCGCGTGACGAAGCTGCGCCACGAATTGCAGTTCGACGCGCTGCTGCTCACGCGCTCGGAAGAGGGTATGACGCTCTTTTCCGACGAGGGCGTGCTGCACGCGCCGGCTGTCGCGCGCGAAGTGTATGATGTCTCGGGCGCCGGCGACACCGTCATCGCGACCGTCGCGGTCTCGCTGGGCGCGGGCCTTTCGCTCGTCCAGGGCGTCGCGCTCGCGAATCGCGCCGCCGGTATCGTGGTCGGCAAGCTCGGCACGGCCACCGTCGATTACGACGAACTCTTTCAATGACGTGCCGCGCGCGGCGGCCAGCCGGCTGCCGCGTGACGGACGCACCCCCGGGCCGGCTTCGGAGAGTTTTGCCGGTCCCGCGTGAACTCCTCTGCGCAGAACTACCATGACCCTCATCGTCACCGGCGCGGCCGGCTTCATCGGCAGCAATATCGTCAAGGCGCTCAACGAACGCGGTGAAGACCGCATCATCGCCGTCGATAACCTCACGCGCGCCGACAAGTTCAAGAATCTCGTCGATTGCGAAATCGACGACTACATCGACAAGACCGAGTTCGTCGAGCGCTTCGCGCGCGGCGACTTCGGCAAGGTGCGTGCGGTGTTCCATGAAGGCGCCTGTTCGGACACGATGGAAACCGACGGCCGCTACATGATGGACAACAACTTCCGCTACAGCCGTGCGGTGCTCGACGCGTGTCTCGCGCAGGGCACGCAGTTCCTGTATGCGTCGTCGGCGGCGATTTACGGTGGTTCGAGCCGTTTCGTCGAGGAGCGCGACGTGGAAGCGCCGCTCAACGTGTACGGCTATTCGAAGTTCCTGTTCGACCAGGTGATCCGCCGCGTGCTGCCCAAGGCGCAGAGCCAGATCGCGGGCTTCCGCTACTTCAACGTCTACGGCCAGCGCGAGACGCACAAGGCGCGCATGGCGTCGGTGGCGTTCCACAACTTCAACCAGTTCCGCGCCGAAGGCCGCGTGAAGCTGTTCGGCGAGTACAACGGCTACGCGCCGGGCGAGCAGACGCGCGATTTCGTGTCGGTGGAAGACGTGGTGAAGGTGAACCTGTTCTTCTTCGATCATCCGGAAAAGAGCGGCATCTTCAATCTCGGCAGCGGCCGCGCGCAACCGTTCAACGATATCGCGACGAGCGTGGTGAACACGCTGCGCGCGCTCGAAGGCAAGCCGGCGCTCTCGCTCGCGGAGCAGGTGAAGGAAGGCCTGATCGAGTACATCCCGTTCCCGGACGCGCTGCGCGGCAAGTATCAGTGCTTCACGCAGGCCGACCAGTCGAAGCTGCGCGCAGCGGGCTACGACGCGCCGTTCCTGACGGTGCAAGAGGGTGTCGATCGTTACGTACGTTGGCTGTCCGGCCAGGTGTAACGCGGGATCGTTGCTCCCTAAACTGGATTCTCCTCGCCGGCGATGGTCGCCGGCGAAGGCACAAGGGAGATCCAGCATGTTCAAGAAGCTTCTCGCCGTGGCAGCGCTCGTTGCCGCGTTCGGCCAGGCCTTCGCGGCCGTGGACGTCAATACCGCCAATGAAGACGCGCTGCGCGGCATCAAGGGCATCGGGCCCGCGCGCGCCAAGGCCATTCTCGACGAGCGCGGCGCGCACGGTCCGTTCAAGGACGCATCCGATCTCGGCAATCGCGTGAAGGGGCTCGGCGGCCATACCGTCGAACGTCTGCAGGCCGAAGGATTGTCGGTCGGGCCCGCGAACGCGCAGGCGGCCGCTGCGGCGCAAGGCGCGAAGGGTGCGCAGAGCGCGCAGGGCAAGAATGCCGCGCCGCAGCCGGCCACGGTCGCCGTCAAGAAGTAGGGCCACGCTGCAGTAGTGCGCGTGCCGGTGCGCAACGGTGCGCGCGAACCCGCTCGAAAGAGGGGGACGATTCCTTCAGGTGTCGCTTCGGCGACGTTGACCCGCGGCCCGCGCCGCGGGCTTTTTGCGCCACCGCCGCGCGTATGAGCGTCCGTTCGCGCCAATGCGCGTCCCCACCGATGTCAGGGCTAGTCGGCGAGGCCCGGCTGCGTGGTTTAGAATCGAACGATCACGTATTCGTACACGTATTCGCACAATCGCACGTCATCGCGCCTCACCATTCACTATGCCCTACAAGACTATTGAAGACACGATCGGCAATACGCCGCTCGTGCAGCTCGTTCGTCTCCCGGACGATGAAATCCGCGCCCGCAACAATGTCGTGCTGGCGAAGCTCGAAGGTAACAATCCGGCGGGTTCGGTGAAGGACCGCCCGGCGCTGTCGATGATCCGCAAGGCCGAGGAACGCGGCCGCATCAAGCCCGGCGACACGCTGATCGAAGCCACGAGCGGCAATACCGGCATCGCGCTCGCGATGGCTGCGGCCATTCGCGGCTACAAGATGGTGCTGATCATGCCCGAGGACCTCTCGGTCGAGCGCCGTCAGAGCATGGCCGCCTACGGCGCGGAAATCATGCTCACGCCGGTCAAGGGCGGCATGGAATACGCGCGCGATCTCGCCGAGCAGATGCAGCGCGACGGCAAGGGCATCATCCTCGACCAGTTCGCGAACCCGGACAATCCGCTCGCGCACTACGAGACCACCGGCCCGGAAATCTGGCGCGACACGGAAGGGCGCATCACGCACTTCGTGTCGTCGATGGGTACGACGGGCACCATCATGGGCACGTCGCAGTATCTGAAGGAACAGAGTTCGGCGATCGAGATCGTCGGCGCGCAGCCTGAAGAGGGTTCGCGTATTCCGGGCATCCGCAAGTGGCCCGAAGCCTATATGCCGAAAATCTTCGACCGCAGCCGCGTCGACCGCGTCGAGAACGTGAGCCAGGCCGCCGCCGAAGCGATGGCGCGCCGTCTCGCCTCGGTCGAAGGCATTTTCGCGGGCATTTCGTCGGGTGGCGCGTGCGAAGTGGCGATGCGCATCGCGCGTCAGGTCGAGAACGCGACGATCGTGTTCATCATCTGCGATCGCGGCGACCGCTATCTGTCGACGGGCGTGTTCCCGGCGTAAGCGCATCGCTCGCGCACTCAACGCGCACACTGAATAAAAACGGGCGGCCTGTTTGCGACAGGCCGCCCGTTCTGTTTGATGCTTGCTGCGTGGTGTTTGAACGCGATGCTTACTGCGCGCCGCCGTTGTCGTTCAGCGCCGGACCTTTGCCCACGTTCGGCTGCGTCGCGAGCATCTGCGCCTTCACGCGTTCGCCGAGCTGATACACCGCGAGCGCGTAGAAGAAACTGCGGTTATAGCGCGTGAGCACGTAGAAGTTCTTCAGGCCGAGCATGTATTCGGTCGGACGGCCAGGCGTCGGCAGGTCGATGACGGTGACGGGCGTGCCGCCTTCCGCCGCGATATCGATGTTCGGCTCGTTGAGCACGAGGCCCGAGCGCAGCAGCTGCACGAGCGGCCAGCGCGGTTCCGGCTTGCCGTCGGCGGCCGCCTGCGCGATACCGAGGCTGCCCGCGTCCTTCGCGATCTTCCAGACCACCGGGCGGCCCGGTTCCCAGCCGTTCTTGTTCAGATAGTTCGCGACGCTGCCGATCGCATCCGGCGTGCTGTTGCGCAGATCGATGTGATTGTTGCCTTCGTAATCGACGGCGTACTGGACGATGCTGCTCGGCAGGAATTGCGGAATGCCGATCGCGCCCGTGTACGAACCGAGCACCGACGACGGGTCGATCTGCGCGTCGCGCGTCCAGACCAGATAGTCCTCGAGATTCTTGCGGAACGTTGCCATGCGGTCGGCGCGGTTCGGCGTGTCGGGATAATCGAACGCGAGCGTGGTGAGCGCGTCGAGCACCCGGAAGTTGCCCATGTAACGCCCGTAAATCGTCTCCACGCCGATGATGCCGACGATCACCTCGGGCGGCACGCCGAACTGATCGGACGCGCGCTGCAGCGTGGCCTGGTTCGCGCGCCAGAAGCGCACGCCCGCGTTGATGCGCACCGCATCGAGGAAGCGCGCCTGATACGAGCGCCAGTTCTTCGCGCTCGGCGTGGGCGAGGGCGTGACGAGCTTCACGGCCGTGGCCGAATAGCTCGCGCTCGAGAACAGCGCGTGCAGCGCGTCGCTGTTGAAGTCGTAGCGCGCGACCATGTCGTTGATGAAGGCATCGACATTCGGATTGTTCGCGTAGCGCTGCGGGATGATTTCCTCTTCAAACGTTTGCCCTTGCGACGCGGCTTGAGGCTGCGTTTGCGGCGGCGTTTGCGCTTGAGGCTGCGCCTGGACTTGAGGCTGGGTCTGCGGCTGTGCCTGGGCGAGCGTGAGCGGCGCGTGCTGCGGGCTCAGCGCGTCGGGCGAGGCCGTTTGCGCCTGCGCGGCTGCGCCCCAGAACGCCGACGCGGCGCACAGTGCAAGGGCGAAAGACGAAAGGCGGGCGTGGCGGCAAGCAGGCAGAGCGGACTTGAGCGTCATGGGAGGCGGGTAGGTCGGGCAGGAGAGAACGGAATCCCGGGCAGTATACCCGAGCACCTTGCGTGAATCGGCCCTGGGCGTGCGGCGGCCGCCCATTGGCGCGGGTGCGCTGTGGTAACGTGATGACTGCCCGCGCTCGAATGCGGGCGCAGAAAAGCGGCACGAAAAGCAGCGGCTAGAAGTTTGGGAATGATTGCAGTCCCGCGCAGCGACCCCCGACGAAAGACCTGAAGGAGACCCGCGGCGTGCGTCCCGGCGCGCGCGGCGGCCAGCACGACACATGACGACCGGCTTTTTCTCGCATCCCGACTGCCTGCTGCACGAAATGGGCGAGTGGCATCCCGAATGCCCCGCGCGCCTGCAGGCCATCGAAGACCAGCTCATCGCGAGCCGTATCGAATCGCTGATCGAGCACGACAGCTCCGCGCCGCTCGCCGAAGAGTCGGCGTTGCTGCGCGTGCATACGCAAGCGCATATCGACTACCTGCGCGCGCTCTCGCCGCAGGAAGGCTACGCGGCGATCGACCCCGACACCTCGATGAATCCGCACACGTGGCAGGCCGCGTTGCGCGCCGCGGGCGCGGCCGTCGCCGCGACGGACGCCGTGCTCGCGGGCCGCTACGAAAACGCGTTCTGCAGCGTGCGCCCGCCGGGCCATCACGCCGAACCCGCGCGCGCGATGGGCTTCTGCTTCTTCAACAACGTGGCTATCGCCGCGCGTCACGCGCTCGACGTGCATGGCCTCTCGCGCGTGGCCGTCATCGACTTCGACGTGCATCACGGCAACGGCACCGAAGCGGCCTTCGCCGGCGACGAGCGCGTGCTCATGTGCAGCATCTTCCAGCATCCGTTCTATCCGTTTTCGGGCGCCGACCAGCAGGCGCCGAACATGGTCAACGTGCCGATGGCGGCGCGCACCAAGGGCATGGAAGTGCGCGAGGCGATCGACATTCTGTGGCTGCCGCGGCTGAACGAATTCAAGCCGGAAATGGTGTTTGTCTCGGCGGGTTTCGATGCGCACCGCGAGGACGATCTCGGCAATATGGGCCTCGTCGAAGACGATTACGCGTGGATCACCGAACAGATCTGCGATATCGCGAATCGCCATGCGAAAGGGCGCATCGTCAGCTGTCTCGAAGGCGGCTACAACCTCTCGGCGCTCGGGCGCAGCGTGGTGGCGCATCTGCGCGTGCTCGCCGGAATCTGATCGACTCGTTTCGAAGATGGGACGCGCGCGCTGCGTGTGTCTGCTCACGTCAACGTTAGAAGGAGTGTCGCGTCATGTGTGCCGCTGCTGTGCCGTCTTCGTCTTCCTCGTCGTCTGCCGCTCACGCTTCCCACGAATCCGCGCCGCTCGTCGAGATCGCGCATGACGCGTATGGCGTGCCCGGCGTCGTGCGCCTCACGCTCAATCGTCCCGATGCGTTTAATGCGTTGTCCGAAGCGCTGATCGACGCCGTGCAGACCGAACTCGGCGCGCTCGCGCAATCGGACGCGCGCGCGGTGGTGATCGCGGCGGCGGGGCGCGCGTTCTGCGCGGGCCACGATCTCAAGGAAATGCGCGCGGCGCCTTCGCTCGACTACTACAAGCAATTGTTCGCGCGCTGCTCGAAGATGATGCTCGCGATCCAGAAGATGCCGCAGCCCGTGATCGCGCGCGTGCACGGCGTGGCCACCGCGGCGGGTTGCCAGCTCGTGGCGATGTGCGATCTCGCCGTGGCCGCCGATACCGCGCGTTTCGCCGTGTCGGGCATCAATCTCGGGCTGTTCTGTTCGACGCCTTCGGTGCCGCTCACGCGCAACGTGTCGCGCAAGGCGGCCTTCGAAATGCTGATGACGGGCGAGTTCATCGACGCGCAAAAAGCGCTGCGCGAAGGGCTCCTGAACCGCGTCGTGGCCGCCGACGCGCTCGATGCCGAAGTGGCCGCGCTCGCTGCGAGCATTTGCGCGAAGCCGCGCGAGGCGGTGGCGGCGGGCAAGGGCCTGTTCTACCGGCAGCTCGAAATGGGTATCGAGGCGGCGTATCAACTCGCCGGGCAAACCATGGCGTGCAACATGATGACGGACCCGGCGCTCGACGGCGTGCAGGCCTTCATCGAGAAGCGCGGCGCGAAGTAAGGTTGAAAAGCGAGCGTTAAAAAAGCGAACGCCGCCTCAGCTGTGGCGTTCGATCCATTCCACCATCGACGCGATCACGCGCTCGCGATCCAGATCGTTGAGCGTTTCGTGATAGCTGCCTTCATAGAGCGTGAGCGTGCGATCCGGCGACCCCACATGCGCGCCGAACGCGCGGCTGCCGTCGGGTTCCGTGAGCTTGTCCGCGGTGCCGTGCCAGATCAGCACGGGCAGGCGCAACTGCGCGCGGCCCGCTTCGATGCGCTTCATCGCTTCCAGCAATTCCGCGCCCGTGCGCGCCGGAATCGCGCCGTGATGCACGAGCGGATCGGCGCGATTGGTCTCGACCACGGCGGCGTCGCGCGCGAGCAGGGCGGCGTCGATCTTCATCGCCGGAAAGCGCGGCCAGACGGCGCTCATCACGCGGCTCGCGGCGATCATCCAGTGCGGCACATCGCGGCCGGGCGCGAGCGCGGCGCTCGACAGCAGCAGGCCCGCGAGCGGCACGCCGCCTTGCGGCGCGCGTTCGATCGCATAGAGCGCGGCGATCGCGCCGCCCATGCTGTGGCCCATCAGAAAGAGCGGCGTGTGGCGCGCCGCGCATTGCGCGCCCGCGTGCGCGATCAGCGCCTGGGCGTCGTCCAGATATTCGTCGAACCGGTTGATCCACGCGCGCCGGCCGCTCGCGCGTCCGTGGCCGCGCAGGTCGATCGTGTAGACGTCGATGCCTGCCGCGTTCAGGCGCGCCGCGAGCGCGGCGTAGCGCTGCGCGTGTTCGGCGAGGCCGTGAATCAGCGCGATGGCCGCGCGCGGCGGCGTCCCGCGCGTGCGCCACGCGTAGAGCGGCAGTTCGGCGCCGTCGTGGATGCGCAGCGTCACCGTGTCGGGCAGGCGCGCCGCGGGCTGGGCGGCGTTGATTGGCTGGGTCGTCTCCATCTGCGCTGTCTCCGCTGTCTCTTTTAGTCGTTGTAAGTTTTTGTCTGACGGCAGAGTGTAGCCGCGGTTTCCCCGGGCTTTCCGTGCTTTTTGCCGCGCTGGGACTCTAATGAATTTCAGTAATGAATTTATCGAAATGGATTATTAAAAGGAATTTGGCTCGCCAGGGTAAAATGGCGAGTTGACTCCAGACCAGCAAACGGCGGCTGTCTGCCGGCGCGACGCGTTCAGGCGATCCCAACGATCGCGTGCACGGACGGCGCGCGGCACGCCCGCCGTTTCGTTTTTTCCATGATCGAAATTCGAAACGTTTCCCAGCGCTTCGCGGGCCCACAAGGCTGGATCGAAGCGCTGCACAACGTCAATCTGACGATTCCGCAGGGCGAGGTGTTCGGCATCATCGGCCGCAGCGGGGCGGGCAAGAGCACGCTCGTGCGCACCATCAACCTGCTGACGCGGCCGACCGAGGGCGACATCGTCGTCAACGGCCGCACGCTCACGTCGCTGTCGAGCGCGGACCTGCGCGAGGCGCGCCGCGAAATCGGCATGATTTTCCAGCACTTCAACCTGCTGTCGTCGCGCACGGTGTTCGATAACGTGGCGCTGCCGCTCGAACTCGCGGGCATGAAGCGCGCCGAGATCGAAGCCGCGGTGCTGCCGCTGCTCGAACTCGTCGGCCTCACGGCGCAGAAGGACCGTTATCCGTCGCAGATCAGCGGCGGCCAGAAGCAGCGCGTGGGCATCGCGCGCGCGCTGGCGAGCAAGCCGAAAGTGCTGCTCTCCGACGAAGCCACGTCGGCGCTCGACCCCGAAACCACGCGCGCGATTCTCGACCTGCTGCGCAAGATCAATCGCGAGCTCAAGCTCACGGTCGTGATGATCACGCACCAGATGGAAGTGATCAAACAGGTCTGCGACCGCGTGGCCGTGCTCGACGCGGGCCGCGTGGTGGAAAGCGGTCCCGTGATCGACGTGTTCCTGCAGCCGCGCCACGAAGTCACGCGCGCGCTGCTCGGCGACGTGATCGCGCAGGAACTGCCGCCCGCGCTCAAGGTGCGCGTGACCGAGCGTCTCGCGAAGGGCAACGCGCATCTGCTGCGCCTCGCCTTCACGGGCACGGGCGTCGATCAGCCGGTGCTCTCGGAAACGATTCGCCGCTTCGAACTCGATTTCAACATCCTGCACGGCCAGATCGACGAGATCCAGGGGCAGGCGTTCGGCTCGCTCGCGGTGCTCGCGGCCGGCGATCCGGTGAAGGTCGCGCAGGCGATTACGTGGCTGCGCGAGCAGGGTGTGGTGGTGGAGGAGCTGTCCCATGTGGAGTGAAATGTTCGATATGTTCGTCCAGTCCTTCTGGGAGACGCTCATCATGGTGGGCATCTCGGGACTGGTCGGCGCCGCCATCGGCCTGCCGCTCGGCGTGCTGCTCTATCTGACGGACCGCAACGGCGTGCTGCAGAACCTCGCCGTCAATCGCGTGATGGGCGTGATCGTCAACGCGGTGCGTTCGACGCCGTTCATCATCCTGCTGGTCGCCGTGATTCCGTTCACGCGCGTCGTGGTGGGCTCGTCGATCGGCACGGCGGCCGCCGTCGTGCCGCTGACCATTTCGGCCGCGCCGTTCATCGCGCGTCTGGTGGAAACGGCGCTGCGCGAAGTCGATCGCGGCCTGATCGAAGCTGCGCTGTCGATGGGCGCGAGCACGCGCCAGATCGTCTTCAAGGTGCTGCTGCCCGAGTCGCTGCCCGGTGTGGTGGCGGGTCTCACGATCACGTTCATCTCGCTCGTCGGCTATTCGGCGATGGCGGGCGCGATCGGCGGCGGCGGTCTGGGCGACCTCGGCATCCGCTACGGCTATCAGCGCTTCGAACCCGAAGTGATGCTGCTCGTGGTGGTCGTGCTGATCGTGTTCGTGCAGCTCGTGCAGTCGTTCGGCGACTGGCTCGTGCGGCGCTTGAGCCACAAGTAAGCTGCAAATAAGCCTGAAAACCAGCGGTAAACCGCGCCGATCACCGCGCCCATAACATCAACGAGACAGAGGTTTGGCCATGCAACGACGCTTCATGATCCGGCTGGCGAGCGCGCTCGGCGCGGCAACGCTGATTGCGCCGCTGTGCGCGCCGCTCGCGGCGCACGCCGACGAAACCATCAAGGTGGGCGTCACGGGCGGACCGCACGAGCAGGTGATGGAAGTGGTGAAGCGCGTGGCCGCGAAGAACGGGCTGACGATCAAGATCGTGGAGTTTTCCGACTACGTGCAGCCGAATGCGGCGCTCGCGGGCGGCGATCTCGATGCGAACAGTTACCAGCATCAGCCGTATCTCGATGCGCAGGTGAAGGATCGCGGCTACAAGCTCGTGAAGCTCGCCGACACGGTCACGTTCCCGATGGGCATCTACTCGAAGAAGGTGAAGACGCTCGCGGAGCTGAAGCCGGGTGCGCGGATTGCGGTGCCGAACGACCCGACCAACGGTGGTCGCGCGCTGTTGCTGCTGCAAAAACAGGGGCTCATCAAGTTGCGCGACGGCGCGGGTTTGAAGGCCACGCCGCTCGACATCGTGGAAAACCCCAGTAAGCTGAAGATCGTCGAACTGGACGCGGCGCAGATTCCCCGCTCGCTCGACGACGTGGACGCCGCCGCGATCAACACGAACTTCGCGATGGAAGCGGGGCTCAAGCCGAAGGCCGATGCGATCGCGATCGAGGACCCGAAAGGCCCGTACGTGAACATCCTCGCGATCCGCGAGGCCGATCGCAACAAGCCCTGGGCGCCCAAGCTGGTGGCGGCGTATCACTCGCCGGAGGTGAAGCAGTACATCGAACAGAAGTTCGGCGGCGCAGTGATCGCGTCGTGGTAAGCCCTGGGCTGACGGATTAGATAGAGAATTCAGTCGGAGCCCGGGCTTGAAGCCCGGGTTTTTTTCGACATAAAATCGCACGATCGTTCGCTACTGTTGGCCGGGCCGCAGCAAGCGGTTCGTGCGGGAAAAATGCTGGCGGCAAGCTGCGCCCTCCGGGGCTATCGCTATAATGTCCGCCAGGTTGACGTATTCGTAACTTCGGAGCATGTGAATGAAAGTCCTTGTGCCTGTCAAACGCGTAGTCGATTACAACGTGAAGGTTCGTGTGAAGTCGGACGGCACGGGCGTCGACATTGCCAACGTGAAAATGTCGATGAACCCGTTCGACGAAATCGCCGTGGAAGAGGCCGTTCGTCTGAAGGAAGCGGGTGTCGCGACCGAAGTGATCGCTGTGTCCGCAGGCGTCGCGCAAGCGCAGGAAACGCTGCGCACGGCGCTGGCGATCGGCGCGGATCGCGCGATCCTGATCGAGTCGAACGAAGACCTCCAGCCGCTGGCTGTCGCGAAGCTGCTCAAGGCGCTCGTCGACAAGGAACAGCCGCAACTCGTCATCCTCGGCAAGCAGGCCATCGACGACGATTCGAATCAAACGGGCCAGATGCTCGCCGCGCTGGCAGACCTGCCGCAAGCGACCTTCGCCTCGAAGATCACGGTCGCCGACGGCAAGGCCACGGTCGCGCGTGAAGTCGACGGCGGCGCGGAAACGCTGTCGCTCTCGCTGCCCGCAGTCGTCACGACGGACCTGCGCCTGAACGAGCCGCGCTACGTCACGCTGCCGAACATCATGAAGGCGAAGAAAAAGCCGCTGGAAACGATCAAGCCGGAAGACCTCGGTGTGGACGTCACGCCGCGTCTGAAGACGCTGAAGGTTTCGGAGCCGCCCAAGCGCAGCGCCGGCGTGAAGGTCGCCGACGTGAAGACGCTGGTCGAGAAGCTGAAGACCGAAGCCAAGGTGCTGTGAGGAGCAACGAAAAATGACGAATCTGGTTATTGCTGAACACGACAATCAGTCGATCAAGGCCGCGACGTTGAACGCGGTGTCGGCTGCACAGAAGATTGGCGGCGACGTGCACGTGCTGGTCGCGGGCCACAACGCGCAAGCGGCTGCGGATGCAGCGGCGAAGATCGTGGGCGTTTCGAAGGTGATCCTCGCCGACGCACCGCAACTCGCACAGGGCCTCGCGGAAAACGTCGAAGCCACGGTGCTGTCGATCGCGAAGAACTACTCGCACATCCTGGCTCCGGCGACGGCAGCGGGCAAGAACGTCACGCCGCGCATCGCCGCGAAGCTCGACGTCGCGCAGATCTCGGACATCACGGCCGTTGAAGCGCCGGACACGTTCGAGCGCCCGATCTACGCGGGCAACGCCATCGCCACGGTGCAATCGGCTGATCCGGTCAAGGTCATCACCGTGCGTACGACGGCGTTCGATCCGGTTGCAGCCGAAGGCGGCAGCGCACCGGTCGAAAAGATCGACGCGGCAGCGGACAACGGCAAGGCGCAATTCGTCGGCCGTGAAGTCACGAAGCTCGATCGCCCGGAACTCACGAGCGCGAAGATCATCGTCTCGGGTGGCCGCGGTCTGGGCAGCGGCGAGAACTACACCAAGGTTCTGGAGCCGCTGGCAGACAAGCTGAACGCAGCGCTCGGCGCGTCGCGCGCAGCGGTCGACGCGGGCTACGTGCCGAACGATTATCAGGTCGGTCAGACCGGCAAGATCGTCGCGCCGCAGCTTTACATCGCGGTCGGCATCTCGGGTGCGATCCAGCATCTGGCCGGCATGAAAGACTCGAAGACCATCGTCGCGATCAACAAGGACGAAGAAGCACCGATCTTCAGCGTGGCCGATTACGGTCTCGTCGGCGATCTGTTCACGGTCGTGCCGGAACTCGTCAACGAACTCGGCTAAGTATCGCGAACACCAGACGCCTGCATCACAAGACGTCTGACACAGAAAAGGGGCGCCTCGTGCGCCCCTTTTTTCGTTCATCAGCGGATGAAGGGCGCTGGCGGGTCTCGACGAGATCGGCGGGCTACCCGGCGGCGAGGACGCCACGCCCGACGCGCCTGAAGCCGTGCGGGCGCTCGCTGAAGATCAGTTCTGATTCACGGAGCTTGCAGACTGCGCGCCCATGAAAAAACGGCGGCCTCTTTGACAGAGCGCCGCCGTTTTTTTGCCGCTTTCGATGAAGCCGCGAATGAACCCCTGAAGCCTTACGCGTAAGCCGGGCGATGCGTGCCGTGCTGCTCGCCGAGGTAGCGATAGACCGAGAGGTCGTCGGCCTTGATCGCGGGCTTCTTGCCCGAGATGAGGTCGGCGAGCAACTGGCCCGAGCCGCACGACATGGTCCAGCCGAGCGTGCCGTGGCCCGTGTTCAGGAACAGGTTCGAGAGCGGCGTGCGGCCCACGACGGGCGTGCCGTCCGGCGTCATCGGGCGCAGGCCGGTCCAGAAGCTGGCCTTGGCCGTGTCGCCGCCGCCGGGGAACAGGTCGTTCACGCACATTTCGAGCGTTTCGCGGCGCGCCTGCTTCAGCGACTTGTCGAAGCCGACGATTTCCGCCATGCCGCCCACGCGGATGCGGTCGTCGAAACGCGTGATCGCGATCTTGTAGGTTTCGTCGAGCACGGTGGAGATCGGCGCGGCGTCGGCGTTGACGATCGGCGCGGTGATCGAATAACCCTTGAGCGGATAGACCGGAATCTTCACGAGACCCGCGAGCATCTTCGTGGAGTACGAACCGAGCGCGAGCACGTAGCTGTCGGCGCGCACGAGTTCGCTGCCGCATTGCACGCCCGCGATGCGGTCGCCCTGCACGGCGAGGCCGTCGATCGGCGTGTTGTAGCGGAACTTCACGCCGAGTTCGGCGGCCATCGCGGCGAGGCGCGTGGTGAACAGCTGGCAGTCGCCGGTTTCGTCGCCGGGCAGACGCAGCCCGCCCGTGAGCTTGTGCGCGACCGCGGCGAGCGCCGGCTCCGCGCGGCCGAGTTCGGCGGCGGTCAGCAGTTCGTACGGCACGTTGGCATCCTTGAGCACGGCGATGTCCTTCGCCGCGCCTTCGAATTGCTGCTGCGTGCGGAACACCTGCAGCGTGCCGCCCGTGCGGCCTTCGTACTGGATGCCGGTGTCGGCGCGCAGCGCCTGCAGGCAGTCGCGGCTGTATTCGGCCAGACGCACCATGCGGCCCTTGTTCTGCGCGTAGCGCTCGGCCGTGCAGTTCTGCAGCATCTGCCACATCCATTGCAGCTGGAACTTCGTGCCGTCGAGGCGGATGGCGAGCGGCGCGTGCTTCTCGAACATCCACTTGATGGCTTTGAGCGGCACGCCCGGCGCCGCCCACGGCGCGGCGTAACCCGGCGAGATCTGGCCGGCGTTCGCAAAACTGGTCTCGAGCGCGGGACCGGCCTCGCGGTCGATCACCGTCACTTCATGGCCCGCGCGGGCGAGATACCAGGCGCTGGCCACCCCGACCACACCACTGCCCAACACGACGACTCGCATAGCTGCTCCGTAGAGGTAATTGTTTGGGCTACGCGGTCTTGCCGGGGCTCCGCGTGGCCGTTTTGGTCGACGGCAGGGCGGATGGCATGAAAATCCGGGTGTAGCCAGTCATATCGACTATGCTATTGTTGTAAGCCTAGGTTTTGTTATTGTATTTATCTGATTTTCAGGAAAAAAGCATGAGAACGCAGCGTCAGCCGGTCCGCGCGCTCGACCGGCTCGATCACCGCATCCTCAAACTGCTCCAGCAGGACGGCCGCATGGCCATGAAAGACCTCGCGGAGCAGGTCGGTCTGTCGGTCACGCCGTGCATCGAACGGGTCAAGCGCATGGAGCGCGACGGCGTCATCACGGGCTACTACGCGCGCGTGAATCCGGGCGTGCTGGGCGCGGCGCTGCTGGTGTTCGTGGAGATCACGCTCGACCACAAGAGCGGCAACATGTTCGACCAGTTCCGCCGCGAGGTGCAGAAGATTCCCGAGGTGCTCGAGTGCCATCTGGTGTCGGGCGACTTCGACTATCTGATCAAGGCGCGCATCGGCGAAATGGCCGACTACCGCAAGCTACTCGGCGACATCCTGCTGCAACTGCCCGGCGCGGTGCAGTCGAAAAGCTATGTGGTGATGGAGGAGATCAAGGAGACGCTGACGATCGCGGTGGGCGAGTAGCGGGGGGGGGCGACCCGGCGGGCAAGCGACGCCGCCCCGTTTTTCGGGCTCGACAAAGCGTCTCGATACTGTATATTTGTACAGTATCGAGACGCTTTGTTTTTGCCCCCGTGAATCGCATCCCTCCCGCGAACGACACCGATCGCGCCCCCGACTCCGACGCCTGGTATCCCGTCGCGCCGCCCACGCCGCGCAAGGGACGCGGTGCGGTCACGAACCTGCAAGGGCGCTACGAGGTCGATCAGCGCGAGGCTTACGACGATGGCTGGCAGCACGTCGAATCGGCGTCCGACGCGCGCGAGCGCGGTGAAGAGGCGGGCGAGGAAGCCGGCGAGAGTGAAACGCCGGAGCCCGCGCTGCGCACGCAGATCTACGAGGAGCGCGCGAAAAGCATTCTCACGCGCAACCAGTCGCCGGACATTCCGTTCAACGTCTCGCTCAATCCGTATCGCGGCTGCGAGCATGGCTGCATCTACTGTTTCGCGCGGCCTACGCACAGCTATCTGGGGCTGTCGCCGGGCCTCGATTTCGAGAGCCGCCTGTACGCGAAGATCAACGCGCCCGAACTGCTCGCGCGCGAACTCGCTAAACCGAACTACGAGCCGGAACCGATCGCGCTCGGCGTGAACACCGACGCGTGGCAGCCCGTCGAGCGCGAGCTGCGTATCACGCGGCGCGTGATCGAGGTGTTGTCGGAACGACAGCATCCGTTCGCGGCCATCACGAAATCGTCACTGATCGAGCGCGATCTCGACCTGCTCGCGCCCATGGCCGAGCGTCAGCAGTTCATGGCCGCGATCACCATCACCACGCTCGATGCCGACATCGCGCGCACGCTGGAGCCGCGCGCGGCCACGCCGTCGCGCCGCCTGCGTACGATCCGCACGCTCGCGCAGGCGGGCATTCCGGTCGGCGTGAGCATCGCGCCGGTCATTCCCTTCGTCACCGAGCCGGACATGGAGCGCGTGCTCGAAGCCTGCGCCGAGGCGGGCGCAACGAGCGCGAGCTATATCGTGCTGCGGCTGCCGTGGGAAGTCGCGCCGCTCTTTCAGGACTGGCTCGCCGCGCATTTCCCGCAGCGCGCCGAGCGCGTGATGAGCCGCGTGCGCGACATGCGCGGCGGCAAGGATTACGAGTCGTCGTTTTCGCAGCGCATGAAGGGCACGGGGCTATGGGCCGATCTGCTCAAGCAGCGCTTTCATAACGCCGTGCGCCGGCTCGGGCTGAACGAGCGGCGTCACGGCATTCTCGATATGTCGGAGTTCGTGCGTGCGAAGGCGCTCGTGCAGAAGCGTCAGCTCGATCTGTTCTGAGCGCGGCGGCGTTGGGGCGGCGCTGGGGCGGCATATTGCGACGTCGTTATTGCGAAATCGCCTTGGCCGCTTCGACCTGCGATTCGAAATACGTCTGGAACGAGAGCGCGAGACCGGTCATCAGCAGGAACGCGCCGATCAGCAGCGAGAAGATCACCACGAAGATCACGGTCCAGCCCGAGCGGTTCGCGCGCTGGCCTGCGAAGGCGGCGTTGAATTGCGCGTCCCACTTCGCGTCGGGACGCAGGCCGTAGACGATCGCGGCCAGAAACGCCGAGAGCACCGAGACCGCGCCGATCACGGCGAGCCCCCAGCCCGGCACCGAGGCGCGCTCGGTCGCCATCAGCAGCAGCACGCCCGGAATGCCGATCAGCGTGCCGGCGATGTGCGCCCAGCCCCACACGTCGCGCGCGCCGTACAGATAGAAGCGGTGCGCGCCGAGGCTGCCGAGCAGGAAGGCGAGGGCGGCGGTGAGCGTCTTGTTGCGAAAGCGTGCTGCGGGTTTGTTTTGATTGGACATGAGCAGGCGAGGGCGTGATGGGCGCGCGGCTCATTGTACGTGGCGTGCGCGCGCGTCAGCAGCGCCTGGCGCTTATGTTCGCGCTCACGTGCGCGCGGTGGTCGAAGCCGCGCTTAGGGTTTCGAATACGTCACGCGATAGATCGCGCCCGCGTAATCGTCGCTGATGAGCAGCGAGCCGTCGGGCAGCGGCAGCACGTCGGCGGGACGGCCCCACTGGGTTTCGTCGGCGTTGAGCCAGCCTTGCGCGAACACCTGCTGTTTCGCGTTCTTGCCGTCCGCGTCGACGCTCACGCGCACGACGCGGTAGCCCGACTTCTTGCTACGGTTCCACGAGCCATGCTCGGCGATAAAAATGCTGTCGCGATACTCGGGCGGAAACATCGCGCCTGTATAGAAGCGCATGCCGAGCGCCGCCACGTGCGCGCCCAGTTGCGCGACCGGCGGCGTGAAGGCGCTGCACGGATGATCCTTGCCGAACTCGGGATCGCTGACATCGCCGCCATGACAGTACGGAAAGCCGAAGTCGAGGCCCGCGCGCGGCAGGCGGTTGAGCTTGTCGGAGGGGATATCGTCGCCGAGCATGTCGCGGCCGTTGTCGGTGAACCAGAGTTCGTGCGTGCGCGGATGCCACGCGAACCCGACGGTGTTGCGCACGCCGCGCGCGAGGGTCTCGTAGTGCGTGCCGTCCGGGTCCATGCGGCCGATCATGGCGTAGTGCGTGCGCTGCGGATCGTTGGCGGGCAGGCAGACGTTGCACGGCGCGCCTTGCGGCACGTAGAGCTTGCCGTCGGGACCGAAGGCGATGAACTTCCAGCCGTGATGGCGCGAATCGGGCAGCGAGGCGGTGACCACGGCGGGTTTGGGCGGATCGTCCAGATGGGTGTCGATGCCGTCGAGCCGCACGATCGACGAAACCGCCGAAATATAGAGCACGCCGTCGCGCCAGGCCACGCCCACGGGCATGGTGAGCCCCGAGGCCACCACATGCCGCTTCACGGCCCGGCCGTCGCGCAGTTCGAGCGCGTAGACGCGGCTGTCCATGCTGCCCACGTAGAGAATGCCTTGCGGCGAGAGCGTCATTTCGCGCGCGGCGGGCACGTCGTCGGAGAGGACTTCGATATGGAAGCCCGGCGGCAGCTGGATGCGCTCGATCGGCAGGGCCGCGCGCGCGAACGGCGCGAGCAGGAGCATCGACAGCGGTATCGACAGCGCGATGGCGAGGCGCATCACCGCGTTCGGCAGGCGCGATCTGTTGCGGTACAGATACAGGGTGGGATCGAACAGCGGATCAAGCGTGGCCGTCCGGGCGGCATCGTGGCGGCGGCCGAAAAAGCGGGCGAGCAGGGCGCCGGGCCGCGCCGTCAAACGCTGGAACGCCCGTGCGAGGCGGACGCGAAGCGCGGGTCGATCATCGTGCATCGTCGCTTTCCCCGGTGTTTTTCACAGGGTCTCCGAGCAGATTCCAGTTAAGTGTTTGTTATGCCATTGGTTTCGGGCTATAATCGCATGTTTCAGTAGTCCCGAACCCCCGGTTTTCAAGGATTCTAGTATGGTTATCATCCGTCTGGCACGCGGCGGCTCGAAGAAGCGCCCGTTCTACAACATCGTCGCAACCGATTCGCGTAACCGTCGCGACGGCCGTTTCATCGAGCGCGTGGGCTTCTACAACCCGGTCGCTACCAAGGGTGAAACGCTGCGTATCGCTCAAGATCGCGTGACGTACTGGCAGGAAAACGGCGCGCAAATGTCGCCGGCTGTCGAGCGTCTCGTGAAGCAATCGCAAAAGGCTGCTCCGGCTGCTTAAGTGGCTGCCTGAGTATGTGCTTGCTGGGCTGCGTCGCTTGACTACGGTTTTGTACCCGGTCTTGCCGCAGTCTTTCACCTGTTTCACCCCAGTGCGCGCAGCGTAAGCCGCGTGTACGACATCAAGCTGGCTGCGAGGTTTGTCCATGCCCGAGCATGACGACGCAAAAGCGGACGCCAAGGCTAAGGGCGAGGTATCGCAGAGCAGTGGCAAGACCGGCGGGCGCACCGCGCCGTCGTTCGGCGCGTTCGCGCGCAAGGCGCCGGTGCGCGAAGTGGTGCGTGAAAACGCCACCCAGAGCGCCGCAAAAGGCGAAGGCCTGCGCGCTGAATCTGAGGCGAGCTGGCCGGCCGACGCGGTCGAAGTCGGCGCCGTGATCGATGCCTATGGCCTCAAAGGCGGGCTGAAGATCGCGCCGCACGCCGAAGGCGGCCGTGCGCTCATCGCAGCGAAACGCTGGTGGTTCCTCAAGGGCCGCGAGCGTCCCACGCTGCATTCCGCGGTGCGCGCGAGCGCCAAGGTGCACGGCGACTCCGTCGTCGGGCAATTGAACGCAATCGCCGACCGCGACACCGCGCTGCAGTTGCGCGGTGCACGCATCTACGTGAGCCGCGCCGATTTTCCCGCGCCGGAAACCGACGAGTATTACTGGGTCGATCTGATCGGTCTCGACGTCGCCAACGAGGCGGGTGTTGAGCTCGGCAAGGTCGCCGGTCTCATCGACAACGGTGCGCAGTCGGTGTTGCGCGTCGAGTATCCCTCGGCGGGCAAAGACGGCAAGCCTGTCACCGGCGAGCGGCTGATCCCGTTCGTCGGCGTGTTTGTGAAGACGGTTGACCTGGCGGCGAAACGCATTGTCGTCGACTGGGATGCCGATTTTTGATCCTGCTGTGCTGATTCGCTGAACGGAGAGAGCGATGCAGTTCGATGTCGTCACGCTCTTTCCCGAGATGTTTCGCGCGATCACCGACTGGGGTATCACCAGCCGGGCCGCGAAGCAGGAGCGCTATACGCTGCGTACGTGGAATCCGCGCGATTTCACGACCGACAACTACCGCACCATCGACGATCGCCCTTACGGCGGCGGCCCCGGCATGGTCATGCTGGCCAAGCCGCTCGAAGCGGCCATCGGCGCGGCGAAAGCCGCGCAGGCGGAGCAGGGCGCGCCTTCACCGCGCGTGCTGCTGATGTCGCCGCAAGGCAAGCCGCTCACGCACGAGCGCGCCGTGGAGTTCGCCCAGGAATCCGGTTTCGTGATCCTGTGCGGGCGCTACGAGGCGATCGACCAGCGTCTCGTCGACCGTTACGTCGACGAGGAAGTCAGTCTGGGCGACTTCGTGCTGTCCGGCGGCGAGCTGCCGGCGATGGCGCTGATGGATGCAGTGGTGCGATTGCTGCCGGGCGTGCTGAACGACGCGCTCTCGGCGGTGCAGGATAGTTTCGTCGACGGTCTGCTCGACTGTCCGCATTACACGCGGCCGGAGGAATACGACGGCGTGCGGGTGCCCGATGTGCTGCTCGGCGGCCATCATGCGGAAATCGAGCAATGGCGCCGCCGCGAATCGCTGCGCAACACGTTTCACAAGCGGCCCGATCTGATCGCGCGGGCTCGCAAGAACAAGATGTTGAGCCGTGCCGACGAGGCATGGCTCGCTAGTCTCGCGAAGGGTTCGAGCGAAGCGTAAGGCTTCGGGCGGACAGGGCGCGAGACGCCCAAGGCGGCGCCGCTTCATGCGTGAACGGTGCCAGTTGTGAATCCATCCTCTATCGGGGCCGTGCTGCCGCAATCCGGCGCAGGTACGAACGCCGACAAGATGGCTTACGGAGTCATTCATGAATCTGATCGAAAAACTCGAGCAGGAAGAAATCCAGCGCGTGCTGGGCGAGAAAACCATCCCCGAATTCGCTCCTGGCGATACGGTGATCGTGAACGTGAACGTGGTTGAAGGTAACCGCAAGCGCGTTCAGGCATACGAAGGCGTCGTGATCGCAAAGCGTAACCGCGGTCTGAACTCGGCGTTCATCGTGCGCAAGATCTCGTCGGGCGAAGGCGTCGAGCGTACGTTCCAGACGTACTCGCCGCTGCTGGCAAGCATCGTGGTGAAGCGCCGCGGCGACGTGCGTCGCGCGAAGCTCTACTACCTGCGCAACCTGTCGGGCAAGAAGGCACGTATCAAGGAAAAGCTGGTGTCGAAAGACCGCGCAGCTGCTCCGGCCGCACAGGCGTAAAAGCTGTAAGAAAGAAGCACCCTTCGGGGTGCTTTTTTCTTTTTGGCCGCAAAATACTTTCCTGTGCCCGAATCCCGAGTCAGCCGTTGATCCGTCCAGTATTTGAACCCGAAAGCCTGCCGATCGAATCGACGGGCGCCGATCTGCCCCTCATCGCCGCCGAACGGCTTACGCCGGACGGCCTGCGTGCGCGCTTCGAGCAACGCCTGCCCTGGCAGCCGGAGCCGCAGGAGGCGCGTGTGCTGGAGATCCGCGATCCGCGCGAGGCCGCGGTGCTGATGCCGATCGCGATGCGTCCCTCGGGTCTCACGGTCCTGCTCACGCAGCGCGCCGACAATCTCAGCAATCACGCCGGCCAGGTCAGTTTCCCCGGCGGCAGCCGCGAACCCTCCGACCCCACGCCGATCGCCGCCGCGCTGCGCGAGGCGCACGAGGAGGTCGATCTCGATCCGGCGCGCGTCGAAGTGCTGGGCGCCTTGCCCGATTACCTCACGGGCACGGGTTTCCGCGTCACGCCCGTGGTGGGACTCGTGCACGAGCCGTTCACGCTCGCGGCCGATTCGCTCGAAGTGGCGAGCATCTTCGAGGTGCCGCTCGGCTTCCTGATGAACCCCGCGCATCACGAAGTGCGCGTCTGGCGCTGGGAAGGCGGCGAGCGCCGTTTCTTCGCGATGCCCTATCCGCAGCAGGGCGTGCAGCCCGGCGCGACGCGTGAGGCGGGCGGCGTGGGCGGCACGCATTTCATCTGGGGCGCGACGGCGGGCATGCTGCGCAACTTCTATCGCTTCCTGCTCGCCTGAGGCGGCGCGAGCGAGCGCCGCCGGTCCTCAAGAATGCGCATCGTTGTGCCGATATCGTGTTGCTGTTGTGTCTTTGCCGCCAGACGCTCAGGCACATCTGGCCCTGTGATATCTTTGCAGCACCTTTCTAACACTCGAATCGCACGGCGCGTCGCATGACCTTCTTTTCCGTATTGCTGGCTCTCGTCATCGAACAGGTGCGGGCGCTGTCGCCCAACAACCCGGTCATGGCGCTCGTGCGCCTCAATGCGGAATGGGCCGCCCACGGCTTCGACGCGGGCAAGCAGAAGCACGGCGTACTCGCCTGGCTCGTGGTCGTGCTGCCCTGGACGCTCGTCACGGCGCTCGTCTATTACGTGCTGTACCACATCAGCTTCGTGCTGGCGTTCCTCTGGAACGTGGTAGTGGTGTACTTCACGCTCGGCTTCCGCCAGTTCAGCCACTATTTCACCGACATCCACCTCGCGCTCAACAACGACGACGTGCCGCGCGCGCGTGAAATCCTCACCGAATGGACCGGCATCGACGCCGTGGACATGCCCGTGAGCGAGATCGTGCGCCACACGCTCATCCATGCGGTGGTGGCCTCGCATCGTCACGTGTTCGGCGTGTTCTTCTGGTTCCTCGTGCCGATCGGGCCGGCGGGCGCGGTGCTGTACCGCCTCTCCGAGTACCTCGCGCGCGAATGGTCGCGTCCGGCCGACGACCGCACCGAAGCCTTCTCGAACTTCGCGCAGCACGTGTTCTTCGTGATCGACTGGATTCCGGCGCGTCTTACGTCGCTGGGTTTCGCGATCGTCGGCAACTTCGAAGATGCGATCTACGCGTGGCGCAACCACACGAACCAGTGGCCCGACACCAACGAAGGCGTGCTGCTCGCGACCGGCAGCGGCGCGCTGGGCGCGCGCCTGTCGGGTCCGCTCGCGGAACAGTCGAGCGTCGACGCGATCGCGCAGCCGGGCGAGGGCGGACCCTACACGGTCGGCGACGACTGCACGCCGCGCACGCTGCAATCGGCCGTGGGCCTCGTCTGGCGCGCTGTGATCCTGTGGATGATCCTGCTGCTCATGCTGACCATCGCGCTCTGGGTTTGAGCGCCAGTGTGAGCCCGCGCCGCGCTGCGGCAAGCGAATAAAAAAGGCCCGTGCATCTTGCGCGGGCCTTTTGCATTTTGGCGCGGAGAAACGGCTGCTGCGCGCGCCGCCTCAATCGTCGAGCGGATCGCGCTCGCGTCCGCACTGCCAGCAGACCGTGAATTGCGGCTCCAGCGTCTCGCCGCATTGCGTGCAGCGCCACGGCCGCGCGCCGGGCGGCGGGCCGCTGGTGGCGGCGGCGATCAGCTTGCGCGCGAGCGTTTCGTCGCGCTCGTCGATGAGCCAGATCTCGGGCGCGCACTGCTCGGCCGGAATCTCGCCCATCGCGCCGCTCAGATAGCGGTTGTGCAACTCGCAGGGCACGCCGGCCGTGGCGAGGATGTTCATCCAGTGCTGGGCGATCACCACATTGGGCGCGCGGACGAGCTTGAGCATGGCTGCCGGGCGGCCTTTAGCGCACGATCTGGCTGATCTCGTGCACGAGCTGCGCGTAGAGCGCGTGACGCTCGGGCGCGACGCGGCCATCGGCGACCGCTTCGAGCACCGCGCAGCCCGGCTCGTGCAGGTGATGGCAGTTGTAGAAGCGGCAATGCGCGAGCAGCGGCCGGAACTCGGGGAACGCGCGCTCGAGCGTGCCTTCGGTCAGGTGATACAGCCCGAACTCCTGGAAGCCCGGCGAATCGATCAGCGCGCCGCCGCCGGGCAGCTTGTAGAGCCGCGTGAACGTCGTGGTGTGGCGGCCGCTGTTGAGCGCGGTCGAGATCTCGCGCGTGGCCGCTTCGGCGTCGGGAATCAGCAGGTTCACGAGCGTCGATTTGCCCATGCCCGACTGGCCGAGCAGGATCGTCTGATGGCCGTTCAGATGCGCGGAGAGAATCGCGTGCGCTTCCTCGGGATGCTGCTTTTCCGACACTTCGAGCACCGTATAGCCCAGCGCGCGATAGCGTTCCAGACGCTGGCGCGCGAGCGGCAGCACGGCCACGAGGTCGATCTTGTTGAGCAGGATGATCGGCGTGAGCCCGTTGGCCTCGGCGGCCACGAGCGCGCGCCCGAGCAGGTCCTCGCTGAAATGCGGCTCGGTGGCGAGCACGATCAGCAACTGGTCGAGGTTCGCCGCGAAGAGTTTCGACTTGAACTGGTCGGAGCGATAGAGCAGGTTGCGCCGCTCGCCGATTGCCACGATCACGCCCTGGTCGGCGGACGTCGATTGATAGTCGACGCGGTCGCCGACCGCGACTTCACTCTTTTTGCCGCGCGGGAAGCACTGCAGCGGCGCGCCGCCGTCGTCGGGGGCGACGAGGTAGTGGCGGCCGTGCGCCGCGATCACGACGCCGTGCAGCGTGGCCGCAGCAGCCTGTCCCGCCGACGAGGCGCTCGCGCCGGCGGATTTCGGGGCGCGCCGGCTCATGCGTGCGACAGCAGGCGGTCGATCCGCTGCGAAGCCGGCGGATGCGAGTAGTAGAACGCCGTGTAGAGCGGGTCGGGCGTGAGCGTGGACGCGTTGTCCTCGTAGAGCTTCACGAGCGCGTTGACGAGCTGCTGCGCGTCGGTCTGCGTGGCCGCGAAGGCGTCGGCCTCGAACTCGTGCTTGCGCGAGCTGAGGCTGCCGAGCGGCGTGACGAAGAACAGGAACACCGGCACCGCGATGAAGAACAGCACGAGCGCGAGGCCCTCGTTGCCGCCGAGCAGCGACGGACGCACGCCGAGACCTTCGTAGAACCACACGCGCTGCGTGAGCCAGCCGAGCACGCCGAGCAGCACGAGGCTGATCGCGAAGGTCACGACCATGCGCTTGATCACGTGACGGCGCTTGAAGTGGCCGAGTTCGTGCGCGAGCACGGCTTCGATCTCGCTGCCCGAGAGGCGCGCGAGCAGCGTGTCGAAGAAGACGATGCGCTTGGCCGCGCCGAAGCCCGTGAAATAGGCGTTGCCGTGCGCCGAGCGGCGGCTGCCGTCCATCACGAACAGGCCCTTGGCCGCGAAGCCGCAGCGCTGCATCAGCGCCTCGATGCGCGAGCGCAGTGCTTCGTCGCGCAGCGGTTCGAACTTGTTGAACAGCGGCGCGATGAAGGTGGGGTAGAGCACCAGCACGAGCATCTGGAACGCGACCCAGACGACCCACGTCCAGAGCCACCAGAGGCTGCCCGCCTGCTTCATGAGCCAGAGCACCACGAACAGCAGCGGAATGCCGAACAGCGCGCCGATCACGAGACCCTTGATGCGGTCGGCGAAGAAGATGCGGCGCGTCATGCGGTTGAAGCCGAAGCGCTCCTCGACCACGAACTGGCGATAGTAGTCGAGCGGTAGCTCGATCAGGCCGCTGACTGCGAGCACCGCGCCGACCAGCGCGATCTGGCCGACGTAGTCGCGCCCGAGCCAGTCGGAAATACCGAGGTCGATGGCCTGCACGCCGCCGAGCAGCGTGAGCGCGATCAGCACGATGGTGGACAGCACGATCTCGACCATGCCGAGGCGCGTGCGCGCGACCGTGTAGTCGGCGGCGCGCTGATGCGCCGCGAGCGGGATGGTGGCCGCGAACTGCGCGGGCACCGCGTCGCGATGCGCGGCGACGAAGCGGACCTGCCGCGAGGCGAGCCAGAGCTTGGTCGCGACCATGGCCAGCACCGCGGCCACGAAGAGAACGCTGAAGGCCAGCGCGGGGGAAAGATTAGGCATCCGGGAAGTCCGTGGTATCTATGCGACAATTATATGTTCTCGTCGGCCCGGCCATCGCATCTCGCGTTGGCGTTGCGCGCGCGGCGTCCCCATCGTGTTTCAGCGTTTCAGGTTCCCTTCCATGACTGACATCAATTCTGCCGATCCGGCGGGCCAGGCGACTCCGGCAATGGAGCGCACCGACATGAACCTGATCTGGCTCGACATGGAAATGACGGGGCTCGACCCCGATAACGACCGCATCATCGAAATCGCGGTGGTCGTGACCAATTCCACGCTCGACAAGATCGTCGAAGGCCCCGTGCTGGCGATCCACCAGTCCGAAGCCGTGCTCGACCGCATGGACGAGTGGAACCGCAACACGCATGGCCGCTCGGGCCTGACCGAGCGCGTGCGCGCGTCGACGGTGACCGAGGAAAGCGCGACCGAGGAAATCCTCGCGTTTCTCTCGCAGTACGTGCCGCCGGGCAAGTCGCCGATGTGCGGCAACTCGATCTGCCAGGACCGCCGCTTCATGGCGCGCTGGATGCCCACGCTCGAACGCTTCTTCCACTACCGCAACCTCGACGTCAGCACGCTCAAGGAACTGTGCCGCCGCTGGCAGCCCGCGATCTACAAGGGTTTCCAGAAGCGCGCGATGCACACGGCGCTGGCCGACATCCACGAGTCGATCGACGAGCTCAAGTACTACCGCGAGCACTTCCTGATTCCCTCGGCCAGCACGCCGGCGGATGCGCAGGCGGCGGCGAAGTAAGCCGCGCGGACCAGTGAGCATGTGAAAACGGCGCCCGAGGGCGCCGTTTCTGTTTGCTGCGTGCCTGCCGCGATGGACGGCGTGCCGCTCGGCTCAAACGCGCGGCGGACGCTGCGCGTTCTTGGGACGGAACGCCGCCACGATGGCCGGATCGGTCTCGATATACGGGCCGCCGATCAGGTCGATGCAATACGGCACCGCCGCGAAAATGCCCGGCACCTTCACGGCGCCTTCGGCGTCGCGCAGGCCTTCGAGCGTTTCCTTGATCGACTTCGGCTGTCCCGGCAGATTGATGATGAGCGCCGCGTGATCGTCGGTTTCGCGGATCACGGCGACCTGGCGCGACAGAATCGCCGTCGGCACGAAATTCAGGCTGATCTGGCGCATCTGCTCGCCGAAACCGGGCATTTCCTTGGTGGCGACCGCCAGCGTGGCCTCGGGCGTCACGTCGCGGCGCGCGGGGCCGGTGCCGCCCGTGGTCAGCACGAGGTCGCAGCCGAGGCCGTCGACGAGCGCCGTGAGCGTGGCCGAGATGGTGGCCGCGTCGTCGTGGATCAGGCGCGTTTCCGCGCGCCACGGCGATTTGAGCGTAGCGCCCAGCCATTCCATCAGCGACGGAATCCCTTTGTCCTCGTAGACGCCCGCGGTCGCGCGGTCGCTGACCGACACGAGGCCGATCACGAGTTCATCGCGCGGCGTGTCAGACCCGCTGCGCTCAGGCTTCGTCATCGTCGCGGTCCTCGTCGGCGCGCTCGTTTTCGGGGTGGTCGCCATCGTCGTCGCCCTGGGCGCTCGCGTCCTTGATCCACTGGAACAGCTCGCGGAAGTACTTGGGCGGCTTGGCCTGCTGCTGCTCGCGGCGGACGTTGCGGATCAGCGTGCGGCCTTCCTGCGGGTCGGCGGCGGGGTGCTGGCGGATGAATTCGGTCAGCGCGGCGTCGTCGGCGAGCAGCTTTTCGCGCGTGCGCTCGATCCAGTGCAGGCGCGCCGTGGCGGCCTTGTTCACGCCGCGGTACTCGTCGAAGGCGGTGCGCAGCGCGGCGACTTCGTCCTCGCGCAGACCGCGCATCATGCGGCCCACGTACTGGAGCTGGCGGCGCTTGCCTTCGTGGTCGGTGATGCGGCGCGCCTCGTGGACGGCGTCCGCGAGGTCTTCCGTCATCGGCATGCGCTTGAGCGCGTCTTTGGGCAGCTCGACGAGCGCCGTGCCCAGCTCCTGCAGCGCGGTCATTTCGCGCTTGAGCTGCGATTTGCTGGGGCGATCGTAACCGTTGTCGTCCTCTTCGGCGACAGCGTCGTTCATCGGTTGAATGCGGGTTTTGCGTTTCATGGGGCGTATTGTAGCGTGCGCGCGAGGCGGCATCGGACGGATGGGCCGCGCGCGCACGCCAGTGCGCCCGTGCGTGACCCGCGAGGCGGTGCGAGTCTGCCTGTATCCGTCGCGCGCCCGTGGTGCTGGGTGCGCGTTCGCATACCTTGCTATGATCGCGGAACGCGCCTGAACCAAGGGCGCCTGATGCGACACCTCCGACACACGACAAGCGGGCCGCCTGGCCCGAAACCGGACCGTAACGACAATGGCTGCAGACATCGAAGCCCGGCAACGTTTTTTCCCGCACACCCAGGACGAACTCAAGGAGATCGCGTCGGACATTCTCCGTCACGCGAAGACGCTCGGCGCGAGCGACGCGGCGACCGAGATCTCCGAAGGCGACGGCCTGTCGGTTTCCGTGCGGCGCGGCGAAGTCGAAACCATCGAGCATAACCGCGACAAGTCGGTCGGCGTGACCGTCTACATCGGCAACAAGCGCGGCAACGCGAGCACCTCGGACTTCTCCGCGCAGGCGCTCAAGGACACCGTGGCGGCCGCGTACAACATCGCGCGCTTCACCGCCGACGACGACTGCGCGGGCCTCGCCGAGCGCGACCTGCTGGAAACCGCGCCGCGCGACCTCGACCTCTATCATCCGTGGAGCCTGACCGCCGACGAGGCCGTCGACATCGCGCGCCGCGCCGAAGACGCCGCGTTCGCCACCGATCCGCGCGTGACCAACTCGGAAGGCGCGAGCGTGTCCGCGCAGCATTCGCAGTTCGTGCTGGCCACCTCGGGCGGCTTCATCCACGGCTATCCGTATTCGCGCCACTACGTCGCGTGCGCGCCCATCGCGGGCTCGGGCCGCAGCATGCAGCGCGACGACTGGTACACCTCGCGGCGCAGCGCGGGCGAGCTGGCCTCGCCCGAAGCGGTGGGCCGTTACGCCGCCGAACGCGCGCTGTCGCGCCTGAACGCGCGCGGCCTCGACACGCGCAAGGTGCCGGTGCTGTTCGAGGCGCCGCTGGCGGCGGGGCTGCTCGGCGCGTTCGTGCAGGCCGTGAGCGGCGGCGCGCTGTATCGCAAGACGTCGTTCCTCGTCGACAGCCTCGGCAAGCCGGTGTTCGCGCCGCATATCCAGATCATCGAAGACCCGCACGTGCCGCGCGCCGCGGGCAGCGCGCCGTTCGACGAGGAAGGCGTCCGCACGCAGCGCCGCGAAGTCGTCAAGGACGGCGTGGTGCAGGGCTATTTCCTCTCGTCGTACTCGGCGCGCAAGCTCGGCATGCAGACCACCGGCAACGCGGGCGGCTCGCACAACCTGCAACTGCAAAGCTCGCTGACGAAGCCCGAGGACGACTTCGAAGCCATGCTCAAGAAGCTCGGCACGGGCCTCCTGCTGACGGAGCTGATGGGGCAGGGCGTGAACTTCGTGACGGGCGACTATTCGCGCGGCGCGTCGGGCTTCTGGGTCGAGAACGGCAAGATCCAGTATCCGGTCGAGGAGATCACCGTGGCGTCGACGCTTCAGGAAATGTTCCACCACATCGTCGCGGTGGGCGCCGACACGCTCGCGCGCGGCACGCGTCAGACCGGCTCGGTGCTGATCGAGCGCATGACGGTGGCGGGGCAGTAAGGCACAGCAAGGGTAGTCAAGCGCGCGCGTTTCAGGCGCGCGAATGGAAAACGGCACGCCTGGGCGTGCCGTTTTTGTTTGGGCGATGAATCAAGCCATGGCTCAAGCCGCGCCGATAAGAATGTCGGCGGGGATGTGCAGTCCGGCATGCAGGCGCCGGATCATCGCGAGGCTCAACGCACGTTTGCCAGCGAGAACTTCGTAGACGCGATTCGCATTGCCGATGTACGGCTGCATATCGGGCACCGACAAGCCCTGCTGCTCCATGCGGAACTTGATCGCGTCGATCGGATCCGGGCTTTCCAGCGGGAAGTGTTCGGCTTCGTAACGTTCGACCAGGATCGAGAGAATCTCGAGCTCATCGCCTTCGGGCGTGCCGGATTCGGGGTCGGCGTCGACGAGCACGGACACAGCTGCGAGTGCAGCCTCGTAGTCTTCCTCGGTGTGCAGCGGTCGAATATCCATTGCCGTTACTCCAGTTCTACGGTTGCCGCGTCGATCCTGTCGTATGCGGTGTGCGTCCCGACGAATTTGATATAGACGACGCCGATGCGATAGGCCACCGCGACAATCAAGCGAAAGTCGTTGCCCTTGATGTTGAAGACCACACGGTTCTTGCCGACAAAACTGGCGGACGCGTAGTGCTCCTTGATGTCTTGCGGCGTTTTCCAGACGGCGCGCGTTGCTTCGGCATACCACGCGAGCAGCGCCTGCTCGGCTTGAGTGTGCTTCTGGATGAAGTCCAGCAGGGTCTTCCTGGCAACAATGCGCATGTGGGCTATTTTAGTCCCAATTTGGGACTTGGGCAAACTCGATCGTTATTTCCCGAAGTAAGGCGCGCGTCGGCGGTTTTGCGAACCGCGTGACGCCGCCCCCTCAATCCCGCCGCTCGTACGTCACGAAGGCGAAATCGAAATCGTTGGGCGCACTCCCGTGCAGCGTGTCGCGCGCGGTTTCCTGCCAGACGGCCGGATCGGGCGCGGGGAAGTGCGCGTCGCCCTCGAAGTCGGCGGCGATCTCGGTGACGATCAGCTTCTGCGCGAGCGCGATGCCTTCCGCGTAGAGCTGCGCGCCGCCGATCAGGAACGCCTCGGGCGCCTGATCCTGCGCGGCGAGCGCGAGCGCTTCCTCAAGGCTCGTGGCCGTGTCGCAGCCCGGAAAGCGCTTCGCGGCGTCGCGCGTCACGACGATGTTGCGGCGGCCCGGCAGCGCGCGGCCGATCGATTCGTGCGTCTTGCGGCCCATGACGATGGGCGCGCCCATCGTGGTGCGCTTGAAGAAGGCGAGGTCTTCGGGCAGGCGCCAGGGCAACTCGTTGTTGCGGCCGATCACGCCATTGCGGGCGCGAGCGACGATCAGGGTGAGCGTCGTCATCGAGAGTCGAAGTGCAAAAGGTTTGAAAGGTCAACCGCTTCGATTCTACCCGACGCCGTGCGCGCCCCCGCCGGCCCGCCGCCGCGGGGCGCTCGCTGCGTGCTCATTCGGCGCTTGTCTCTCGCTCATTCCGCTTCACCCGGCGCGGCCTCCGGCTGGTTCTCGGCCTCGCCGCCGAAGATCGTCTTTTCGTCGCGCAGGCCGTGCGTGCCCATGAGCCGGTAGAGCGTCACGCGCGAGATGCCGAGGTCGGCGGCCGCCTCGTTCAGACGATGCCGATGGCGCAGCAAGGCCGCTTCGATCGCGCGCTTTTCGGCGGCTTCGCGCGCGGCCGCGAGCGTGATCGTTTCCTGCTCGGAGAACTGGCCGAGGTCGAGGTCGTCGGCGGAAATGAGCTTGCTCTCGGCCATCACGATCGCGCGGCGCACGCGGTTGATCAGCTCGCGCACATTGCCGGGCCACGTGTAGTTGTACATGGCCTCGATCGCGTCGGGCGTGAAGCCGCGAATGCGCCGCGCGCTGTCCTGCTTGAACTTGTGCAGCACGTGATGGGCGAGGATTTCGATGTCCTTGCCGCGCGCGCGCAGCGGCGGTTCGTCGACGCGCAGCACGCACAGCCGATGGAACAGGTCCGCGCGGAAGCGCCCGTCGCGCATCGCGGCTTCGAGGTCGACGTGGGTCGCCGAAATGATGCGCACGTCGACGGAAATCTGCTCGCGCCCGCCGAGCCGTTCGATCTTGCCTTCCTGCAGGAAGCGCAGCAGGCTCGCCTGGCTTTCCATCGGCAGGTCGCCGATTTCGTCGAGAAACAGCGTGCCGCCGTTGGCCGCTTCCACGCGGCCGATCTTGCGCTGGTTCGCGCCCGTGAACGCGCCGCGTTCGTAGCCGAATAGTTCGGATTGCAGAAGATGATGCGGAATCGCGCCGCAGTTGATCGGCACGAACAGCGCCTTGCGGCGCGGCGAGCGCTCGTGAATCGCCAGCGCCGTCAGCTCCTTGCCGGTGCCCGATTCGCCCGAGATGAACACGGTCGCGTCCGTGTTCGCCACTTTGCGGATGGTGCGAAAGAGCTGCTGCATCGCTTCGCAGGTGCCGACCATCTCGTCTTCGTCCTGGCTCGCGGCCGCGGCAGGCGTTGCGTCGAGGTCGCAGAGCGTCACCATGCCGAACGCGTGGCCCACCAGATAGTCGAGCGTCGCGTGCGCGACCGGCAGGTGCACGTAGTCGAAGCAGTAGTGGCGGATCAGGCGGCGCACGTCGCGGTCGGCGAGGCGCTGTGCGTCGGTCAGCGCAATCCAGCCGACCTGCTGAAGACTCAGCGCCGCTTCGAGTCCGGCGATGTCGCGCGGCGCGAAGCCGGTCAGATCGACGATGCCGGCGCAGGCGGGTTCGGCCTTCACGAGACGCGCGGCCTCGTGCGCGGTCTTGGCCGTCGTGACCTGCCAGCCGCGGCTTTTCAGATGCGCGCTCAACTGCGTGTCGGGCGTGCGCGCGACGTACAGCAGCACGCGCTCCAGCTCGGCCGCGGGCCGCGCGTCGCTCGCGAGCGCAGCGGCGCCCGACGCAGCGACGCCCGTCACGGCCACGTCCGGCGCCGCCTTGCCCGGCCGCGCGGCGGAGGACGGCTGCTGGACGGCGGTCAAGGCGAGCCGCTGGCTCGCGCTGGCGAAAGATGTCACGGTGGCGCTCAGAGGTGAGGGTTCGCGCACGATCGGCCTCGTGTTCATCAGAAGGTGTAGGGGAAGCGCACGCCGACGACGAAGTTCGGCGCGTCGGGCGTGAGGCCCACCGACACCGCGCCGTTGATCGTCAGGTGCTTGTTGACCACGTGATTCAGGCCGAAATTGAGCACTGAGGCGGTCGTCTCGCTGCCCGGCACGCCGCTCCAGCCGCCGCCCGGCGCCTTGGTCTTCGACTGCGGCTCGATCGCCATCGTGTAGGAGATGCTGGCCGAATCCTTGTCGGAGAACGCGAGCGCGACGCCGCCGCCGAACTGGATGATGTCGCCGAGCTTCACTTCGGCCGGCTGCGTCTGGCCCACCACCGACGAGATATCGGAGAACGAGCGCGAGATGTTGTAGGTGTACGAAAAACTGCCGAACAGCACGACCGGGTCGTAGGTCTTGAGCACCGAGAGACCCGCCGTGACGTTCCAGAAGCCCGTGCCGGTGGGCAGCTTGCTGGGCGCGACGAGGTTGGTGTTGTCGGGTGTGAGCTGTACGACCTTGATGCCGAACGGCGAGGTGCCCGTGGGCGTTTTCACGCGCAGGCTGCCGACCACGTCGGGCATGTTGTTGGTTTCCTTCAGGAACTGGTAGTAGAGCCCGAAGTTGACGTCGCCGATCGCGTTCGAGTTCACCGACGCATCGGAGAGCGAGCTTGCCGCGCCGCCCGCGCCGCCGACGATGAAGCTGCTGTGGCGGTAGATGTACGGCACGTCCACGTCGATGCTCATGCGGTCGGTGAGACCGTAGCGCACGTCCAGATCGGCCATCACCTGGTGAGACTTGGTCTGACCGAGGTTGATGTTGCCGAGGAAGATCGCGTCGAGCGCGAGGAAGCCCGAGAGCTGAAGCTGGCGGCGATCGTAGTAGGTGTCGCTGATCCCCCAGTCGAGCGTGAGCTTGTGGTCGAACAGCGGCGCATGCTCGCGCTCGACGACGGCCTGCTCGGCCTGGGTGCGGGTCGGCTGCGCGTCCTTCTGCGTTTCGCCGACGGTCGGATTCACGCCGACCGGCGCACCTTGCTGCGGGCCGCTCGCGGCGGAAGCGCCGGTCGCGCCGCTGGTCGCGCCGGCGTCGGGCGAGGGCGGATTGACGGGCACGCCGGTGGCGGTGCCGGTGAGCGCGCCGGGCGCGTTGGCGCCGGGCAGCGCCTGGGCGAGCGGCGGCAGCGGCACCGGCAGGCCGTCGGCGCCGGGCTGCTCGCCGACGAGCGCGGCGCCCTCGGGCGCACCCGCGCCCGGCACGCCGCGTCCACGCTGCGCCATTTCGAGGTTCGTCACCTGACGCTCGAGCGACTGGATCTGACGCTGCTGCTCGTCGACCACGCGCATCAGCGTATTGAGCCGGTCCTCGATCGACTGGCCTTGCAGGGCTTGCGCGTTGGCGGTTTGCGCGAGCGTCAAAAGCAGGACTGCTGCTGGAATGGCGGCGAGCGAAAATCGCGGCGCCGCCGTTCTGGACATCATGTTCATTGTTCTTCCCCCGGATCGAAAGCGGGCGCATGACGAAACCCCCTGGTTCCGCGCCCGCGCACGTCGATGCACTTTCCCGATGCTTCTGCGCGGGGCCGTTGCCCGCGTTGTCGTCTCCTTGCTGGTCTCCTCGCTCGGACCGTCGTTGGCGGATGGACGGTCCGGCGTTGCTGGTTGCTGGCGGTCAAGGTGCTGCGTGTTCTCGATGCTCGTTGTCGGTACGCGTTGTCAGTGTTCTTTCGGTGTTTCCTCGGTGTTTCCCTTGGTGTTTCTTTTGGCGCCCGTTGTTGGCTTCTTCGTTCGCTTTTTCGTTTGCTTCGTTGTTCGCTTCGTTGTTCGTTTTGTCGTTCGCTTCCTGATTTGCTTGGTTACCCCAGCTTGTTAGCCCCGTCGTCAGCGAACATTGCGCAGCGCCTGCAGCACGCCGCTCTGCCGGATCATTTGCGCGCTCATCTGCTGCGTCTGCAGGTTGAGCTGCAACTGATTGGCGACCTTCTGGTTATTGCCCGCGATCTGCAGCAGCTGGGCGATCGCGCCGGCTTGTTGCGCGCCGCTCGGGACGATGTTCTGCGTCGCGACGCCCGCGGGTGTCTGCAGCGTCACGTTGATGCCGTTGCTGCCGAACGCGATGCCGGCGCGGATGGTGCCGTTCGCGTTCTGCGCCGAGGCGCTCGACTGGTTCATGCCGGCCTGGCCCGCGAGCTGCGCGGCCGGATTCGCGAAGTCGATGGTCGCGCCGTTGACGCCCACGTTGCTGTTGCCGGCGACCTGGGTGATCTGCGAGACGCCGTTGATCATCAGGTTCTGGCCGCCGTTGGCCGATGCGTTCGGCGAGGCGCCGCTGTTGCCCGCGTTCGTGCCGACCGGATCGGTCACTTTCGCGAGGCTCTGCACGCTCGCGCTCAGCTGGTTGGCGGTGTTCTGCGAGACCGACAGCGAGCCTTGCGCCACGGCGCTCGCGCCGTTCGGCAGCTGCCATTGCGACAGCACGGTGAGGACGAAGCCGGAGATCATGTTGCTGCCGGCGTACTTGCCGGACTGATGGGCGAGCACGTCGTCGCCGACGGGTTCGCAGCGCACAGGCTGCGCATCGACGCCGCCTGCCGACAGGAACGCAGGCGTGGCGGCCTGGGTCGCGGCGAGGCTTTCGGCGGCCGATGCACCACTCGCATACGCGCAGGCGAGCGCGCAGATGCCTGCCGCGATGCCACACTGGGAGAGGTTGCGGTTCATGACTCTTGTGTGATTCAGAACATGACGGCCTTGTCGAGGCCGTATTCGAAGAAGGGCGTCGCGGCCGTGCCGTTGAGCAGGGCGTTTTCACGCAGCTTCAGCGCCAGCGACTCGTTGTTCTGCAACAGCGGAGAGTCCTCCAGAAACGGTTTGCCGAGCACGGCGAAGACGAGGCCATTCCACGTCTTCGCGAAGTCGTCCTCGGCGACGATGCGATTGCCAAGCGCGGGATCGGCGATGAACACGCGGCCGTTTTCGGCGTGCTTGACGATCACGAAGTGTTCGTAGCCGTCGATGTTCATCAGCACGAGCACGGGAATCTGCAGGTGATAGAGCGCGTCGGTGTTGACGCGAAAGCCTCGCCCGCGCAGTCCGACCGTCTCGACGAACTTCTTCATGTCGAGCATGGAGAAGCCGTTCTTGACGACCACTTCGGGCGTGGAGAACACCATCATGCGGCGGATCATTTCGGGCTCCGGAATGTCGATTCCGTAGCCGTACTTGAGCAGCGTCGCGAGCGCGGCCGCACCACAGCTGTAGTCGTATTGCTGATTGACGATGCTGGAGTAGCGGATGTCCCTCATCGACCGCACGGGCATCTTCACTGGCACGCCGATCAGATGCGTGGCGTCGATGCTCGATTGCGCGCGGCAAGGTGCGAAAGCCGCGGTGACGGCGAACGTCAGCGCGACAAGGCACACCCTGGACGCCGGGGACGACAAAGGCCCGGACATGGAGGTCTCCTGCTGTTGAACGCGTCGGCCGGCGTTGCCGCGGCCGACGCGTGCACTACCCCTGAAGACTGCTCGCTTGCTGCTTACTTGCCGACGACCGGCACGCTCATGGCCGCGATGGCGAGGCCGTTGTGCTGGACGTTGCCGACACCGCCGGCGATATTCACGCCGATGTTGCCGGTTGCGTTGGCGAGCGCGCCTGAACCCAGCATGGCCGTACCGGCGAAGCTGCCCTGGAAGGACGTATTCGCGGTCTGGCTCGTCTGGTCGGTCGCGACCATCGCATACGACGCGTTGGCGCCGCTCGTCGTGGTCGAGGCAGCCAGGCTGTTGTTCTGCGCGTTGCCGACACCCGAGGCCACGTTCACGCCGATGTTGCCGGTGGCGCCTGCCAGGGCGTTGTTGCCGACGCCGGCGTTGAGCACGTAGTTGTTGACCTTCACGTTGCCGCCGGACGATTGCGTGTTGAAGATCTGCGCGTTGCCGAACACGTTGCCCGCGTCGACGGCGGCGAGCGAAGCGTCGTTGCTCTGCGCGTTGTTCACGCCTTCGGCGATGTTCACGCCGATGTTGCCCGAAGCGCCCTTGGCCGCGCCGTCACCGGTCGTGGCCGTCAGCGTGTTGGCCGGCTGGTTGTTGAAGTGCTGCGTGACCGAGCCCGTCACCGTCACGTCGGTCGTGGCGAGCGACGAGTCGATGCCCCACTTGATCGAGCCGCCCTTATTGGTCTTCGACGACGTGTCCTTGTAGCTCGACGACTGCTCGCCATACGCTACGTAGCCCGAACCTTCCTTGGCCTGATAGGACCAGCTCTTGCCCTGGCCCGAACCTTCCGTCGCTTCGAAGTAGCCGCCGACGCCCGAGCCCTTGGCGTAGCTCGATTCGTTGTAGCCGGCCGACAGGCTGCCCTTGGCCTGGAAGGCGTCGTAGCCCGAGTGACGGCCGTTGTAGGCGACGTAGCTCAGCGAGCCGCTAGCCTTGCCGCTGGCGGAGATATGCGCGCCCTGGCTTTGCTGCGTGTTGTAGAAGTAGCCGCCGATCCCGGCGCTTTGCTGGCTGTATTCATAGCCGCCGCCCTGGACCTGCTTGCTCTGCTGGCCATAGACGTAGCCGGCCGAAGCCTGAGAGCCCTGGGCGCTGGTTTGCTTCGACGAGCTCCACGTCGACACATCGACGAAGGCCGAGCCGCCGCCCTTGGCCGAGGTGTACGAGTTGTTGACGTGCGTCGTGATCGAGCCGCTCGTGTAGTTCGCGGGGTTCGGCTTCATCGAAATATTGTTCGACGTGACCATCTGGTTGTTGTTGACCACGGCCCCTGCCGTGCTGCTGACGCTCACGCAGCCGAACAGCGTGATCCAGCCTTCGATGCCCACGCGTTCACCGACGATGGTGGCATTGAAGATGTACGGATCTTTCGGGCTTGCGAGGGCGCTACCGGAAACGGCGGCGAGGACAGCTGCAGCAATGAGAGTGCGCTTCATGATTTCGCTCCGATACTGATCGTCAGTTAGAAAAGAGTGCCCGCCGGGGGACGGAGCACAAAACTATTTGCCGTAGCGTTACCGGCGCCAGCGGTCTGGTTCACCTGCACGAGACCCGTTGCATTCCTGAAAGCCGAGCTGGAAATACCGGCTTCACGAATGCCACTGGTCTGCACCATTTGCCCCCTACCACCGTTCGACGCAGCCGCCGCGGACAGATCGCCATCCGAGACGGTTTCAACACCCATCGCGGCAGTGCCGATCTGCGCACTGTTGCTCTGGAGATTCGCCACGCCCGCCGACTGGTTCACCATCACCGCGCCGGACGTGTTCGCAAATGCGTTGCTGCCGATCGTGGCCGTGGCGTTGTTCAGCCGCGCCGCGGCGCCCGCATCCTGCGAAATGAAGTTGCCGTTGACGACCACGGTGCCGCCGGTGGCGATCGTCAACTGGTTCGCTTGCGCGTTGTTCAGCCCCGAGGTCTCGTTCACCGCGAGCGCGCCGGTCACGCCGGTGCCGGCACCCGGTGCGATCACCGAATAGCCGCTCACGACGGCCTGGGCGTGCGCCGCGCCGCTGGCGGCCAGCGCGGCGCCGAGCGCAAGCGCGGCACCAAGACGAGACAGAGGGGCAGCCGGACGTCCGCTCAGACGTGGGTTCATTTGAGCGCTCCGAGTGCGCCGGTGAGCGGCGCGAGCGCGCTCGTCACCGAGGAGGAAATGGTGGCGCCGAGGCCGCCGCCGCCCGCCTGGGCGCCTGCGCCGAGCGGCACGTTGCCGCCGGTCTGGTTGCCCGCGAGGATGCGCGTGACGGCCTGCATGCCCGCGCCTCCGCCGCCGAGCGCGGCGCCCGTGTTGACGCCGCTCGAACCGCGCGCGTTGGTGAGGTCGGTGTCCGAAACGAGCTGGGCGATGGCCGGATCGAAACTGTTCTTCGGGAAGGTCGTGGCGCGCACGGCGACCGGATCCTGGCTCTTGGGCACGGTGTCGAACGCGCTGCGCGGCGTGATGTTGCGCTCGATGATGATGTCGCCGGGATTGGTCACCTGCTGTGCGCCGGCGCTCGCCGCGAGCAGGGCGGCGCAGGCGCCGCACACGGCTGCGGCGATGCGCGGGCGACACGCGCCCGTCACGGGCGCCGTAAGGCGTTCGTTCATGCTGGTCTCCGTCTCCACTCGGGGCGGCGTCCTGTGCGCGCCGCTCCCGGTCCGCGCCACGAACGGCGCGGTTAGTTCGCGATGATTGCGTCTGGTTGTCAGGCTTCCGTTGTTCTGCCGCGGTGCCGGCTAGCGGCGGAAGTAGCTGGCGGTGTTCCCTTGGGCCGCCTGGCTATCGACCGGAATCGGGATCGGCGTGGGCGGTGCGATCTCGTCCCACAGCGTCACGCTGCCGCCGCGCATCAGTTGCGGCGTGGCGGCGACCATCACCATGCCCACGGCGCCGCCGCGCTGGCGGGCGAGCGTCTGGTCGTCGAGCATGCCGACGCCCGCGAGAATGCCGTCGTCGCCATGGTCGCCGGCCTGGCCGGGATCGGCGGCCAGCGGCGCGCTGCCGTTCCAGCTGTCGTCGTTATGGTTTTGCGCCTCGGTCTGGGGCTGGCCCGGGTTCGGACCGATGTCGGCGGTCAGCGGGTCGGCCTTGAGCGTCGCGGGTGCGTTGGCGGGATCGGCCGACGCGGCGACTGTGATTGGAGCGGTTGTTGCAGAAACGACATCCGCGCTCGCTGCACTCACGGTCAGCGCGTCGTGCGCGGCGGTTGCGCCCGCACCGGCTGCGTCGGTGGCGCTCTGGGCGCACACGGCCGGCGAAAGGACGAACAGCGGGACGAGCAGTACGGCGGGAATCAGCACGGCCGCGAGGGCGGAACCGTAGCTCATGACACTGCGCCGGACGTTCGGGTGATTGGGTCGCATGGCGTATCTCCTGGTGCGACTCATTTAGCGAAACGTGTGCCATGCCACGCAATCCATTGATACGCCGGGGTTCCTGTTATTTTCTGCGGATTTTGAATTGCGGATTTTCGCGAAAATGTTTCAGCGCTGAAACGTCACCCTCTTTAAAGCGCTGAAATCCGTCTGTGAGTTTCAGCGGAGAACGTTTGCGAGGCAGGTTTTTGAATTACGTGTTACGCGTAACGCGTTACGTAATTTCGGTACGTTGGGAACGTCAATTGCGCCATGTATGCGAATAATTTTCCTCTTACGTATCAACGCCAAGGGCCTGGAAGCATTTCCATCGAACCCTTATGCATTCACGTCGCATAAATCCTGTTCAACTCCCGGGCGCATATAGTAAGCTTCAGAAAAACGCGTAATGCCGATAACAGATAACTAAAGCCCACGCATGGGCACGTTGACACACACGCCGCAGCTCGGGGATTCAACGTCAGCAAAAAGTTCTGTCTCTCGCCTTCGTCTGAACAGGGGTGGAGCGCAGTCCTTGCTGCGTGTCTGTACATCAGGTGCGTGCCGTCATTCCGCAACGATGTGTTGGCAAGAGGATCTGAATAATGGAATCCGCAACGCGGCAATTGGTCTACGTGACGCGCAATCCCAATGAGGCGCTGAACGAGCGGTTCCACGAGCGCGGCTGGCAAGTGGAGATTGTCGGCAATGCACGGGACGCGCGGCGGGCGCTGCGCGCGGGCCTGCCTGCGGGCGGCCTGCTGGATCTGTCGAGCCAGTTCCATCTGCACGAAATCGGCGCCTTCGAGCCGTGCCTCACGTTGCCCAACGTGGGCTGGGTCGCCGCGACCACCACCGGGCAACTGCAGGACGCCAATCTGCGCCGGCTCGTGCGCGACTACTGTTTCGATTACGTAACGGTGCCGTGGAGCGGCGACCGCATCGTCGATTCGGTCGGTCACGCCTATGGCATGGTCTCGCTGGTCGAGAACGCGTCGAACGACACCACGGGCGGCACCGAAGGCGAAATGGTCGGCTCGTGCGAGGCGATGCTCGCGCTGTTCCGCTCGATCCGCAAGGTCGCGATGACCGACGCGCCCGTCTTCATCTCGGGCGAATCCGGTACCGGCAAGGAACTCACGGCGGTGGCGATCCACGAGCGTTCGTCGCGCCGCAATGCGCCTTTCATCCCCATCAACTGCGGCGCGATTCCGCCGCATCTGCTGCAGTCCGAGCTGTTCGGCTATGAGCGCGGCGCGTTCACGGGCGCGAGCCAGCGCAAGATCGGCCGCGTGGAAGCGGCCAACGGCGGCACGCTGTTCCTCGACGAAATCGGCGACCTGCCGATGGAAAGCCAGGCGAGCCTGCTGCGCTTTCTCCAGGAAGGCAAGATCGAGCGGCTGGGCGGCCATCAATCGCAGCCCGTCGACGTGCGCATCATCTCGGCCACGCACGTCGACATGCGCGCGGCGATGGTCGAAGGGCGCTTCCGCCAGGATCTGTATCACCGCCTGTGCGTGCTGCAGATCGACGAGCCGCCGCTGCGCGCGCGCGGCAAGGACATCGAGCTGCTCGCGCGCCACATGCTCGAACGCTTCAAGAAGGACGGCAGCCGCCGTCTGCGCGGCTTTTCGCCCGACGCCATCGCGGCGCTCCACAACTACAGCTGGCCCGGCAACGTGCGCGAGCTGATCAACCGCGTGCGGCGCGCCATCGTGATGTCGGAAGGGCGCGCGATCACGGCGCGCGATCTCGAACTCGGCGATTACGTCGAAGTGGTGCCGGTCTCGCTCGCGCAGGCGCGCGAGGCCGCCGAGCGTCAGGCCATCGAGCTGGCGCTGCTGCGCCATCGCGGCCGTCTGGGCGACGCCGCCCAGGAGCTCGGGATTTCGCGCGTGACGCTCTATCGGCTGCTGTGCGCGCATGGCATGCGGCACATGGAAAGCGATCCGCTCGCGCCGCATCCGGGCGGACTGGTTTCGGGGGGCGGGGCCGTCTGAACGGCCGCGCAATCGGGGAGACCAGCGCCAGGAGCCGCTCGACGGCCGAAAAAATGTGCGCAACGTGGGTGTTCGATGTTGCTGTTCGATGTGTCGCGCAATCGGTTGTGCAGTGAATACGGGCCGGCGTGGCCCGAATGAGGGTGTTTGAGTCAGGGCGCATGCGGGCGTGCGCGGGGGCGCAGGCTCGCGTGGATGGGAGGGCGCGTTGTGCGTGCCGACTCGTTCACACCGGATGGCGTCGGGTGCCGCGTGGATCGCCGCGCGCCGCCTGACGCGGCCGGTCGATGGCGTGGCGCTTTCCGTGTCCGCGCGTCCAGTCGCTGTTTTCTTCGCAGTTTTCTTCGCAGTTTCTTTGTTGTCTTCCCCGATTGCTCTCTTGCCGATGCCGCTTTCGCGACGCGCTCGTGCGATTCGCGCGTCTATCGGTATCGGGTTACACGCGCCCGCGCTCGCGGCGCTTCCCGAGGAGCCCCGACAGGCGATCGCCGCGCATGCTATAAAATCGCTGTTTTGAATCCGCACGGGCGCCGCGCGCGCCCGCTCAGGGACTCCGCATGAAACTGTATCTCGAGCTCGTCCGCTCGATTCTCGACACCGGCAGCTGGCAGGAAAACCGCACCGGCATCCGCACCATCAGCATGCCGGGCGCGATGCTGAAGTTCGACCTCCAGCAAGGCTTTCCGGCCGTGACGACGAAGAAGCTCGCGTTCAAGTCGGCCGTGGGCGAACTGGTCGGCTTTCTGCGCGCCTCGCGCAACGCCGCGGACTTCCGCGCGCTCGGCTGCAAGGTCTGGGACGCCAACGCGAACGACAACGCCCAGTGGCTCGCCAATCCGTACCGCCGCGGCACCGACGACCTCGGCGACGTGTACGGCGTGCAGTGGCGCCAATGGCCGGCCTACAAGGTGCTCGACGCCGACGCCGGCGCGCAGATCGCCGACGCGCTCGGGCGCGGCTACGCCCAGGTGACGGCGTTCGAAGAGGGCGGCCGCCCGAAAGTGCTGCTCTACAAGGCGATCGACCAGCTGCGCCAGTGCCTCGACGCCATCATGAACAATCCGGCCGACCGCCGGATTCTGTTTCATGGCTGGAACCCGGCGAAGCTCGACGAGATCGCGCTGCCCGCCTGCCATCTGCTTTATCAGTTCCTGCCGAATGCGGCGAAGCGCGAAATCTCGCTGTGCCTCTACATCCGCAGCAACGATGTGGGCCTCGGCACGCCGTTCAACCTGACCGAAGGCGCGGCGCTGCTGCACCTCGTCGGCCGCCTGACGGGCTATACGCCGCGCTGGTTTACGTATTTCATCGGCGACGCGCATATCTACGAGAACCAGCTCGACATGCTCAACGCGCAGCTCGAGCGCGAGCCTTACGAGAGCCCGCGTCTCGTGATCGCCGACCGCGTGCCCGACTACGCGAAGACCGGCGTCTACGAACCCGAGTGGCTGGAGAAGGTCGAGCCCGCCGATTTCACGCTCGAAGGCTATCGCCACCATGCGCCGCTCACGGCGCCGATGGCCGTGTGACGCGAGACCGACGCTTGCCGATGAGGCTGGCGGACCGTTGATTTCGGCTCGCGCCTGTTGCTGAAGCCGATAAAAAAGCCCGCGAACGGCGACGTTCGCGGGCTTTTTTGTTGCCGTTTTGCACAGCGATGCGCGCCGTGCCGGTCAACCGTGACGATGATCGTCGTGATTGCCGCCCGCGTGTTCGGGCTGATGCGGCGCCGGTTGCGGATGCGGTGCTTCCTGATGCGGCTGCGGTTGAGGACGCGGCGCTTCCGCGCGCGGTTGCGGCTGGGGCTGCGGACGCGGCGCTTCCTGACGCGGCTGCGCTTGAGGCTGCGGCTGCGGATGGAACTCCTGGCGCGCCTGCTGCTGAGGCTGCGGCTGCGGACGGAACTCCTGGCGCGGCTGAGCCTGCGGCTGCGCTTGAGGTTGCGGTCGGCTTTCCACGCGCGCCTGCTGCGGCTGGGGTTGCGGCTGCGGATGGAATTCCTGACGCGGTTGCGCTTGCGCTTGCGGAGCCTGTTGCGGATGGAGGTCGGCGCGCGGCTGAGCCTGCTGGGCCGGCTGCTCCGGGCGTGCCTGCATCGGCTGCGGCGCGCGCTGCGGTTGGCCCGGCCCGGCTTCAGGCGTGCGTCCCGGCGCGGCCTCGCGCGGCTGCTGCATCGCGAGTGACTGCTGCGGCTGGCGCGACTGCTGCGGCATCTGTTGCTGCATCTGCTGCGGACGGCCCGCCTCGTTGTCGCCCGGCTGGCCGCGCATCGCCATCGGCGTATGCGGCTGGGTCCAGACCGGCTGATGCGCCTCGCCGGGCGCGCCCGCCATCGGCGCACGGCCAGTCATCGCGGCCTGCGGCTGTCCGCCTTCTGGACGACCCGAAAACTGCGGCGGACGCGGCACGCCATGCCCCTCGGCGGCTTGTTGCCCTTGCGGCCCGGCCTGCGCTGGTTGTCGCGGCGCCTGCATCGCCTGCGGCTGCTGCGCCTGGCGCGAGTCAGGCGAAGGACCGGCGTCGGGACCATGACCGTTCGTCCGGTTCGCGGCGATCGTCGGCGTACCGGGCTGACCGTGCGGCGTCATCGACGTCATCGCGGCATTCGCACCGTTCGGACCATTCGCACCATTCACGCCATTCGGCCCGCGCGGCCCGTTTTGCGCACCCTCGCGGTTCTGCGCGAAGCCGCCAGGCTGGCCCGGCGCGCCGTTCGGCCGTGCACCCGCGCCGATTACCGGCGAGCGGGGCGTCACGACGCGCACGTTCTGCTGCGGCACGCCGCCGTGAGCGGCAGGCGAAAACGGCGAGAACGACGCGTGCGACGGCGCCGACACGCGCACCACGGGCGCGCCCGCGCCCGGCACCATGCCGCCGCCGTGAGCGAAGCGTTGCGCGAGGTTGTCGTGGAACGCGGGCGGCGCGACCGGCGCGCGGGTGGCGACCACCTGACGCTGATTCAGCGAGGCGGGCGGCCGATAGTCGGCGCGGCGCATGTTCGGACCGAAGCTGCCCTTGACCGGCGCGATGCCCGGCGTACCCGACTGGATGCGCGCGTTCTGCCACTGACGCGGATCGACGTGCTGCGCGAAGCGCGAGGTCGACTGGCCATGCACGAAGGCCGTCGCGGGCACGGCGGTCACCGCGCCCGGCACGCGGTAATTCACGTACGTGTTGTGCACGTTGATGTTCGTGATGTTCACGTCGCGCCGGTAGTTGTTGACGACGACGTTCTGGTTCACGCGCTCGTAGTAGCGCGGGCTCCAGCCGCCCCAGTGCGGATGCCACGGCTCGCCCGGCCCGAGCGCGAACCACGCCACGCCCGCGGCCGCCGCGCCGCCGATCGCCAGATTCACGCCCCAGTCCGAGCCGCCGCCACCGCCGCCCACGAAGGCGACCAGCGCGGGCGCGTAGACCGGCGGCGCGGCTTCGACCATCGGGCCCGGCACCCAGGCCCACGAATCGTCGACCTGCGCCCAGCGGCCGTAGTGATACGGCGCGAAGCCCCACGGCGCGTCGTCGACCCAGGTCCAGCCCCAAGGCGCCTGCCAGACCCAGTGGCCGTCGTGATACGGCGCCCAGCCCGACGGCACCGCGTTCGGCACCCAGACTTCGCCGTACTGCGGGCTGTCGCGCCACGTGCCGTTGGCGTCGAGATCCTGATAGCCGGGCACGTCGCGCGAGACGTAGCGCGCCGAGACCGAGCGGTCCTCGGCGGCGTCGCGCGCGAGCGCCCACTGGTCGAAGGCATCGGGCGGCGGGGCGGCGTCGCTGGCCACCTGTTGCAGATCGGTGCCCGCGAAACGGATCTGCTGGCCCGCCTGCATCGGCGTCTGGCCGTTCTCGCCGTAGACCGTCGCGCTGCCGCTGCGCACTGTCACGGTCGTGCTGCTGCCGTCGGGCGCGACGTCGACGCGATAGTCGCCGGGACCGCTCACGCCGAGCGCGAGATTCGGCGTGTCGATTTCATACGCGCTGCCCGGCGGCAGTTCGCGCACGCGCGTCGAGAGCGTGCCTTGCGCGACTTTCAGCTGCGCGCTCGCATCGTCGAGATTGAGGACGTCGACGCTCGTCTGCGGTCCCATGCGCACGGCCGTCGAGCCGATATGCATTTCCGAGCGCGCGTTGGTGTCGTTCCAGAGCTGGTCGCCGGTGGTGAGCGGGCGGTTCAGCTGCGCGTAGGACCAGTCGGTCGCGCCGGCCGGTTCGGTGGTGACGGCGCCCGCCGTGTAGTCGAGACGCGCGACGCGTCCGGGCGGATCGCCAGCCTGCGCCACGGCGCCCGGCGCCGCCTGGGCGTGCGCGGGCGGACTGGCCAGATTGAGCGCGAAAGCGGCGAGCACGGCGCCGGCGATGAGCGTGTGAGCCTGCGCGCGGCGCGTGCGGCGCAGCGGCGAGAGCGGTGAAGTGCACGGTGTCATTTTGGTTCTCCACGGCCCGCCAAACATTTCGGGGAGCCATGTGAGGCACTCTATCCGCCCGGTCTGTTTCCATGCTCACGCAATTGTTATGGGCTATGCACTATATGTAACAGAACGTGTGAACTTTGATGGAAGTTGCGAATATCGCTGGGTTTTGCGGGACGTTGTCGGAAATTTGTCAGATTTTTGGGCGCATTTGTGCGGCTCGGGGGACGTCAGACGATGCCGTCAGACGGGCGCGAACGCATCGAATTCACGCTGCCCGAGCGGCGTGATGCGCAGCACGCGCGGACGGCTCGTGCGCTCGACCCAGCCGTTCGCCGTGAAGCGATCGAGCAGCGCCGCGCCGAGCGCGCCGCCCAGATGCGGACGCCGCTCGCTCCAGTCGAGGCAGGTGCAGGCGAAGCGCCGCCGCCGCGCGCGCAGCGCCGACAGATCGAGGCCCCACGCGGCGAGCCGGTCGATGCCCGCGGGCGTCGCGTCGAGATCCTCGCCGTCGCGCACGAGCAGGCCGCCGTCGACGAGCCGCTCGAACACGCGCACCGCGACTTCGCCCGCCATGTGGTCGTAGCAGGTGCGCGCGTGGCGCATCTCCACCGGCACCGTGCGCGCCGGGCGCGTGACGGGCCGCGCGGGTGCGGCGGCGTGCGCGACGTTCATCAGCGCCTCGATGGCCTGCGCGACCTCGGGCGTCGCGATGCGGTAATAGCGATGACGTCCGCGCACGTCGAGCGCGAGCAGGCCGCCCTCGGCGAGCCGCGCGAGATGCGCGCTCGCGGCGGACGGCGACAGGCCCGCGATCAGCGTCAGCTCGCCCGCCGGACGCGCGCTGCCGTCCATCAGCGACCAGAGCATGGCGGCGCGGCCGGGGTCGGCAAGCAGGGCGGCGACGCGGGCGAGGCCGGGGAAATGCTGGGTGTCGTCGCTGGCGGGCAGGATCATGGCGGTTCCTTTCGGGGGCGTCGGGTGCATCGATGACTTCGGAAAGCGGACGGCGGCGGCGCGCAGCGCGCTGCGGCGGCCCATATCGTCACTGTAGCGAACCTCGCCATTCGACGTTTCAGCGCGACGTGAAGTGTCGATGCGCCCGCGAAACTGAGGCGCTGGCGGCCCGCGCGCTAAAATCGGTGCATCACTTGAAGCAGACAGGCAGTCATGAAACGGATTCTGGTCCTCAGCGCCCTCGCAACGCTCACGCTGCTCTGCGCGGCCTGCGCAGGCGGCACGCCGGCGAGCAGCAGCGCGAGCGGCATCACCATGTACGGCACGATCGATCAGGGCATTTCGGTTCGCAACTGATCGCCATCCGAATGCTGTGGCAGTAATTGATGTCAGATTGACCTGACTGCCACAGGCGCCCATGCGATGATGGGACGTTCCCGGTTACGTCGCAGGTTGGCGCCATGTCTGACTCTTCTCCCGTGCGGCACGTGGTTTTCGCGGTCGCGCCCGAACTCGTGCTGCTCGATGCCTGCGGTCCCGTCGAGGCGTTCTGGCGCGCCGAGCTGGCGGTGCGCGCGGCCTTGTGCGACACGGCCGCATCCGTGCATTCATCCACACATTCGCCCACGCATTCTCCCTCTGAGCCGCGCGCCTACCGCGTGACGGTTGCCTCGCTGGCGGGCGGCGTGCTGCCGACTTTCGCGGGCCTGCCCGTCGTCACCGAACGGCTCGATTCGCTCGACGCCGCCGCCATCGATACGCTGATCGTCCCCGGCATTCCCGTCGACGACACGACCGTGCCCGATCCCGCCCTGGTCGCCTGGATCGCGGCGGCGGCGCCGCGCGCGCGCCGTGTCGCGTCGGTCTGCACGGGCGCGTTCTATCTGGCTGCGGCGGGTCTGCTCGACGGCCGCCGCGCCACCACGCACTGGCGCAACGCGGCGCAGCTCGCGCGCCGTTATCCGCAAATCGACGTCGATCCCGAGCCGATCTGGCTGCGCGACGAGCGCGACGGCCGCACAGTGTGGACCTCGGCGGGCGTGACGGCGGGCATCGACCTGTCGCTCGCGCTGATCGAGGAGGATCACGGCCACGCGGTCGCGATGCAGGCGGCGCGCCGTCTCGTCGTGTTCATGAAGCGGCCGGGCGGGCAGGCGCAGTTCAGCGAGGCGCTGGAGGCGCAGAGCGCGGCGGGCGGCGCGTTCGAGACGCTGCACGGCTGGATGGCGGCGAATCTGCACGTCGAGCTGAGCGTCGAGCGGCTCGCCGAGGAGGCGCGCATGAGCCCGCGCACTTTCGCGCGCCGTTACGTGGAAGCGGTGGGGCGCACGCCCGCGCGCACCGTGGCCGCGATGCGCGTCGAAGCCGCCGCGCACGCGCTCGCGCAGTCGCGCCGGCCGGTCAAGCGCATCGCCGCCGATTGCGGCTTCGGCAGCGAGCAGAACCTGCGCCGCGCGTTCGAGCGGCGTTATGGCGTGCTGCCGGTCGACTATCGCGCGCGGTTTTCGGCGGCGTGACGCGCTAGAGGCACGGGCGAGACGCGCTAAAACCCCGCCCCGGGTTTTCAACGGATCCGCAAAACACCCGTACCAAAAGCACGGCTGCGATTGCCTTGATGCGCTCGTATAATCGTTCGCTCCTATAAACGAATCGCCGCGACGATTCCACGCCGCGCAAGCGGAACCCCCACACGAGCGGAGCCGATATGAGTACGCCTTCCCAGCCGCTGGACCGTTCGGAAACGACGTTCCGTTTTCTTGCCGAGCCGACCTCCGTGAATTTCGGCGGCAAAGTCCACGGCGGTGCGTTGATGAAGTGGATCGACGAAACCGCTTACGCCTGCGCGGCCGTCTGGTCGGGCCGCTATTGCGTGACGGTGAGCGTGGGCAACATCCGCTTTCGCCGCCCGATCCTCGTCGGCAACATGGTCGAGCTGCGCGCACGCGTGGTGGCCACGGGCCGCACCTCGATGCACATCCACATCACCGTGCACGCGGGCGATCCGAAAAGCGGCCAGCTGCGCCTGACGACCGACTGCCTGATCGTGTTCGTGGCCGTCGACGAAAACGGCAATCCGATTCCCGTCCCGACCTTCGTGCCGGAAACCGACGAGCAGAAGCGCCTCGCGAAATACGCGCTCGACGTGAAGGAAGCGCTCGATGCGATCGTTGAACTGAAGCCCGAGGAAGTGGCGAAGGGCGTAGTCTGACGCACGAGATGCGTGAATAAAAAACGGGCGGCGAGGCCAGAAACCTCGCCGCCCGTTTTGCATTTCAACCCTTCAGGAAGGGCTTATTCTGCACTCAAGCCGGCACTCAGCCCTTCAGGTTGCCGACCATCTCGCCGGGCTTCACCCACTCGTCGAACTGCTGCTCGGTCACGTGGCCGAGCGCGAGCGCGGCGGCCTTGAGCGTGGTGCCGTCCTTGTGCGCCTTCTTGGCGATCTGCGCGGCCTTGTCGTAGCCGATGTGCGGATTGAGCGCCGTCACCAGCATCAGCGACTCGTTGAGCAGCGTGTCGATGCGATCGCGGTTCGGCTCGATGCCCACCGCGCAGTGATCGTTGAAGCTCAGCGCGCCGTCGGCGAGCAGGCGGATCGATTGCAGCACGTTGTGCGCGATCATCGGGCGGAACACGTTCAGTTCGAAGTTGCCGCTCGCGCCGCCGATGTTCACGGCGACGTCGTTGCCGAACACCTGGCAGCAGAGCATCGTGAGCGCTTCGGACTGCGTAGGGTTGACCTTGCCCGGCATGATCGAGCTGCCCGGTTCGTTCTCGGGAATCGACAGTTCGCCGAGGCCGCAGCGCGGGCCGCTCGCGAGCCAGCGCACGTCGTTGGCGATCTTCATGAGGCTCGCGGCCACGGTCTTGAGCGCGCCGTGCGCGAACACGAGCGCGTCGGCGGCCGCCATCACTTCGAACTTGTTGGGCGCCGTGACGAAGGGCACGCCCGTGAGCTTCGCGATGGCGTCGGCCACCTTGTGCGCGAACTGCGGATGCGCGTTCAGGCCGGTGCCGACCGCCGTGCCGCCCTGCGCGAGTTCGTAGAGATGCGGCAGCGTGGTTTCCACGTGCTTGATGCCGTGATCGAGCTGCGCGACGTAGCCCGAAAACTCCTGGCCGAGCGTGAGCGGCGTGGCGTCCTGCAGGTGCGTACGGCCGATCTTGACGATGTCGCCGAATTGCTGCGACTTGGTCGCGAGCGTGTCGCGCAGCGTCTTCAGCGCGGGCAGCAGATGCTTGACGATGCCGACGGCGGCCGCGACGTGCATGGCCGTCGGGAACACGTCGTTGGACGACTGGCCGCGATTGACGTCGTCGTTCGGATGCACCTTGCGCGCCTCGCCGCGCTCGCCGCCGAGCAGCTCGCTCGCGCGGTTCGCGATCACCTCGTTGAGGTTCATGTTGGTCTGCGTGCCCGAGCCGGTCTGCCAGACGGCGAGCGGGAATTCGCCCGCATGCTTGCCTTCGATGATCTCGTCGGCGGCCTGCACGATCGCGCGCGCCTTGGCTTCGTCGAGCACGCCGAGGCCGTGGTTCACTTCGGCGGCCGCGCGCTTGATCGTCGCGAGCGCGGTGATCAGTTCCGGCGACTGCTTCTCGGTCGAGATGCGGAAGTTCTGCAGCGAGCGCTGCGTCTGCGCGCCCCACAGCTGCGCGGCGGGCACGGCGATTTCGCCGAACGTGTCGCGCTCCATGCGGACGTTGTCTTGAGATGCGGTCATGGGTGACTCCGGTGAATGACGCGGCGCTGCATCGAAGGCGCGCGCCGCTTTCGTGACGGGTTCGATCCGCGTGATGGCTGGGCGACGGCGTCGCAGCGCGTGGCTGCGCGGCGCGAGGCCGGTGCGGGCGGGCCGCGCCCGGGGCATGCGGAACAACGCATGCAGGGCGGGACGGCGCTCGCGGCTGGCTGTGATGGCGGACGTCGAGGCCTGGCCGACTCGCCCGCGCTGAAGATCAGAGCTGATTCAGCGCTGATTCAGAGCTGGTTGTCGACCGGCAACAGCAAGAATAGCCCGGTTAGCAGATTTCGGTAGAAACCCGCACCAGGATCGAGGTTGTAGGTGCGGATCGCGCCGTCTTCCTCGTCGGTCCAGACGAGCGGCGAGGAGATCGCGCTGCCGTGCATCGACGCGAGCTGCGCGGGCGTGGCGAGCGTGACGCGGTAGCTCGCTTTGGGCGAACTCGCGAGCGCGAAATAGCCGGTCACTTCGTGCGCGATCGGCTGGCTTTCGATCGAGAGCGCGAGTTCGGTGTTGAGGTTCGCCGAGCGCGGATCGAGATTGAGCGAGCCGATCACGAGCGTGCTGTCGTCGATCACGTAGGCCTTCGCGTGCAGGCTCGCGCGCGAGCGCGACCCGACGATGCCGAAGCGCCGCTGCTCCGAGCGCTCGGCCTGGATCGGCTTGAACTCGTAAAGCTCGGCGTTGGCCTTGAGCATCGGCACGCGGTACGGGCTGTAACCGGCCTGCACGGCAATGGCGTCGGTGGCCGCGAGCGAGTTGGTGAGGATCGCTACGCGCACGCCGCGCGCGGTCAGGTCGCGGATCGCCTGCACACCCGCGTCGTGCGGCACGAAGTACGGCGAGAACACCAGCACGCTGCGGTTCGCCTGCTGGATGCGGTCGAGCAGCGAGCGCATCGCGTCGCCCATCTGGCCGTGTTCGTCGCCATCGCGCGCGCCTGCGATCTTGTCGGGCGAATCGGCCACGAAATTCCACTTCGCCCACACGAGCCCGAGTTCGCCGCGCGTGATCTGCTGCGCGAGCGGCGTCGCGTTGAGCGGCTTCGCGTTGTACGGCTCGGCGGTTTCGCGCCAGTGCTGACGCAGGTCGTCGCGCGCGCTGTCGAGGTCGTGCGCGTCGAACTTCTGATGATTGATCACGGAAAGCGGATACGAGACCGCGCTGTTCCAGTACGCGTCGAAGCTCTCGGAGACCGCGTGCGCGACCGGCCCGGCGCCCAGCACGTCGAGATCGGTGAACTGCAGCGTGGGGCTCGCGCTGAAGTATTCGTCGCCGAGATTGCGCCCGCCCACGATCACCAGTTCGTTGTCGACGATGGTCGCCTTGTTGTGCATGCGACGCGTGAACTGGTCGACGTTCGTGAAGAAGTTGCGCGTGCGCCTGAACATCGACTCGCTGGTGCTGCCGTACGGATTGAACACGCGGATCTGGATGTTCGGATGGCTGTTGAGCGCGGCCATCAGACGGTCGATGTCGTGGAAGTTCAGGTCGTCGACGAGCATGCGCACGCGCACGCCGCGATCGGCCGCGTAGAGCGCGGAGCCGAGCAGCAGCTTGCCGGTGGTGTCCTCGTTGGCGATGTAGTACTGCATGTCGAGCGTCTTCGTCGCCGAGCGCGCGAGCGCCACGCGCATCTGCAGCGAGTCGGTGCCGGTGGCGAGCAGGCGGAAGCCCGACTGGTCCGGGTGCGCGGCTTCGGGCGCGGCCAGCGCGGCGCCGAGCAGCGTGGTGTGGGCGTCGGCGGCGGACATCGCGGCGGAGGACTTGCGCGGATAGTCGCTGGCGGGCGGACGCGTCGCGCAGCCGGCGGCGAGCGCGAGGCACAGGCATGCGGCGAGCGTGGCGAACGGGCGCGCGTGGCCGGAGGCGAGGGCGCGGCGGCTCGTGGCGGCGCTTGCCGACGTTGCTGCTGAGTCCGCCGATGAATCCGGTGGCATTGCCCAGGCGCATGAAGCGTCCGAAGCGTCGTCGGCGTGGGCGGCGGCGGAGTGCAGGGCGGGCGCGTGCAAGCGGGATCTCCTCGGGGTCGGCCGCCGGTGCGGGACGCGGACTGGCTGGTTCGCAGACATGTGTCTTTTCGTCACGATTCTATCGGGAAGCGGCGGACTGCGGCGCGCGTCGGATGTCGTCCGGCGCGAGGCGCGCGCCTCGTTTCACGTCGGCTGGAAACGTCGGCGGGCGGCGGCGCGCCACACTGCCTGCATCATCAACGGCGGGAGAAGGAGCGCGCGATGGATCGGGCAATCAACGGAGTGGAGGCGCGGCGCGAAAGCACCGAAACGCTCGACGTGCCGCGCGGCGCATGCCGGCGCGTGCGCTGTGCGCAAGGCGGCGTGGTGGGCGTGCTCGAAGGGCGCGTGCTGCTGACCGTGGAAGGCGACGCGCAGGACTACTGGCTGGCGCCCGGCGAGGCGCTGCCGTTCGCGCCGGGCGAGCGCGTGTGGATCGGCGGATGGGACGAAGCCGTGCGTTGCGAGGTGCGCAGCGAGCGGCTCGGGCCGGGGTCGGGCGGCGGGGTCGCGCGGCTGGCGCGATGGACGGCGATGGCGGCGCGTTGGTGCGTGATGTTGCGTTGGGCGCGTCGTTGCGCGAAGTCGCCGCGCCGATCGGGATGGGGCGCGCAGCGCGGCTAGCGTGATGAATGCGCTGGCGCGCGCGCCCGGTTGTGCGTCGCTTAAAGGTTGTGCGTCGCTTTAAGGTTGAGCGTCGCGTTATCCGCGTCGCGCCGTGCCGGCCGCTGCATTGGCGCTGCGCGCCTCGTCGGCGTCGCGCTCGCTGCCGCGCGCGGGCTTGCCGGCCCAGTAGCCCGCGAGCAGCGAGCCCGACAGGTTGTGCCACACCGAGAACAGCGCGCCCGGCAGGGCGGCGAGCGGCGAGAAGTAGAGCTTGCCGAGCGTCGCCGCGAGGCCGGAGTTCTGCATGCCGACTTCGATCGCGAGCGTGCGGCACACGGATTCCTCGAAGCCGAGCAGACGTCCGCCCCAGTAGCCGCCGAGCAGGCCGATGCCGTTGTGCAGCACCACGCCCAGCGCCACGACCGGGCCGACCGTCGCGATGCTCGCGTGCGTGCCGCCCACCACGGCGGCGATGATCGCGAGGATCGAGACCATCGAAACGAGCGGCAGCACCGGTTCGACGCGGCGCACGAGGCCGCCCGCGAGCCGGTTGACGATCAGCCCGACGACGATCGGCAGGCCGACGATTTGCAGGATGCTCATCAGCATGCCGTGCACGTCGACGACGATCGAGGCATCGACGTAAAGGCGCGTGAGCAGCGGCGTCGCGAACACGCCGACGAGCGTCGAGAGCGCGCTGATCGTCACCGAGAGCGCGACGTCGCCGCGCGCGAGATAGATCATCACGTTCGAGGCCGTGCCGCTCGCCACGCTGCCGACGAGCACCATGCCCGCGGTCAGGTCGGCGGGCATGTGCAGCGCCTTGGCGATCACCCACGCGGCGAGCGGCATCACGAGGTAGTGCAGCAGGATGCCGGCCGCCACGGGCGCGGGACGCGTGAAGACGCGCTGGAAATCGGCGAACGAGAGCGTCACGCCCATCGCCAGCATGATGATCATCAGCAGCGTGGTGACGTGCGGCGCGATGGGCGCGACGACGCCCGGATTGAAATACGCGGCGAGCGAGACGAGCACGGCCCAGAGCGGGAACAGTCGGGTAATCGGGGCGAGCATGGAAGCGTGGTCCGTGAGAGGGTTCGTTTTCTTGATGGCGGCGCGGCGGTGCGCGGCGTGTGCGCGTTGTGTGCGGTGTGTCCGAAAGGGGCGGTTTGCTCGCGTTGCCGGGGTGGCCGGCGCGCGTCGCGCTTGCGCGGCACGTCGATCTGGCGTGTTGATCTATTTGCGTCGATCGAGCGCGGATTGTGCGTCGATCTCGCGTGATCTTGCGCAGATGTCGGTGCTGCCGACGATCTCGTCGCGCGGTGTTTTCCCGCCCTCGTGGGACGGATGGCGGCGGGCGCCAGCCGCGTATTCTAACCGCTCGCGCCAGGCGGCCCGGACGGCGCGCGGGTTTTGCGGCCCGCGTGTCGTTCGCGCGAGCCGCCGTGGCTGTTGAGGCCGCTTACGCCGTCTGCGAGCGCGCCGCCTCGTTTTCCGCGCGCAGGCTTATACGGTGAAAGCGCCACGTCATCAGCACGGCCACGCTCGCGAGACCGGCCGCGAGCCCCCACCAGAGGCCGAGCGCGCCGTAACCGAAGTGGAACGCCAGCGCATAGCCCACCGGAAAGCCGATGCCCCAGTAACCGAGCGTCGCGGCCAGCATCGGAATGCGCGTGTCCTTGAGTCCGCGCAGGCAGCCGGAGCCGACCGTCTGCATGCCGTCGACGATCTGGAAGATCGCGGCCACGCCGAGCAGCGAGGTGGCGAGCGCGACGGTCTGCGCGTTGGCCGGATCGTCGAGATGCAGATAGAGCCCGACGATCCAGTGCGGCGCGAGCACCATCACGAGCGCCGACATCGACATGAAGCCCACGCCGAGCGCCAGCGCGACGAAGCCCGCATGACGCGCCGCGCGCGGCACGCCCGCGCCGATCCAGTAACCGACGCGCACGTTGCCCGCCTGGCCGATCGAGAGCGGCACCATGAACATCACCGAGGCGACGTTCAGCGCGATCTGGTGCGCGGCGAGCGGCGTCGCGCCGAGCAGGCCCATCAGCAGGCCGGTGGCGAGAAAGAGCGTCGCCTCGACGGCGTAGGTGATCGCCACGGGCCAGCCGATGGCGAACAGTTCGCCCATCATCGGCGCGCTCGGGCGGCGCGCCACCACGAAATGCTGATGTGACGGGCGCAGATGCAGCAGCGCCATCAGCACGAAGGTGGTGAGCCAGATCGTGACGGCAGTGGCCGCCGCCGAGCCGAGAAAGCCGAGGCGCGGCAGGCCCCAGGCGCCGTGGATCAGCCCGTAGTTCAGGAAGCCGTTGAAGAACACACTGGCGATCGAGATCCAGAGCAGACGCCGCGCCGCGCCGATCGCGGGCAGGAACGAGCGCATCAGCCCCACGCCGATCAGGCTCGCGGGCGCGCCCCAGCGCAGCACGGCCGCATATTCGCCGACCTGGCGCGCGAGCACGGGCGGCTCGCCGAGCGCGTGCAGCAGCGGCTCCGCGAACGACAGCAGCGCGAACGCGGGCAGCGCGAGCACGAGCGAGAGCGCGAAACCGGTCCAGTAGATGTGCGGCACGCGATGCAGATCGTCGGCGCCGCGCGCCTGCGCGACGCTCACGCTGACCGAGGTCAGCACGCCTTGCAGCACCGTCACGACCACGAAGAACAGATTCGCGCCGAGGCCGCCCGCCGCGAGCGCGCCCGCGCCGAGCGAGCCGAGCAGGACGGTGTCGGTGACGCTCATCGCCATCTGCGACAACTGGGCGATGGCGAGCGGCGCGGCGAGACGTGCGGTGTCGGCGGCGTGGCGTTTGAGCGAGGGCGGCGCGATGGCGCGGCTGGCGCGGTCGTTGCGCGCGGTGGAGGTCGTTCGGGTCATGAAAGGCAAGCGGCGCGAATCATCGCGCCGCGTCGGAAAGTGCCTGGGGATCGCGTCCGTGAGGGCAGGCAGGGGCGGCTCAAGCGGTTGCGAGCCTACCCGGCGAGGTTACCTGTCTTTCAGACAAAAAGCACCCGCGTGGTGCATCAAAGGCAGGGGCGGCATGGATGGCAGCCGCCGCGTCGGGTGCTACTGCGCTTCGTGGATCGCGATGCGCGTGTCGCCGAGCAGTACCGACTGGCCCGCGCGGATCTTGCAGGTCTTGCGCAGTTCGACTTCGCCGTCGACCTTGACCGCACCGGACGAGACGATCTGCTTGGCCGAGCCGCCGCTGTCGGCGAGACCGGTGATCTTCAGCAGGTTGTGGAGTTCGACGTAGTCGCCGGTCAGCGTGAAATCGAGATTGGGCATGGCGCGTGGAAATCGGTTAAAGGCAAATGCGTCGGGACAAAGGCGTGCGCCGTGGCGGCGCGGAGGGTGAGCATCATAAGCGATCGCGCGGCGCGGGGCCTGGGATGCGTCGAGGTTGGCCTGGTTACATGTCGGGGCCAGATGTTATGAATTCGTCAGCAAATGAAACGCTGCGTAACGTCGCGGGACGGCGCGCGGATCTTCAGACGAGAATGGGTTCACCGAAACGAGACCGCCAACGATGTCAGGTTTGTCTGACCGGGCGGCTCCATCGAGCGGGAAGACGGCAGCACGGCAACGCGTCAGCGGCGGGCACGCCCGTTGCAAAACCGTTGCACGTCATTCCCGGAACCACTGCAAAGAGGATACGCCATGACCCAGATTCGCAAGCTGCTGACCGCTACCGCCATTGCCGCCACCGCCGCTGCCTTCGCGCAGGGCGCTTTCGCCCAGACCGCCACGCCGGCGGGCGGGGAAGCGCCGACGATGGCCCCGGGCGCCGCACCGGCCATGGCGCCGAGCCAGGCCCCGGCGGCCGCGGGCATCGCACAACCGGCGCCCGCGCCCCAGAATCTGACCGCGCCGCAGCCGACCGACCCGCTGGTGCAGAAGCGCAACGCCAATGCGGCGGCCAGCGCCGAATACCGCAGCGCCAAGAAGTCGGCGAGCACCGAATACGGCGACGCGAAAAAGCAGGCCAAGACGCAGTACAAGTCGCAGGTCAAGGACGCGAAGATCAACCGCAAGGCCGACCGTCAGGCCAATGACTCGGAAATGAAGGATCAGATGAGCGGCCAGTCGGCGCAACAGCAGGGCGGCGCGCAGCAGCCGTAACGCGCTCCGCTTGAGCCGATTAAGTCGATTAAGTCGATTGAGTCGATGTAGACGGCGGCGGCGTCCCGGCAACGGGCGCCGCCGTTTTGCATCGTGTCGCGGAGTTGGTGCATAAATGTCGCCAGATCGCGGCAGAATCCCCGTGAAATCCGGCGCTTGCGGCGCGAAGGTGTATGGATATACAGTATGCGTCGCCGCCTCTTACGGATTCTCCGCGCCCGCCCGTGTCCACCGCCGTTTCCCTCGCTGCTTCCTCCGATCCTCTCGCCGATCAACCCAGCGACGTTGCTCACGCCGTCGCTCAGGATGTCGCGGCGTATCTCGCCAAGCTCAACGAAGCGCAGCGCGCGGCGGTCGAGCATGGCGGCCCGCAGGCCTTCGCGCCGGGCGCGATGTTGCCGGAGCCGCTGCTCGTGATCGCGGGCGCGGGCTCGGGCAAGACCAACACGCTCGCGCACCGCGTCGCGCATCTGGTTGTGAACGGCGCCGATCCGCACCGCATCCTGCTGCTAACGTTCTCGCGCCGCGCGGCGCAGGAAATGACGCGGCGGGTTTCGCGCATCGCCGCCGGCGTGCCGGGCGCGGCCGCCGTGCTCGCGCAGGGGCTCACGTGGGCGGGCACGTTTCACGGCATCGGCGCACGGCTGCTGCGCGAGTACGCCGAGCAGATCGGCTTGTCGCCGGCGTTCACGATCAACGACCGTGAAGATTCCGCCGATCTGATGAATCTCGTGCGCCATGAGCTGGGATTGTCGGCGAAAGAGAAGCGATTTCCGGCTAAATCTACCTGTTTGGCGATCTACTCGCGCGTCGTCAACACGGGCGACTCGCTCGCCGACGTGCTCGCGCGCTCGTTTTCGTGGTGCCTCGAATGGGAGCCGCAACTGCGTGCGCTGTTCGCCGCCTACGTCGATGCCAAGCAAAAGCAGAATGTGCTCGATTACGACGATTTGCTGCTGTATTGGGCGCATATGGCGCAAGAACCCGCGATTGCGGCCGATCTCGCCGAGCGTTTCGATCACATCCTCGTCGACGAATATCAGGACACGAACCGGCTGCAGGCGTCGATCCTGCTCGCGCTCAAGCCCGACGGCCGCGGCCTGACCGTGGTCGGCGACGATGCGCAGGCAATTTACTCGTTTCGGGGCGCAACGGTACGCAACATCCTCGATTTCCCCGCGCAATTCGATCCGCCCGCGCGTCAGGTCACGCTGGAACGCAACTACCGGTCAACGGAGCCGATCCTCGCGGCCTCCAACGCCGTGATGGACGCCGCCACCGAGCGCTACACCAAGAACCTGTGGACCGACCGCGCGTCGCAGCAGCGTCCGCGCCTCGTCACGGTCGCCGACGAAGCGACCCAGGCGCGCTACGTCGTCGAGCAGATTCTGGAGGCGCGCGAGGGCGGCATGAAGCTCAAGCAGCAGGCCGTGCTGTTTCGCGCCGCGCATCACAGCGCGACGCTCGAAATCGAGCTCGCGCGGCGCAACATCCCGTTCGTGAAGTTCGGCGGCCTGCGTTTTCTCGACGCCGCGCATGTGAAAGACGTGCTCGCCGTGCTGCGCTGGGCCGAGAATCCGCTCGACCGCGTGGCCGGGTTTCGCGTGACGCAGCTGATGCCGGGCGTCGGGCCGGCCACGGCCGCGCGCCTGCTCGATCAGGTCGCGGCCTGCACGGGCGCGTATCGCGCCGCCGAGGCGCTCGCCGCATTCGCGCCGCCGCCGCGCGCGGCCGAGGACTGGGCCGCGTTCACGGCGCTCATCGACAGCATCGGCGCGCGCGCCACGCCCTGGCCCGCCGAGTTCGAGCGCGTGCGGCGCTGGTACGAGCCGCATCTCGAACGCAATCACGAAGACGCGCAGGTGCGCATGGCCGATCTGCTGCAGATGGAGAGCATCGCGAGCACCTTCCCGTCGCGCGAGCGCTTCCTCACCGAACTGACGCTCGATCCGCCCGACGCGACCAGCGCCGAATCGGCCGATCCGCTGCTCGACGAGGACTATCTGATCCTCTCGACCATCCATTCGGCCAAGGGGCAGGAGTGGCGCAACGTGTTCGTGCTCAACGGCGTGGACGGCTGCATTCCGTCCGATCTGGGCGCGGGCAGCGACGAGGAACTGGAAGAGGAGCGCCGTCTGCTCTACGTGGCGATGACGCGCGCGAAGGAAGATCTGCACATCGTCGTGCCGCAGCGCTTTTATGTGCACAACCAGTCGGCGTTGGGCGACCGGCACGTGTGGGCGTCGCGCACGCGCTTCATCGCGCCGACGATGCTGCCGCTGTTCGAGTCGTGCGCGTGGCCCGCGCCGCCCGTGGCGAGCGCGCCGAGCGCGGCGGGACTGGCCGCTGCGGCGCGCGCCAAGGTCGAGATCGGCGCGAAACTGCGGAAAATGTGGGACTAGGGCGCGGCGTTTCTGGCGTGCGGCACGACGCGGCGCCCCGGCTGGCGGGAGGGATTTAGCGCGGCTGGTTCTTCGGCGGCGGCACGAAGAAGTTGCGCAGCCAGGCGGCGAGGCGCGTGAAGACGTCGTCGGGTTCCTCGACGAAGATTTCCGGCTTCAACAGACGCAGATATTCCATGATCTGCTGCGCTTCCTGCTTCTGGAACGTGCCGTGCGCGATGCCGAGGCGCAGCAGGCCGCGCAGCTCGCCGAGCCGTTCGCGCGCGAGCGAGCCGGTGGCCTGCTCGCAGCCGATCTTCGCCTCATAAACACGCTGACGCACCGATTCCGCGAGCCGCCACGCGGGCGTCTGCATGATCTCTTCGAGCGTCTGGATGTCCTGCACGCCCGACTTGATCTGCGCGGCCAGCGGGTCGATCTGCGCTTCCTCGCCCTGGGCTTCCTGCACGATGGCGGCTGCCCACTCGCGGCACTTCTTCGTCAGCTCGTCGGGCGTCCACTCAGGCCGCGACGCCACGCCGAAGCCAAAATCGCCCGCCTGCCGCAGCAGCATCGAGACGACTTCGGGAAATTCCTTGTCGAGCGTGCGCTTGGCCCATGCGTACTGGCCGCCCTGCAAGAGTCGCTGCACCGCCTGCTCGGTGAGCGGCGTCATGTTGTCGAGCAGCTTCGCGCGCAGGAAGTCCTCGAACGACGGCGTCAGAAACTGCGGGTCGAGCTTCAGCGAGACGCGCAGGAACGCGTCGAAGTCCTTGCGTAGCGACGCAAGCGTTTCTTCCTTGAGGTTAAGGGTGATATTCCCCATTCTGGTTGCCCCGATTTATTCCTGGCGTTGCCTGGCTATGGCCAGGGCTTCGGCTGGCCACTGCGCCAAGGCAGGCTTCGACGGTTTAACGGCGCGCGACGGAGAAACTTGAGCGGGCGATTGAAAGGAACGTGCGAATGGGCGGCCGGGAAGGGCCGCTGATTCACCGTTTTCAGGGTTGTTTGCGCGGCTTCAGCGCGTGGATCTTCACGTGATTCAGCGCAGTACGACGCCTTGCCAGAGAAAGAACACGCCGAGGCCCACGGCGATGGTTAGCAGCGGACGCTTCGTCAGCGCGCTCACGGCGATCGCGGCCAGCGCGCCGACGAGTTGCGGATTGCGCCAGCTCAGTTCGGCGCCCTGGCCGTGCGGCGAGACCGCCATCGGCACGATGATCGCCGTGAGCACGGTCACGGGCACGAAGCCGAGCGCGGTGCGCATGAGCGGCGGAAACACGAGCCGCTCGCCGAGCACGAAGACGGCGGTGCGCACGATCCACGTGATCAGCGCCATGCCGAGGATCAGGACGACGTAGTTCATCGGGTGGTCGATCGGGCTCATTGGCTGCCTCCCGCGACGGCGTGCGCGTCGCGCGGAGCGCGCGCCTGGCGTGGCTCGCCGGTCTGGTTTTGTGCGCGCGATTGGGCGTCGGCGTCAGGGTTGCGGCGCGGCTTGCGCGGCAGCGAAAGCGCGACGCCCACCGCCACGCCCGCGAGCACGGCGCCGAGCAGCCCGAGCTTGTACGGCCACGCCTGCCAGTAGAACGCGAGCACGCCCGAGGTGACGGCGGCGGCGAGAAAGCGCAGCGCCACCAGTTGCGGCACCACGATGGCGATAAAGGTGACGACCATCGCGAAGTCGAGGCCGAGCGTCTGCAGCCCCGGGAACGCCGCGCCGAACACCAGGCCGGCGGCGGTCCAGAGCTGCCAGTTCAGATACATCGAAAGACCCGAGCCGAGGAAGTGCCACGGCGAGACATCGTCGCCGGGCGGATGGCGGCGGTAATGCGCCCAGGCGACGGCGAACACTTCGTCGACGAGCACCGCGCCGAGCGCGAGCCGCCAGCGCAGCGGCAGATGCGAAACGTAGGGCGCGAGCGTCGCGCCGTACAGCACGTGGCGCAGGTTGACGATCAGCGTGGTGGCCCAGATCACGGCGTAGCTCGCGTGCGAGGCGATCAGCCCGACCGCGATGAACTGCGCCGAGCCCGCGAACACCGCGAGCGACATCAACTGGCCGTGCCAGAGCGCGAGCGGCCCCGACGTCACGAGCGTGCCGAAAATCATGCCGAACGGGGCCGCGCCGATCATCATGGGGATCGTGTCGCGCACACCGGCGGCGAATTCCTTGTATCGATGGGGATGGGTGGTCAAGCTGTCTCTCCTGATTCGGAAAGCAGCATAGCGAGCGGCGCGTCGGGTGGCTTGTACGATCTTGCGGCGTCGCCGCGCTCAGTCGTCGCCGATGAGGGATCAGGACGACTGCCAGCGTCCCGGCGGCACGCCGAACATGCGGCGGAAGTGGCGCGTGAAGTGGCTCTGATCGGCGAAACCGCTGGCGGCGGCGACGTCGGCGACCGAAGCGCCCGCGCGCAGCGGGCCGAGTGCGCGCTGCAGGCGCACCTGCGTGCGCCACGCGTGCGGCGGCAGGCCGGTCGCCTGGGTGAAGAGGCGCGTGGCGTGGAACGGCGACAGGCCGACTGCCTGGGCAAGATCGGCCACGCGCAGCGGCGCGGGCAGATCGGCGGCCAGCAGCGCCTTCATGGTCTCGACGCGCGGATCGTTCGTGTGCGGGCCGATCGGCGCTTCACGCGTGCGCGCGTGGCGCGTGAGCAGCGCCGAGAGCGCGTCGAGCAAGGCGCCTTCGACGGCGAGCAGATCGGGTTCGGGCTGCACGGGCGCGCCGGTGTCGCTGCCCGTTGCGGGATCGGCGCGCCGAGCATCGGCATCGGCTTCGAGCAGGCGATGCGCGTACGAAAGCCGTTGCGCGAGATCGGGGTCGCGGATCACATCGGCGGCGAACCAGGGCAGCGGCTGCGCACGACCCGCGATTTCCGCCGCAAGCCCGTGCAGATAATCGACCGGCACGTAGATCACGCGATAGCGCCAGCCTTCGTCGACGGCGCGCGAGCCCGTGTGCACCTCGCCCGGATTGATGACCGGCACCGTGCCGGTTTCCGCCACGTGATGCGCGCCGCGGTAGCGGAAGCACTCCGCGCCGTCCTCGATCACCGGCACCGTGTACGCCTCGTGCCAGTGCGGCGAGAACTCGTGATCGTGATATTCGGCCGTGAGCAGATCGCCGCCGGGCAACAGCGGCGAGCGCCAGTAACGGGCGGAATCGCGAAAACGGGGAAGGTTCATGGCGGCGGCGCGCGGTCGGGTTTCAGGCGGCGTGACAGTCCAGTTTAGCGCACCGGGATGGTGGTGCCGGCGGGCATCGGCACGGCGGTTACGCTGTTCTTCGCGCTGCCGCTCACGACGCGGTCGCTGTAGGTCAGATAGACGAGCGCGTTGCGTTTGGTGTCGACCACGCGCACGACGTGCAGCGTCTTGAAGAGAAACGACATGCGCTCGTTGAAGACGTCGGCCTGTTGCTTGAGCGGGGCGCCGAAGCTGATCGGACCGACCTGGCGGCAGGCGATCGACGCTTCGGTCGGATCCTCGGCGATGCCCAGTGTGCCTTTCACGCCGCCGGTGCGCGCACGCGACACGTAACAGGTCACACCGGTCACGGCGGGATCGTCGTAGGCCTCGACGACGACCTTGTCGGAGCCGGTCATGCGGAAGTTGGTGTTCACGCTGCCGATCTGTTCGGCGTGCGCGATGCCCGATGCGCAGACGAGTGCGGCGAGCGTCGAGGCAAGGCGGATGGATTTCATGCGAATTCCCGAGGATGACGAGTGGTTATTATCGGGCAGGGCGGGGTGGGGTGGCAGGGGGAAGCTACACGTGCTCGGGCAGATCCATCGCGTCGTGCAGAATGCGCAGTACGTCGATCGTCTGCGCTTCTCGCGGATTGACGCGAAACATGACGAAGTGGCGGCCTTTGCGGCCCTGGCGAGCGACGTGAAGCGTCATCAAGCCTGGAGCGATCTCGTCGCGTTCACGTGCGCCCGGGATGGCCGGCCCGGCCGTGAGCGCTTGCAGGGCGAGCGAGAGCGTCGTGGCGTAACTGCGTGCCTGAGAGGGGCCGAAGCGTTCGGCGGTCCAGCGCACGATGTCTTGAAAATCGGATTGCGCCGATTCGGTGAGGTGAATTGTCCAGAGGATCTTGCGGCGCGTCACTGTGCGCGCTTCGTCGCGCGGGCCGTTGCCACGGCGCTGTCGGCAAGGCTGTCGAGATGTTCGGCCAAACCTTGCCCGGCGGCGAACACGTGAACGCGGCCGGCATCGGCATCGGCTTGACCGGTGCGCACGGCGTCGCGCAGTGCTTCGATCCGCGCCTGCGATTCGGCTTCGTCGCGCTCGATCAGGCGCAGGCCGGCGCGCAGCACTTCGCTCGCATTCTGGAATCGTCCCGAATTGACGAGCGTGTCGATCAGCTTTGCCTGATGGTCCGTGAGAACGACGTTTCGGGTCGGCATGGCAGCGCCCTCGATGACAGACTGGGATTGGCAGATTATGCCATGGTGCATCGGCAGGGGAGCGGTGCGGGAGACGATGCGACGCCGGGTTCGCGCAAACAGCGAACGACCAAAAGAAAAAAGCCGTTGCGCAAAAACGCAACGGCTTCGATATTTTGGCTCCCCGACCTGGGCTCGAACCAGGGACCTACGGATTAACAGTCCGGCGCTCTACCGACTGAGCTATCGGGGAACAGCAGTACATCTACAACTTTTTAACTTCATGAAAAAGCCCGTGTGCGCTGTCGCCAACGCGAACGGGCTTTTGCGAATCTTGGCTCCCCGACCTGGGCTCGAACCAGGGACCTACGGATTAACAGTCCGGCGCTCTACCGACTGAGCTATCGGGGATCAACAAAAGCAGAGAACGAGATTCTATGGGGCTTGGCGGAGTCTGTCAACACCTTGTCGCCATCTTTTTAAAACAATCCTCCTTCAAAAGGATTGTTCGACGGGTTGACCGTCTTCAGCGACGCGGCGAGACGATGCGGCCCCGGACCGTGGCTTAGCGCTCGAGCAGCGCGAGCTTGTCCTTGATGTCCTTGAATTCCTCGGCTTCCGGCAGGGCAGCCTTGGTTTTCGTGATGCTCGGCCAGTTCTTGGCGAGATCGGCGTTCAGCGCGATGAAGTCCTGCTGGTCGCCAGGCACATCTTCTTCGGCGTAGATGGCGTTCACCGGGCACTCAGCCACGCACACGGCGCAGTCGATGCACTCGTCCGGGTCGATCGCGAGGAAGTTGGGACCTTCGCGAAAGCAGTCCACCGGGCACACATCGACGCAGTCGGTATAGCGGCACTTGATGCAGCTTTCGGTCACAACGTGGGTCATTCAGGCAGCTCCTGCAAGCTTTTGTATTGGGGATGGCGCTGGATTGACGCGCGCCAAAAGCGGTATTGTAACTGAATGGGAATTTCCCTATCCACACCGCCGGCGCGCCTTTTATATCGTTTCGTGATTAGTTTATGCGGCGCGGCATGTGCTTGAACCGGCGGCCGATTCCTTGCGCAATATCCATGCGCGCGCCACGGTCGTGCAAGCAAGCCCGCGTCCGAATGCCGCATTCGGGTAACATGGGCGCACCGCTGATGTCCGCCGTCCCAGGCGCCGCCGCCAGCCCCAAAAGGCGCGACGGCGGCTCGGAAAACGAGGCGTGCATCCTCCGATTGCAGTCCGGCTAGTCAATCATGGTCATTACTTCGCTGCTCGATACCGATCTGTACAAATTCACGATGATGCAGGTGGTGCTGCATCATTTCCCCGCGGCCAACGTCGAATATCGCTTCCGCTGCCGCACGCCGGACGTCGATCTCGTGCCGTACGTCGACGAAATCCGCAGTGAGATTTCCAAGCTCTGCCGCCTGCGTTTCGCCGAACCCGAGCTCGAATATCTGCGCAAGATGCGCTTCGTGAAGGGCGATTTCGTCGATTTCCTCGCGCTGTTCCATCTGAACGAGAAGTACATCTCCGTCACGCCGTCGCCGAAGAACAACGGCGAAATCGATATCGAGATCAAGGGTCCGTGGCTGCACACGATCCTGTTCGAGATTCCGGTGCTCGCGATCGTCAACGAGGTGTATTTCCGCAACACGCAGCATCATCCGCAATACGAAGAGGGCCGCGAGCGCCTGCGCCGCAAGATCGAGCTGCTCGGCGCGAAGCCCGAGTTCGCCGACTGCAAGATCGCCGATTACGGCACGCGCCGCCGCTTCTCGAAGCGCTGGCACGAAGAGGTGATCCTCACGCTCAAGGAAGATCTCGGCGAGCAGTTCACGGGCACGAGCAACGTCTACTACGCGATGAAGCACAACCTCACGCCGCTCGGCACGATGGCGCACGAGTATCTGCAGGCGTGCCAGGCGCTCGGGCCGCGTCTGCGCGATTCGCAGATCTACGGCTTCGAGATGTGGGCGAAGGAATATCGCGGCGACCTCGGCATCGCGTTGTCGGATGTCTACGGCATGCAGGCTTTCCTGCGCGACTTCGACATGTACTTCTGCAAGCTGTTCGACGGCGCGCGCCACGATTCGGGCGATCCGTTCGAGTGGGGCGAGCGCCTGCTCAAGCACTACGAGGACAATCGCGTCGACGGCCGCACGAAGACCATGATCTTCTCGGACGCGCTCGACATTCCGAAGGTGCTGCGCCTGTACGAGCGCTTCAAGGACCGTTGCCGTCTCGCGTTCGGCGTGGGCACGAATCTCACCAACGACCTCGGTTATCAGCCGCTGCAGATCGTCATCAAGATGGTCCGCTGCAATGGTCAGCCGGTCGCCAAGCTGTCCGATTCGCCGGGCAAGAACATGTGCGACGACAAGGCGTATCTGGCCTATCTGCGTCAGGTGTTCGGCATCGAGCAGCCGACGGAAGTGGAGACCGCGGGCAAGTAAATTTGCGCATGAACCACGCAGGCGGCGCATGCTTCGTGCGCCGTATGCGTGCCTGATACGTGCCTGATACGTGCCTGAATGCGAGCGACGCCCCGGTATAATCGGCGCGTCGCTTTTCTTCATCTGACGAGGACGCACATGGATACCACGGCCGCCCGCCGCAGCATGCTCGCGCGCATCCGCGCGGCTCAGGGTCGCGACGCGACGCCCGCCGCGCACGAACGGGAAGCCGTCGCCGACTATCTCGCGCGCCATCCGCAAGGGCCGCGTCCGCCGATGGACGGCGACCTCGTCGCGCGCTTTGTCGTCGAGGCGAAGAAGATGGCGTCCACGGTCGACGAAGTCGCGCAGCTCGCCGACGTGCCCGCCGCCGCCGCGCGCTATCTCGCCTCGCTCCAGTTGCCCACGCAGGCCGTCGCCTGGGAGACGCTCGAATCGTTCGACTGGGCCGCAGCGGGCCTCACGGTCGCGTTCCGCAAACCCGAAGATCGCGATCTCGTCGGCCTCACGGGCTGCTTTTGCGCGACCGCCGAGACCGGCACGCTGGTGCTGCTGTCGGGGCCGCAAACGTGGGCCTCGGGCGCGCTGCTGCCCGAAACGCACATCGCCATCGTGCCCGCTTCACGCATCGTCGCGGGTCACGAAGATGCCTTCGCGCTCATGCGCGCCGAACGCGGCGAGTTGCCGCGCGCGGTCAATTTCGTCTCGGGGCCGTCGCGCACCGGCGACATCGAACAGACCATCGTCCTCGGCGCACATGGGCCGTATCGCGTGCACGTGATCGTCGTGCAGGGTGCGTGACGCGTTGACGGGTCCGCGCGCGGCACGCGTTTCGACACCGGCAAGGCGATTCGCGCTCGCGGCCGTGCTGGCGTGTTGCGCGGGCACGGCGCAGGCATCGGGCGGGGCGGGCGGTGCGGGCGTGGACGGCGCGGCGCTCTCCGCGACCTGGGGCCTGCCGTTCGCCTGCATGCTGCTCTCGATCGCGCTGTTTCCGATGTTCGCGGCCACGTTCTGGCATCAGCATTTCGGCAAGATCTCGGCGGCGTGGGCGCTCGCGTTTCTCGCGACGTTCGCGGCGTCGCACGGCATCGCGGCCACGTATCCGCTTTTTCTGCACGCGCTCGTCGACGAATATCTGCCCTTCATCGTGCTGCTCGGCGCGCTCTATACGATCGCGGGCGGCATCTGCGTCTACGGCAATCTGCGTGGCTCGCCGCGCACCAATACCGCGATCCTCGCGCTCGGCGCCGTGCTCGCGAGCGTGATGGGCACGACCGGCGCGGCCATGCTGCTGATCCGCCCGCTGCTGCGCGCCAACGACAATCGCCGCCACAACACGCACGTGGTCGTGTTCTTCATCTTCCTCGTGGCGAACGCGGGCGGCTCGCTCACGCCGCTCGGCGATCCGCCGCTGTTCCTCGGTTTTCTCAATGGCGTCGGCTTCTTCTGGACGGCGCAGCATCTCGCGCTGCCGATGCTGTTCGTCTGCGGCGTGCTGCTCGCCGCGTTCTTCGTGATCGACACGTGGCTGTTCCGGCGCGCGGACGAGGTGCGCGCGCCGTTTCTCGATCCGACGCCCGATACCGGACGGCTCGGCATCGGCGGCAAGGCCAACTTCGCGCTGCTCGCGGGCGTGATCGCGCTCGTGCTGACGAGCGGCGTCTGGAAGCCGGGTATCGGCGTCGATCTGCCTGGTGCGCGGCTCGAACTTCAGAACGTCGTGCGCGACGCCGGGCTGATCGTGCTGGCGATCGTGTCGTATGTGTTCACGTCGCGCGAGGCGCGTGCCGACAATGATTTCGACTGGGCGCCCATCGTCGAGGTGGCGAAGTTGTTCGCGGGCATCTTCGTGACGATCACGCCGGTGATCGCGATGCTGCGCGCGGGCGAGGCGGGCGCGTTTGCCTCGCTGATCGCCTTCGTCAACGATGCGCCGGGCCGCCCGAACGACGCGCTTTACTTCTGGGCGACGGGCCTGCTGTCGTCGTTTCTCGACAACGCGCCCACGTATCTCGTGTTCTTCAATCTCGCGGGCGGCGACGCGCAGGCGCTCATGACGGGCGGCGCGAAAACGCTCGCCGCGATTTCGGCGGGCGCTGTGTGGATGGGCGCGGTGACCTACATCGGCAACGCGCCGAACTTCATGGTCAAGGCCATCGCGCAGCAACGCGGCGTGCGCATGCCGGGCTTCTTCGGCTATCTTGGCTGGTCGTGCGCGGTGCTCACGCCCGTGTTCGCGGCGGCGACCTGGCTCTTTTTCGATTGAGCCGGGCGGGATTGCGCCGATTTGCACCGATTTGCCCCGATTCGCGCATTAGCCATTCGGCTGACTATGCCGGCGCGTGCAGGCGCGGGAAAATAGCGCCGATATCGAGACCCTGGCGGACCAGCCAACCGCGCGCGGCACAGCGGCGTGCGGATCAACCTCAGCAGTGTGGAGAGCAACGATGCAAAAGATTCTCGTGGCGCGCCCGATCTTTCCTGACGTGATCGACCGTCTCAAGCAGTATGTCGACGTGGACTGGAACAACGGCGAAACGCTGTCCGCCGACGCGCTCAAGGCGCGTCTCGCCGACAAGGACGGTGCGATTACGATGGGCGACCCCATCGACGCCTCGACCTTCGCCGCCGCGCCGCGTCTGCGCGTGGTCTCGAACATGGCCGTGGGCTACAACAACTTCGACATGGCCGCGTTCAACGCCGCGAACGTGCTCGGCACCAACACGCCCGACGTGCTCAACGAGACCACCGCCGACTTCGGCTGGGCGCTGATGATGGCCGCCGCGCGCCGCGTGACGGAATCGGAGCACTATCTGCGCGCGGGCAAGTGGCAGAAGTGGTCGTTCGACATGTTCCTCGGCGCGGACGTGCATGGCGCGACGCTCGGCGTGATCGGCATGGGCCGCATCGGCCAGGCGCTCGCGCGCCGCGCGCGCGGCTTCAACATGCGCGTGATCTATCACAATCGTTCGCGCGTCGCGCCCGAGATCGAGCGCGAACTGAACGCGGAATACCGCTCGAAGGAAGACCTGCTCAAGCAGGCCGATCACGTCGTGCTGGTGCTGCCGTACACGCCCGAAAACCATCACACGATCGGCGCGGCCGAACTCGCGCTGATGAAACCCACGGCTACGCTCACGAATATCGCGCGCGGCGGCATCGTCGACGACGCGGCGCTGGCGCAGGCGCTGCGCGAGCGCCGTATCGCCTCGGCGGGCCTCGACGTGTTCGAAGGCGAGCCGAGCGTGCATCCGGCGCTGCTCGAAGTCGATAACGTCGTGCTGACGCCGCACATCGCGAGCGCGAGCGACGCCACGCGCCGTGCCATGGCCAACCTCGCCGCCGACAATCTGATCGCCGGGCTCGGTCTCGGGCCGCGTGCGGGCCAGCCGCCCAATGCGATCAATCCGGGCGTGATCGGGAAAGCGCGCGCATGAGTGCTGAGTGGTTGATGGCGCTGGCGTTAGCGGCGCTCGCCGTGCTGGCGGTCGCGCTGGCGTTTGCCGTGATCGTGCTGCTGCGCGCGCGCGGCAGCTCGCACGACGAAGCGGCGCTCGACGCGCTCGATCAATTGAGCGACCGCGTCGCCGCCTCGACCGAGACGCAGACGCGTGCGGCCGAGCGTATCGAGCGCGAGTTGCGCAACGAGATCGCGCGCACGGCGCAGGCTTCGCGCAGCGAGTTCGGCGGCGGTTTCGCGCAGGTGCAGCAGGCGCTCGCGGCGCATCTCACGAGCATCGCGACTGTGCAGAACGGCCAGATCGATGGCTTCGCGCAACAGCTCGTCAAGCTCACGGAGAGCAACGCGCAGCAGCTCGACGCCGTGCGCCAGAGCCTGCACGTGCAGGCGCAGCAGGCGCGCGAGGAGCAGGCCACGGCGCTGCGCCACTTCGGCACGGTACTCGGTCAGCAGCTCGCGCAGCTGACCGAGGCCAACGACCGGCGCTTCGCCGAAGTGCGCGCGACGCTCGAACAGCGCCTCAAGGACATCGAGGCGAACAACGCGGCGAAGCTCGAAGAGATGCGCCGCACCGTCGACGAAAAGCTGCATGCCACGCTCGAACAGCGTCTCGGCGAATCGTTCAAGCTGGTCTCGGACCGGCTGGAGCAGGTGCATCGCGGCCTCGGCGAAATGCAGACGCTGGCGGCGGGCGTGGGCGATCTGAAAAAGGTGCTCACGAACGTGAAAACGCGCGGCACGTGGGGCGAGGTGCAGCTCGAAGCGCTGCTGGAGCAGATGCTCACGCCCGACCAGTTCGCGAAGAACGTGGCGACCGTGCCGGGCAGCAGCGAACGCGTGGAGTTTGCGATCCGGCTGCCGGGCAAGGGCATCAAGCCCGGCGGCGCGGACAGCGCGCCGGTCTGGCTGCCCGTCGATGCGAAGTTTCCGCGCGAGGACTACGAGCGGCTCATCGACGCTCAGGAGCGCGCCGATCTCGGCGGCATCGAGGAAGCGGGGCGCGCGCTCGAAACGCGCATACGCGCGGAAGCTCGCACCATCGCCGAGAAATACGTCGCGCCGCCGCACACGACCGATTTCGCGCTGCTGTTTTTGCCGACCGAAGGGCTTTACGCCGAAATCCTGCGTCGCCCGGGTTTGACCGATGTGCTCCAGCGCGATTTCCGCGTGACCGTTGCCGGGCCGACCACGCTCACGGCGTTGCTCAACAGCTTGCAGATGGGCTTCCGCACGCTCGCCATCGAGCAGCGTTCGAGCGAGGTGTGGCAGGTGCTGGGCGCGGTGAAAACCGAGTTCGGCAAGTTCGGCGACGTGCTTGCGCGAACCAAAACGCAGCTGGAAACGGTCACGCGCTCGATCGAGGCCGCCGAAGTGCGCACGCGCGCGATGAACCGCAAGCTGCGCGACGTGGAGGCCTTGCCGGGCGAGGAGGCGTCGAATCTGCTCGGCGACGCGTTGCGCAACGGAGACGAATAGACGCAGTATCGATATGCCCTTAAGAAAAACGGGCCGCCCGCATCGCTGCGGACGGCCCGTTTTTTTCGTGCCTTGCGGGGTGAGGCGAGCGCTTTAACCCGGCGCGGCGAGCTTGTCGAGCGCGTCGCCCGTCACGCGCACTACGCGCCAATCGGGGAAAACCGTCGCGCCCATCTTCTCGTAGAAGCGGATGGCCGGCTCGTTCCAGTCGAGCACGCTCCACTCGAAGCGCGCGCACTGGCGCTCGACGGCGATGGCCGCGAGCTGGCGCAGCATGGCCGTGCCGAGACCCGTGCCGCGCTGCGACGGTTCGATGTAGAGGTCTTCGAGATACAGGCCGCGGCGGCCCAGGAACGTCGAATAGTTGTGGAAGAACAGCGCATAGCCGACGATCTTGCCCGCGTCGTCGGCCACCAGCGCTTCGGCGGCCGGGTGCGCGCCGAACAGTGCGTCGGCCAGCAGTTCGGGCGTGCCGGTGAACAGGTGCGTGAGCTTTTCGAATTCCGCGAGCTGGTACATGAGCGCGTGCATGGCGCTCACGTCGCCGGGCGTGGCCGCGCGGATCGTGGCGGCCATTACGCTTCCTCTGGCACGTCGGAGAGATGAATCTCGATGCCGCCGAAGCGCGACGCCACCCAGTTGTAGAGATGGCAGGCAATCCACAGCAGCACGAAGCCGACGATTGCATTGAGGATCAGCGCGCTGAACACCGTGCCGAGTTCGAAAGTGCCGTAGCGGAAGAACGCCACCACCGCGACGAGCAGCACGATCGGCACGCTGAACGTGAGGTACACGAGGATGAGCGCTTTGGCGGTTTGCCCCGCGGCGATGAACGAGATCTGTTTTTTCATGGAAGTCGGTCCGTAGGTCGAATGGACGTAGCGTGTACAGGATGGCTGGAAAAGGGCCGCGCGCGCTAGACGAGCCCGTCAAAGAGCATGACGTCGACGGCATCGCCGACGTCGAGATCGGTGGATTCGTGCGCGAGCACGATGAAGCAGTTGGCCTCGCTCATCGTGCTGAGCGCGCCGGAGCTTTGCGAGCCCGTGGGCGTGACGCACCACTGGCCACGCGCGTCGCGTTCGGCGACACCGCGCTGGAATTCGGTGCGGCCCGCGCGTTTTTTGATCGGCGCTTCGCAGCGCGCGGGGATCAGCGGCACGGGTTGCGGCGTCGCGCCCGACATGGCGATCAGGGCAGGGCGCACGATCTGGTAGAAGCTCACCATCGTCGCGACCGGATTGCCGGGCAGGCCGAACAGCAGCGCCGGACGGCCCACGCCCGCGCGGCCGCCGGACCAGATGCGGCCGAACGCGAGCGGGCGGCCCGGGCGCATGGCGAGGCCCCAGAACGTGACGTCGCCGAGCGTTTGCAGTTGCGTGCGCGTGAAGTCGGCTTCGCCGACCGAGACGCCGCCCGAGGTCAGTACGACGTCGGCGCTCGCGGCGGCTTGCTTGAGCGTGGCGGCGAGCGCGTCGGGTTCGTCGCGGACCATGCCGAGATCGATGGCTTCGACGTTCAGGCGGCGCAGCATCGCGCCGAGCGTGTAGCGGTTGCTGTCGTAGATGCAGCCGGCGTCGAGCGGTTCGCCGGGCGAGCGCAGTTCGTCGCCGGTCGAAAAGAAGGCCACGCGCAGGCGCGGCTTCACTTCGACTTCGACGAGACCGAGCGAGGCGAGCAAGCCGATATCGGAGGCGCGCAGCTCGCGGCCCGCGCGCAGCGCCACGCCGCCGCGTGCGAGGTCTTCGCCCTTGCGGCGGCGGTTCGCGCCGGGCGCGACCTCGCGAGCGGCGAAGCGGATCGAGCCGGATTCGCCGGCGTGCGTCGGTTCCACGCGCTTCACGCGTTCTTGCGGCACGACGGTGTCGCAGCCAGCGGGCATCGGCGCGCCGGTCATGATGCGCACGCATGCGCCGGGCGTCACGCCGCCTGTGTACGGATGACCCGCGAATGCCTTGCCGGCGATCGTCAGCGCGAGCGCGCCGTCTTGCGCTTCGGCGGCGAGCGCCGCGCCGTCGAATGCGTAACCGTCCATCGCCGAGTTGTCGTGCGCGGGCACGTCGATCGGCGAGATCACGTCCACGGCGAGCACGCGCGCGAGCGCTTCGCGCAGCGGCACGCGTTCGCTCCCGGCCAGCGGTGTCACCCACTGCAGCACGATGGCTTGAGCGGCGCTGACGGGCAAGGCTTGAGGATCGAACTGGCTGAGGCTCGCGGCGCTACCGGAGAAAGTGTTAAGCGTGGTCATCGAGTGGAGAAGCGTCGCATCCGCACAATGGGTGCGGCGATCGTCCTGGGAGGCGGGCCAGGTGGGCCGGCAGCTGGCGGCGCGCGGCGTGTGTCCGGTTGCGCACGTCAGGCACGGTCGAGGTCGGCGAGTTCCTGAAAGGAATTGATATTGTAAAACGCACGCTCGTCGGCAAACGCGACTTCGGCCGCCTTGTGGCGCGCGTACCACGCACGCACCTTGCGCTCGCCCGCGTCCAGAAAGGCCGCGAGGTCGTCGGCGAGCGAGACGTGCACGAGCGCAAAAACGGGATGCAGCGAGACTTCGCCCGCCGCGTCGGTCGTGGTCGCGGTGGCGATCGGCACGCCTTGCGCGCAGGCAGCATCGGCGAGACGCGCGGCGAGATCGGCGGGCAGCCACGGCGAATCGCAGGGCGCGCTCAGCAGCCATTCGGTGCTCGAAGTGGTGTTCGAAGCGGCGCGCGCCTCGCCTTGAGCGGCGGCGCGCAGGCCGGCGAGCAAACCCGCGAGCGGACCGGGAAAGTCCGGCAGCGTATCGCCGATCACGCGCGCATGCCACGGCGCGCCCAGTTCGGCGTAGGTGTCGCGGTTGCGATTGGCGCTGATCGCGAGCGCGCCCACCTGCGGCGCGAGGCGCGCGAGCACGTGCGCGGCGAGCGGCTGGCCGTGCAGCATCTGCAGGCCTTTGTCGGCGCCGCCCATGCGCTGGCCGCGGCCGCCCGCGAGGACGAGGCCGGTGATCGACGAAGCAGGAAGGGGTGCGTTCATGCGCGGCTCAGCCGCCGATATAGGACATTTCGATGCGGCGTTCCTCGCTGGCTGCGGGCGCGTCGGCGCTGCCGCGAAGCTGCGAGTAGCGGTCGCCGCGCTGCTGCCAGACCTGGGCGATCGCGCTGGCGATGCCGGCGTCGGTCGCGTCGCCGCGCAACAGGGCGCGCAGGTCGTAGCCCATCGACGCGAACAGGCACAGGTACAGCTTGCCCTCGGTCGAGAGGCGCGCGCGCGTGCAGTCGCCGCAGAACGCGCGCGTCACGCTGGAGATCGTGCCGATCTCGCCCGCGCCGTCGGCGTAACCCCAGCGCTGCGCGGTTTCGGCTGCGCTGTGCGCGTCGAGCGGCACGAGCGCGAAGTGCTCGGCGATGCGCGCGACCACGTCGGCGGACGGCAGCACTTCGGCCATGTTCCAGCCGTTCGTGGCGCCCACGTCCATGTATTCGATGAAGCGCAGCGTCACGCCCGTGCCGCGGAAGTGGCGCGCGAGCGGGACGATTTCGCTGTCGTTGGTGCCGTGCTTGACGACCATGTTCACCTTGATCGGCGCGAGCCCCACGGCCTGCGCGGCCTCGATGCCGCCCAGCACGTCGGCGACCGAGAAATCGGCATCGTTCATGCGGCGGAACAGGGTGTCGTCGAGCGCGTCGAGACTCACGGTCACGCGCGTGAGACCCGCGTCGCGCAGCGCGCGCGCCTTGCGGGCCAGCAGCGAGCCGTTGGTGGTCAGCGTGATGTCGAGCGGCGTGCCGTCGACCGTGCGCAATGCCGCGAGCCGCTCGATCAGGAATTCGAGGTTCTTGCGCAACAGCGGCTCGCCACCCGTGAGGCGGATCTTGGTGACGCCTTGCGCGACGAAAAGCCGCGCCAGCCGCTCGATTTCCTCGAGCGAGAGCAGCGCCGAATGCGGCAGGAACGGGTAGTCCTTGTCGAACACCGCGCGCGGCATGCAGTAGACGCAGCGGAAGTTGCAGCGGTCCGTCACCGAGATGCGCAGATCGCGCAGCGGCCGCGCGAGCGCGTCGAACACCTCGCCGGTTGGCGCGCGCACGGCGTCGGCCGCCAGCCGGGGCGGCAGCGAACGGGCGTCAGCAACAGGGATGATGCGTCGGGACATAGTGGTTTCGAACTCGCTGGTCTCAAACTCGCGATAGTTTGATTTTAGCCGAAGCGCACTTTGCCCATGGACAAGGGAGAACGCTGATATATCAAAAAAAAGCCCGCCGATAGGTGGCGGGCTTTTGTTGCACTGCGATGCGAGTGCCGGTGGAGGCGGACCGGGCGCGTCTTGCGGGCGCTACCCGGTCCGCCGGCCGCCTTACGGCTGGCGGTCGGTTTCCACTTGCTGCATCGGCGTGCTGTCGACCGGCGGCAGCGGCTTGCGCTCGCGCGGCACGCGCGCGGGCTTGACCACTTGCGCGGCGGCGTCTTGCGAGGCGCGCAGCTTGCCAGCGTCGGTGTTCACCCAGACGAGGCCGGCGCCAGCCAGCACCGTGTCGAGCGATTCCGCCGCGACGGCGCTGACCGTCGTCACCTGGACCGGACGCTGAGCCACCGGCTCGGCGACAGGCGCGGTTTCGACACGGGCGGTCTCGACCGGTGCGGTCTCAACCGGAGCGGTCTCAACCGGAGCAACGCGCGTTTCGACCGGCTCGGCTTGCGCAGCGGCGGCAGCCGGTGCAGCTTCCTCGGACTTCGGCGCTTCGACGCGGTCTTCACGCGGTGCCGGCACTTCGGCGACGGCAGGTGCTTGGGCCGGCGTTTCTGCCGGAACTGCCACGACGACCGGAGCCGCTGCTTCAACCGGTGCAGCTTCGACCGGAGCGGCCGGTGCTGCGGGTTCGACGGCGACCGGTGCGACCGGTGCAGCCGGCGCGACGGGCGCAGCCGTTTCCACGACGGCCGGAGCGACGGTTTCAACCGGCGCGGGAGCGACTTGCGGCGCTGCCGGCGCGGCTTCCACGGCCTTCGCTTCGACACGTTCGACCGCTTCGACAGCGGCGACCGGCAGGGCGGTCACGACCGCAGCTTCCGTCACCACGGTCTGCACCGTCGTTTCCGTCTTGATCGACTCGACGGCGGCGTGTTCCGCTGCCGGTGCGTCGATGCCTGCGTCAACACCTTCTTCGCCCGATGCGCCGTCTTCCGACGCGCCATCGGTCATTGCCGTACCTTCCGCATCGCGTTCGCGACGGCCACCACGGCGGCCGCGACGACGGCGGCGACGCTCTTCACCTTGCGGCGATGCGCCATCGTCATCGGCACCCGACTGGCTCACGCCATCGGTCAGAGCGGCTTGAGCGGCTTCTGCGGTTTCGCTGTCGGCACCGACGCCCGCGGCTTCGATACGGGCTTCCTGCGCCTCGGCGGCCTCGTTCTGCTGCGAGCGGCGGCGTTCGCCACGCTCGCCGCGTTCACGGCGCTCGCCGCGTGCCGGCGTTTCGCCGGTTTCGCTGCGGTCCTGACCACGTTCGACGCGTTCGATGCGCTGTTCGCGCTCGCCACGTGCTTCACGCGGTTCGCGTTGCTCGCGCGGCTCACGCGGCTCGCGGGCTTCGCGCGGCTCACGTGCTTCACGCGGTTCACGCGCTTCACGATTGCCACGGCCTTCGCGTGCTTCGCGCGGCTCGCGTTGTTCACGCGGTTCGCGGGCTTCACGTGCCTCGCGCGGCTCACGGCCTTCGCGTTGCTCGCGCGGTTCGCGTTCCTCGCGGCGGCCCGACGGCTGACCGCCGCGCGTGCCAGTCGTGCCACCGGCGCCTTCGCCACGGCCTGCCGCGTCGCGGCCACCGGTGCGGCGGTTGCGGTTGCGATCGCCCGACGCGGCCTTGTCGCCACGCTCAGGACGGCCTTCGCGTGCCGGACGTGCGGCCTTTTCCTGCGTCTGGGCCGGCGCCGGTGCGGGAGCCGCAGCCGGTGCGCCGCCGAACAGGCGCTTGATGAAGCCGAAGAAACCGCCGCTGGCCGGTGCGGCCGCAACGGGTGCCGCCGCCGGAATGGCTTCCACCGGCTTCACGGGCGCGGACGGCGCCGGACGGTCCGGCGTGATGCCCTTGACCGCGGCTTCCTGCTTCGGCTTGGCTTCGGCGTTGCGCTTGCTGTAGCCGGTTTCCGATTCGAGCTCACGCGCCGCTTCCTCGGCCAGCTTCCACGAGGCGCGCGGATCGTCGAGGCGCGTATCGTCGTGACGCAGACGCTCGAGCTTGTAGTGCGGCGTTTCGAGGTGCTTGTTCGGGATCAGCACGACGCCGACCTTGAAGCGCGACTCGATCTTGTTGATTTCCGAACGTTTTTCGTTCAGCAGGAAGGCGGTCACTTCGACCGGCACCTGGCAGTGGATCGCCGCGGTGTTTTCCTTCATCGCTTCTTCCTGGATGATGCGCAGGACCTGAAGCGCCGACGATTCCGTATCGCGGATATGACCCGTGCCGTTACAGCGCGGGCAGGTGACGTGGCTGCCTTCCGAGAGGGCCGGGCGCAGACGCTGGCGCGACAGCTCCATCAGGCCGAAGCGCGAAATCTTGCCCATCTGCACACGTGCGCGGTCGTGGCGCAGCGCATCCTTCAGGCGCTGCTCGACTTCGCGCTGGCTCTTGGCCGACTCCATGTCGATGAAGTCGATCACGATCAGGCCGCCCAGGTCGCGCAGACGCAGCTGGCGAGCCACTTCGTCGGCGGCTTCGAGGTTGGTGCGCGCGGCGGTTTCCTCGATGTCGGCGCCCTTGGTGGCGCGGGCCGAGTTCACGTCGATGGCGACCAGCGCTTCGGTGTGGTCGATCACGATCGCGCCGCCCGAGGGCAGCGGCACCGTGCGCGAATACGCCGTTTCGATCTGGTGTTCGATCTGGAAGCGCGAGAAAAGCGGCACGTCGTCGTGATACCGCTTCACCTTGCTGACATTGTCCGGCATCACGATATCCATGAAGGCGCGCGCCTGGTCATAGATTTCCGTGGTGTCGATGAGGATTTCGCCGATGTCGGGCTGGAAGTAGTCGCGGATCGCGCGGATCACGAGGCTCGATTCCAGATAGATCAGCATGGGCTGACCGGACGTGCCCGCCTGCGACGCCGCTTCGATGGCGCGCCACAGTTGCAGCAGGTAGTTCAGGTCCCACTGGAGCTCTTCGGCGGAGCGGCCGATGCCGGCCGTGCGCGCGATGATGCTCATGCCTTCCGGCAGTTGCAGCTGCGCCATGGTTTCGCGCAGTTCCTGACGGTCGTCACCCTCGATGCGGCGCGAAACGCCGCCGCCGCGCGGGTTGTTCGGCATGAGGACCAGATAGCGGCCGGCGAGCGAGATGAACGTGGTCAGGGCAGCGCCCTTGTTGCCGCGTTCTTCCTTTTCGACCTGGACGATCAGTTCCTGGCCTTCCTTGAGGGCGTCCTGGATACGCGCGCCGCGCATGTCCACGCCGTCGCGGAAGTATTGGCGGGCGACTTCCTTGAACGGCAGGAAGCCGTGGCGGTCTTCGCCGTAGTTCACGAAACACGCTTCGAGCGAGGGCTCGATGCGGGTCACGATGCCCTTGTAGATGTTGCCTTTGCGCTGTTCGCGCCCGGCGGTTTCGATGTCGATGTCGATGAGCTTCTGTCCATCGACGATGGCGACACGCAGTTCTTCCTGCTGTGTCGCGTTGAACAGCATGCGTTTCATTGAACGGCTCCAGTGCGGCTTTGCGCGCGGCTCTCGCGGCGCCCGACGCTTCGACGGGCAGAACGAAAGCCGGCAGCGGCAAGCCGCGCCTTATTGTGTTGTCACAAGCACGCTGGAGCAGGAACGTTGGGGAGGAGAATTGCCTTCTGTGGGTCCGGTCCGGCGTTGTGTTGCCATGGACGGGCCGCGTGGGCACATGCGAAATACGTCTTCAACAAGCGGCCAGACATGCCGTGGAAGTGCGACGGCACGGATTTCCTGTGCTTCCGATCCGACTGCTGCGCGCGGCGGCGACATACTGCGCCTTGCACGATCGCAACAGAAGACAAACCGCAGCGGCGAACCGCGCGCGCTTGCGGCTGGATCAGCTTCGCGGCCTGGCTATCCAAGCAGGACCGCGTATGGGAAGCCTTCAGGAACGCCCGTCTTCCCCCTCGGGGTGTCTCGCCACCTTTGACGTCGCCATGTCCCGCACGTTGCCGGGACGCTTCGGGCGCTCGCCGTATTTTCGCCACCGCGGCGTGGCGTCGCGGTCACTTCGACCGCGCGGCGCCACGCCGCGGATGAATTCTTTATACCAATGTTCCGTTACCGTCGGAGGCCGCGCCGACCGAACGTGCCTGTGGGCGCCGTCCCTGCCGTGCGGATTTCCGTGCGTGCAACTCGTTGCATCTCTTCTTTCGGGGTGAGCAACCTGCCCCGGGCGCAAGTAAAATAACCGTTTATCGCTTGCTGCCTACGCATGCAGCGCGGTTCAGGTCCGGTCGAACCTCCTTGGGTATCCATCGGATGGTTCTGGAACTTTTTGGCCGTTTGGCCTACCGTCGCGTCAGCGTTGGGCAAATTATATTCAGAATGAAAGGGTTAGGCAAAACATCCCAGAATCAGGTCGCAGCCGACCAGGTTTCCATCGTCGAAATCGACGATGGCGCAGCCGGTCAGCGGATCGATAACTTTCTTCTGCGCGTCTGCAAAGGCGTGCCGAAAAGCCACATCTATCGCATTTTGCGCAGCGGGGAAGTGCGCGTGAATAAGGGCCGGGTCGATGCGCAGTACCGCCTCGAACTCGGCGACCTCGTGCGCGTGCCGCCCATCCGCATCGCCGAAAAAACGCAGCAGGAGTCGGCGCCCGTGCCGCCCGGCCAGTTCCCCGTGCTGTTCGAGGACGACGCCATGCTCGTGATCGACAAGCCCGCGGGCGTCGCCGTGCATGGCGGCAGCGGCGTGGCGTTCGGCGTGATCGAACAGTTGCGCGAGGCGCGCCCGCACGCCAAATTCCTCGAACTCGTGCACCGGCTCGACCGCGAAACGTCGGGCGTGCTGATGCTGGCCAAGAAGCGCGCGGCGCTGGTCGGCCTGCACGAGCAGATGCGTGATAACAAGACCGACAAGCGTTATTACGCCTGCGTCCACGGCGACTGGGCGAGCGATTGGGGCCGCCGTCGTGCCGTCAAGGAACCGCTGCACAAGTATCTGACCCCGGAAGGCGAGCGCCGCGTGCGCGTGCAGGCCGACGGCATGCCGTCGCACACGGTGTTCAATCTCGTCGAGCGCTGGCCGCACTACGCGCTGCTCGAAGCGGAACTCAAGACCGGCCGCACCCATCAGATCCGCGTGCACCTGGCGCATCTGGGCCTGCCGATTCTCGGCGACGCCAAGTACGGCGACTTCGCGCTCAACAAGGCGCTGGCGCGCACCGGCGCGAAGCCGGGCCTCAAGCGCATGTTCCTGCACGCGCACCGGCTCAAGCTCGCGCATCCGATCACGGGCGAGACGCTGCAGTTCGAGGCGCCGCTGCCGCCGGAACTGCGCAGTTTCGTCGACGCACTGCGTGCGCAGCGCGAAGGCGCGGACGGCGAGAGCCAGGCCGCCGCGCAGCCGGAATGACGCGGCAGCGCCGCGCCGGGGATGACGCCGGAGAACAAGCCGGACGAAAAAACAACAGTGTTTGGAGAAGGACCGTATGGCTCGACAGCAATTTGACCTGATTGTGTTCGACTGGGACGGCACGTTGATGGACTCGACCGCCCACATTACGCGCAGCATCCAGGCCGCGTGCCGCGACCTCGGCTTGCCCGTGCCCGGCGACGAGGCGGCCAGCTACGTGATCGGCCTCGGGTTGCGCGAGGCGTTGCAGATCGCCGCGCCCACGCTCGCGCCCGCCGACTATCCGCGCCTCGTGGAGCGTTATCGCGTGCACTATCTGCTCAAGGATCAGGAGACTGAGCTGTTCGCGGGCGTGCGCGAGATGCTCACGGAACTGCGCGACACCGGCTATCTGCTCGCGGTAGCGACGGGCAAGAGCCGCGTGGGCCTGAACCGTGCGCTCGCCGACGCGCGCCTGACGAGCCTGTTCGACGGCACGCGTTGCGCCGACGAAACCTTCTCGAAGCCGCATCCGGCCATGCTTCAGGAACTGACGCGCGAACTGGGGCAGGATCTGGGTCGCACGGTCATGATCGGCGACACCACGCACGACCTGCAGATGGCGGCCAATGCCGGCGCGGCGGGTGTGGGCGTGGCGTATGGCGCGCACGCGTCGAGTTCGCTCGAAGCGCTCGCGCCCCAATACATCGCCGCCGACGTGCCGGCGCTCTCGGCCTGGCTGCGGGAGCACGCATGAGCCTGCCCGCGAACGAGGCGGGCCTCGCGGCGGTGCGCGTCTGCGCGGCCGACGAACTCGCCGACGGCGGCGCCGGCAAGCGACTCGACGCGACCTACGCGGGCGGCCCCGCCGTGGTCTTTTTCGTTCGCTACGCCGGCGAGGTCTACGGCTACCTGAACCGCTGCGCGCACGTGCCGATGGAGCTCGACTGGGTCGAAGGGCAGTTCTTCGAGTCGTCGGGTCTCTATCTGATGTGCGCCACGCACGGCGCGATCTACGAACCCGAGACGGGCAAGTGCGTCGGCGGCCCGTGCCGCGGCGGCAGGCTGCGCCCGGTGCGCGTCGAGGAACGCGACACGCCCGAGGGCCGTGCGGTATTCTGGCTGCCGGACGCCGATCTGAGTCCGACCCCTTTGTGATTTTTCGCTGATTCTCACCGCACGCATGTCAGACAATCCGACCCCTGATCAGAACGAGCCGGACCGCCCGATGCACTCCGGCAAATCCGAAGCCGGCAAGACCGGCTGGGAGCGTGACGCGCTCGAGCGCATCGCCATGGCCGCGATCGTCGAGCAACGGGCGGCGCGGCGCTGGAGAATCTTCTTCCGCTTTGCGTTTCTGGCCGTCTTTCTGCTGATCGCCTGGGCGCTGCTCGATTTTTCCGGCGCGCGCGTGGAAGGCACCGGCAAGCACACGGCGCTCGTTTCGCTCGACGGCGAGATCTCGTCCGATACCGCCGCGAACGCCGACGATATCAACAGCGCGCTCGACAGCGCCTTCGACGACGACGGCACGGCCGGCGTGATCCTGCACATCGACAGCCCCGGCGGTTCGCCCGTGCAGGCCGGCATCATCAACGACGAAATCCATCGTCTGCGCGCCAAATATCCGGCCATTCCGCTCTACGTGGTGGTCGGCGACATGTGCGCGTCGGGCGGCTATTACGTCGCGGCGGCCGCCGACAAGATCTACGTGAACAAGGCGAGCATCGTCGGTTCGATCGGCGTGCTGATGGATGGCTTCGGCTTTACGGGCCTGATGGACAAGCTCGGCGTCGAGCGCCGCCTGCGCACTTCGGGTGAGAACAAGGGCTTTTACGACCCGTTCTCGCCGGATACGCCGAAGATGGATGCGCATGCGCAGGAAATGCTCGACCAGATCCACCAGCAGTTCATCGACGCGGTGAAGGCCGGGCGCGGCGCGCGCCTGAAGGATTCGCCGGATATCTTCTCGGGCCTGTTCTGGACCGGCCAGAAGAGTGTCGAGCTGGGTCTCGCGGACGGTTACGGTGACACCGACTACGTGGCGCGCGAGGTGATCAAGGCGCCCGATGTGGTCGATTACACGGTCAAGCAGAGCATTTCCGACCGCGTGGCGAAGCGCTTTGGCGCAAGCGTCGGTTCATCGGCGATGCATTCGCTGATTTCGGGCGCGAAGATGTCGTTGCGTTAAAGCGCTTCGGCGCGTTCATCGCAACAAAAACGGCCGCTGGCGATTGCGCAGCGGCCGCTTTGCTTTTGCGCGTGCGAGCGCCCGGATCGGTGCCGGATCAGTTCGCCAGCATCAGAAAGATCGCGGGCCGCTTGTGCAGATCGGGCGTGGGCGGCTTTTTCCACTCGGATATCGCGCGGCTCAGGATCGTCTCGGTCGGCAGCGTGAGATCGGCGGCCACGCAGACGAGCGTCGAGGGCGCGCAGGTCGCGACCAGCGCGTCGAGCAGCGTCTTGTTGCGATAGGGCGTCTCGATGAAGATCTGCGTCTGCTTCGCCTTGCGCGAGGTCTGTTCGAGTTCGCGCAGCTTCTTGATGCGCTCGTTGGCGTCCACCGGCAGATAGCCGTGGAACGCGAAGCTCTGGCCGTTCAGGCCCGACGCCATCAGCGCGAGCAGGATCGAGCTCGGGCCGACGAGCGGCACGACCTTGATGCCGCGCTCGTGCGCGCGGCGTACCAGCAGCGCGCCCGGATCGGCCACGGCGGGCACGCCCGCCTCGGACACGAGGCCCGTGTCGATGCCCTTCAGCAGGGGCGCGAGCAGCTTGTCGACCTGGCCCGCGGGCGTGTTGACGTTCAGTTCGCTGATCTCGATTTCCTGGATCGGCCGCGTGGTGCCGACGCGCTTCAGGAAGGCTCGCGTGCTCTTGGCGTTTTCGCCGATATAGCTCGCGAGCGCGCCGGCGCGCTCGCGCACGGGCGCGGGCAGCACGTAGGCGAGCGCGGCTTCGTCGCCGTCGCCGAGCGTGTTCGGGATCAGATAGAGCGTGCCTTTCGACGTATTGTTCGCGGTCATGCCTGGGTCTCCAGCAGCGGATAGCCCGCGGCCAGCAGCATGCGCGTGAGCGCGATGAGCGGCAGGCCGATCAGGGCGGTGGGGTCGTCGGATTCGATGGCTTCGAGCAGCGCGATGCCGAGGCCTTCGGATTTGGCGCTGCCCGCGCAGTCGTAGGGCTGTTCGGCGCGCAGATAGGCGTCGAGGGCGGCGTCCGGCAGATCGCGAAAGCGCACCTTCGTCACGATATCGACGGTATCCGTTTGGCCAGTAGCGGTATCGAGCAGACTGAGCGCACTATGGAACAACACTTCGCGGCCACGCATGCTGCGCAGCTGGTCGAGCGCGCGGTCGTGCGTGCCGGGCTTGCCGATCTGGTGGCCGTCGAAGGTCGCCACCTGGTCGGAGCCGATCACGAGCGCGCGGCCGGTGGTCGCGGGCAGGGCGGCGGCCACGGCGCGGGCCTTGGCTTCGGCGAGGCGCAGCGCGGTCGCTTCGGGTGTTTCGCCGGGTTGCGGCGTTTCGTCGAGATCGGGCACGGCGGTGTCGAACGGAATGCGCAGGCGTTCGAGCAGTTCGCGGCGGTAGCGCGAGCTGGAGGCGAGTATCAGCGCGGGGCGGCCCGTCTGCGGAGCGGGTGCGGCGGGCGCAACGGGCGCAACGGGCGCAACGGGCGAGGAAGATTCCTGCATGATCGGTCGTCGAGTCTTGAGATTGGTGGCGGCCCGTGCGGCGCGGCCGAAAAAGAGGGGGCGGATGGCTGCCCGCCGTCGAAAAACGCTGGCCGCACAGAGGCTTGCGGACGTGAGCCTAACTGTTTGACTCACAAAGATAAAGGCGTTATGATTTTGGGCTTTTCATCGGTACGCTCTATCTGTACGTCCGCGTGTGGACCTTCCGCGGGTACGATAAATTTAAGCAGGGTCAGCGCTGAAGGCGAGGCGCGATAAGCCTCCCGGGCGTGCCGAATGCAAGAAAAATGCAGCAAGAAAAGTGCAAGAATTTTTAATGCGTTTGAAATACGCAGGCCGGCAGCGTCTGCTTCTTTGCATCGCTTGCAGGCCGCATGTCTGAAGCGGGAGAGCGCACATGACCGAACAATCTGGTAAGCCTGCCGGCGCGGAATCGAGCAAGAGCGGCGCGCTCAATCCACGCGACCTCGATATCTTCGAATTCGCGCGTAGCGGGCGCGAAGCAGCAGGCGTAGTGCGCCTGTCGCAGCTGCCGCGCATGTTAAACGAAGTCCCGGCCGAGGCGCCCGATCGCGACACCGCGTTCACGTGGCAAGCCGCCGGCTTCACGCAGCAGGAATTGCAGGATAACGGCACAGAAGGGCCGCAACCTTATCTGCGGCTCGCGGTCCACGGCAGTGCGTGGCTCTCGTGCCAGCGTTGCCTTGCTCCCTATGAGCAGGCATTCGACGCAGATGCGATCTTCCGTATCGTCCAGACGGAAGAGGAGGCGGACGAGTTTCCGCTCGACGACGATGAAGTCGAAGTGATCGTAGGCTCGCGCCAGTTCGATCTCGTCGACTTGATCGAAGAGGAGCTGTTGCTCTCGCTGCCGCTCGTGCCGAAGCACGAAGTCTGTCCGGAAATTCACGAAAGTCTCGCCTCGGGTGCCGATGGCGCGGACGGTGTGGATTCCGTCGACGACGTGCCGGAGCAGGAAATCGAGACGGAAGAGCGCGTCAACCCGTTTGCGGCGCTCGAATCGCTCAAGAAGGACGGTCCCGGCAGCAAGCATTGAGCTGAGCCGCCGGTGGCGTGCAGTATTGCGCAGTTAAATTCGTGGGCCCAGTCCCGGAGTCCGGCCATCCCCCAAGGTGGCGGCGGCCGGATCGGGCTGTGTTAGAATTCGGAAAATTTTCAGGAGTTTCATCATGGCAGTTCAACAAAACAAGAAGTCGCCGTCGAAGCGCGGCATGCACCGCTCGCACGATTTCCTCACGGGCGCGCCGCTGGCTGTCGAGCCGAGCACGGGTGAAGTGCATCTGCGTCACCACATCAGCCCGAACGGCTACTACCGCGGCAAGAAAGTCGTCAAGACCAAGAACGACTAATCGTTCCAGCGTGCGGCGCTGCGGTCCTCCGGGGCTGCTTGTTGCGCCGCACATGGCGATTCCGTTCGCTTGACATTTTCTCGGCACGGCATAAAAAGGCGGCATTCAACTGCCGCTTTTTTATGCCCGAAAATCCGTCGCATTCCATGACTGTTACGCTTACGATAGATTGCATGGGAGGCGACCACGGCCCGTCCGTGACGGTGCCCGCCGCTGTCCATTTCGTCCGCTCGCATCCCGACGCCCATCTGCAACTCGTTGGTCTCGAGACGGCGATCCGCGCCCAGCTCAAGAAGCTGAAGGCGCTGGACCTCCCTGCACTTTCCGTCGTTCCCGCCACCGAGGTCGTCGAAATGGACGATCCGGTCGAAGTCGCGCTTCGCAAGAAGAAAGACTCGTCGATGCGCGTCGCGCTGAACCGCGTGAAAGAGGGCGAGGCGCAGGCTTGTGTCTCGGCTGGCAACACCGGCGCGCTGATGGCCGTGTCTCGCTACGTGCTCAAGACGCTGCCCGGCATCGAACGACCGGCCATCGCCTTCGCGCTGCCCAATCCGCGCGGCTACACGATGATGCTCGACCTTGGCGCGAACGTCGACTGCGAACCGCAGCATCTGCTGCAGTTCGCCGAAATGGGCCACGCGCTCGTGGCCGCGCTCGAAGGGAAGGACCGTCCGACCATCGGGCTCCTGAACATCGGCGAAGAGGTCATCAAGGGCAACGAGACCATCAAGCGCGCCGGCGAACTGCTGCGCGCGAGCACGCTGAACTTCCGCGGCAATGTGGAGGGCAACGACATTTACAAGGGCACCGTCGACGTTATCGTCTGTGACGGTTTCGTTGGTAATGTCGCGCTCAAGACGTCGGAGGGCCTCGCGCAGATGCTCAACGACATGATCAAGGAAGAGTTCGGCCGCTCGTGGCTCACGAAGCTCATGGCGATTGCCGCGCTGCCGGTGCTCATGCGCTTCAAGAAGCGCGTCGATCACCGCCAGTACAACGGCGCCGCCTTGCTGGGCTTGAAGAGCCTCGTCATCAAAAGCCACGGTTCCGCCGATACCTACGCGTTTGAGCAGGCGATCAAACGCGGGTATGATGCCGTCAAAAATGGCGTGCTCGAGCGCCTCGCGCACGCCATGGAAGAAAACGCCGGTTCGTTCGAACAGGCCGCTGGTGCTGCCGGAACGGCAGCGGGCGGGCAGAACGACGGCGTGGCAGGGGCCCCGGAAGCTCCGTCGGCGGATTCGCCGGCTGGCGCGTCTGGTCTGGCCGCGGGTGGCGTTCCGCCCGCCGCATCATCCTCGAAGGCATAATGGCTCAATCGACTCTTTATTCCCGCGTGCTCGGCACGGGCAGTTATCTTCCGCCGGAGCGCGTTACCAACCAGGATCTGGCTGACCGGCTCGCCGCCAAGGGCGTCGAGACGAGCGACGAGTGGATCGTCGCCCGCACCGGCATTCATGCCCGTCATTTCGCCGCACCCGACGTCACCACCAGCGATCTCGCGCTGGCCGCCTCGCAGCGCGCCATCGCCGCGGCCGACGTCGATCCGCAAAGCATCGACCTCATCATCGTCGCGACCTCGACGCCCGATTTCGTGTTCCCGAGCACCGCCTGCCTGCTGCAGAACAAGCTCGGTATCCGCAATCACGGCGCGGCGTTCGACGTGCAGGCTGTCTGCTCGGGCTTCGCGTACGCCGTTTCGGTGGCCGACAGCCTGATCCGCAGCGGTCAGCACCGCACGGCCCTCGTGGTCGGCGCGGAAACGTTCTCGCGTATCCTCGACTTCAACGATCGCACGACCTGCGTGCTGTTCGGCGACGGCGCGGGCGCGATCGTCATGCAAGCCTCGAACGAACCGGGCGTGCTCTCGAGCGCGCTGCACGCCGACGGCAGCTACGCGCACATTCTGTGCACGCCGGGCCACGTGAACGGCGGTGTGATCGCGGGTAACGCGTTCCTGCACATGGACGGCCAGGCGGTGTTCAAGCTCGCCGTCAACGTGCTGGAAAAGGTCGCGATCGAGGCGCTCGACAAGGCGCAACTGCGCGCCGACCAGATCGACTGGCTGATTCCGCACCAGGCCAATATCCGCATCATGCAGGGCACCTGCCGCAAGCTCGGCCTGCCCGCCGAACGCATGGTCGTGACCGTGGGCGAACATGGCAATACCTCGGCGGCGTCCATTCCGCTCGCCTTCGACGTCGCGGTGCGCGACGGCCGCATCAAGCGCGGCCAGAACGTGCTGATCGAAGGTGTGGGCGGCGGCTTCACCTGGGGCGCCTCCGTCATCCGCTTCTGATTTCGCGAGCGGGCTTTCGCGCTCCCGCACCCGGCCGCACGCAAGGCGTGCGGTCCGTCGCGGTCCATTCGAGCGCATCGCCTCTCCGTTTTGACCGAATTTTGAGGATCTCATGAAATTCGCATTCGTTTTTCCGGGTCAAGGTTCGCAGGCCGTCGGCATGCTCGACGCCTTCGCCGATAGCGCCGTCGTGCGCGAAACGCTGCAGGAAGCGTCCGACGCGCTCAACCAGGACATCGGCAAGCTGATCGCCGAAGGCCCGGCTGAAGAACTCAACCTCACCACCAACACCCAGCCGGTCATGCTGACGGCCGCCTACGCCGTCTATCGTGCGTGGCAGCAGGCAGGCGGCCCGGCGCCGTCGATCGTCGCGGGCCACAGCCTCGGCGAATACACGGCGCTCGTCGCCGCCGGCGTGCTCGCGTTCCGCGACGCCGTGCCGCTCGTGCGCTTCCGCGCGCAGGCGATGCAAAGCGCGGTGCCGGTGGGCGAGGGCGGCATGGCCGCCGTGCTCGGTCTCGACGACGACACCGTGCGCGCCGTCTGCACCGAAGCCGCTGCCGCGAGCGGCGGTGTGGTCGAAGCCGTGAATTTCAACGCGCCGGCGCAAGTCGTGATCGCGGGCCACAAGGCCGCGGTCGAAAAGGCCTGCGAAATCGCGAAGGCGAAGGGCGCCAAGCGCGCGCTGTCGCTGCCGGTGTCGGCGCCGTTCCACTCGTCGCTGCTCAAGCCCGCTTCGGACCAGCTGCGCGACTACCTCGCGGGCGTCACGCTGAACGCGCCGCAGATTCCGGTCGTGAACAACATCGACGTGGCTTTCGAAACCGATCCGGCGAAGATTCGCGACGCGCTGGTGCGCCAGGCCGCCGGTCCGGTGCGCTGGGTCGAGTGCGTCAAGGCGATCGGCGCGCAGGGCGCCACGCACGTGATCGAATGCGGTCCGGGCAAGGTGCTCGCGGGCCTCACGAAGCGTATCGACGGCGAACTGGTCGGCGCCTCGGTGGCCGATCCGAAGTCGCTCGAAGAAGTGCTCGCGCTCGTCAAGGGCTGATCGGCCCGACCGGGCGACTCAACGCAATCAGTAACGGATTCGAACGATGGAAAAGACTCTCGACAATCAGGCTGCGATCGTGACCGGCGCCTCGCGCGGCATCGGCCGGGCGATCGCGCTCGAACTGGCGCGCCAGGGCGCGACGGTGATCGGCACGGCGACCAGCGAAAGCGGTGCGCAGGCGATCACGGCGGCATTTGCGGAAGCGGGCCTGAAGGGCCGCGGCGCGGTGCTCAACGTCAACGATTCGGCTGCGGCTGAAGCGCTCATCGACGCCACCGTGAAGGAATTCGGCGGTCTGGCGATCCTCGTCAACAATGCTGGCATCACGCAGGACAACCTGGCGATGCGCATGAAAGACGACGAGTGGGATTCGGTGATCGACACCAACCTGAAGGCCGTGTTCCGCCTCTCGCGCGCCGTGCTGCGCCCGATGATGAAGGCGCGCACGGGCCGTATCATCAATATCACGTCGGTGGTCGGCTCGTCGGGCAACCCGGGCCAGGCCAACTACGCGGCGGCCAAGGCTGGCGTCGCGGGCATGACCCGCGCGCTCGCGCGCGAAATCGGCAGCCGCGGCATCACGGTGAATTGCGTGGCGCCGGGCTTCATCGATACCGACATGACCAAGGATCTGCCGGCCGAGCAGCAAGCCGCGCTCAAGCAGCAGATTCCGCTTGGCCGTCTGGGCAGCCCGGAAGACATCGCGCACGCGGTCGTTTTCCTGGCATCGCCGCAGGCGGGCTACGTGACGGGCACGACGCTGCACGTCAACGGCGGCATGTATATGTCTTAACCGGAATCAGGTACTATCCGCGCCTTGGTGCGTCCGGCGAGTTCAACCGTTCGTACGCCTTCGCGGATAGCCGTTCCCGGAACCTTGAGCGCCGCTTTTCTGCCAGGTCAAACCTGATAAAATGCGCGCACTCGCATTCATGAGCTAACTTTTTTCCCTTGGAGGGGTAATGGACAACATCGAACAGCGCGTCAAGAAGATCGTCGCCGAGCAACTGGGCGTCGCCGAAGCTGAAATCAAGAACGAAGCTTCGTTCGTGAACGATCTGGGCGCCGACTCGCTCGACACCGTCGAGCTCGTGATGGCCCTCGAAGACGAATTCGGCATGGAAATTCCGGATGAAGAAGCCGAGAAGATCACGACGGTTCAGCAAGCGATCGACTACGCTCGCGCGAACGTCAAGGCCTAAGGCGCTTTTCCTTTTCGGACCGCGCGCGCCCATCTTGCGCGCGGGCGGTCCGAGAGGACGCACGCCCGTGAAACCGCTTACGCCCGCCGCACCTGTTGCGGGGCATCTGCCGGTCAACTAGCCACAGGGCTCACAGGAGCATTTCCTGTGGCCTCTGTGGCTTTTGTTTTTGTCATCTATGGAAAAGGGGTTACCGTGAGCCGCCGTCGAGTTGTTGTTACAGGCCTGGGGCTGATTTCGCCTGTTGGCAATAATGTTGCCGACGGCTGGGCCAATCTGGTCGCCGGCAAGTCCGGCATCGCCAACATCACGAAGTTCGATGCGACGAACTTCTCGACCCGCTTTGCCGGCGAGGTGAAGGGCTTCAACGTCGAAGAGTACATGCCGGCGAAAGAAGCGCGCCATATGGATACGTTTATCCATTTCGGCATCGCTGCAGGCATGCAGGCGCTCAAGGACAGCGGCCTCGAAGTCACCGAAGCCAACGCTGAGCGCATCGGTGTGAACGTCGGCTCCGGCATCGGCGGTCTGCCGATGATCGAAGTCACGCAAACCGAACTGCTCAACCGCGGCCCGCGCCGTATTTCGCCGTTCTTCGTGCCGGCATCGATCATCAACATGATCTCCGGCCATCTGTCGATCAAGTTCGGCCTGAAGGGCCCGAACCTGTCGATGGTGACGGCGTGCACGACCGGTCTGCACTGCATCGGCGAAGCGTCGCGTCTGATCGAATACGGCGACTGCGACGTGATGATCGCGGGCGGTGCGGAATCGACCGTGTCGCCGCTCGGTATCGGCGGTTTCGCGGCAGCACGTGCGCTTTCGCAGCGCAACGACGATCCGGCGACGGCCAGCCGTCCGTGGGACAAGGACCGCGACGGTTTCGTGCTGGGCGAAGGCGCCGGCGTGATGGTGCTCGAAGAGTACGAACACGCGAAGGCGCGCGGCGCGAAGATCTACGCGGAAATCGGCGGCTACGGCATGAGCGGTGATGCTTATCACATGACCGCTCCGCTGGAAGACGGCGACGGCGCACGCCGCTGCATGCTGGCCGCGATGAAGAACGCGGGTGTGAACGCCAACGAAGTGAACTGGCTCAGCGCCCACGGCACCTCGACGCCGCTCGGCGACCTCGCGGAAACCACCGCGATCAAGCGCGCGTTCGGCGACCACTCGAAGGACATCGTCGTGAACTCGACGAAGTCGATGACCGGCCACTTGCTGGGCGGCGCGGGCGGTCTGGAGTCGGTGTTCACGGTGCTCGCCGTGCACAACCAGATCTCGCCGCCGACGATCAACATCTTCAACCAGGATCCGGCTTGCGACCTGGACTACTGCGCGAACACCGCGCGGGACATGAAGATCGACGTCGCGCTGAAGAACTCGTTCGGGTTCGGCGGCACGAACGGCACGCTGGTGTTCAAGCGCCACGTCTGACCGGCGCCTGATACGCCTTCGAGCCAGCCTCGGCTGAGACTCCCATGATCGCCTCGCGCGACTCCGCGGCCGCTCCGGTTCATCCGGGCGGCCGCGTTCACATTTCTGCGCCGCGGCGTTTGCACGCGCCGCGCCACGCCGTGCGCGCGTCCTGGACGATGCGCGCGGCGCTGCTGCTGGGTCTCGCGGTTGCGTGCGCAGCCTTCCATACGGCGCTCGCGCCGTGGCTCGGCGCGTGGCATGCCGTTGCGCCCGCTTTGGCGCTCGGCGCGGCGGGCGGGCTCGGTTTTGCGGCGTGGTGCCGCGCCCAGCCTGCTTTCATCGAAATCGGGACGGATCGATTCGCCGCGTTCGCGCGCTCCGGCGCGTGTCTTGCCGATGGCCGCCTGATCGGCGCCTCGCAATGGGGCGCGGCGCTGCTCGCGCTGGTGGTGGAAGAGGGCGCGCGCCGCAAGACGCTGCTGATCGCCGCCGATTCGGTCGACGCCGAGACCTTCCGCGTGCTCGCCGTGACTGCGCGCAGCGCTTCGGGCCGCTAGGCTTTCAAGCGTCGGCTTGGCCTGGCGTGGGCCGCCGCCCGGGCCGCACCGCCATCGACGCATTTTTTGCGCTTTCTTGCTGGCCTTTCTCTTGCCGTTTGCTGCGGCGTCCCCATTTGTTTTCGTTCTGCGTCCGCGCGCGCTCTGCCAGAGCGCTGTAACGACTGTAACCGCTGTAACGCGCGTAACGTGGCGCCGTGGCGGTAACGCTACAATGGTGCCCCCGCGTCCACTTCCATGAGCTAACGGATTTTTCAGGTGAGCGAAAAAGAAATTGACCAGGTGCTGGTCGAGCGCGTGCAGAAAGGCGACAAGGCCGCGTTCGAACTGCTGGTCTCCAAGTACCATCGCAAGATCATCCGCCTGATCTCGCGCCTCGTGCGGGACCCCGCGGAGGTCGAGGACGTGGCCCAGGACGCCTTCATCAAGGCGTACCGGGCATTGCCGCAGTTCCGTGGCGAATCCGCTTTCTATACGTGGTTGTACCGTATTGCTGTCAATACGGCGAAGAACTACCTTGCGACCCAGGGGCGCCGTGCTCCCACTTCTACCGAAGCTGATGCTGAAGAAGCGGAAACTTTCTCGGACGCCGATCAACTAAGGGATATCAACACGCCCGAATCGATGTTGATGAGCAAGCAGATCGCCCAGACGGTCAATGCTGCCATGGCGGTTTTACCGGAAGAGTTGCGCACCGCCATTACGCTTCGGGAAATAGAAGGTTTGAGCTACGAGGAAATTGCCGAAATGATGGGTTGCCCGATCGGGACCGTCAGATCGAGAATTTTCCGCGCTCGCGAAGCCATTGCGGCAAAATTGCGTCCGTTGCTGGACACACCGGAAGGCAAGCGCTGGTAAGCCAGTCTCGCGCCGGGCACGGACGTAATTCACTAGAGTGGGTGTGTCACTGCGGGGCTCTGTAAGAAAATGGGGAGCATCATGGGGTCGGTTTCGATGCAATCGGTGTCAGGTTCGCGCGGCGAGCAACTGTCCGCTTTCGCCGACGGCGAATTGGCGGGTGACGCGCATCTGAACGTCATTTTTTCTGGATTCGACGACGAGGACCGCAAGGCCTGGTCGGCGTATCACCTGATCGGCGACGCGCTGCGCTCCGACGACCTGGCTATGAGCCCGGCGGCGAGCCAGTCGTTCATGGCGGGCTTCGCGGCCCGCTTCGAGGCCGAGCCGCACGTGCTGGCGCCTGCGGCGTTGCCCGCTTCGTCGGCTGCGTCGGCGTCGCATGACGGCCGCGTCGCGCGCATTCTCGCGCTGCGCCGCCGCGTCGTGCCGTCGCTGGCCGTGGCCGCCGCAGCCGCCACGCTCACGTGGATCGTCGTGCCGCAAATGCGCGGCGTCGGCATGGCGGGCGGTCCGCAGATCGCCGCGATGCAGCCCGCGGGCGACAACGTGCAGCGTGTGGCCATGAACGCGGTGCCCGTGCAGACGGCCGCCGTGCAGGACGGCAACATCATTCGCGACGCGCGCCTCGACGCTTATCTCGAAGCGCACCAGCAGTTCGCGCAGCAGCCGGTCATGTCGGATTCCATGCCGCTGATCCGTTCTGCGGCCCTTACCACGCAAGGCCAGTGAGTCTGATGCAGACAGTGCGGTTGAATAACAATACATTCTGGGGGCGGTTGCCGGCATACCTGTGCTGCGCGGCCGTGATGTTCACCGCTCTGTCTGTCGCCCCGCGCGCTCACGCGCAGGGCGCGTCGGCCGCTTCCGCGGTCGACCCCGCCACGCGCCAGAGTGCGGCGCAGTGGCTGGACCGCATCCAGCAGGCCGCGCAGCAGCAGAACTACATCGGCACCTTCGTGTATCAGCGCGGCAACTTCGTGCAGTCGTCCCGCGTGACGCATTACGCCACGAAAGCCGACGGCGAGTTCGAGCAGCTCGAAAGCCTCGACGGCAAGCCTCGCAAGATGCTGCGCCACAACGACGACCTCTACACCTTCGTGCCGGAGCGCAAGCTCTGCGTCGTCGAAAAACGCCAGAACAAGGACGCCTTCCCGGCGCTGCTCGCCACGAGCGGCAACGAAGTGCTGTCCGTCTACGATCCGAAGATGCTGGGCACCGACCGCGTGGCCGGCATCGACAGCCAGGTGATCGAACTCGATCCGAAAGACGCCTATCGCTTCGCCTACAAGCTGTGGGCAGACGCGAAAACCGGCCTGCTGCTGCGTTCGCAGTTGCTCGATCCGTCGAACGGCCAGGTGCTCCAGCAACTGTCGTTTACGCAGGTGAGCATCGGCGTGCCGGTCGATAAGGCGCCGATCGCGAGCGGCATGCGCAATCTCACGGGCTGGACCGTGGTGCGTCCGCCGCTGCAAAGCGTCGATATGGAAGCGCAGGGCTGGACCTTCGCGCAGAACGTGCCGGGCTTCCGCAAGATCCGCGAGCTGCGCCGCCCGATGGCCGCGCGCGACGCGAACGATCCGCCGATTCCGGTCGATCAGGCCGTGTTCTCGGACGGCCTCTCGGCGGTCTCGATCTTCGTCGAGCCGGTCGAGCACAACAGCCGCAAGGAAGGCGCGGGCAGCACGGGCGCGACGCACGTGCTGGTGAAGCGCAATGGCGATTACTGGATCACGTTGCTCGGCGAGGTGCCCCAGGCCACGTTGCAGCAGTTCGCATCTGCCATAGAATACAAGGCTTCCAAGTAAATCCTGCGGCTGACTACGGGCTGACTACGATATGACGATCTTCCCGCTGCGCAAATTTTTCGCGGCCGCGGTGGTGGCGGCGTGCCTGCCGCTCGCCCCGCACATGGCATCGGCGGCGCCTGCCGCCAATCTGCCCGACTTCACCGATCTCGTCGACAAGGTGGGGCCTTCCGTCGTCAACATTCGCACGACCACGCGCGTGACGCTCTCGCAGCGCGGCGGCCTGCCGCCGGGCATGGATAACGGCGACATGTCGGAATTCTTCCGCCGCTTCTTCGGCATTCCGTTGCCGCAAGGTCCTCAAGGTGGACAAGGCGGGCAGGGTGGCCAGGGCGGAGGCGCGTCGCCGCGCGGCGGCCAGGGCGGCGGCGACCAGGACTCCGGTCCCGACGGCGGCAACGACTCCGAACAAAGCAGCGGCGTGGGCTCGGGCTTCATCATGACGAACGACGGTTACGTCATGACCAACGCGCACGTGGTCGACGACGCGGACAGCATCTACGTCACGCTCACCGACAAGCGCGAATTCAAGGCCAAGCTGATCGGCGTGGACGACCGCACCGACGTGGCCGTCGTGAAGATTCAGGCGAACAACCTGCCGGCCGTGACGGTCGGCGACTCGAACAAGGTGCGCGTGGGCGAGTGGGTCGTGGCGATCGGCTCGCCGTTCGGCCTCGAAAACACCGTCACCGCGGGCATCGTGAGCGCCAAGGGCCGCGACACCGGCGACTATCTGCCGTTCATCCAGACCGACGTGGCCGTGAATCCCGGCAACTCGGGCGGTCCGCTGATCAACATGCAGGGCGAGGTGATCGGCATCAACTCGCAGATCTACAGCCGCACGGGCGGCTTCATGGGCATTTCGTTCGCGATTCCGATCGACGAGGCGATGCGCGTGGCGGATCAGCTCAAGTCGACGGGCAAGGTCACGCGCGGCCGCATCGCCGTGGCGATCGGCGAAGTGACGAAGGACGTCAGCGACTCGCTCGGTCTGCCGAAGGCGCAGGGCGCGCTGGTGTCGAGCGTCGAGCCGGGCGGTCCGGCCGACAAGGCGGGCATCCAGCCGGGCGACATCATCCTGAAGTTCAACGGCGTGAACGTCGAAACCGCGACCGATCTGCCGCGCATGGTCGGCGACACCAAGCCGGGCACCAAGGCGACCGTCACGATCTGGCGCAAGGGCGCGACGCGCGACCTGCCGATCACGATCGCCGAAATGCAGGCGGACAAGGGCACGAAGGCTGACCCGAAGAAGGCGCCGGAGCCGAAGCCGCGTCCGTCGAACGCGCTGGGTCTCTCGGTCACCGACATTCCGGCTGACCAGCTCGCGCAGCTCAAGATCAAGGGCGGCGTGGTCGTGGATACGGTGGACGGCCCGGCTGCGCGCGCCGGTCTGCAAAAGGGCGACATCATCCTGCGCGTGGGCGACACCGATGTCGTCAACGCGAAGCAGTTCCAGGACGCGACCTCGCACCTCGATCCGCAGAAGATGGTGGCGATTCTCGTGCGACGCGGCGACAACACGCAGTTCGTGCCGATCCGCCCGCGCAATCCGGCACAGAAGTAAGCCCGATGCACACGCCCATGCGCTCCGCGCCGCCCATGCAGCCGGATAAGGTTGCGCGGGCGAGCGCGCATCTCGTGCTCTATGGCCGCGCGTGGTGTCATCTGTGCGACGACATGCGCGTGGCGCTCGAGCCGCTGGCTGCGGCGGCCGGTGCGCAGGTCGATGTCGTCGATGTCGATTCCGACCCCGCGCTGCAGGCGCGCTACGACGAACTCGTGCCGGTGCTGGTCTGCGACGGCATCGAGTTGTGCCACTACCGGCTCGACGAAGCGCGCGTGCGCGCCACGCTGGGACTGGGCGCGGCGCCCGCGCCACAGCCCGCGCCGCCGATGGAATAAGGCTGCGGCCCGCAACGGATCGGGCCCTGGCGCATGAACTATCCGTTACTTCTCAGCACCGTTCGCCTGCCGACACCTATTTCGGCTAAAATAGTTCGGTTTTTCATCTGTTTACGAGGCGTGCCCAGCTTTCGTTTGGGGCGCGCCTTTTTCGCTTGATCGGCACTGAATGGATCATATTCGCAACTTCTCGATCATTGCGCACATCGACCATGGCAAGTCGACGCTCGCCGATCGCATCATCCAACTGTGCGGCGGCTTGTCCGACCGCGAAATGGAAGCGCAGGTGCTCGACTCGATGGATCTCGAGCGCGAGCGCGGCATCACGATCAAGGCGCAGACCGCGGCCCTCACGTACAAGGCACGTGACGGCAAGGTCTACAACCTGAACCTGATCGACACGCCTGGCCACGTCGACTTCTCGTACGAAGTCAGCCGCTCCCTGTCCGCGTGCGAAGGCGCGCTGCTCGTGGTGGACGCGAGCCAGGGCGTCGAGGCGCAGACCGTGGCCAACTGCTACACGGCTATCGAGCTGGGCGTGGAAGTCGTGCCCGTGCTCAACAAGATCGACCTGCCCGCCGCCAACCCCGAAAACGCCATCGAGGAAATCGAGGACGTGATCGGCATCGACGCGACCGACGCCACGCACTGCAGTGCGAAGACCGGCCTCGGCGTGGACGACGTGCTCGAATCGATCATCGCCAAGGTCCCGCCGCCCAAGGGCGACCCGGAAGCACCGCTGCAGGCGCTGATCATCGACTCGTGGTTCGACAACTACGTCGGCGTGGTCATGCTCGTGCGTATCGTCAACGGCACGCTGCGTCCGAAGGACAAGATCAAGCTGATGGCCACCGGCGCGCAGTATCCGGTCGAGCACGTCGGCGTGTTCGCGCCGAAGTCGCGCAACCTGGAATCGCTGTCGGCGGGGCAGGTGGGCTTCATCATCGCGGGCATCAAGGAACTCGCCGCCACCAAGGTCGGCGACACCGTCACGCTCGTGAACCGTCCCGCGCCGGAACCGCTGCCGGGCTTCAAGGAAGTGAAGCCGCAGGTGTTCGCGGGTCTCTATCCGGTCGAGGCGAACCAGTACGACGCGCTGCGCGAATCGCTCGAAAAGCTCAAGCTCAACGACGCTTCGCTGCAATACGAGCCGGAAGTGTCGCAGGCGCTGGGCTTCGGCTTCCGCTGCGGCTTCCTGGGCCTGCTGCACATGGAAATTGTGCAGGAGCGTCTCGAACGCGAGTTCGACATGGACCTCATCACCACGGCGCCGACCGTGGTGTACGAAGTGGTCCAGGCCGACGGTACGCTGGTCAAGGTCGAGAATCCGGCGAAGATGCCGGAGCCGTCGAGGATCGCCGAAATCCGCGAGCCGATCGTCACGGTCAACCTGTATATGCCGCAGGACTATGTGGGTTCGGTCATCACGCTCTGTACGCAGAAGCGCGGCAGCCAGATCAACATGCAGTACCACGGCCGCCAGGTGCAGCTCACGTACGAAATCCCGATGGCGGAAATCGTGCTGGACTTCTTCGACCGCCTGAAGTCGGTGTCGCGCGGTTACGCGTCGATGGACTACGAGTTCAAGGAAAACCGCAGCGCGGACGTCGTGAAGGTCGACATGCTGATCAACGGCGACAAGGTCGATGCGCTGTCCATCATCGTGCACCGTTCGCAGTCGCAGTATCGCGGCCGCGAAGTGGCGGCGAAGATGCGCGAGATCATTCCGCGCCAGATGTACGACGTGGCCATTCAGGCGGCGATCGGCGCGCACATCATCGCGCGCGAGAACATCAAGGCGCTGCGCAAGAACGTGCTGGCCAAGTGCTACGGCGGCGATATCTCGCGTAAGAAGAAGCTTCTCGAAAAGCAAAAAGAAGGCAAGAAGCGGATGAAGCAGGTCGGTTCCGTGGAAATTCCTCAGGAGGCCTTCCTCGCGATCCTGCGCGTCGAAGACAAATAAGCCCGAACAACGGACCTCTACATGAATTTTGCGCTGATCCTTTTTGTGCTCGTCGTTTTGACGGGCATCGCGTGGGTTGCAGACAAGCTGGTTTTCATGCCGCGCCGGCGCCTCGCCGCCGATGCGGCCGTCGCCGAGTTCGACCGTCAGCAGCAGCGTGTGGGCGAGCGTTTCGCCGACGAGAACGCGCCGCAAACGCGTCAAAACCTGCGTAACGAAAAGCTGCGCCAGCCGTGGTGGCTCGAATACACGGCGAGCTTCTTTCCCGTGATCCTGATCGTGTTCCTCGTGCGCTCGTTCGTCGTGGAGCCGTTCAAGATTCCGTCGGGCTCGATGGTGCCGACGCTGCTGGTGGGCGACTTCATCCTCGTGAACAAGTTCGACTACGGCATCCGTCTGCCGATCACCAACACGAAGATCACGCAGGGCCGCGGCCTCGAGCGCGGCGACGTGGTGGTGTTCCGCTATCCGAAAGACGAGTCGGTCGACTACATCAAGCGTGTGATCGGCCTGCCCGGCGACGTGGTCGCGTATCAGGACAAGCAGCTCACGATCAACGGCAAGCCGGTGCCCGAAGCGCCGCAAGCCGATTACTTCGACGAAGAGCGCATCGGCTACGCGAAGCAGTTCACGGAAGATCTCGGCAACGGCCGCAAGAACAACATCCTGAACAACCCCGCCGTGCCGCCGTTCATCGTGGGCGCCGAAGACTATCCGTATCGCGACAACTGCCAGTACAACGCACGCGGCGTGATCTGCAAGGTGCCGGCCGGCCATTACTTCATGATGGGCGATAACCGCGACAACAGCGCCGACAGCCGTTACTGGGGTTTCGTGCCCGACGCGAACGTCGTCGGCCGCGCGTTCTTCATCTGGATGAACTTCAGCAGTCTGAAGCGTATCGGTTCGTTCGAGTGATGGGCGCGTGTTGCGGCTCGCCGCTGCAACACGCTCAGCCAGCATCGAGCGCGCGAACGAGTCGTCCCGCATCTTCGCGCGCTACTTGAAGAACCCGCGGTAAGGTCGCTTCATCATGGTTTTTCGCCCGCCGCCCCGCGTTTTCGCCGGGGGCGGCGGGCGCGTTATACTCTCCCCATGCCCCAATCTCCGTTGGAAAGCCGACTGCGCTACGAATTTCGCAATGCGGAATTGTTGCGCCAGGCTCTCACCCACCGCAGTCACAGTGCCACGCATAACGAACGCCTCGAGTTTCTCGGCGATTCGGTCCTGAATTGCGCGGTGGCGGCCCTATTGTTCCAACGTTTTGGCAAGCTGGACGAAGGCGACCTCTCGCGCGTGCGCGCGAATCTGGTCAAGCAGCAGTCGCTCTACGAGATCGCTCAGGCCCTCAATATCGCCGACGGCCTGCGTCTCGGCGAAGGCGAGCTGCGCAGCGGCGGCTTCCGTCGCCCGTCGATCCTCGCGGACGCGCTCGAAGCCATCTTCGGCGCGATCTTCCTCGACGGCGGTTTCGATGCCGCGCAGACGGTCATCAAGCGTCTCTACGTGCCGATCCTCGATCACATCGACCCGCGCACGCTCGGCAAGGATGCCAAGACGCTGCTGCAGGAATACCTGCAAGGTCACAAGATCGCGCTGCCCACCTATACCGTGGTCGCCACGCATGGTGCGGCGCACAATCAGCAATTCGAAGTCGAATGCACGGTGCCCAAGCTCGACGTGAAGGTGTCGGGCTCGGGCGCGAGCCGCCGCGCGGCCGAACAGGCCGCCGCGAAGAAGGCGCTCGACGAGGTCGTGGCCGCCGCGCCCGCGCTGGTGACCAAGCCGCGCCGTTCGAAGGGCGCCCGCGCGCCGAAGCCCGAACCCGAGGTCGTGCCGGGCGTGACCGGCGTGCAGGGCGCGCTCGATCTGCGCTCGCCGGAGCGCCGTGCGCGCGGAGACCGGCCCATTCTGGGCGTGCCTGCTGCAGTTGCGGCGGCGACGGGCGAGGCGGGTGAGCGCGCTCCGGTGTCGCTGGCCGCGCCGCTCGCGGTGATCCGCGCCGCGCACGTGCAGGAAAAAGGTGCGGAAAAGGGCACCGAAAAATCCGCTGAAAAACCCGTCGAAAAATCCGCTGAAAAGCCCGCTGACAAAGCCTTCGACGGCGTGCCGTCGGCCGGGTCGATCGCATCGCGCGCCACGCGCAGCCGCGAGGCGCAAAATGGCGCTTCGGGTGATACGGGCGCGTCGAATGACGCATCCAGCACCTCGTCCGGCGCCGTCGAGACGAGCGCCGAAGTCGGCGCGGCGCTGCCCGTGCGCGCCGCCGACGCCGGTCACTGAACCTGTCGAGCGCGCGCGTCGTCCGCGCGCGCCGCATCTGTCGCATCCTGTCTGTTGCAGCCCAATCTGTCGCATCCATTCTCCGATCCGATCATGAACGCTCCCACCACTACTCCTGCCGGTTTTCGTTGCGGCATGGTCGCGATCGTCGGCCGTCCCAACGTTGGCAAATCCACGCTGATGAATGCCCTCGTGGGCCAGAAGATCAGCATCACGTCGCGCAAGGCGCAGACCACGCGCCACCGCATCACCGGCATCAACACGACCGAAGACGCGCAGTACATCTTCGTCGACACGCCGGGTTTCCAGACGCGCCATAGCACCGCGCTGAACCGCTCGCTGAACCGCGCCGTGACCTCGACGCTCAGCTCGGTCGATGCCGTGCTGTTCGTGATCGAAGCGGGCAAGTTCGGTCCGGACGACCAGAAGGTGCTCGACCTGATTCCGCCGAACGCGCCCGCGATCCTGATCGCCAACAAGATCGATACGGTGAAGGACAAGGCCACGCTCTATCCGTTTATCGAAGGCGTGCAGAAGCTGCGCGAATTCCGCGAGATCGTGCCGCTGTCGGCGAAAAATACCGACGACATCAAGCGTCTGCTGGCGGTGCTCAAGCCGTATCTGCCCGAAGGCGAGCCGATCTACGGCGAAGACGACCTGACCGATCGCAGCGAGCGTTTCCTCGCCGCCGAAATCCTGCGCGAAAAAGTGTTCCGCTGGACCGGCGACGAACTGCCGTACACGAGCACGGTGGTGATCGAGAAGTTCGAGCAGGAAGGCCGCCTGCGCCGCATCTTCGCGACGATCCTCGTCGAGCGCGACACGCAGAAGGCGATGGTGATCGGCCAGAAGGGCGCCAAGCTCAAGCAGATCAGCACCGAGGCGCGCCTCGACATGGAAAAGCTGTTCGACGGTCCGGTCTATCTGGAAACCTTCGTGAAGGTCAAGAGCGGCTGGGCCGACAACGAAGCCGGTCTGCGCGCCTACGGCTACGAGTGATCCGATCCGCCGATCCGCGACGACTGACAGGATGAGCGACGGGATGAGCGACGGCGAAGCCGGAACCCTGAACGACGATTGGTCCGCGCCCGACGCGCCCGACGCGCCCGACGCGCCCGACGTGAACTCGCGCGCCGACGACGACTTCGAGTCGCCGTCCGGCGGTGGCGCACGCACGCCGCCCGCGCGCAGCCGGCGCGCGAAACCCGCACTGAAGGCCACTTCGTCGTCGCGCGACGATCTGGGCGAGGGCGCCGACGCCACGCTCGAACGCCGCGCCGAACCGCGCGCGCCCCGCAAGACCACCGCGCGCTCGCAACTGCCGCGCACGCCGCGCAGCACGGCTTCCGACTATCGCGTCGCCGAGCAGCCGGCCTTCGTGCTGCACAGCTATCCGTATCGCGAAACCAGCCTGATCATCGACGTGCTGTCGCGCGATCACGGCCGCGTCGCGCTCGTTGCAAAGGGCGCGAAGCGTCCGCATTCGGCGCTGCGCGGCGTGCTGCAAACCTTCCAGCCGCTCACGCTGAACTGGACCGGCAAGGGCGAGGTGCGCACGCTCACCGGCGCCGAATGGGTCGGCGGCATGTTGCCGCTGACCGGCGACGCGCTGCTGTGCGGCTTCTACGTCAACGAGCTGCTGGTGAAGTTTCTCGCGCGTGAAGATCCGCATCCCGCGCTGTTCAATCATTACGTCGTCACGCTCACGCGCCTCGCGCACGATCTGCCGCCCGTGCAGGTGCTGCGCTCGTTCGAGCGCGTGCTGCTGCGCGACACCGGCTACGCGCTCGCGCTCAACCGCACCGTGAACCGCAAGACCGTGGTGGCCGAAGGGCGCTACGTGTTCGATCCCGAGCGCGGCGTGCGCGAAGCCTCCGACGAGTGGCCCGCGCACTGGCCGGTGCTCTCGGGCCAGACGTTGCTCGATATGGAAGAGGACGATTACCATCGTCCCCAGACCGTCACGCAGAGCAAGGCGCTGATGCGTTTCCTGCTGAATACTTACCTTGGCGGCACGCCGCTCGCGACGCGCCAGATCCTGATCGACCTGCAGAACCTATGAGCTTCTTTCTGACTTCGCCCAACGTGATCGACCTCGGCGTCAACATCGACCACGTCGCAACGCTGCGCAACGCGCGCGGCACCGCTTATCCCGATCCGATCCGCGCGGCGCTGCTCGCCGAAGAAGCGGGCGCCGATGCGATCACGCTGCATCTGCGCGAGGACCGCCGTCATATCGTCGATGCCGACGTGCGCACGCTGCGTCCGCTGCTCAAGACGCGCATGAACCTCGAATGCGCGGTGACGGCTGAAATGCTCGACATCGCCTGCGAGATCCAGCCGCACGACGTCTGCCTCGTGCCCGAGAAGCGCGCGGAACTCACGACCGAAGGCGGCCTCGACGTCGCCGGCCAGTTCGAGGCCGTGGCCGCCGCCTGCCGTCAGCTCGCCGCCGCGGGCTGCCGCGTCTCGCTGTTCATCGACGCGGACGAAACGCAGATCCGCGCCGCGCAGGCCGCGGGCGCGCCCGTGATCGAACTGCACACCGGCCGTTACGCCGAAGCGCACGAAGCCGCCGAACAGCAGCGCGAATTCGAGCGCGTGGTGGCGGGCGTGAACTGCGGCGTGAGCCTCGGCCTGAAGGTGAACGCGGGCCACGGTCTGCACTACACGAACGTGCAGCCGATCGCGGCCATCGAAGGCATTCACGAACTCAACATCGGCCACGCGATCGTCGGGCATGCGGTGTTCGTCGGCTGGGAAAACGCGGTGCGCGAGATGAAGGCGATCATGGTGTCGTCGCGTCTCGCCGCGCAGCACGCGTAACGCCGCTGCGCCGCCGCTGCGCGGCGCGCTTATCCGCAGCATCGCGATCACGTTCATCACGAGGATTACATGGCGATTTACGGCATCGGCACGGACATCATCCAGGTGAGCCGTGTGCAGGCAGTGATGGAGCGCACCGGCGGGCGCTTCGCGCAGCGCGTGCTCGGCCCCGAGGAACTCGCGGTCTACGAGGCGCGCAAGGCCCGCTCGGCCACGCGCGGGCTCGCGTATCTGTGCACGCGTTTTTCCGCGAAGGAAGCGTTCTCGAAGGCGATCGGCCTCGGCATGCACATGCCGATGACCTGGCGCGCCGTGCAGACGCTCAACGCGCCCGGCGGCAAGCCTTACATGGTGGCGAACGGCGACCTCGTGCAATGGCTCGAGGAGCGCGGCATCACGACCCACGTGACGATCACCGACGAGCGCGATTACGCTGTCTCGTTCGTGGTCGCCGAGACCGACCGGCCGCCGGTTCAATCTGCCGCGCGCTGATTTCCGTTCGCTGATCCCATTCATCCCTTCGCGCCGCGCGCGTTCGCGTGGCGCGGCCTTCAACGCCCAACGATCGATGAAACTCATTCCCGGACCGGTCATGCTCGACGTGGTCGGCACGTCGCTCAACGAAGACGACGTGCGCCGCCTCGCGCATCCCTCCACCGGCGGCGTGATCCTGTTCGCGCGCCACTACGAGAACCGCGCGCAGCTCGTCGCGCTGACCGACGCGATCCGCGCCGTGCGCGAAGATCTGCTGATTGCCGTCGATCACGAAGGCGGCCGCGTGCAGCGTTTTCGCACCGACGGTTTCACGGTGCTGCCCGCGATGGGCCGCATCGGCGCGCTGTGGGACAAGGACGTGCTGCTCGCGACCAAGCTGGCGACCTCGGTCGGCTACATCCTCGCGAGCGAGCTGCGCGCCTGCGGTATCGACCTGAGCTTCACGCCGGTGCTCGATCTGGGCTACGGCCAGTCGAAGGTGGTCGGCGACCGCGCGTTCCATCGCGACCCGCGCGTGGTCACGCTGCTCGCCAAGAGCCTGAATCACGGCCTCGCGCTCGCGGGCATGGCGAACTGCGGCAAGCACTTTCCGGGACACGGTTTCGCGACCGCCGACTCGCACGTCGCGGTGCCGGTCGACGAGCGTCCGCTCGAATCGATTCTCGGCGAGGACGCGCTGCCGTACGACTGGCTCGGCCTGTCGCTCGCGGCGGTCATGCCGGGTCACGTGATCTATCCGAAGGTCGACGAAAAACCGGCGGGCTTCTCGCGCGTCTGGGTCAAGGAGATCCTGCGCGACCGTCTGCGTTTTCCGGGCGCGATCTTCAGCGACGATCTGTCGATGGAAGCGGCGCGCCAGGGCGGCACGCTCGCGGAAGGCGCGCGCGCCGCGCTCGACGCAGGCTGCGACATGGTGCTGGTCTGCAACCAGCCGCACGAGGCCGAAAAGGTGCTCGACGCGCTGCGCACCGACGAGCCGTCGCGCGAGCGCAAGGCGTCGTCGAAGCGCATCCGGCGCTTGCTGCCGCGCGGCAAGGCGCTGCGCTGGGACAAACTGGTGGCCGATCCCGCGTATCTCTCGGCGCAGGCCTTGCTGCGCAGCGTGCTGCCTTGAGCTGAGCGCGCGGCGCGCAGCCAGCAAGCAAAACGGCGGCCCTTCCGAAGCGAAGGGCCGCCGTTTTTTTACGTGCGCACCTTGAAGCGCGCACACCGTCGCGCGGATCCGTTGGATCAGTTCAAGCGCATGCGCTGCAGCTTGTTGTAGAGCGTCTTCGGGCTGATGCCGAGCAGCGACGCCGCGCGATGGCGCGTGCCGCCCACGGCGTCGAGCGTCGCGCGGATCAGCATTTCCTCGACATCGGCGAGCGGCGTGCCCACCGTCACCTGCACGCGGTTGCCGTTGCCGTCGCGCGCCGCAGCGCCGTTGCTTTCCTCGGCCTGCAGCGTTTCGAGCACTTCGCCGGACGCGTGCCACGCGCGCTGCACGCGCTCGTGCAATTCGCGCACGTTGCCCGGCCAGTCGTAGCCCAGACATTCGCGGATGAAGGCCGGCGAGACGAGCCGCGTCGTGCCCGTCAGGCCGCGCTGATGCGCGTCGAGATTGAGCGCGTCGACGCAGGCGGCGGCGAGGAGGGCGGCGTCTTCGTCGCGCTCGCGCAGCGGCGGCAGTTGCACGGCGGCGGCATCGAGACGCAGCCACAGATCCTCGTGCAGCACGCCTTGCTGGACCGCGTCGCGCGGGAACACGCGCGTGGCCGCGATGAGGCGGAAATCTGTGCCCACTTCGCTGCTGCCGCCGACGCGCATGAAGGTCTGCGAGTCGAGCGCGCGCAGCAGCGCTTCCTGCTGGGCGCGCGGCAGATCGGTGAGTTCGTCGATGAACAGCGTGCCGCCGGCCGCCTGATCGACGAGACCGGGTTCGCGCTGCTCCGCGCCGCTGAACGCGCCGCGCTCATGGCCGAACAGGATGCTCGCGAGCGGCCGGCCGCCCGCAGACTCGGCGGTCAGCGCGCGCGCGTCGCAGACCACGAACGGCCCTTTGCGGCGGCGGCTCAGCTGATGCAGCGTGCGCGCGGCGACTTCCTTGCCGGTGCCGGGCTCGCCGTGCACGAGGATCGCCGCCTCGGTGGGCGCGAATTGCTCGATTGCGTCGTAGACGTGCTGGATCGCGCTGCTGCGGCCGAGCATCGGACCGAAGCGGCCGAGGTTGCGCAGCGTCGCGCGCAGCGTGCGCACTTCTTCGCTGAGTTCGTACGGACGCGGAATGCGTGCGAGCAGGCTGCGCAGGCGCGGAATGTTCACCGGCTTGAGCAGATAGTCCCAGATGCCGTGGCGCAGGCCTTCGATCGCGCTTTCGACCGTGGCGTTACCGGTCATCACGATCACAGGCAGCGCGCCGCCGGGCGGCTGGGCGGGCAGATGCGGGAGCAGTTCGAGGCCGCTGCCGTCGGGTAGGTTCAGGTCGACGAGCACGACGTCGGGGATGAAGCGTCCGAGCGCCGCGCGCGCGTCGGCGAGCGTGGCGGCGGTATCGACCGAGAAGCCGTCGGCGGCCAGGATGGCGGAGAGGCCGGACAGGCTATTGGGATCGTCTTCGACAATCAGGGCGTGTGGCATGGCGCAAGGGCTGACGGATAAGCGCAAGCGCGATGCGCGCGCACGCGGACGCACGCGGCGGACGAGCCCCGCGCGGCGTCGCGGCACGCACGGGCGCGGCGCGATACGGAAGAGTTCAACGAGATCACCGAAGTGTCCCGAGGCAGGTTATTCAGTTCCGGTCCTCCCAGATTGGCGCTCGCTTGCAGCGGCCTTGCCGCCAGGTTCGTCCGCTGTCGTTTGCCTTGATTCGTTTCGCGGACCCGCCGCTGAACGTCGCGGATCCGGCAGCCGACACGCCGCGCGCTGCGCCGGCCCTGAGCGCCGCAATCCGCCGCGCCGGGCCGTTTTTTTACCCCCAACACCGGCCGCCGTTCATGCCGGGCCACCGGCGGTTTCCGCAAATCGAAGCAGCCGCTATGCCGCCGCGCCGCTCAGTCGAACGGCCGATGCGCGTCGAACCAGCGCCGTACCTCCAGTTCCGCCTCGTCACGTGTCTTGCCGTAACGTTCCTGGATCAGTCCGGCGAGGCGATCGGCGCGGCCTTCCGCCTTGGCCAGCTCGTCATCCGTGAGCTCGCCCCAGGCGGCCTTGGCCTTGCCGATCAGCTGCTTCCACTTGCCTTCTGCGATGTCGTTGTTCATCGGTTTCTCCTGGTTCAGGGAAGAGTGCTGCGGCAGCCATGATGAAAAATGGCTATCCCAGAAATAAACCAGCAGAAACCATGCCATGAGCGCCTTGCCTTGCTGCGCCGATGTGACTCGCGCTTTGCGCTCAGGCAAAACCGGTAAGGTTTTCCCATGGCACTCACAAACATACACGTTCGGCAAAAAAAGAAAAAGCGCCCCGGAGGGCGCTTTCGCGATTGCATCCGCCGAACATCGATGCGGACGCGCTCGCCTTGCCGTTCGCCTCGCGAGGCTTAGGCGCGGCTGCGGTACTCGTTCGTACGCGTGTCGATTTCGATCTTGTCGCCGATATTGCAGAACAGCGGCACTTGCAGTTCGAAGCCCGTGTTCAGCTTGGCCGACTTCAGAACCTTGCCCGACGACGTGTCGCCCTTGACAGCCGGTTCCGTGTAGATGATTTCGCGCACGAGCACGGTCGGCAGTTCGACCGAGATGGCCTTCTCGTTGTAGAACACGACTTCGCAAGCCATGCCGTCTTCGAGGTAGTTGAGGGCGTCGGCCATCATGTCGCCTTCGACTTCGTACTGGTTGTAGTCGGCGTCCATGAACACGTACATCGGGTCGGCGAAGTACGAGTACGTCACTTCCTTGCGGTCCAGCACGACGACGTCGAACTTGTCGTCCGCCTTGTACACGGTTTCCATGCCCGCGCCAGTCAGCAGGTTCTTGAACTTCATCTTCACGACGGCGGCGTTACGGCCCGATTTGTTGTACTCGGCCTTCTGCACGACCATGGCGTCGTTACCGATCATCACGACGTTGCCGACGCGGAGTTCCTGTGCGGTCTTCATAAAAAACTGTCCTGTCCAGATTAGATAGCTTTGGGTGTGCGCGACGGCAAACGTCGCAAGCGGTTCGTTGCGGCCCCTTGCTGGAACCAGCAAGGCGCGCGGAAATCGAGGCCGCTTGAGACTGCGGAGACTGCGCTTGAGACGGCTGCCGCCGGGTAACCGCTTATTTTAACTGAGTTTTTGCGAATTCGGCCAGATTTCCGGCGAGATCGCCAGTGAGGGCCAGTTCGGCTGCCCAGCCGTGCGCACGCGCCTTCAAGGCGGGCAGATGGCGGGCGAGATCGGGCCAGTTGACCCCGCCGTGGGCGAGCCCGTCCGGCGCGGTGGCGGCGTTTCCTTCAGTGTTTCCCTCAGTGCTCCCCTCAGTGTTCACCTCAGGCGCGCCAGCCGCGTGCCCGGCGTTGCCGTTCCACGCATGCCAGAAGCGTTCGAGCGCGCCGCGCGGCGCGGCGTCGAGCGTGCGCGCGTAGTGCTCCAGCGCGGCGTCGAGCTTGGGCAGATGCGCGTCGTCGGCTTGCGGATAGATGTGCCAGACGAACGGCCGCGCCGCCCATTGCGCGCGCACGAACGAATCCTCGCCGCGCACGAAATTCAGGTCGCTGACCCAGAGCAGCGCGTCGTAGCCGCGCTGCTCGGTAAAGGCGAGGCCGTGCGCCGTGAGCGAGCCGCGCTCGCCGCGCGCGCCCGCGCCGAACGCCGCCATGCCGAAAAAGCGCGCGAGCGCGCCCGAGATGCGGCCTTGCGGCACCAGCAGCACGATCGGCGTGGGGCTGTCGCGCCACTGTTCGAGCAGCGCGTCGACGGCGGGATTCTCGTAGGCGAACAGCGAGATCACCGTGGCTTCCGGGCCGGGCGGCGGCCCGCCCGTCGCGCGCTGCCACCAGGCCGCGCGCGCGTCGGGCGAGGCTTCGAAGGCGGCGCGGGCCGCGTCGAGATCGCGCTCCTTGAGCACGCCGCCCGTGCCCGCGCCGAGGCCGGGGAAGAAGAAGTGCTTGAGCAGCGCGTAGCGCGGATGCGGCGAAGGACGCAGATGGAAATCGGCGACCCAGTCCTCGGCGCTCAGATATTCGAGATTGAGCCACACGGGCGTGGGCGTGCGCTCGGCCATCGCCGCCACGTACACCGACGGCAGTTCGCAGGCGAACGCCTCGATCACCACATCGGCGATCCGCAGCGTCTCGCCCGCGTGATCGGGCTCGTGCCAGTGCTCGACGCGCACGCCTTCGACCGTCTGCGTCGCGCGCGACGCGTCGAGCGCGGGGCAGAGCCGTTCGAAGGCGTGCAGGTCGTCGACGAACAGGCGCACTTCCCAGCCGTGTTCGTGCGCGAACTGGCGCGCGAGACGCCAGCACACGCCGATGTCGCCGAAGTTGTCGATCACGGCGCAGAAGATATCGCAGGCGAGAGGCGCGTCGGCCTCGGATGGGGCGTCGGGCACGGCGGAGCGGGGAGCGTTGGACATGGCTGGCGTAGGGGCTGCGTGGCTGGCGGCGGCGGGCCGGCTGGTTCTGGCCCGCGCGGAATGATCTAAACTTGCGATTCTAGGACAGCCGCATGACCGCGTCGCGTTGCGCGCGCGGTGGTGCTCCGCCCGTCCGCGCGCAAGCATTCACCGACGCACATCGACGCTCTCAGACGTCCCCCAGACTGGATGACCGATTCCAACGATCCCGCCGATTCCGCCGGCGCCCCCGACGTACCCGCCGCTCCCGCCGCCGAAGCGTTCGACCCGAAGGAAGTGCTGGCGCAACTGCCGCATCTGCCCGGCGTCTATCGCTATTACGACACGCACGGCGCGGTGCTCTACGTGGGCAAGGCGCGCGACCTGAAGAAGCGCGTCTCGAGCTATTTCAACAAGACGCAGCTGTCGCCGCGCATCGCCATGATGGTGACGCGCATCGCGCGTATCGAGACCACGGTCACGCGCTCGGAAGCCGAAGCGCTGCTGCTCGAAAACAACCTGATCAAGGCGCTCGCGCCGCGCTACAACATCCTGTTTCGCGACGACAAGTCGTATCCGTTCCTCAAGCTCACGGGGCACAAGTTCCCGCGCATGGCGTATTACCGGGGCGCGGTCGATCGCAACAACCAGTACTTCGGACCGTTTCCGAGCGCCTACGCGGTGCGCGAGAGCATCCAGATCCTGCAGCGCGTGTTTCAGCTGCGCACCTGCGAGGATTCGGTGTTCAACAACCGCACGCGGCCGTGTCTGCTGCATCAGATCGCGCGCTGCACGGCGCCGTGCGTCGGCGCGATCAGCCAGGACGATTACGCGCGCGACGTGAGCAATGCGTCGCGTTTCCTGCTCGGCCGTCAGAACGAGGTGATGAAGGAGCTGGAGACGAAGATGCACGGGTTCGCCGCCGAGCTGAAGTTCGAGCAGGCCGCGGCGGTGCGCAACCAGATGAGTTCGCTGTCGACGGTGCTGCATCAGCAGGCGATCGAAACGGGCAGCGAAAGCGACGTCGATATCCTGGCCGTGGTCGCGCTGGGCGGGCGCGTCTGCGTGAATCTCGCGATGGTGCGCGGCGGCCGCCATCTGGGCGACAAGGCGTACTTTCCGGCCCACGTCGAGCGCGCGCTGACCGACGAGGAAGGCGGCGTGGCCGAAGCGATCGGCGAGGAAGCGGTGGTGGCGGCGACGGCGTTGAAGTCGCTGCCGTCGCTGGCGCGCAAGGCGCTGGTGGCGAGCGCGGGCGCGGCGGCGCAGGAAGAAGACGAGGAGCAGACCGGCGCGCAGGAAACCGGCGACGACAGCGATGACGCAGGCGATCAACCCGATCCGCTCGCGATCGCGGAAGAACTCGGCAGCGAAACCGAAGCGGCCGACGCCGCCGATGTTCCCGACGACGAAGCCGCCGCAAAGCCGAAATCCTCGAAACGCGCAGCCCGCGCGAACGGCATCGAATCCGAGGTGCTCGACGCCTTCATCGCGCAGCATTACTTCGGCAATCGCGTGCCGCCGGTGCTGGTGGTGAGCCATCCGCCCGCGAACCGCGAGCTCGTCGACGTGCTCTCGGAGCAGGCCGGCCACAAGGTCGCGGTGCTGCGCCAGCCGCAAGGCCAGAAGCGCGCGTGGCTCGCGATGGCCGAGCAGAACGCGCGCCTCGCGCTCGCGCGGCTGCTCTCGGAACAAGGCTCGCAGCAGGCGCGCACGCGCACGCTCGCGCAGCTGCTCGGCCTCGAACTCGACGATCTCGCGCATCTGCGCATCGAGTGCTTCGACATCAGCCACACGATGGGCGAGGCGACGCAGGCGTCGTGCGTGGTCTATCACCATCACAAGATGCAGTCGGGCGAGTACCGGCGCTACAACATCACGGGCATCACGGGCGGCGACGATTACGCGGCCATGCGCCAGGTGCTCACGCGCCGCTACGAGAAGATGGTCGCGCAGTCGGCGCGCAACGAAACCGACGAGGCGCAGGCGCTGCAAAGCACCGATCCCGCCAATCCTTCCGCGACGCCCGAAGGCGCGGAGCCGGTCGCGGCGGGCGGCACGTTGCCCAACATCGTGCTGATCGACGGCGGTAAAGGGCAGGTCGAGATCGCGCGCCAGGTGTTCGACGAACTCGGACTCGACCCTGCGATACTCGTCGGCGTGGCCAAGGGCGAAGGGCGCAAGGTCGGCCTCGAAACGCTCGTATTCGCCGATGGCCGCGCGCCGCTCGAACTCGGCAAGGAAAGCGCGGCGCTGATGCTGGTCGCGCAGATCCGCGACGAGGCGCACCGTTTCGCGATCACGGGCATGCGCGCCAAGCGCGGCAAGACGCGTCAGACGTCGCGGCTCGAAGAACTCGAAGGCGTCGGCGCGAAACGGCGTCAGCGTCTGCTCGCGCGCTTCGGCGGCCTGCGCGGCGTGATGGCGGCGAGCGTCGAGGACCTCGCGAGCGTCGAAGGCATTTCGCACGCGCTGGCCGAGCAGATCTATCAACAGTTGCATTGAGCGCTACGTCCGCGCGCGCCCGAAACAGGGCGGCGCGCGGGCGCGAACCTTACGCTTGCTTGTGGCGGTCCCGGCGACGCGGCACAATTGCATCTCCCATAATTGCAACATCCCCTGACAGACTGCGCGCGCCGATGCCGTTCAATATCCCGATTCTCCTGACGTGGCTGCGGATCGTGCTGATTCCGCTCGTGGTAGGCGTGTTCTATCTGCCGCAGTCGGTGCTGAGCCCGATGCATCAGAACGTCGCAGCCATGTGGATCTTCATCCTCGCGGCGCTCACCGACTGGTTCGACGGCTATCTCGCCCGCAAGTGGAACCAGACCTCGTCGTTCGGCGCGTTCCTCGATCCGGTCGCCGACAAGCTGATGGTCACGGCCGCGCTGCTCGTGCTCGTGCATCTGCAGCGTCTCGACGCGGTGATCGCGCTGGTGATCGTGGGCCGCGAGATCGCGATTTCGGCGCTGCGCGAGTGGATGGCGCAGATCGGCGCGTCGAAAAGCGTGGCGGTGAATCAGCTCGGCAAGTTCAAGACCGCGTGCCAGATGGTCGCGATTCCGATGCTGCTGTTCTACGCGCCGCTCACGCTCGGCGGCTCGACGCTGTTCGATTCGCGCGTGTGGGGCACGTGGCTCATCTACGTGGCCGCGGTGCTGACGATCTGGTCGATGCTCTATTACATGAAGCTCGCCTGGCCGCAGATCCGCGAGCGCGGCAGCCTCTGAGCAGGGGCGGGCGCACGGTGTTTCAACGCCTGCGCTCAACGCCTTCGCGCCACCCCCGCGAATCTTTTTTTAAAAAGTTCAGTCGAAGGGGTTGACACGATTCAGCGGCTTATACATAATCTCACTTCTCCGCTGCACGACAAGCAGCAAACGAAGCAGATGCGGTGGAGATAGCAGGAAATAGCCGAAGATAAGCAGTCAATCAACGGCGAATGCAGTAAGGCAGCAAATACGCGGGAGTAGCTCAGTTGGTAGAGCGCAACCTTGCCAAGGTTGAGGTCGCGAGTTCGAGACTCGTCTCCCGCTCCAGATTCTGGATGCGGCGTTTTGCAGAAATGTGAAACGAAGTGTCAGCAGTAAAGAGTAGTGAAGCAGTAAAAATGCGGGAGTAGCTCAGTTGGTAGAGCGCAACCTTGCCAAGGTTGAGGTCGCGAGTTCGAGACTCGTCTCCCGCTCCAGCTTATCGGGGAAGCAGCGCTTCCCCTTTTGTTTGGCAGGCCGCAAGGCCGTCGCAAAAATCTGTCGGTGGTTGTGAGCGCAAGCAGTCTTCTGCGCGCCAAACATCGAACAGTCCGCTTTTGGCGCGATAGCAAAGCGGTTATGCAGCGGCCTGCAAAGCCGTGTAGGCCGGTTCGACTCCGGCTCGCGCCTCCAAGTAGTTCCAGAAAAAGCCACCTTCGGGTGGCTTTTTCTTTTTCCGCTTCGGGTTCGGTCCTCGTTCGCCATTCGCACGCTTCGTGGCGCGTGCACAATAGCGGATCGCTTCCCACCGGATCTCCGCCATGTCCATCGAACTCCCCGACGACGAGCGCGCCGCCGCGATTGCATCGATCCAGCGTTACTTCGACGCCAACATGGAGACGCCGATCGGCAATATCGCCGCGGGCGGTTTGCTGGGCTTCTTTCTCGAAGAGATCGCACCGGCCGTCTACAACCGCGCGATCGCCGATGCGCAGGAGCGCATGCAGGCGCGCATCGTCGAACTCGATATCGACTTGCACGAGGAGCCGTTCCAGTACTGGCGCAAGTACGAGACGCCGCGTCGCCGCAAATAGCGCGGGCGCGTTGTGCGGGCGAGGATGCGTTTGTGGCGCGCTCGCGCCGCGAGGCATAATCTGCCTTTCAGCAAGCTTCGATGGAAATCCTATGACCGCGCAGTCCCCCGCATTGCCGACCGCTCAACTCGACTGGCAATGGAAAGCATTCGATGCGCTCAGCGCGCGTGACGTCTACGCCATGCTCAAACTGCGCTCCGATGTGTTCGTGGTGGAGCAGAACTGCGTCTACGGCGACATCGACGGCGAGGACGATACCGCGTGGCATCTGTTCGCCTGGGGCGAGCGCGATGGCGTGCGTGCGCTGGCGGGTTATCTGCGCGTGCTGGTGCCGAGCGCCGACGACGCCGACGTGCGCATCGGCCGCGTGGTGACGTCGCCGGCTTTTCGCGGCATCAAGCTCGGCAACGGGCTGCTCGAACGCGCGATCGGCCACATCGCGCGTCAATGGCCCGGCGTGCCGACGCGTTTGCACGCGCAGGCGCATCTGCAGAAGTTCTACGGCGCGTTCGGCTTCACGCCCGTTTCGGAGATTCACGACGAGGACGGCATCCCGCACGTGTGGATGCGCTCGGTCTGACGCCGGCATCGCCGCGACATAGGCGGCTCAAGGCGTCAATCCGCTGTCAATCAGCGGGAATTCACCTGCACCGCGCGCGTCGGCGCGCGGCTTCGCTTCGGCTGCGCGCGTTGCAGACGTCCGCGCGCCGAGAGCCGCATCCAGTGACGCAGCGCGATCAGCGCGCCGATCACGCTCATCATCGAGCCCGGAATCCACAGCAGCAGGCCGCCGATCTGCTGATCGCGCATCGGCGAGAGCCAGGTGAACGCGCGTCCGCAGATCGAGTAGATCGGATACAGCTCGTGCGACGTGAAGAAGATGAACGCGCCGAGCACGATCTGCGGCGGAATCGCGGCGATCACCACCAGTACGCGCTTGCCGGGCGCGAGGCGCGCGGGCGGCGCGGGCCGCGGATCGAGCACGAGCCACCAGAACAGCAGCCCGTCGATCACCATGCTCCAGTTCATGACGCGATAAAGACGCCAGTCGAGCATCGCGACGAAGTGGATCGGCGAGAGCAGCCAGAAATAAATCAGGCCGACGAACAGCGTCACGGCGACGACGGGATGCATCACCACATCGAGCGCGAGACGCACGGGACGCGCCGCGAGCGCGGGCCGCACGAAGCGCTGGCGCCACGCGAACGGAATGCCCGCGCGCAGCGCCGCGCCCGGATACGCCAGCGCGATGAAGAACGGCCCGAGGTGATGCAGCACGAGATGCTGCGCGCGATGCATGAAGAACTCGTGCTCGAAGAAGTAATCGAGCCGCGTATGCAGCGCGACGTAGAGCGCGCCGAGCCCGAACCAGAACGAGAGACGGCGCGCGAGCGTGACGCGCGCCTTGTGTTGCCCGCGCACGAACAGCAGCGCCGCCACGCCGATCGCGATCACGACGGTCGGCGAGGGCTCCCACGGATCGAGCCAGTAGAGCAGGTTCATCGCGATTCTCTTCGCTGGTTCATCGCGGGCTTCTGGTCGGCTTCATCGCGCACGTTGAAGCGTCAACGCCGCCTTACTGCTGCGACGGCGGCTTCACCGCGAACGGCGCATCGAGCGTCGCGCCATCCGAGAACTTCAGCTTGATGTGCACCGTGTCGCCGGGCGCGACCTTGTGCTTCGCATGCTCGAGCATCAGGTGATAGCCGCCCGGCGCGATCGCCAGCGTCCCGTGCGCGGGCACGGTCGCCTTGTGCACCATCACCATTTTCTGCGTCGAGCCGTTCGACACCGTCTGATGCAGCATCACCATGCCGTAGTCGTCGCTCGACACGTCGACGAGATCGAGCGGCTTGTCGCCGTCGTTCTTGAGCGTGACGTAGCCCGCCGCCGGCAGGTCGTTCGGCAGCCAGCGCACCCAGGCGTTCTGCGCGCTGATCGCCGCGTCGGCCGCGTGGGCGGCGGGCGCGAAGGCGGTGAACGAGCAGGCGAGGGCGCAGCCGAGCGTTGCGGTGAGGGACTTGAGTTTCATCGTCATGGCAGTTCCTGTTGCGGGTGGTACGGGAAATCGGTTCAGGGTTCGCGGCGCGCCCGTTGAGTCTTTATCGGGTCTTCATGCGGGCGCGTCGATGATGCGGCGCACGTCCTGCGCGATCGCGGCGGGTGAGTCCTTGTCGGTCGCGAGCAGGCGTGCGTGGCCCTGCGCGTCGAACACATAGAGGGCCGAGCTGTGCGTGACTTCGTAGCTGCCGTCGGGATCGCGCTTTTCCATCTGATACGCGACGCGATAGCGCTTCGCGAGCGCCTCGATCTGCGCGTCGCTGCCGGTGAGGCCGAGCGCGTGCTGCGCATCGAAGGCGCTCACGTAGGCGTGCAGGGCTTGCGGCGTGTCGCGCGTGGGATCGACGCTGATGAAGAGTATCCGCACGCGCTGCGCCCCGGGGCCGAGGTTTGCTATGACCTGCATCAGGCGCGCCATCGTCTCGGGGCACACGTCCGGGCAATGCGTGTAGCCGAAGTAGACGAGCGCGGTCTCGCCGCGCAGATCGCTGGCGGTCATCGGCTGGCCGTTGTCGGCGGTGAGCGTGAAGGCGAGGTCGGGCAGATGACCGCTGACGTTCGTCAGCTGCCAGGGTTCGGCGGGATGCGAGCACGCGCCGAGCAGCGCGGCGGCCGTTGCCACGGAGATCGACAAACCGAGCGACACGCCAAGCCGCTGCGCGACGCACGCCGATCGGCGAGCAAGCTGCAAGGGGCGGGAGGCGGTGAACGGGTGGTTCAAAGGCGGTCTCAGGCTGTCTCGGGAGGCGATGCTTCGAGGGTGTCGAGCGGCACGGGCGGCGTCGCTCGCCGGGTTGGACGGTGCGGCCGACCGTGCGTCATGCCGGTGGACTGTAGCAAAATTGCGGCCTCGCTGCCGCGCGTGCACCGGCGCGGCGCCGTCCTGTCGATAAAACGGGGACGAAATGTCGCATCGCCGCCGCATCGGAAAGCGCGCAGGCGACGCCAGCCGGACGAGGCGTCCAGGCCGCTTTTTGTGCAAGAAAGTGTGTCAAAACGCGTCTGCCGGGCCATTTTCTCGATAATTAGAGGCAGGCGCGGTAAGATTCGCACACTTTCCCCGGCAGGCGTGCGCGCCGCCGAACTTATACCCGGCGCACGCGCCGAGGGGCGAAACACACTTGATGCAAGCAACTCCGCAAGCACTTCCCGCAGGATTGCCGTTTGACAAGACGGCATTTTTCTTCGATTTCGACGGCACGCTCGTCGAGCTCGCGCCCACGCCCGACGGCGTGCTCGTGCGTCCCGACATGCTGGCGCTGCTCGCCGAGCTGCGTCGCGCGACGCATGGCGCGGTGGCGATCGTCTCCGGGCGCGGCATCGAGAGCATCGACGATTTTCTCGGCATGCCCGATCTGCCGATCGCGGGCCTGCACGGCGCCGAGCGCCGCGACGCGAACGGCGACACGCAGCGCGTCGGCTTCCACGACGCGCGCCTGCTGCACATGGAGCAGGTGCTCGCGGAAGTCGTGCGCACGCATCCGGGCACGCTGCTGGAGATCAAGGGCGCGGCGCTCGCGCTGCACTACCGCAACGCGCCCGAGCACGAGAACGTGGCGCGCGCGGCCACCGAGGCGCTCGCCGCCGAATTCGCCGACGCCTACGTGCTCCAGCCCGGCAAGATGGTCTACGAAATCAAGCCCAAGGACGTCGACAAGGGCCGCGCGATGCGCGCGTTCCTCGACGAACCGCCGTTCGCGGGCCGCACGCCGGTGTTCGCCGGCGACGATCTGACCGACGAGAAGGGCTTCGCCGTGGTCAACGAGCGTGGCGGCCTGTCGATCAAGGTCGGCGGCGGCGACACGATCGCGCGCACGCGCGTCGACTCGGTCGAGGCGCTGCTCGCCTGGCTTGCCGCACTGGTCGCCCCGGCGCGCGGCGCCTGATGGCGTCTCGCGCGTTGCTTTATCCGCTTCTTGCGCCGGCTGGTCCGGCGCATCTGTTTTTCTCCCAGCACGGAACCCGCATCTCATGAGCCGACTGATCATCGTGTCGAACCGGGTCGCGCCGATCTCCGAAGGCGGCCCGGCCGCGGGCGGTCTCGCGGTCGGCGTGTACGACGCACTCAAGGAAACCGGCGGCATGTGGTTCGGCTGGAGCGGCGACGTGCTGTCGTCCGGCCAGCCGCACATCCAGCTCGAAGAACGCGGCCCCGTCACGTTCGCGACCATCGGCCTGCTGCGCCGCGATTACGACCAGTACTACCGCGGCTTCTCGAACGCCACGCTGTGGCCCGCGTTCCACTATCGCAGCGATCTGGTCCAGTACGACCGCCACGACTACGAAGGCTATTGCCGCGTGAACGCTTGGCTCGCGCAGCAGCTCGTGCCGCTGCTGCACGACGACGACGTCATCTGGGTCCACGACTATCACCTGATCCCGTTCGCGCAGGCGCTGCGCGCGGCGGGCGTGAAGAACCGCATCGGCTTCTTCCTGCACATTCCGTTTCCGGCCTCGCAGGTGCTGCTGGCGGTGCCGCCGCATCGCGAACTGGTCGAGGCGCTGTGTTCGTTCGACCTGCTCGGTTTCCAGACCAAGCCCGATCTGCGCGCGTTCTGCGATTACATCGTCAACGAGGCGGACGGCTCGGTCGAAAAGCGCGCCGACGGTCTCACGCAGATCACGGCCTTCGGCAAGACGCTGGCCGCGAACGACTATCCGATCGGCGTCTATCCCGACGAAGTCGCCGAACTCGCCAAGGCCGGCGAGCGCGGCAAGCCGGTGCGCACGCTGAAGGCGGCGCTGCATGGCCGCAAGGTCATTATGAGCGTCGACCGCCTCGATTATTCGAAGGGTCTGGTCGAGCGTTTCCGTGCTTTTGAGCGGCTGCTCGAAGGCGCGCCGGCGCAGCGCAACAAGGTCTCGTTCGTGCAGATCGCGCCGCCCACGCGCGCCGATCTGCACGCGTACCAGGACATCCGTCTGCGGCTCGAAGCGGAGTCGGGGCGCATCAACGGACGCTTCGCCGAACTCGACTGGACGCCGATCTGGTACATCCATCGCCAGTACGAGCGCGCCGTGCTCGCGGCGCTGTTCCGCGCCTCGCACGTCGGCTATGTCACGCCGCTGCGCGACGGCATGAACCTCGTCGCGAAGGAATACGTGTCCGCGCAGGATCCTGAGAATCCGGGCGTGCTCGTGCTGTCGCGGTTCGCGGGCGCGGCGCAGGAGCTGGGCGGCGCGCTGATCGTCAATCCGCTCGATATCGACGGCATGGCCGACGCGCTCGGCAAGGCGCTGGCGATGCCGCTGGCGGAGCGCCTCGCGCGCTACAACGACATGATGGTGCAGCTGCGCGAGAACAACGTCTCGGTGTGGCGCGACCGCTTCATGCGCGATCTCACGGACGTGCCCGCGCGACGGAGCGCGTAGCGCGTAACGCACGGCGTGACGCGTCACGCCTGACACACTCGCCAGCAAAGAAAAAGCCGCTTCGAAGGAAGCGGCTTTTTTGTGCCCGATGTTTGCGAAGATCAGTGCGCTAACAACTCAGGCAACGTGCTTTTCGTCGGCTTTCTTGCTGCCCAGATGCAGCGTCGAGCCCTTGCCGTACTGCTTCGCGAGCAACTCGCGATACAGGCCCGGACGGTTGCGCAGCTCCTCGGGATTGCCGTCGTCGATCACCTTGCCCGCGCTCATCACGATGATGCGGTCGAAGTTCTGTAGCGTCGACAGACGGTGCGCGATGGCGATCACGGTGCGGCCCACCATCAGGCGGTCGAGCGCCTGCTGGATCGCTTCTTCCGAAGCGCTGTCGAGCGCCGAAGTGGCTTCGTCGAGCAGCAGGATCGGCGCGTTCTTGAGGATCGCGCGCGCGATCGCGATGCGCTGGCGCTGGCCGCCCGAGAGCTTCACGCCGCGGTCGCCCACGATCGTGTCGTAGCCTTCGGGCATCGCCTCGATGAAGTCGGCGCAGCGCGCCTCGCGGGCGGCGGCGAGCACTTCCTCGCGGCTCGCCTCGGGGCGGCCGTAGGCGATGTTTTCGTAGATCGAGCGGTGCAGCAGCGAGATGTCCTGCGGCACCAGCGCGATGGCGTGGCGCAGGCTGTCCTGCGTGACGTGCGAGATGTCCTGGCCGTCGATCTTGATCGCGCCGCCCTGGGTCTCGTAGAAGTGCTGCAGCAGCGCGAGCACGGTGGTCTTGCCCGCGCCCGACTTGCCGATCAGGCCCACGCGCTGACCGGCCTCGATGCGCAGGTCGAAGTGGTCGAGAATCGGCTTGCGATGCGGGTAGGCGAAGGTCACGCCCTCGAACTCCACGCGGCCGCCTTGCGCGACGAGCTCGCTCGCGTCGTCGCGGTCGGGCATGCCGTGCGGCTCCAGCAGCGTCTGCACGGCTTCGGCCAGACGCGCCACGTGCTGCGTGACGTCGACGAGCGCCACGGCCAGGTCGCGCGTGCCGTGCAGGATCGTGAAGCCCAGCGAGCTCACGAGCACGATGTCGCCCGAGGTGGCCTTGCCCTGATCCCAGAGCCACAGCGCCCAGCCGAGCAGGCCGGCCGACAGCATGGCCGTGATCACGGCGTGCAGCAGACGCAGCTTTTCGAGGTAGAGCAGGCTCTGGCGGCGCGCGTCGAGTTCGGCCTTGACGGTCGAACCGAAGCGCTTCTGCTCGCGAAACGTCATACCAAAGGCGCGCACGAGCGCCATGTTGCCGATTACGTCGACGAGCTCGCCGTCCACCGCCGCCGCCCGCGAGGCGAACGTGTGGTGACGCGCCGAGCCGCGCCCGGCCAGCTTGAACAGGATCACCGAAAGAATCGCCGAGCAGAGCAGCAGACCGCCCGCCATCAGCGGATTCACGGCGATGATCATGACGATCGCGCCCGCCACCGCGATGCACGGCGGCAGCACGTTCCAGGCGGTGGTGTTCTCGGCGGTGTAGACGGCGTTCGAGGTGGCGGTGATCCGGCTCGCGAGCGTGCCGGGTTGCTTCTCCGAGTAATAAGTGGGCGAGTGGCCGCTCAGGTACTGGAACAGGTCGCGCCTCAGGTCGCCGGTGACGGCGACGAAAGTGTGCGCGGCGAACCAGCCGCCGACCCGCCAGAGCAGGTTGTCGGCGGCGATCAGGCCCACGAGGATCGCGAACGCGGTCCACAGCGGACCCGGATGGTGGCGGCCGGTACCGAGCACGTCGATCAGATGCTTGATCGCGTACTGCGAGGCGAGCGCGCAGCCGACGGCCGCGAACACGCTGGCCAGCACGACGGCGTGGGCGAACGGGTGGCGCTTGATGTAGCGGAAAAGGAACGCGAGCGGCCGCCGCGCATAGCTCGCGAGCTTTGCGTTGTGGGCGTTACGCTGGGCGATGGTCAGATGTTCCAATTGATCGGTGGTCGGTCTGACGGAGCTTTGTCCGTTCGAGGTGGAAAAAGGGATAGGAAGGCGCAACGGCAAACCTGACGGAATACCCGCATTGTAAACATCCAATACGCGGGGCGCATGCCCCGTGCCCGATGCGCGCGCATCTTATCGCGACTGCGTGGCAATCGGTGTGCCTTCCTGCAAGGTGTCGTGGCCGAGGTTCAGCAGGTTTTCCCGGCCTTTTTAGAGATACAATTATGGATTGCGTTCGGGATTCGTCGAGGCGTTTTCGCATCGTGCGATCCGAATCATCCCAGGATGGACCTGGTCGCCGCGCGGCAATCGTAAGAAAAATCGTACGAACGCGCTGCGGGGCGCGCCAGGCAACATTCGACGCTCCGGTTTCGGATGCGAGCGCGGTGCGCCGCCCGGAAACGTCCCATCAATCTATAACTGTCTTTAAAAACAGTGGGTTGTGGAGTGTTTCCAGTTTGTAACAACGTAAAGACTTTGAAATGTTCTAGCCGGCCATGGGTGCAAACCCGGATAATGCCGACTCGAATGGCGTAGGGAATTTGACAGCTTGTGTGTCAACGACCGCGAACCCTGCGCGTTTACCGCCTGAGCCGCCGCGCGTGACGATCCGTTACGAAAGAACTGCGTCGGTCAGTGTGCCGGGCATCCGGCGCGGTCAGCGGTACAGAACGCCTGGCAGGGCGAGCGGCATGGATGCCGCGGCTCGCGAGGTCGATTGTCAAACTTGCAGTACTTTGCCCGATTTATTACGAGGAAGGAGTTCACCACTATGCGAATCGCTCAAATCGCTCCGTTGCACGAGGCGGTTCCTCCCAAGCTCTACGGCGGCACGGAACGGGTGGTCTCCTACCTGACCGAAGCGCTGGTCGAACAGGGTCACGATGTTACGCTGTTCGCGAGCGGCGATTCGATCACCTCGGCGAAGCTCGAAGCGTTCTGGCCGCAGGCGCTGCGCCTCGACCCGACGATTCGCGACGTGATGGCCCCGCACATGCTGCTGCTCGAAGAAGTGCGCCGCCGCGCGCATGAATTCGACGTGCTGCATTTCCACATCGATTACTACCCGTTCTCGCTGTTCCAGCGTCAGGAAGTGCCCTTCGTCACGACGATGCACGGCCGCCTGGACCTGCCGGAACTGCAGCCGATCTTCAACGCGTTCAGCGACGTGCCGGTCGTCTCGATCTCGGACAACCAGCGCCTGCCGCTGCAGCAAGCCAACTGGCAGCAGACCGTCTACCACGGCCTGCCGGAAGACGTGCTGCGTCCGATCGACAACGTCGAGCCGGGCTACCTCGCGTTCCTCGGCCGCGTCTCGCCGGAGAAGGGTCTCGACAAGGCGATCCGCATCGCCGGTCAGGCTGGCATGAAGCTCAAGGTTGCCGCCAAGATCGACAAGGCCGACCGCGCCTACTACGAAGAAGTCATCAAGCCGCTGATGGCGCAGTCGCACGTCGAGTACATCGGCGAAATCGGCGAGCATGAAAAGCGTGAATTCCTCGGCAACGCGCACGCGCTGGTGTTCCCGATCGACTGGCCGGAGCCCTTCGGTCTGGTCATGATCGAAGCCATGGCTTGCGGCACGCCGGTCATCGCGTTCAAGCGCGGTTCGGTGCCGGAAGTCATCGACAACGGCGTGTCGGGTTTCGTCGTCGAAGACGAAATCAGCGCAGTCGCCGCAGTCAAGCGCCTGCCGACGCTGTCGCGCGAGAAGGTGCGCGGCGCGTTCGAATCGCGTTTCTCGTCGAAGGTCATGGCGAAGAACTACGTCGCCGTGTACGAAGAAATGCTGCGCCAGAAGCGCCGCACCGTGCTGCGCGAAGTCAACGCCAGCTAAGCGTGTGGTTTGAGCCGTCCCTGGACGGCTCGCACGGATTTTCACAACGCCTCAGTGCTTCGCACTGGGGCGTTGTTACATTTACGCCGCACACAACGGTCCTCACCGGCGACGAGTGGGAGGCGCGGCGGCAATGTCCCTATAATGGCCGTTCCGCGAATTTGGGCGGCCTCTTTTTACGACAGCGACACAGGAGAAGTGCCTTGGCAAGAACCCGACCGACGCGCGCCGTCACCGTTCCTGGTGCCGGCACGATGTTCGCGTTGCGTGCGATCGGTCTCGTGATCCTTGCGCGCTGGCTCCACTCGATGGCGCAGATGAATTTCATCGCGGCGCTCGAGGGGATGGCCTCGTCGCCGGTCGCGTGCCTGAATCTCGTGTTCCTGTTTCTGCTGATCGTGCTGCCGGGCGCCAAGGCGCGTATGGAGCGGCCGTTCCATCCGCTGCCGCAGTGGCTGCGCCAGGCGCTGCGTGTCTTCGGCATTTTCGGCTGCCTGTTCGCGCTGTGGTCGATTGGCGCCTTCGCGTGGCTGGCGGGCTGGCGGCGCGCGGTGCATGCGGCCGCCGAGACCAACGGCTGGCTCGTGGTGCTGCCTGCGCTGTACGCAGCCGTCGTGTGGATCTGCCGTCCTCGCGCGCTGTGGCGGTCGAATTTCGCGGCACGGCGCTTTGCGATCGGGCGCTATGCCGTGTCGATCGATGTCGCGACGCGCACCACGGTGGTCTGGCTCGAAAGCCGCAAGCTCGGCCAGTACGACGCGCGCGAATTGTCGGTGCGCTGGCCGCATGGCGCGCAGGCGGGGAAGGGTGTCCCGGATCGCGCGCCGGTGACGACGGCCGCGCCGCTCGAAGCCGAAGCCGCGATCGCCGCGTCGTCGGCTGAACCCGTCACGCAGGCTGCCCCGATTACCGCGCTCGTGCCGGTTCAGGCGGCCTCGGCCGCGCCGACGCACGAACGCCGTCCGAAAATCGAACTGATGTGGGACTCGCCGGCGGCGGCGGGACACAATCGTCAGACCGTGTTCCGCCTGCGTCTCATGACCGAAGGCGACCGCGTGGCCGCTCGCGCGCTGGATGCTGCGCTGAAGCAGGTCTGATCCGCGAGCGCGGTTCGCCGCCGCGCTTTTCGCGTTTCTGCTATTCGTTGTGCTTGCCGTCGCTCGGCTTTCAGTCGATTCACTTCCAGCCGATCCGATTCCTGCCGTATCCGCGGAGCGCGCTCCGCCGCAGCTTGCCGATCCATCGTCGCTTCGAAGGAGTCGCCATGCTTGTCCGCTGGTTGCTTGCCGCCATCCATCTGCTGGCTTTTGGTTTCGCGCTCGCCTCGATCGTGCGGCGCTCGCGCGGCCTGCGCCGCTGCACCTCGACAGAAGCGCTGCCCGCCATCTTCAGCGCCGATAACGGCTGGGGCGGCTCGGCAGTCGTGCTGATCGTCACGGGCGCGATGCGCGCGTTCGGCGGTTTCGAAAAGGGCGCCGACTACTATCTCCACGAACCGCTCTTTCACGTGAAGATGGGCGCGCTCGTGCTGATCCTCGCGCTCGAAATCGTGCCGATGATGGCGCTGCTGCGCTGGCGCAACGCCGTCAAAAAAGGCGACGTGCCCGATCTCGCGCGCGCGCCGCAGTACGCGCGCATCGGGCGGTGGCAGACGCTGCTGCTCATCGTGATGGTGTTTGCCGCGACGGGCATGGCGCGCGGTATCGGGCTGGCGGGCATGGATGCGGATGGCGCGTCGTAGCGGGGCGCTCGCGCGGAAGTCAATCATCAGCAATCCGAAGCGATGATTGATGCGACGATTGCCGAATGCGAGCGACAATGAAAAAAGCCCCGTTGCTTGCGCAACGGGGCTTTTTATCTTCGGTGCTTGTCTTTACCAACACCAGAATCCTGGTGGGTAGTACTGGGATCGAACCAGTGACCCCTGCCGTGTGAAGGCAGTGCTCTACCGCTGAGCTAACCACCCGAAGAGATTCAAATTATGCCGGGCATTTTCAGTCTTGTAAAGCCCTTTTTTAAGTATTTTGCACAGTACCCGAATTTTCTTCGACGACGGGCTGCGTGCGCCAGACCGAGGTGCCCTTGATCTGCTTGTCGAGACCGTCGAGCAGGGCGTCGTGTTCGCTCATTTCGTCGGCGCTCGCGGCGATCACGGGCAGCGCGAGCGTCTCGAAGCGTACGCGCGGCGTGGCGGTCGCGTCGTCGGCATCGTGTGCGCTCGACATGTCGATCACGAGGCTTTCCTGGCCGCGCGTCATCGCCAGATAGACTTCGGCGAGCAGTTCCGAGTCGAGCAGTGCGCCGTGCAGCGTGCGGTGCGCGTTGCTGATGCCGAAGCGGTCGCACAGCGCGTCGAGCGAATTGCGCTTGCCCGGGAAGATCTGCTTGGCCTGCACGAGCGTGTCGATCACGTCGCCGCAATGTTGCTTGAGCGGCGGCTTGCCGACCATCGCAAGCTCGGCATCGAGAAAGCCGATGTCGAACGGCGCGTTGTGAATGATGAGTTCCGCGCCGCGAATGAAGTCGAGAATCTCGTTCGCGACTTCGGCGAACTTCGGCTTGTCCGAGAGGAACTCGGTGGTCAGGCCGTGCACCGCGAGCGCGCCCGGATCGCTGTCGCGTTCGGGGTTGATGTAGAAGTGCAGGTTGTTGCCGGTGAGCCGACGATTGAGCAGCTCGACGCAGCCGATTTCGATGATGCGGTCGCCCGTGCGGGCGTTCAGGCCGGTGGTTTCGGTATCGAGAATGATCTGGCGCATGGCGTTTGAAACAGGATTGCGTGGGCGGCGCGCGCGGGCGGAGCCAGGGCGCGCGGCGTTCTAGTGGCTCAGAGTGCGTTGAGGGTGGCGACGCCGCGGTTCGCGAGCGCGTCGGCGCGCTCGTTCTCCGGGTGGCCGGCGTGGCCCTTGACCCAGCGCCATTCCACCTCGTGCTGCGCGACGAGCGCGTCGAGGCGCTTCCAGAGGTCGTCGTTCTTGACCGGCGTTTTCGCGGCGGTCATCCAGTTCTTCTTCTTCCAGCCGTGGATCCACTCGCTGATGCCTTTCTGCACGTATTGCGAATCGGTGTGCACGATCACCTTGCACGGACGCTTGAGCGCCTCGAGCGCGGCGATCACGCCCATCAGCTCCATGCGGTTGTTGGTCGTGCCGGCCTCGCCGCCGAACAGTTCCTTTTCCTGCGCGCCGAAGCGCAGCAGCGCGCCCCAGCCGCCGGGGCCGGGGTTGCCCTTGCAGGCGCCGTCCGTGAAGATTTCGACGAAGTCGGGTGTGCTCATGAGTCCTTGTTGCGAGTAGGGGAAGGGGTGGTGGCCGCGGCCTTCAGGCTCGGCGCCAGCACCGGTTTCTTGACCTTCAGCGATCCGACGAGACGCATGCCGCGCACGCGCTTGATCGCCGTGACCATATAGACGGCGCCGAAAATCGCCCACCAGCGGTCGCCCGCGGCTTCCATGAAGCCATAGCGGCCGAGCCATTTGTCGGTCGAAAGCGGCGGACGATAGCAGCCGAAACGTCCGCGCTCAAGCTCGAAGCCGAGTAGCTTGATCCAGTCTTTCAGGCGCGTGAACGCGATCAGATCCTGGCGCGCGGGCAGGAACGGGCGGCCCGTGAGCTTGCCCGCCGACTGGCGCGCGCCCCACAGCGACAGCGAGTTGAAACCGACGATCACGAGCTGGCCCTCGGGCATCAGCACGCGTTCGGCTTCGCGCAGCAGGCGGTGCGGGTCGCTCGTGAATTCGAGCGTGTGCGGCATCACGATCAGGTCGACGCTCTGCGCCTCGAACGGCAGATCGAGATGATCGCACCAGACGGTGCTGCGCCCGGCGGGGGCATGCAGCGAGGGCGCGGCGCTCGTGTCGATGCGGCCGCCGTTGATTGTCGTGCCTGATGCGGCACCCGGCACGACATATGGCGCGCTGGCCGCGCTGGCGCCGTCGAGCACGAGCGCGCGGCACGACATGCGGTTTTCGCGCAGCGCGTCGAGTTGCGGCAGGCCGATTTGCAGCGCATGGTAGCCGAAAATGTTCGACACCATGCGGTCCAGTTGCTCCTGCTCCCAGTCGAGCACGTACCTTCCGGCGGGCGAAGCAGTCCAGGCGGGCCAGTCTATAATCGTTCGGTCAGACATGTCGAAGAGTACGTCGCCCCATGAAGAGTCCGCTTGAGCACGCAGGCGCACCATCCGCTGCGCTCGAATACGTGCCGGTTCCGGCTTTTGAAGATAACTACATCTGGGTCGTGTCGGATGGCCGCAATGCCGTGGCCGTCGATCCGGGCGACGCCGCGCCGGTTCGCGATTATGTGGCGAAACGAGGCTGGCGGCTCTGCGCTATTTTACTCACCCATCACCACAACGACCACGTCGGCGGAGTGGCCGATCTCCTTTCGGATGAGCGCGTGCCCGTCTACGGCCCGGCGGGCGAGGCGCTCGGCCCGCTCGATCCGTTCGTCACGCGCGTGCGTGGCGGCGACACGGTGCGTATCGGGCTCGCCGCGCAGGCGTCCGCGCTCGACCTGAAGGTGATGGACGTGCCGGGCCACACGCGCGGCCACATCGCCTACTTCCAGGCGGCGGGGGCGGGCAACGCCGTGCCCCATCTCTTTTGCGGCGACACGCTGTTCGCCTGCGGCTGCGGCCGCCTTTTCGAAGGCACGCCCGCGCAGATGCTCGCATCGCTCGATTCGTTCGCGGCGCTGCCCGGCGACACGCAGGTCCATTGCGCCCACGAATACACGCTCTCTAACATTCGTTTCGCGCTCGCCTGCGATCCCGGCAACGCCGCGCTGCGCGACTGGAGCGCGAAGGCTTCCGCGCTGCGCGAACGCGGCGTGCCGACCCTGCCGACCACGATCGCCCACGAGCGCGCCGTGAATCCCTTTCTGCGCGCCGACGATCCCGCCGTGCAGGCCACGCTGGCCGAAGCGCTGCATGAAACGGTGCCCGACCGCCTGGCCGCATTCACGCTGATGCGCGAGTGGAAGAACAGGTTCCGCTGACCCAGCGCCATGCGTGGGTATGCTCATCCCAAACGTATGGAACAGCACCCAAGCTGCGGATTTTCATGGCTTTTTCCAATTATTCCGATTGACGGAAACGTGTGCGTTCCGTACTATCGGCTGCAAATTCCAGCCTTGCGGATGTAGACGTTCATGCGATTTATCCTCAGTGCGCTGCTGGTCCTCATGCTCGCCGCGTGCGCGAGCGGCGGGCCTGCGGCGAATTCAGCCAGCTCACTTTCTCCCGCCGATCCCCAGGCGCGCGCCGACCAGATCCGTAAGACTTCCGCAGCGAAAGAAACGATTAACGTCGATAACGGCTCGGTCGATCAGCTCACGAGTCCCGACGCCGATCTTTGGGGCCGCATTCGCCGCGGCTTCCAGATGCCCGATCTGCAAAGCGATCTGGTCGACATGAATGCGCAGTGGTATGCGGAGCGCCCCGACTACGTGGCGCGCATGACCGAGCGCTCGCAAAAATATCTGTACCACATCGTCGAAGAGCTCGAAGCGCGCCATATGCCGACCGAGCTCGCGCTGCTGCCGTTCATCGAATCCGCCTATAACCCGCAGGCGCTGTCGGTCGCGAAGGCCGCGGGCATGTGGCAGTTCGTGCCGGGCACGGGCCGCACCTACAACCTCAAGCAGAACATGTGGCAGGACGAGCGCCGCGACGTGCTGGCCTCGACCAGCGCCGCGCTCGATTACCTCTCGCGTCTGCACGACATGTTCGGCGACTGGTATCTCGCGCTCGCCGCGTACAACTGGGGCGAGGGCAACGTGCAGCGCGCCATCGCGCGCAACCAGGCCGCCGGTCTGCCGACCGACTACCAGAGCCTGCGCATGCCCAACGAGACGCGCAACTACGTGCCGAAGCTTCAGGCGGTCAAGAACATCGTGATGAATCCGCAGCAGTACGGCCTCACGCTGCCTTCGATCCCGAACCACCCGTATTTCGTCACCGTCACCACGTCGCACGACATCGACGTGGACGTCGCCGCCAAGCTCGCGAACATGGCGCCCGACGAGTTCCGCTCGCTCAATCCGTCGTTCAAGAAGCCGGTCATTCTCGGCGCGACCGATCCGCAGATCCTGCTGCCGTTCGATAACGCCAGCGCGTTCGAGCGCAACCTGAAGTCGTATTCGGGCCAGCTTTCGTCGTGGACCGTCTACACGACCGACTCGCGCGCCACGCCGGCGGCCATCGCGCAGAAGATCGGCGTGGACGCGGACACGCTCATGTCGGTCAACAAGATTCCGTCGGGTATGCGCCTGAAGGCGGGCTCGACGCTCGTGGTGCCGCGTACCGACGACGGCGACGACGAAGACATCAGCGCCGACGTCGCGGAAAGCGCCGTGCTCGCGATGGAGCCGGACGTGCCCGACACGCGCAAGATGCTGATCCGCGTGCGCCGCAAGCAGTCGATGGAAACGATCGCGGGCCGCTATGGCGTCTCGGTCGGCCAGCTCAAGGCGTGGAACCGTACGCATCGCGACCTGGTTTCGCCGGGTCAGGTGCTGGTGCTGCACGTGCCGGTCGGCAAGTCGATGCCGAGCGAACCGGGCCCCGAGCGTCTGGCAACGAACGTTTCCGGTGGTGGCGTGCAGCGCATCGGCACCCGTATTGCAGACACCGGCTCGAAGTCGCGCTACGATAAGAAGCACGGTCGCGCGCATAACGATGTCGTCAAGGTTTCCGAACCGGTCAAGGCGAAGTCCTCCAGCGCAGCGCCCAGCAAGGCGTCGAAGGGTACGGCGAGCCGCTCGAAGGCCGACACCCACACGCAGAAGCACACGTCCAAATAGCGGCCGCGTAGGGTGCTCAGCCATGTGTTGCGGGGGCAACGCATGGTGTTTCGCTCCGATCACTACTAGCCTTTTGACGCCGTCACCCCGCCAGGTGGCGGCGTTTTCGTTGGTGGGTCCGTTATTGCAATAAGCGCAAGCGGCCGCGAGATAGAAGGGCGCGAGCCTGTCGGCGTTCAGCGTCCGCGGGTCGTACCCGATCCGGCATCCCCTTGCCGTGCGCGCCGCCTATATTTGAAACGGCGGTGGAAAGGGCACACGAAAGGGCGCCGATCCGGCGCTTGCCGCCGCGCCGCTCGCCCGGCGTCATCTCGAAATTTGAAGGAAAGGGCAATTTCGCGCTATAATTTCAAGGTTTGAGCTTATCAACCCGCACCCTAGCGCCTACCTCCCCCCATCCGTTCATCCGCCGCCCGCGCTTTACCGTCAAAATGGCCGGCTGCCGCCCGATCGAGCGTCACAAACGCACCTTCAGGCCCGGCGCCCAGACTGCCAGACGCACGGTCGAGCCGCGCAACGAGTGCGCCGCGCGCGCGTCCCGATCCCACCAGACAGGATGCCGACGCCGCAGCCGCTCCAGGTCGCAAGATCGCAACGTCGGATAACAGGTCGGCACAGGGTGCTCCCCCAAGGAGTCTCCCGTGTTGCCGTCATTCTCTCCCGCTCTGCTCGCGCTCGCCGACGGCACGGTCTTTCGTGGTTATTCGATCGGCGCGTCCGGCCATACGATCGGTGAAGTCGTGTTCAACACGGCCATCACCGGTTATCAGGAAATCCTGACCGACCCGAGCTACGCTCGCCAGATCGTCACCTTGACGTATCCGCATATCGGCAACGTCGGCGTCAACGCCGAAGACGTCGAAGCCACGAAAGTCCATGCCGCCGGTCTGATCATCCGCGACCTGCCCGTGCTCGCCTCCAACTTCCGCATGGAGCGCACGCTCGGCGACTATCTGAAGGACGAAGGCGTGGTTGCCATCGCCGGCATCGATACGCGCAAGCTCACGCGTATTCTGCGCGACAAGGGCGCGCAGAACGGCGCGATCCTCGCCGGTTCCGACGACGAAGCCAAGGCTATCGAACTCGCGCGCTCGTTCCCGGGCCTCGCGGGCATGGACCTCGCGAAGGTCGTCTCGACCGACAAGTCCTATACGTGGAACACCACGGAATGGCGTCTGGGCGAAGGCTACCGCACGCAGTCGGCGCCGAAGTACAAGGTCGTGGCGTTCGACTACGGCGTGAAGCAGAACATCCTGCGCATGCTCGCCGAGCGCGGCTGCGACGTCACGGTGCTGCCGGCGCAAGCCACGGCTGAAGACGCACTCGCGCTGAACCCGGACGGCGTGTTCCTCTCGAACGGCCCCGGCGATCCGGAACCGTGCGACTACGCGATCAAGGCGGCGCAGGCGTTCATCGAGCGCGGCATCCCCACGTTCGGCATCTGCCTCGGCCACCAGATCATGGGCCTCGCCGTCGGCGCGAAGACGCTCAAGATGAAGACGGGCCACCACGGCGCGAACCATCCGGTCAAGGATCTGACCGATGGCCGCGTGGTCATCACGTCGCAGAACCACGGTTTCGCGGTCGACGCCGCCACGCTGCCCGCCAACGCGCGCGTCACGCACGTGTCGCTGTTCGACGGCACGCTGCAAGGTTTCGAGCTGACCGACAAGCCGGCATTCTGCTTCCAGGGCCACCCGGAAGCGTCGCCCGGCCCGCAGGACATCGGCTATCTGTTCGACCGCTTCACGGCGCTGATGGACAAGGCCAAGGCGTAAGCCCGACGCCCGCAGGAACGAGCAGAGCAGGGTGCGCAGCGAGCCGGAATTCAGACCGGCCCACGCGCGCACCCGGCGGCAAGCAGAGCAGGCAAGCCGCCAGACGTAAAAGACACAGGAATATTTAGCGAGAGCGTTATGCCCAAGCGGACAGACATCAAGAGCATTCTCATCATCGGCGCGGGTCCGATCATCATCGGCCAGGCGTGCGAGTTCGATTATTCGGGCGCGCAGGCATGCAAGGCGCTGCGTGAAGAGGGCTACAAGGTCATCCTCGTCAACAGCAATCCGGCGACGATCATGACCGACCCGAACACGGCCGACGTCACCTACATCGAGCCGATCACGTGGGAAGTGGTGGAGCGCATCATCGAGAAGGAGCGCCCGGACGCGATCCTGCCGACGATGGGCGGCCAGACCGCGCTGAACTGCGCGCTCGACCTGCATCACCACGGCGTGCTGACGAAGTACAACGTCGAGCTGATCGGCGCATCGCCGGAAGCAATCGACAAGGCCGAAGACCGCCAGAAGTTCAAGGACGCGATGACCAAGATCGGTCTCGGTTCGGCCAAGTCGGGCGTCGCGCACTCGATGGAAGAGGCGCTCAAGGTGCAAGGCGAAATCGCCGAGCAGACCGGCACGGGCGGCTATCCGGTCGTGATCCGTCCGTCGTTCACGCTCGGCGGTTCGGGCGGCGGCATCGCGTACAACCGCGAAGAGTTCGAAGAGATCTGCAAGCGCGGTCTCGACCTCTCGCCTACGCGCGAACTGCTGATCGAAGAGTCGCTGCTCGGCTGGAAGGAATACGAGATGGAAGTGGTCCGCGACAAGGCGGATAACTGCATCATCGTGTGCTCGATCGAAAACCTGGACCCGATGGGCATCCACACCGGCGACTCGATCACGGTCGCGCCGGCGCAAACGCTCACCGACAAGGAATACCAGATCCTGCGCGACGCTTCGCTGGCAGTCCTGCGCGAGATCGGCGTGGACACGGGCGGTTCGAACGTGCAGTTCTCGATCGACCCGCGCACCGGCCGCATGATCGTGATCGAAATGAATCCGCGCGTGTCGCGTTCGTCGGCGCTGGCCTCGAAGGCGACGGGCTTCCCGATCGCCAAGGTCGCGGCGAAGCTGGCCGTCGGCTACACGCTCGACGAGCTCAAGAACGAAATCACCGGCGGCGCGACCCCGGCTTCGTTCGAACCGACGATCGACTACGTCGTCACGAAGATCCCGCGTTTCGCGTTCGAAAAATTCCGCGAAGCCGATTCGCGCCTCACCACGCAGATGAAGTCGGTCGGCGAAGTGATGGCGATTGGCCGCACGTTCCAGGAATCGTTCCAGAAGGCGCTGCGCGGTCTCGAAGTCGGCGTCGACGGTCTGGACGAAAAGACCACGAGCCGCGACGAGATCATCCGCGAGATCGGCGAAGCCGGCCCGGACCGCATCTGGTATGTGGGCGACGCATTCCGCGTGGGCATGACGCGCGAAGAGATCTTCGAAGAAACCGCGATCGACCCGTGGTTCCTCGCGCAGATCGAACAGATCATCCAGAAGGAAGAAGCGGCGAAGGGCCGCACGCTCGAAAGCCTCTCGAAGGACGAGCTGCGCTACCTCAAGCAAAGCGGTTTCTCGGATCGCCGTCTGGCGAAGCTGCTCGGTTCGAACGCCGCCGACGTGCGCAAGCGCCGTATCGAGCTGAACGTGCGCCCGGTCTACAAGCGCGTGGACACGTGCGCGGCCGAGTTCGCCACGAAGACCGCCTACATGTACTCGACCTATGAGGACGAGTGCGAGGCGAACCCGACGAACAACAAGAAGATCATGGTGCTGGGCGGCGGCCCGAACCGGATCGGCCAGGGTATCGAGTTCGACTACTGCTGCGTTCACGCCGCGCTCGCGATGCGCGAAGACGGCTACGAAACGATCATGGTCAACTGCAACCCGGAAACCGTTTCGACCGACTACGACACGTCCGACCGTCTGTACTTCGAGTCGCTTACGCTCGAAGACGTGCTCGAAATCGTCGACCTCGAAAAGCCGGTTGGCGTGATCGTGCAGTACGGCGGCCAGACGCCGCTGAAGCTCGCGCTCGACCTCGAGGCGAACGGCGTGCCCATCGTCGGCACCTCGCCGGACATGATCGACGCGGCCGAAGACCGCGAGCGCTTCCAGAAGCTGCTGCAGGACCTCGGTCTGCGTCAGCCGCCGAACCGCACCGCACGCGCCGAAGACGAAGCGCTCAAGCTCGCCGACGAAATCGGCTACCCGCTCGTCGTGCGTCCGTCGTACGTGCTGGGCGGCCGCGCGATGGAAATCGTCCACGAGCCGCGCGACCTCGAACGCTACATGCGCGAGGCCGTGAAGGTGTCGAACGATTCGCCGGTGTTGCTCGACCGCTTCCTGAACGACGCGATCGAATGCGACGTCGACTGCATCTCCGATGGCACGGACGTGTTCATCGGCGGCGTGATGGAGCACATCGAACAGGCAGGCGTGCACTCGGGCGACTCGGCTTGCTCGCTGCCGCCGTACTCGCTGTCGCAGGAAACGGTCACGGAACTGAAGCGTCAAACCGCCGCAATGGCGAAGGCGCTGAACGTGGTCGGCCTGATGAACGTGCAGTTCGCGATCCAGCAAGTGCCGCAGGACGACGGTTCGAAGAAGGACATCATCTACGTGCTGGAAGTGAACCCGCGTGCTTCGCGTACGGTGCCGTACGTGTCGAAGGCGACCAGCCTGCCGCTCGCGAAGATCGCGGCGCGTGCGATGGTCGGCCAGAAGCTGGCGGAGCAGGGCGTGACGAAGGAAGTCGTGCCGCCGTACTTCAGCGTGAAGGAAGCGGTGTTCCCGTTCATCAAGTTCCCGACCGTCGACCCGGTGCTCGGACCCGAAATGCGTTCGACCGGCGAAGTGATGGGCGTGGGCAAGACCTTCGGCGAAGCGCTGTTCAAGTCGCAGCTCGCGGCCGGTTCGCGCCTGCCGGAGTCGGGCACCGTTTTCATCACGGTGATGGATTCGGACAAGCCGAAGGCCGTCGAAGTCGCGCGCATGCTGCACGAACTCGGCTACGGTCTGGTCGCGACGCGCGGCACGGCTGCGGCGATCGAAGCGGCCGGCGTGCCGGTCAAGGTCGTCAACAAGGTGAAGGACGGCCGTCCGCACATCGTCGACATGATCAAGAACGGTGAGATTTCGCTCGTGTTCACGACCGTCGACGAGACCCGCGCGGCGATCGCCGACTCGCGTTCGATCCGCATGAGCGCGCAGGCGAACAAGGTCACGTACTACACCACGATGTCCGGCGCACGCGCCGCCGTCGAGGGTCTGCGCTACCTGAAGAACCTGGAAGTCTATGATTTACAAGGCCTCCACGCTCGCCTAAACTAAGGCTACCTTTGCCTGTCCAATACGGAACGAGGCAGGCAAAAAGCTGAATGTGCCGCGGTTAAGCGGCGTCCCAACAGGGTTTTCAGGCTGCGCTAATGTGCGCCGCCGCCCTCGCGGGATGCACTTAACCGCGGAATTTTTTTTATGGCCGTCCGCGCATGTGCGGGCGGCATCAATACGGCCCCAAGCGGCTGAACGAGTTGTTTATGAGCACGATTCCCTTGACCAAGCGCGGCGCAGATCAACTTCGCGAAGAACTGCAGCGCCTGAAATCCGTCGAGCGTCCGGCGGTCATCAATTCGATCTCCGAAGCGCGCGCCCAGGGCGATCTGTCCGAAAACGCGGAATACGACGCCGCGAAGGAAAAGCAGGGCTTCATCGAAGGCCGCATCGCTGAAATCGAATCGAAGCTGGCGGCTGCGCAGGTCATCGACCCGTCGACGCTGGAGGCCGAAGGCCGCGTCGTGTTCGGTTCGACCGTCGATCTCGAAGACCTCGAATCGGGCAATACCGTCACGTACCAGATCGTCGGCGACGACGAAGCCGACCTCGAACACGGTCTGATTTCGGTGAGCTCGCCCATCGCGCGCGCGCTGATCGGCAAGTCGGAAGGCGACGTGGCCGCGGTGCAGGCGCCGAGCGGCGTGCGCGAGTACGAAGTCATCGAGGTTCGTTACATCTGAGAAGGCGCCGATCATGGGTCACGACGTGAAGAATGACGTGAGCGCCGACATTGCTGCTGCCCGCCCGGGCGCGTCGCTCGTGCCGCACCGGCTGTTCGCGCTGATCGCGATGCTGTGGGTCGGCAGCCAGCTGACTATCGGTTATGCGGTGGCGCCCGTGCTGTTCGCGTCGCTCGACCGCATGTCGGCGGGCGCGATCGCGGCGCAGGTATTTCGCATCGAAGGCATGATCGGGCTCGTGAGCGGCGTGCTGCTGCTGGTGCTCGCGAACGTGTTCGTGAAGCGCGGCGAGGTGGGGTATCGCCGGCTGCGCTGGCTGCTGGTCGGCATGCTGCTGTGCGTGGTGGTCGGCTATTACGCGCTGCAACCGTTCATGAACGCCATGCGCATGAACGCGGCGCAGGCCGGCATCGACATCGCGCATTCGGCTTATGCGAGCCGCTTCGGCATGCTGCACGGCATTTCGAGCCTGTTCTATCTGGTGCAGAGCCTGCTGGGTGCGTGGCTTGTGTGGCTGCTGCCTTCGGCGCGCGGCGTGCGCCGATAAGTCGGGTGCGCGCGACTCGATCGCGCAATGAAAAAAGCGCGGCATGCGTGCCGCGCTTTTTTATTTCAGTCAGTCGGGCGATGTACCGCCCGAGCCTGCTTACTTGGCGTTCTGATGCGAACGCTTCGCGCTGGTCTGACGCTTCTTGGCGCGCTTGACGTTGCCGCCTTGCGTGACGCGCTCGTTGCCCTTGACCGTGACGCTTTGCTTCTTCGGCTTGCGCATCGGGTTGTCCGACGGCTTGACGACCTTCACGACGCGCGGCGAGGCGCCGCGCTTGCCGGCTTCGCGCGCGCTCGGCACATCGCCGGCCGGACGCGACACGGTGCCGCGCGCGCCGGCGCGGGCCAGGGTGGTCTTCGGCTTGGCTTGCTCGGGCTTGTAGATCACCAGCAGCTTGCCGATGTGCTGGATGGGCGCCGCGTTCAGGCGGTCGCAGATCTCTTCGTAGATCGCGAGGCGCTCTTCGCGCTCGTCGCCGAACACCCGCACCTTGATGAGCTGGTGCGCGTCGAGGTGAACCTGGATTTCCTTGAGGACGGCGTCGGTCAGTCCCTCGGCGCCGATGAGCACGACCGGTTTGAGCGCGTGAGCCGCGGAACGAAATTCGGAGCGCTGTTCGGCAGTAAGAGTGAGGGCGGGCATGGGATGTGGCAGACTCGACTAAAATGACGGCGCTCGCCATGAATCGCGGCCACACAACGAGGGGCCGCCGGGCGAAAGGCGCGTCGGAAACAACGGAAAAACCGTGGAGGACGGCGCGGCGCGGGCAGAGACCGGCAGGCGCGGCGGTGCAAACACGCCACAGAAACCGGACGGGCCGCGACGGCCGCACGAATTAAACGCGTATTATCCGCTAAAAGCGCGACATCACGCAGCAAGAGTTCATCTTTAATGGCAAAAAACCGCTTCAACACGTCGTGGCTGCACGACCATATTAACGATCCGTACGTGAAGATGGCGCAACGGGAGGGGTATCGCGCCCGCGCCGCCTACAAGCTGAAGGAAATCGACGAGCAGGACAAACTGATCCGTCCTGGCATGGTGATCGTTGACCTCGGCGCCGCGCCCGGCAGCTGGAGCCAGTACGCGCGCAACAAGCTCGTGCAGAGTTCGAAGCGCGACGAGCAGCGTCAGGGCGGCATCGACGGCACGATCATTGCGCTCGACCTCCTGCCCATGGAGCCGATCGCCGACGTCCAGTTCCTGCAAGGCGACTTCCGCGAAGACTCCGTGCTCGCGCAACTCGAAGAAACGCTGGGCGGCCGTCCGGTGGACCTTGTAATTTCGGACATGGCACCCAATCTGTCGGGGGTCGCGTCTGCGGACGCCGCGCGCATCGAGCATATTTGCGATCTCGCGCTCGAGTTTTCGCAGAATCATCTGAAATCTGATGGTGCCCTTTTAGTAAAATGCTTTCACGGCAGTGGTTACAGCCAGATCGTCGAGAACTTCAAGCATCAGTTCAAGGTCGTGGCCGCGCGCAAACCGAAGGCTTCGCGCGATAAATCGTCCGAAACGTTTATATTGGGCAAACATCTGAAGCGACCCCGTTAAACCGGGCAACGCGAAAGAATCGGTTCCAGTGCAGCAGGCGTTTTGCAAGAACTGTCATAAAGCGGTGCGAAAAAGCTTCGCGCCGCCCCGAAAGGCAGTTCCGACAAGGCGCGCGGGCTATCCCGACCTTAGCGAAACGTTATGGCGAGCCCCTGCGTACTGGATTAGAATGCTTTGGTGGTGTCGCAAGGCAAATGTAGGCGCCCGTCTATGAGTGAAGGAGTGGTGCTTTGAACAACAACATGTTTTCGAAGGCAGCGGTGTGGTTGGTAATCGCACTGGTGCTGTTTACGGTGTTCAAGCAGTTCGACAAGCCCCGTGTCCAGGAAGGCGTTTCCTATTCGCAGTTCATGGACGACGCGAAGAACGGCAAGGTCAAGAGCGTCGTGGTGCAGGGGCGGAACCTCACGGTCACTCCGGCCGACGGCCAGAAATACCAGATCGTCTCCCCCGGTGACATCTGGATGGTCGGCGACCTGATGAAATACGGCGTGCAGGTGAGCGGCAAGGCCGACGAAGAGCCGAACGCGCTCGTCTCGGCGCTGTACTACCTCGGGCCTACGCTCCTGATCATCGTGTTCTGGTTCTACATGATGAGGCAGATGCAGGGTGGCGGCAAAGGCGGAGCGTTCTCGTTCGGCAAATCGCGCGCCCGTCTGATCGACGAGAACAACAACGCGGTCAACTTCTCCGACGTCGCGGGCTGCGACGAAGCGAAGGAAGAAGTGTCCGAGCTCGTCGACTTCCTGCGTGATCCGCAAAAATTCCAGAAGCTGGGCGGTCGCATCCCGCGCGGCGTGCTGCTGGTCGGCCCTCCGGGTACCGGTAAGACGCTGCTCGCGCGCGCCATCGCCGGCGAAGCGAAGGTGCCGTTCTTCAGCATCTCGGGTTCGGACTTCGTCGAAATGTTCGTCGGCGTGGGCGCGGCCCGCGTGCGCGACATGTTCGAGCAGGCCAAGAAGCACGCGCCCTGCATCGTGTTCATCGACGAAATCGACGCGGTCGGCCGCCATCGTGGCGCCGGCATGGGCGGCGGTAACGACGAGCGCGAGCAGACACTGAACCAGATGCTGGTGGAAATGGACGGCTTCGAGGCCAACTCGGGCGTCATCGTGATCGCGGCAACCAACCGTTCGGACGTGCTCGACAAGGCGCTGCTGCGTCCGGGCCGCTTCGACCGCCAGGTCTACGTCGGTCTGCCGGACATCCGCGGCCGCGAGCAGATCATGAAGGTTCACCTGCGCAAGGTGCCGATCGCCAACGACGTGGACGCAGCGGTCATCGCGCGCGGCACGCCGGGCTTCTCGGGCGCCGACCTCGCGAACCTCGTGAACGAAGCTGCACTGTTTGCGGCGCGTCGCGGCAAGCGCATCGTCGAAATGCAGGACTTCGAAGACGCGAAGGACAAGATCTTCATGGGTCCGGAGCGCAAGTCGGCCGTCATCCGCGAAGAAGCGAAGCGTGCCACGGCGTATCACGAGTCGGGTCACGCCGTGATCGCGAAGCTGCTGCCGAAGGCCGATCCGGTCCACAAGGTCACGATCATTCCGCGTGGCCGTGCGCTGGGCGTGACGTGGCAGTTGCCCGAGCACGACAACGAAACGTACTCGAAGGACTATCTGCTGGACCGTCTGGCGATTCTGTTCGGTGGCCGCGTGGCGGAAGAGTTGTTCATGAACCTGATCAGCACGGGTGCCTCGGACGACTTTAACAAGGCAACGCAGACGGCCCGCGCAATGGTCACGCGCTTCGGCATGACCGACGCGCTCGGACCGATGGTCTACGCCGACGACGACAACGACGGCGGCGCATTCGGCAAGGGCTTCACGCGTGTGATTTCGGAAGCCACGCAGCAGAAGGTCGACGCGGAAATCCGCCGCGTGCTCGACGAGCAGTACAGTCTCGCGAAGCGTCTGCTCGACGAAAACCGCGACAAGGTCGAAGCCATGACCGCCGCGCTGATGGAGTGGGAAACGATCGACGCCGATCAGATCAACGACATCATGGCCGGCCGTCCGCCGCGCTCGCCGAAGAGCAGCCCGTCCTCCGCGGGCGACGCTTCCTCGGGTGGCAGCAGCACGGGCACCGAAGTCAAGCCCGGTAGCAGCGCCACTGCGCCGGCCTGACCGCCTGTAGTGCGTCAGATCGAGTAAAGTTGCGGGCCGGTGTGATCTTCACATCGGCCCGTTTTGCATTTCTGGCTGCATTGATGGTCGCCGCGCCGCGCGAGCCTTCGGGCTGGCGTTTGCGGGCGACCGCATTTCGTTACACCTCTGACGTTTCTTGACGTGCCCAATCTGACCTCACAGGGTAATAATCTTCACCCTGAGCTTGCCCCGGAGCCGCTCGCCTGCGGCCGTTTCACGCTGACCTTCGAGCGACCGCTCGTGATGGGGATTCTCAACGCGACGCCCGATTCGTTTTCCGACGGCGGCCGCTATGTGGCATTCGACGACGCGCTGCGCCGCGCCGAGCAGATGATGCTCGACGGCGTGGACATCATCGATATCGGCGGGGAGTCGACGCGCCCAGGCGCGCCGCCCGTGCCGCTCGATGAAGAACTCGAACGCGTGATCCCGCTGATCGAACGGCTCAAGGGCGCGAATGTCCCGCTGTCGATCGATACGTACAAGCCGGACGTCATGCGCCACGCGATTGCGGCGGGCGCGGACCTGATCAACGACATCTGGGGCTTTCGTATGCCCGGCGCCGTCGAGGCCGTGCGCGAAAGCGACTGCGGGCTGTGCGTGATGCACATGCTCGGCGAGCCGCAGACGATGCAGGTCGGCGAGCCCGACTATGACGATGTCGTGCGCGAGGTGCGCGAGTTTCTGGCCGGACGCTGCGCCGAGCTCGAAGCGGCGGGCGTCGCGAAGGCACGCATCAGCGTCGATCCGGGCTTCGGCTTCGGCAAGTCGGTGATCGAGCATAACTACGCGCTGCTCGCGCAGTTGCCGCAAACCGCGCCGGCGGTGCCGCAAGGCGTCGCGCCGTATCCGATCCTCGCGGGCATGTCGCGCAAGTCGATGCTCGGCGCGCTCGTGAACCGGCCCGCGCCGGAGCGCGTGGCGGCCAGCGTCGCCGCGGCGGTCTGCGCGGCGCAGAAGGGCGCGGCGATCATCCGCGTGCACGACGTGGCGCCGACCGTCGACGCGCTCAAGGTGTGGGGCGCCATGCGCGCCGCCGAGCGCGCTTGAGCGGGCTTAAGCGGGCGAGAAGCAAGCGATCGGGAAGGCCGTGAAGACGGCCGCCATCGCGCAGTACAGGGCAGCACGGCAGCATGAAAACGTGGCGCGCAGGCGCCGCAAAATAGAACCAAAGAGAGGTTTGAGGTATGGGACGTCGTTATTTCGGAACCGATGGGGTGCGCGGCAAGGTGGGTGTCGCGCCGATCACGCCTGATTTCGTGCTGCGGCTGGGCTACGCGGCGGGCAAGGTGCTGGCCGGCGCCGCGCCGGTGTCGGGGCCGCGTCCGTCCGTGCTGATCGGCAAGGACACGCGCATTTCGGGCTATATGCTGGAGGCGTCGCTGGAAGCGGGGCTGTCCGCCGCGGGCATCGACGTGATGCTGGCCGGGCCGATGACCACGCCGGGCATCGCCTATCTCACGCGCGCGCTGCGTCTGGCCGCAGGCGTCGTGATCAGCGCGTCGCACAATCCGTACTACGACAACGGCATCAAGTTCTTCTCGGCCGACGGCAACAAGCTGCCCGACGACGTCGAAACGCAGATCGAGGAGCAGCTCGAACTGCCGCTCGACTGCGCGCCGTCCGAGCAACTCGGCCGCGCCCGCCGTCTGCACGATGCGGGCGGGCGCTATATCGAGTTCTGCAAGAGCACGTTCCCGCAGGCGTTCAATCTGCGCGGCATGAAGCTCGTCATCGACTGCGCGAACGGCGCGGCGTATGACATCGCGCCGCACGTCTTCCACGAACTGGGCGCCGATGTGGTGCCGATCGGTGTGTCGCCGAACGGCTTCAACATCAACGACGGCGTGGGCGCGACGGCGCCGGACGCGCTGGTGCGCGCAGTGCGCGCCAATCACGCGGACCTCGGCATCGCGCTGGACGGCGACGCGGACCGTCTCCAGGTGGTCGACGCCCAGGGCCGTCTCTACAACGGCGACGAACTGCTCTACGTGCTCGTGAAGGACCGTATCGCGACCGACGGCAAGGTGGAGGGCGCGGTCGGCACGCTCATGACCAACCTCGCGGTCGAGCAGGCGCTCGACCGCCTCGGCGTGCAGTTCGTGCGCGCCAATGTGGGCGACCGCTACGTGCTCGAGCAGTTGCGCGAGCGCGGCTGGCAGATCGGCGCGGAAGGCTCGGGCCACATCCTCTCGCTGGACCGCCACACGACCGGCGACGGCATTGTGTCCGCGCTGCTGGTGCTCGCGGCCATCAAGCGCAGCGGCAAGACGCTCGATCAGCTGATCGACGGCGTCACGCTGTTTCCGCAGAAGCTCATCAACGTGCGCATCGCGCAGGGCGCCGACTGGAAGGGCAACGCGGTCATCCAGAAGTCGATCGCCGACGCCGAAGCCGAGCTCAAGGGCAAGGGCCGCGTGCTGATCCGCGCCTCGGGCACGGAGCCGGTGCTGCGCGTGATGGTGGAAGCGCGCGACGAGCGCGACACGCTCCATTACGCCGAGTCGATCGCCGACACGGTGAAGCGCGCGATCGCCTGATCCTGGACCCAGGACGGCGTCACCTGGCCTGAGCGGACTCGACCGATGCGGTTGAGGTAAGCGAGGCCGTCAAAAAGAAGCGATGCACGGCGCGACAATGCGTCGCGCATCGCTTTTTTCATGTGCGGCGCGCAGCATTCTTCAGCAGAAATTTCGCAGTTCGAGCGAACGTTCCAAAACGTTTGCGAACGCTAATCGCGCGTTTTCAAATCGCTTTCATCCGTCCCTCGGCGGTTGATGCATTCGGACCCCGCTGCGCGGCCAAACGCCCGCCAGGCGGGGCGGGGCGGCCGCAATGGCTTGCCGGCGGGGGTTTCACGGTTTTGAAGCAAACGCCTAACTGCTCCAGGTCCCGACTTTCAGGCGGTAATCGTACTGTCACGAACGCTTCATGAATCGTCACAGTACTGTCACAGAGAGGCCCTATTCTTCGCCCTGTCGTTCATCCGCTCACACACCTGGAGGTCTCATGAAATTGATGCAAACCGCGCTCGCTGGCGTTGCTGGCGCGCTCTTCGCGATGGCAGCCCACGCTGCTGACATCACCGGCGCGGGCAGCACCTTCGCAGCACCGATCTACACGAAATGGGCGGATGCCTATCAAAAGTCGGGCGGCGGCAAGGTGAACTACCAAGGCATCGGCTCGTCGGGCGGTATCAAGCAGATCGTCGCCAAGACGGTTGACTTCGCAGGTTCGGACGCGCCCCTGAAGGACGACGAACTGACGAAGGAAGGCCTGTTCCAGTTCCCGACGGTGGTGGGCGGCGTCGTGCCGGCGATCAACGTGCCGGGCATCAAGGCGGGTGAAATCACGCTGTCGGGCCAGGTGCTCGGCGACATCTACCTCGGCAAGATCAAGAAGTGGAACGACCCGGCGATCGCCGCGCTGAACCCGAAGGTCAAGCTGCCGGATCTGGACATCGCCGTGGTTCGCCGCGCCGACGGTTCGGGCACCAGCTTCATCTGGACGAACTACCTGTCGAAGGTCAACACCGAGTGGAAGAGCAAGGTCGGCGAAGGCTCGACCGTGAACTGGCCGACGGGTACGGGCGGTAAGGGCAACGACGGCGTCGCCGCCTTCGTGCAGCGTCTGCCGGGCGCGATCGGCTACGTCGAGTGGGCGTACGCCAAGCAAAATCACATGGTCTACACTGCCATGAAGAACGAATCGGGCGCGGTCGTCGAGCCGAGCACGGACACGTTCAAGGCCGCTGCCGCCGGCGCCGACTGGAAGAAGTCGTTCTACCAGATCCTGACGAACGAGCCGGGCAAGGAAGCATGGCCGGTCGTGGGCGCCACGTTCGTGCTGCTGCACACGGCACAGGACAAGCCGGATCAAGGCAAGGAAACGCTCAAGTTCTTCGACTGGGCGTTCAAGAACGGCACGCCGGCCGCCGACAGCCTCGACTACATCTCGCTGCCGCAATCGGTCGTGAGCGAGATCAAGTCGCAGTGGAAGGAAAAGGTCAAGGACGCAAGCGGCAAGGCTATCGCCGAGTAAGCGGACCGACCGTGTAGCTCACCGGGCCGCCCGCTTCGCGCGTGCGGCCCGTGCTGCTTCCGGGATACTGGTTGTGCAGTTGTAATAATTCTGCAATATTTCCGTAAATACACCCGCTACGATGTGCCGCCCTGAGTGCTGATCGACCGGTCGCTGGACCGGCGCAGGGCGGTTGGCGGTTCTGGAACCGCATCAACGTCGCGAGCCTCGCTTGCGGCAACTGGAAACAGGTCATCATGTCCGACGTCCCGCTCGTCTCGAACCCGCCCGGCAACGCCGCGCAGCAGAAAGCGCCCAGCCCGGCAGGGGACATCATTTTCGGCGGCCTCACCCGCGGCGCCGCCATCGTCACGCTGTTGCTGCTCGGCGGCATCATCGTGTCGCTGATCGTCGCTTCGATGCCGACGATCCAGAAGTTCGGTCTCTCATTCCTCTGGACGGCCGACTGGGATCCTCCCAGCGACCAGTTCGGCGCGCTCGTGCCCATCTACGGCACGATCGCTACCTCGCTCATCGCGCTGATCATCGCCGTGCCGGTGAGCTTCGGCATCGCGCTGTTCCTCACTGAGCTGTCGCCGGCCTGGCTGCGCCGTCCGCTCGGCATCGCCATCGAACTGCTGGCCGCGATCCCGTCGATCGTGTACGGCATGTGGGGCCTGCTCGTGTTCGCGCCGATCTTCGCGCAATACTTCCAGCGCCCGCTCGGCCATCTGCTCGGCGACGTCTGGCTGATCGGCCCGCTGTTCCAGGGCCCGCCGATCGGCATCGGCATTCTGTGCGCGGGCGTCATTCTCGCGATCATGATCATTCCGTACATTGCCTCGGTGATGCGCGACGTGTTCGAAGTCACGCCCGTGCTGCTCAAGGAGTCGGCCTACGGCATCGGCTGCACGACGTGGGAAGTGATGTGGAAGATCGTACTGCCCTTCACCAAGACCGGCGTGATCGGCGGCGTGATGCTCGGCCTCGGCCGCGCGCTCGGCGAGACCATGGCCGTCACGTTCGTGATCGGCAATACGAACCTGCTCGACAACGTCTCGCTGTTCTCGCCGGGCAACAGCATCACCTCGGCGCTCGCCAACGAGTTCGCCGAAGCGAGCCCGGGCCTGCATACCGCCGCGCTCATGGAGCTGGGCCTGATCCTGTTCGTGATTACCTTCATCGTGCTGGCGATCTCGAAGATCATGCTGCTGCGCCTTGAAAAGTCGGAGGGTGCGCGATGAGCGAGCCGATGCTGAAAATCCCGGGCGCCATCTACGGCCCCGAACTCGAACGCATGCGCGGCAAGCTGCAAAGCCGCCGCCGCGTGACCAACGCCATCGCGCTGACGGCGTCGCTCGGCGCCATGGCCTTCGGTCTGCTGTGGCTCGTGTGGATTCTCTACACGACGCTCTCGCTCGGCGTGGGCGGTCTGTCGGTGCAACTCTTCACGCAGTCGACGCCGCCGCCGAACACCGATGGCGGCGGTCTCGCCAACGCGATCGTCGGCAGCCTGGAACTGGTCGCGCTGGCGACGTTCGTCGGCACGCCGATCGGCATCCTGGCGGGCGTCTATCTCGCCGAATACGGCCAGAAGGGCTGGCTCGCGAGCATCACGCGCTTCATCAACGACATCCTGCTGTCGGCGCCGTCGATCGTCGTGGGTCTGTTCGTCTACGCGCTCGTGGTCGCGAAGATGGGCCACTTCAGCGGCTGGGCCGGTGCGATCTCGCTGGCGCTGCTGGAAATCCCGATCGTGATCCGCACGACCGAAAACATGCTGAAGCTGGTGCCGAACGCGCTGCGTGAAGCGGCCTTCGCGCTCGGCACGCCGAAGTGGAAAATGGTGCTGTCGATCACGCTGAAGGCGTCGATCGCGGGCATCGTGACGGGTGTGCTGCTCGCCGTGGCGCGTATCGCCGGCGAAACCGCGCCGCTGCTCTTTACGGCGCTGTCGAACCAGTTCTTCAGCATGGACATGAATCAGCCGATGGCGAACCTTCCGGTCACCATCTACAAGTTTGCGATGAGCCCGTTCTCGCAGTGGCAATCGCTTGCCTGGGCCGGCGTGTTCCTGATCACGTTGGGCGTGCTGGGTCTGAATATCCTCGCGCGCACCATCTTTTCGAAAAAGTAAGGGCGGAGTCATCCGATGAATATGGCAGAGAGTCACCTCAATCCCGCTGCAAACGGTACCGCCCCTTCGGGCCTCGACCCCGCCCAGGGCAAAAGCGGCCTCATGCTCGGCAAGCCGAAGATCGAAGTGAAGGACCTGAACTTCTTCTACGGCAAGTACCACGCGCTCAAGAACATCAACCTGCAGATTCCCGAAGGCAAGGTGACGGCGTTCATCGGCCCGTCGGGCTGCGGCAAGTCCACGCTGCTGCGTACCTTCAACAAGATGTACGCGCTCTATCCCGAGCAGCGCGCCGAAGGCGAGATCCTGATGGACGGTGAGAACCTGCTCACCTACAACAAGGACATTTCGCTGCTGCGCGCGCGTGTGGGCATGGTGTTCCAGAAGCCGACCCCGTTCCCGATGTCGATTTACGACAACATCGCGTTCGGCGTGAAGATGTTCGAGAAGCTGTCGCGCCCGGAAATGGACGACCGCGTCGAATGGGCGCTCACCAAGGCGGCGCTCTGGAACGAAGTGAAGGACAAGCTCAACCAGAGCGGCTACGGCCTCTCGGGCGGCCAGCAGCAGCGTCTGTGCATCGCGCGCGGCATTGCGATCCGTCCCGAAGTGCTGCTGCTCGACGAGCCGTGCTCGGCGCTCGACCCGATCTCGACGGGCCGCATCGAAGAACTGATCGCGGAACTCAAGAGCGACTACACGGTGGTGATCGTCACCCACAACATGCAGCAGGCCGCGCGTTGCTCGGACTACACTGCGTACATGTATCTCGGCGAGCTGATCGAGTTCGGCGACACCGAGAAGATCTTCATCAAGCCGGTCCGCAAGGAAACGGAAGACTACATCACCGGCCGCTTCGGCTAATCACCGTCGGGTGATCCAGCCAGCGCAAGAAGGGAGAAACGACATGTCCGACAAGCATCTGTCCAGCCAGTTCGACGCCGACCTGAACCTGATTTCCTCGAAGGTGCTCGAAATGGGCGGCCTCGTGGAATCGCAGATCATCACGGCGATGCAGGCCCTCAACGAGTTCGACGGCGAAGCCGCCGAGCGCGTGATTGCCGCCGAAGACCGCCTCAACACGATGGAAGTCGAGATCGACGAGGAGTGCAGCAACATCATTGCGCGCCGTCAGCCGGCCGCGCGCGACCTGCGTCTCGTGCTCGCGATCTCGAAGACCATCACGAACCTCGAGCGCGCCGGCGACGAAGCCGAAAAGATCGCCAAGCGCACCAGGCGCCTGATGGAAGACGGCGCCTCGCGCGCGGTCAATATCGCCGAGATCAAGGTCTCGGGCGAGATGGCCGTGTCGATCCTGCGCCGCGCGCTCGACGCGTTCGCGCGCCTCGACACCGTGGCCGCCGCGCAGATCGTGCGCGACGACAAGGCGATCGACGAGGAATTCCGTGCGTTCGTGCGCAAGCTCGTGAGCTACATGATGGAAGATCCGCGCACGATTTCCGCGGGCCTCGACTATCTGTTCATCGCCAAGGCGATCGAGCGGATCGGCGACCACGCGAAGAACATCGCCGAATTCATCATCTACATCGTGAAGGGCACCGACGTGCGCCACAAGTCGCGCGACGCGCTCGAACGCGAAGCGTTGAGCTGATCCTTCACATTACGTAACAACGGTTTAACAGGTCTTAGTGCCAGAGGTGCCGATGCCCAGCAGCATTCTCGTCATCGAAGATGAGCCCGCGATTTCCGAGCTGATTTCCGTGAACCTGCAACACGCGGGTCATTGCCCGATCCGCGCGTATAACGCGGAACAGGCGCAGAACCTGATCAGCGACGTGCTGCCCGACCTCATCCTGCTCGACTGGATGCTGCCGGGCAAGTCGGGCGTCAATTTCGCGCGCGATCTGCGCAATAACGAGCGCACGAAGCATATTCCGATCATCATGCTGACCGCGCGCGGCGACGAGCAGGACAAGGTGCTCGGCCTCGAAATCGGCGCCGACGATTACGTCACGAAGCCGTTTTCGCCGAAGGAACTGATGGCGCGCATCAAGGCGGTCCTGCGCCGCCGCGCGCCGCAGCTCACGGAAGACGTGGTCGCCATCAACGGTCTGAAGCTCGATCCGGCCACGCACCGCGTCGCGGCCGCCGCCGAAGGCTCGGAGATCAAGCTCGATCTCGGCCCGACCGAGTTCCGCCTGCTGCACTTCTTCATGACGCACCCGGAGCGCGTGCATAGCCGCACGCAATTGCTCGATCAGGTCTGGGGTGACCACGTGTTCGTCGAGGAGCGTACCGTCGACGTGCATATCAAACGTCTGCGTGCGGCGCTTAAGCCCGCGGGCTGCGATGCTATGATCGAAACGGTGCGCGGTAGCGGCTACCGTCTCGCCAAGAGCGCCTGAAGCTGACACTGAGCGGGCATCTGAGGAAGCGGGGCGGTTCGCCGCTCCGGTGCCCGGCCGCCTGAGGCCGGGCCGCAGTACGCCGGTGCTTTCCGTATCCGCCGCGCCCCGGTCCGGTCTCCTCTTCTCATCGATCGCAGGAACATGAACATCATCTGGGGGCGCGCCCTCGTCTCGATCGTGCTGCTCGCGCTCCTCTGCACGGGCGTCGGCGTGCTGTTCGGCGTGAAGCTCGCGCTGGTCGTCGCCGTGCTGGCGCTGTCCGCGCAAATGGTTTTCAGCACCTTCCACAAACAGCGCCTGTGGCGTCTGCTCGACGCGCCGGTCTACGGCGAAGTGCCGAGCGCGCCGGGCGTGTGGGGCGAAATCTATTACCGTCTGCACAAGCTCGCGAAGCGCTGGCATGCCCAGGTGCGCCAGGTCGAGCAGCAGCACTCGCGTTTCATCCAGGCCATCCAGGCCTCGCCCAACGGCGTGGCCATGCTCGACGATCACGATCAGATCGAGTGGTGCAACGCGATCTCCGAAGTCCATTTCGGCCTCGACGCCAAACGCGATCTGCGCCAGCACATCACGCATCTCGTGCGTCAGCCCGACTTCGTGCGCTACCTCAATTCGCACGACTATCGGGACATGCTGATCATGCGCGGCATGGGCGCGAAGCGGCAGAACGTGCTTTCCGTGCAGGTGTTTCCGTACGGCGACAACCGCAAGCTCGTGCTCTCGCAGGACATCACCGAGCTTGAACGCACCGACGCCATGCGCCGTGACTTTGTCGCCAACGTTTCGCACGAACTGAAGACGCCGCTCACGGTACTCTCGGGCTTCCTCGAAACGATGCGCGAGCTGCCGCTTTCCGAAGACGAGCGCAACCGCTATTTCGATTTGATGGAGCAGCAAGCGTCGCGCATGCGTCACATCGTGACCGATCTGCTCGTGCTGGCGAAACTCGAAGGCGAAGGGCGTTCGCCGGGCGATCAGATGATCGACATGCGCGCGGTGCTCGGCCATGTGCGCGAGGACGCGGAAAGCCTCTCGGGCGGCCATCACCGCATCAGCTTCGATTTCGACGACGGGCTCTCGCTCACCGGTTCGGAAACCGAAATTCTCAGCGCGCTCGGCAATCTCGCGACCAACGCCGTGCGCTACACGCCGGAAGGCGGCAAGGTGCATCTGGCCTGGCGCGCGGAAGGCGGGCAGGCGGTGTTCTCGGTCACCGATACCGGCTTCGGTATTCCGGCCAACGACATCCCGCGCCTGACCGAGCGTTTCTATCGCGTGGACCGCAGCCGCTCGCGCGACACAGGCGGCACGGGGCTGGGCCTTGCCATCGTCAAACACGTGCTGCAGCGCCACGACGCGGCGCTCGAAGTGAAAAGCGAGGAAGGGCGCGGCAGTACGTTCACGGTGCGCTTTCCGTCCGCGCGCACGACGCGGCGTCAGCCCGCGCCGGTTTGAGCGCAGTGTCGTTCACGGCGCATCGTTTTTTAGACGCCCAATAAAAAAGCCGCTTCGATCGAAGCGGCTTTTTTTACGCCTTGAGCGAAGGCCCAGGCTTAAACCCTCACGAGCAGAACTTCGTGAGCAGGCTCATCTGCGCGTTGCGCACGGCCTTGCCCGCGCGGCGGCGCTTGTAATGGCCGTCGCTCTGCATGAGCCACGCCGACTGGTTATCGCCGAGGAAGCACGACAGCCCTTCGGCGATCACGCGGCGCTTCAGTCGCCGGTCGTGAATCGGGAACGCCACTTCGACGCGGCGGAACAGATTGCGGTCCATCCAGTCGGCGCTCGACAGATAGACGTTTTCCGCGCCGCCCGCGTAGAAGTAGTAGATGCGATGATGTTCGAGGAAGCGCCCGACGATCGAGCGCACCGTGATGTTCTCCGAGAGTCCCGGCACGCCCGGCTGCAGCGAGCACACGCCGCGCACGATCAGATCGATCTTTACGCCCGCTTGCGAGGCTTCGTATAGCTCATCGATCACCGTCGGTTCGAGCAGCGCGTTCATCTTCGCGACGATGCGTGCCTTCTTGCCCTGGCGCGCGGCCTCGGCTTCGGCGCGGATCGACTCGATGAGCTTCGGATGCAGCGTGAACGGCGACTGCCACAGCTCGTGCAGTTGCAGTTCGCCGCCGATGCCGGTGAGCTGCTGGAACACGTGATGCACGTCCTCGCAGGTCCTGGGCTCCGAGGTCATGAGGCCGAAGTCGGTATAGAGACGCGCCGTGCGCGGATGATAGTTGCCGGTGCCGAGGTGCACGTAGCGGCGCAGCTGCATGCGGCCGTTCACGGGCACGCGGCGCACGATCAGCATCATCTTGGCGTGGCACTTGTGGCCGACCACGCCGTACACCACATGCGCGCCCACGGCTTCGAGCTGCGAGGCCCAGTTGATGTTGGTTTCTTCGTCGAAGCGCGCGAGCAGCTCCACGACCACCGTCACTTCCTTGCCGTTGCGCGCGGCCTGCATGAGCGCGTCCATCAGCGGCGAGTCGGTGCCGGTGCGGTAGATGGTCTGCTTGATCGCGACCACGTTCGGATCGTTGGCGGCCTGCAGCAGCAGTTCCAGCACGGGCTGGAAGCTCTCGTACGGATGATGCAGCAGCACGTCGCCCTGATCGATCACGTCGAACATATTGCTGTTCGCGGCGATGCGCTGCGGAATCGCGGGCACGTGCGGCACGAACTTGAGATCGGGGCGATCGACCATCTCGGGCAGCTGCATGAGGCGCACGAGATTCACGGGGCCGTCGACGTAGTAGCAGTCCTTCTCGTCCAGGCCGCTTTCGTCGAGCAGACGCCGAACGAGATGCACGGGCGTCTCCGCCGATACTTCGAGCCGCACCGCATTGCCCAGATGGCGCGCGGGCAGTTCGCCCTGCAGCGCGACGCGCAGATTGGTGATTTCGTCTTCGTCGACGAACAGCTCGCTGTTGCGCGTGATGCGGAACTGGTTGCAGCTGCGCACCACGAGGCTCGGGAACAGCTCGCCCACGAAGCGCTGCAGCAGCGAGCCGAGCAGCACGAAGCCGTGCTGGAAGCCCGACAGTTCCTGCGGCATCCGAACGAGTCGCGGCAGCGCGCGCGGCGCCTGCACGATGCCCATCACGGCCTGGCGGCCGAAGGCGTCCTTGCCTTCGAGCTCGACCACGAAGTTCAGGCTCTTGTTGAGCACGCGCGGGAACGGGTGCGCGGGATCGAGCCCGATCGGCGTGAGCACGGGCAGCAGCTCGTCGAGGAAGTACTTGCGCGCCCAGGCGGTCTGCGCTTCGTTCCAGGCGTCGGTGCCGTGAAAGTAGATGCCTTCGTTTTCGAGCGCGGGCAGCACGGTGTCGTGCAGCATGCGGTACTGGCGGTGCACGAGGCGCTGTGCGCGCTCGACCACGAGCTCGTAGACGTGTTGCAGCGACATGCCGTCGGGCGAGAGCACGCCCGGGTTGTCGCGCATCTGCTCCTGCAGTCCGGCCATGCGGACTTCGAAGAATTCGTCGAGATTGCTGCTGGTGATGCAGATGAAGCGCAAGCGCTCCAGCAAGGGAACGGAGGGGTCGGCGGCCTGTGCGAGCACACGCTCGTTGAATCCCAGAATGCCCAGTTCGCGGTTGAGAAGGGGATAGCGGATGGACATTGGCAGTGAAAGCGGAATTTCGGGGGATGATTCGAACGGACGCTCGGAAATTCTCACAGTAATATGACTTTATTGTGACAATTGGTGTGTCATAAATTCTACGCCGCATTTTCACGTGTTCGACACCTTGCGCACTAATCATGCACACTGGGTCAGGGTGTCCCCGAAGGTCCCGTTACGGGCGTTTCTGACCGTCACTCGCGCGAGGTGCGACATGACGAAGTCGGGTACGCTTAAAATGGCATATTTGGACAACGCGGCCGTCGCTCAACGAGCCCGCATGACCGCGTTCGCACGCATGGAGCCCGCCCCCTCGATGGTCAACAATCCGCAACTGCTTGCCGCCGTCGATCTCGGTTCGAACAGCTTTCGTCTGATCGTTGGCCGGGTCGAAGAAACCGATGCCGGCAGCCAGATCTATCCGGTCGACGCCCTGCGTGAACCCGTGCGCCTGGCTGCGGGCCTGTCGAAAGACAAACAGCTCGACCGCGCCTCGCAGGTGCGCGGCTGGGACGCCCTCAAGCGTTTCGGCGAGCGCCTGCGCGACTTCCATCCCGATCACGTGCGCGCCGTGGCGACCAACACGCTGCGCGTCGCCAAGAACTCGCGCGAATTTCTCGTCGAAGCCGAAGCCGCGCTCGGCTTCCCGATCGAAGTGATCGCGGGCCGCGAAGAGGCGCGCCTCATCTACGCGGGCGCCGCGCACTCGGTGCCGGCGAGCGCGGGCAAGCGCTTCGTGGTGGACATCGGCGGCGGCTCGACCGAGTTCATCATCGGTTCGCACTACACGCCGATCCGCATGGAAAGCCTGTATATCGGCTGCGTGAGCCATAGCCGCCAGTTCTTCCCGGCCGGCAACGTCGACGAATACACCATGCGCCAGGCCGAACTCGCCGCCACGCGCGAAATCCAGATTATTTCGTCGGACTACCGCGCGACCGGCTGGGACCAGGCGATCGGCTCCTCGGGCACGGCGCGCGCGCTGGCCGAACTCGTCGAAGCGAACGGCTTCAACGATCCGGGCGTGACGCACGGCATTTCGCGCGGCGGCCTCGAACGCCTGAAGCGCGCGCTGATCAAGGCGGAGAACGTCAACCGCCTGAAGCTCGTCGCGCTCAAGCCCGACCGCATTCCGGTGCTGGCGGGCGGCCTCTCGATCATGATCGCCGTGTTCGACGAACTGGGTATCGATTACGTCGATACCACCGACGGCGCGCTGCGTCTGGGCGTGCTGTACGACCTGCTGGGCCGTTCGCAGCACGAAGACATGCGCACGGTCACGGTGGAAGGCTTCATGCGCCGCTACGGCGTCGATCGCGCGCAGGCGAGCCGCATCGCCGAACTCGCGGTGAGCTTCTACGACCAGTTCGAGGAGCCCGACGCGGAGCGCCGCGAGGAAAGCCGCAATTTCCTCAACTGGGCGGCCTCGCTGCATGAGATCGGTCTGTCGATTTCGCACAGCGCGTATCACAAGCATTCGGCCTATATCGCCAGCAACGCCGACATGCCCGGCTTCTCGCGCACCGATCAGGCACGCCTCGCGGCGCTCGTGCTCGGCCACGTGGGCAAGCTCGGCAAGCTCTCGCAGGCGCGCGACGTCGAATGGCCGCTGCTGTTCTGCCTGCGCCTCGCCGCGCTGCTGAGCCGCCGCCGCGCCGACGTCGGCCTGCCGCACATCAAGGTCTTGCGCGAAGGCGAGGGCTTCGAGGTGCTGCTGCCGAACGCGTGGGTGCAGAACAATCCGCTCACCGACTACAACCTCGTTCAGGAAGCGGCGGAGTGGGGCAAGATCGGCATTCCGTATCGCGTGGTGTACACCGAGGAGTGATCGCGCGCTCCGTCTGACGATGTGACTGTCTGACGATGTGGAAAAGCAAAACGCCCGGCTTCATGGCCGGGCGTTTTGTTTGGTGACGTCCTGGCGGCTCAGCGCGCGGCGGCGTCGCCGAGGAAATGGCGCGCGTAACGCTCGTTGATGTCCGAGAGACGGAACAGCGTGAGGAAGTCGGCGGTGTTGAAGTCCGGGTCCCAGGCCGGCGCGCCGCAGATCTTCGCGCCGAGGCGCAGATAACCCTTGATCAGCGGCGGCGGCACGGCGCTGCCGCCCGTGCGCAGCTCCTCGACGGGCAGCGGCGTGTGCGGGAAGGCGCGGTATTCCGGGTCGGTCAGCGCGCTAGCGCCGAGCGAGGCGTAGAGATTGGCCGCGTAGTGGCCGCCGTCGGCCATCGCCACGCTCGCGCAACCGAGCATCGTCTCGTAGCCGTTGTGCGTCATGTAGGCGCCCAGACCGCCCCACAGCGACATGATCACCGAGCCGCTGCGGTAGTCGGGATGCACGCACGAGCGGCCCACTTCGACCATCTTCGGGCGCAGATGCGCGAGGCGCGACACGTCGAATTCGCTCTCGGCGTACAGGCGGCCGATGCGCGTGGCTTCGTGCGGCGGCAGCACGCGATAGGTGCCGACGACCTTGAGCGTGTCGAGGTCGCGCACGATCAGGTGATCGCAGTAGTGGTCGAAGGCGTCGACGTCGAGGCCGGCCGGGCCGGTCAGACGCGCGCCCATTTCCTCGGCGAACACGCGGTAGCGCAGGCGCTGCGCTTCGCGCAGTTCTTCGTCGCTGCGAGCCCAGGCCACCTGAAGTCGGTGCTGCGCGGTGACCGTTTCTTCGGCACGCGGCAGACGCCGATTCAACTCGAAAAGGCTCGAGGCGAACGGCAGGGTGGGCGTCGGCAGATCTCGCATGGGGCGTCCTGGTCGGGAAGTAAGAGAACTTTCCCGGCAATTTAGTAATACGCGGTTACGTTTCCATGAAAACGCAATGACGATTCAATGACGCTCTGTAAGCCTGACGGGCGGGATCGGGGTCTGTGCTGCGCTGGAGCGGGGTGTTTGCCGCATGTGGGCGGCGCTGGGATGGGGCTGGCGGGCAGGGCGCGCCGCGTTCATCGGCGCGCGAAGGCATGGCGACGATGGCGCGCGGCGTAACGCGCCGTCATGGAGTGTGTGGCGCCGATCAGACGGGATCGGCGCGGTTTCAGCGGATGGGGGCGAGGACGATGGCGACCCGGATCAGACCAGATCGGGCGTGATGGCGGCGAGCAGGACGGCTTCGCCGTCGCCGTTGCGCTCGCGGCTCTTGATCCAGAGCACGCCCGACTTCTTCACGGGCCAGCCGCGGCGGTCGCCATCGGGCGACAGCAGGTGCGCGGCGACTTCGCCGAGCGTCGGCTGATGGCCGACCACGACGACCGTCGACGCAATGCCGTCGGGCCAGCCGGCGGCGGTCAGCACGGCGTCGACGCTGGCATCGGGCGCGATCTCGCGCACCACGCGGTACTGGTCGGTGAGCGCTTCGGCGGTCTGGATCGTGCGGGCGGCCGGGCTCGCGAGGATCACGGCGTCGTCGGGCAGACGCGTGCGCAGCCAGCGCGCGACGTTTTGCGCCTGTTTGCGCCCGCGAGTCGTGAGCTGGCGCGCGAGGTCGCTCGACGCGAAATCTTCGGCTTCGGCGTGACGCCAGAGGATGAGATTCATGGACGGCTCTCCTGTGGAATGGGCGGGGCGCGAGGCGCGGATTGCGTCGGATTGCGTCGTTTCGCGCTGGTTGTCTTTTGTCGCCATTGTAGGGAGTCGGGAGCATTGGGTGTGCCGGCGAATGGTGCGGGTGCGTTGCGCACACTGCCGGGAAGCGCCGGAAAAACAAAAAGCCCAGCCGGTTAAGGCTGGGCTTTTTGCTTGAAGCTGTGGTCGGAGTTCGCTGGGAGCCGGGCCACACGCACGCGAACGACAGCGAATCAGGCGAAGAGGATGAAGCTGGCGAGCGGGCTGCCAGCACGGCGCGCGTCCGAAGTAGACACGGATGGATGGGAGGCAGACATGGCGAAGGGCTTCAAGACAGGCGGGCGCGCGGCGGGAACCCCGAACCGTCTCACGGCGGACGTGCGCGCCCTGGCGAACGAATACACCGCCGAGGTGCCGACGGTGCTGGTGGACCTGATGCGCCACGCCGAGAACGAGGCGAAGCGGCTGGCGGCGTCGCGCGAACTGCTCGACCCCGCCGTGGGCAGGCCGGTCCAGCGCGCCGAGGTGAGCCGCAAACTGGAAACCGCACCTGCCGACTACAAGGCGATGACCGACGAAGAATTATGGGCCGTCGTTTACGCGGGCCGCGCCGAACGCGAGGCCAAGGCAAACGGGTAATCTCGCCGCCCGCCGCGTTTGATTTTCAATCAAAGAATTCAAGGACAAACGCGCCTGCCACATCCAAATGGGATTCATCTGATTCTGCGTTGTCGCGGGCGTCGGTAGCGTCGACCGGCTGTTCGCGCACTTAATGGCGCGATTGCCCAAAGTATGACCCAGCCCGTTCGCTTTGGACACCTCTGCCATCGTCCAGTCAGGAAACGCCTATGCCCAGACAGAGCGATTTACGTTTTTCCCTGGACATATGTGCCACCCGCAAAAAACAACCGGAACAAATGGAGAATCACTGATGGGTATTCCATTCCCAGGTACGCTTGCAAGCGCAGCCAACTCGCTTCTCCAGACCATGCCCGTACCGCTGCCTTCGCCGGTTCCGGCTACGGGTTCCGCCGGAGGCGCAGGTGCTGGCACGGGCGCGGGTGGTAGTCTGGACAGCCTTCCACGCGACCGGAGCCGCGAGCGCAACAGGCCATGCAAGTGCCCGCCAGATAAGGCCGGTAAGAAGGTGCGGAGGAACCACAGCATGAACCCGGAGCCACGGCGCTACCAAGCGCGCATTACCGGCTTTGAGTATGGGATAACAACGGATGGAAAAGGGCGCGAGACCAACGAAGGCTGGAATATGGAATGGGACTGGCTTGACATCGATTTTGATGGGTTCCAGGCGTCACAATGTCTTTTGCAAGAAGCTAAGGGAAATTACGATCAATTTTTAAAAGAAAATAATGAATTGAAATTTCCATTCAAAGGATTCGCAAGAATGCAGGAGCAAATAGCAATTCAAGGAGAAGTTGTTCGTGCCAATCCACCGAGCAGACTAATGTGGTACTTCGAGACACCGCAAACACGATCCTGCATGATGAACACGCTTCGCCAGTTTGGTGTGCCGTCGGTCCATCAACCGTGAGTGATTATTGTGAATTTACTTGAACAACACAGAGATCAAGCTGCCACCCCAAAAGGTGCGTTCGACTTCCATCTTCAACGAATCAAAGCTGTTATTGATTTTATTGCAACTAAGGACGAAACCTTGGGTGGCAACTGGTATCTCGGAGGGGATTCGCTGCAAGATGCACTTCAGTATGACGTCTTCGCCAACGGAGCAATATCGAAGGCTGCAATAGATGCTTTGAAGGCAGACTACGGACACGGGAAAAAAATTGATCGACCGAAAGCCTTGGGCATATGGAACGGGAGGCAAGATGACGGTGCAACCGCAATTATGTCATTAATGATAGACACTGGAATTATTTCCAATAGCGTCGACTTGTCTCTGGATGAGAAAGCGAATGGTCTTTCACGGTTAGGTAATTACAAATCTGTGGCCGAGGTTGTAGCCAAAGTGGCCGAGCTTTATCACTCGCTATATGTGACATTCGGGCCGCGCGCCTATCAGGATCAACAGGTCTTTGATGATCGGCTAGGCGTAAGCTGGATGCTGTACCTGCCGCACGTTCTCACGCCAGCCCAGGTTCCTGAGGCGCGCGCCCTGATTCCGGTCATGCGCGACGGCCAGCAGCAAGGCACGATCATCGTTAGCGTGACGGATGAAGTGTTCGATGTGAACAACCGGGCACACGTCAAGGCTGCGAACGATATCGAAATCCGTCTTGCCGATCAGGACTTGTTGCCGCGCTTCATCGACCTTTAAGGTTACGCCCTGGCAGCGAGTATCACCGGGGCTTCAATCAATCCGCCTTTCCACGCACATATGCTGCCCACGCCTCCATCATCGGGCGGCGCGCTCCCCAATCGTCAGCAGGCGGCCCGTTCTCTGTCGCCAGCGTGGACGGCACGCCCGACGAATAGCAGGGATGCTTCGAGGTGGAGGCGGCGGCGAGATACGTTGCTGGTCGCCCACAACCGAGCGAGACGGTGGGGCGAATCACAAGACAGGGGCGGGTGGCGTTGCTCGAATTTGCCTACACGGACCCACAAAACAAAAAGCCCAGCCGGTTAAGGCTGGGCTTTTTGCTTGAAGCTGTGGTCGGAGCGATAGGATTCGAACCTACGACCCTCTGATCCCAAATCAGATGCGCTACCAGGCTGCGCTACGCTCCGAGGAGCCGCGGATTGTAGCGTCTCCATGCTGTCGGCGTCAAATCAGTTCGCTTGTTGTTTTGGCTGGCGACGGTTTTCACCGGCTCGCCGGCCCTCTATGCACGCCGACCGCCGCGTTTTCCCCAACCTCCCCGCACCGCCATCCATCCCCTTTATCCCGGCTAACGGTCTCAAAAACTCCCTTCCAGGAAGACGTCAAAATACTGTATAAATATACAGGACTGCGGCGCCACCCGATGCGCCCGCCCAACTCCCTTCGCCATGCCCCTTCATTGCCGGGCAGGGCGAACTATTCCCGATCGACAGGGCAACCCGGCAACGGAGCGCACGCATGGCCGCCGCGATTCAGCTCACCGCGCATCTGCCGTCGCGGCTGCAAAGCCGCGTCTGGCAGGGCGATCAGCTTGCGTACGCGAGCGAGCGCACGGTGTCGAGCGGCCACGCCGCGCTCGACGCCCTGTTGCCCGGCGCCGGCTGGCCCGCGGGCAGCCTGACCGAACTGCTGGTCGAGCAGGGCGGCATCGGCGAGATGCGGCTCGTCGCGCCTGCGTTGCGCGCGCTCACGGCGCAGGCGGGCCGTCATGTGCTGCTCGTCGCGCCGCCGTGGCAGCCGTACGCCTGCGCGCTCAAGGCGTGGGGCATCGCGCTCGACCGCGTGGTCTGGGTGCGCGCGAGCGAGGACGAGGCGCCCTGGGCCGCCGAGCAGGCGCTCAAGCAGGACGGCATCGGCGCCGTGATGCTCTGGCAGCCGAAGGCGCGCGCGGACGCCGTGCGCCGTCTGCAGGTCGCCGCGCAGGATTCGCAGGCGCTCGCGTTTCTCATGCGGCCGCCCGCGGCGCGCAACCAGTCGTCGCCGGCGCCGCTGCGCATGGTCTGCACGCCGGTGCCGCCGCCCGAGGCGGACACGCGTCTGAACCGGCGCGCCTGGATGCAGTTTGCCGCCGTCTCCGTCGATATCTTCAAACGCCGCGGGCCGCCGCCCGCCCAGCCACTCGTCATTACTTTGCCGTTGCAGACGTCGCTGCTGCCCCAGCCGGGCGAGGCGTCGGCGCTGCCGTGGCCCGGGGCTCATCACCATGCTGTGGATCGCCGTCACCTTGCCGTTGTTGCCGCTGGAGGCCGTCAGACCGATCCTGCCGCCGCCGTCACTGTCGTCGCGGGGCATGCGGGATGAGCATGCCGATCACGTCGATCGCGTCGATCACAGCGGCCACGATGAAGCCGCGCCGCCCGAGCGCTGCTACGCGCTCGCTGACCACGCGCGCATCCTGAGCCCCGATCTCGACGCCTTCCGCCTCGGCGTGCAGCCCGGCGCGACGCGCGCGCATGCGCTGGCGCTCGCGCCCGGTCTCGTGCTGCTCGAACCCGACGCGGCGCGCGAGCAGCGCGCATTCGAGGCGCTCGCACTGGCGCTGCTCGCTTACACGCCGAAGGTGTCGTTCGCGCAGTCACCGCAGTCGCCTACTTTGCTGCTCGAAGTCGGCTCGGGGCTGCGGTTGTTCGGCGGCGTGCGCGCGCTGCTTGCGAAGGTGACCGCCACGGTCGCGAGCTGCGGCCACGCCGCGCGCATCGCCTGCGCGCCCACGGCGTGGGGCGCGTGGACGCTCGCTCAGGCACGCGCCACGCGTGTCCCGTCGCGGCGCTGGCGCGTACTGAAGGAAACGACGCTCGCGCGCGCGCTCGATGCGCTGCCGGTCGGCCTCGCGCCGTTCGCCGCGCAGCACGAGCAGGCGCTCACGCAGATCGGCTGCGCGACGCTCGGCGATCTGCGGCGGCTGCCGCGCGACGGCATCGTGCGGCGTTTCGGCGACGGCGTGCTCGCCTGGCTCGCCCAGGCGCGCGGCGAGGCGCCCGATCCGCGCGTCTGGTTCGCCGCGCCGCCGTCGTTCCGGGCGTCGCTCGAATTGCAGGCGCGCGTCGAGAGCGCCGAGGCGCTGCTGTTCGCCGCGCGCCGCCTCGTGATGCAGCTGGCGGGCTGGCTCGCCGCGCAGCACGGCGCGCTGAGCGGCTTCGAATTGCGCCTCGAACACGAGCTCGCGTCGCGCCACGCGCCGCGCACGTCGAGCCTCGCGCTCGCGTGGGCCGCGCCGTCGCGCGACCCCGAGCATCTGCTCTGGCTGTTGCGCGAAAAGCTCAATCAGACCGAGCTGATCGCGCCCGTGATCGGGCTTGCGCTGGTCGCCGATCAGGTCAGCGAATACGCCGCGCCCACCGACACGCTGTTCCCCATGCCCGAGGCTTCGGAGGCGTCGATCACGCAGCTGTTCGAGCGCATTGGCGCGCGCGTGGGCGAGCAGAACGTGCTGCAGCTTTTCGTCGAGGACGATCACCGGCCCGAGCACGCCATGTCGGCGCGCACGTGGCGGGCGAGTGCGCGCCGCGCGGCGCCGTGCAAGCCGCGCGAGGGTCGCAAGGGCGCGCGCTCGCAAGCCGGCGAGCCGAGCGAAAGCACGCCGGCGCAGAGCGCCTTCGATCTGCCCGAGGTGCCGCTGCCGTCGCAGCCGCGTCCGGCGTGGCTGCTCGAAAAACCGCTCAAGCTCGCGATGCGCGGCGACCGGCCGGTGTATCGGCGTCCGCTCAAGACGCTCACGCGCACCGAGCGCATCGAGGCCGGCTGGTGGGACGGCGAGGGCGTCGAGCGCGACTACTACGTCGCCGCCGACGATCAGGGCCGCATGTTCTGGCTGTACCGCGAGCGCATCGGCGGCCAGTGGTATCTGCAAGGCCTGTTCGGCTAGCGTTTTTCATCGAGCATCATGTCGATCAGCGGAGCGGGCGATTCGTTGCCCGCGCAACCTTCATTGCCGTCTTCGCCACTGCCTGCGCAGCTGCCGGGTCAATTGCCCGAGTATGCGGAGCTGCACTGCCTGACCAACTTCTCGTTCCTGCGCGGCGCGTCGCGCCCGAGCGAGCTGGTCGAGCAGGCGATCCGTCACGGCTATCGCGCGCTCGCCATCACCGACGAGTGCTCGTTCGCGGGCATCGTGCGCGCCTGGAGCGCGCTCAACGACTACGACGAAGCGCGCCGCAAGGCGCACGCCGAGGCGCGCACGCCCGGCCCGTTCGTGCCGTCGCTGCAATTGCTGACGGGCAGCGAACTGAATCTCGTCGACGAAGACGGCGCGCCGTTCTGCACGCTCGTGGCGATCGCGATGAACCGCGAGGGCTACGGCAATCTCTGCGAGCTGATCACGCTCGCGCGTTCGCGCGCGCCGAAGGGGCAGTACCGCGTGACGCCGTCCGACTTCACCGATCCGCAGACGCATGCCGCCGATCCCACCCAGGATTTCACGCACCTGAAGCATCTGCGCGACTGCGTGCTGCTGCTCGTGCCGCAGCGCGCGGCCACGCTCGCGCAGACCTTGCGCGCCGCGCACTGGCTCGCGGGTTTCGCGGCCGAGCGCGCGTGGCTCGCGCTCGAACTCTGGCAGACCGGCAGCGACGACGCGCAGATCGAAATCCTGCGCCACGTCTCGCAGGAAAGCGGCCTGCCGCTCGTGGCGACGGGCGGCGTGCTGATGCACGCGCGCTCGCGCAAGCCCTTGCAGGACACGCTGAGCGCGATCCGCATCGGCAAGCCGCTGACCGCGTGCGGGCGTGCGCTGGAGGTCAACGCGGAGCGCCATCTGCGTTCGCGCGTGCGGCTCGGCGCGATCTATCCGCGCGAGGCGCTCGACGCGACGCTCGACGTCGCGCGCCGCTGCACGTTCAGCCTGGGCGAGCTGGCCTACGAATATCCCGAGGAACTCGTGCCGCCCGGCGAAACGCCGGGCACGTGGCTGCGCAAGCTCGTCATGAAGGGCGCGGACGAGCGCTGGCCCGACGGCCTGAACGAGAAGCGCAAAGGCCAGATCGAGCAGGAACTCGCGCTGATCACCGAGTTGCAGTACGAGAAATACTTCCTCACCGTGCACGACATCGTGCGTTTCGCGCGCGAGCAGAAGATCCTGTGCCAGGGGCGCGGTTCGGCGGCGAATTCGGTGATCTGCTACTGCCTCATGATCACGGAGATCGACCCCGTGCGCATGAACATGCTGGTCGCGCGGTTTCTGTCCCGCGCGCGCAACGAGCCGCCCGACATCGACGTCGATTTCGAGCATCAGCGCCGCGAGGAAGTCATTCAGTACATCTATCGCAAATACGGCACGCGCCGCGCCGCGCTGGCCGCGACGCTCATCACCTATCGCTCGCGCAGCGCGTTGCGCGACGTGGGCAAGGCGCTCGGGCTCGACACCATGCTGGTCGAAAAACTCTCGGGCGCGCATCAGTGGTGGGACGGTCCCGATTCGATCGCGCATCATCTTCAGGAGGCGGGCTTTTCGCCCGATTCGCACGTCACGCAGCAGCTGATTCGCCTCACGCGCGAGCTGCGCGGCTTTCCGCGTCATCTCTCGCAGCACGTGGGCGGGTTCGTGATCGCGCGCGACAAGCTCTCGCGGCTCGTGCCGATCGAAAACGCGGCGATGAAGGATCGCTACGTGATCGAGTGGGACAAGGACGACATCGACGCGCTGCGTCTCCTGAAAGTCGACGTGCTCGCGCTCGGCATGCTCTCGGCGATCCGGCGCTCGCTCGAATGCGTCGCGCTGCGGCGCGGGCTGCCGCAGTTCCGCGTGCAGGACATCGGCGTCGAGGACCGGGCGGTCTACGAGATGTGCACGCATGCCGATACGGTCGGCGTCTTCCAGATCGAATCGCGCGCCCAGCAGAGTATGTTGCCGCGTCTGCGGCCGCGGACGTATTACGACCTCGTGATTCAGGTGGCGATCGTGCGGCCGGGGCCGATTCAGGGCGACATGGTGCATCCGTATCTGAAGCGCCGGCATGGCGAGGAAGCGGTGGAGTATGCGAAGGAGGAACTGCGGCCGGTGCTCGAACGCACGCTCGGCGTGCCGATTTTTCAGGAGCAGGTCATGCACCTCGCGATGGTCGCCGCCGACTACACCGGCGAGGAAGCCGACAAGCTGCGCCGCGCGATGGCGGCGTGGCGGCGCGATGGCGATCTGCGTCCGTATCAGGCCGACTTGACGGAGCGCATGCTGCGCAAGGGCTATACGCCGGAGTTCGCGGAACGCATCTGCAAGCAGATCGAGGGTTTCGGCGATTACGGCTTTCCCGAGAGTCATGCGGCGAGTTTCGCGCTGCTCGTCTACACGAGTTCGTGGCTCAAGCGCTACGAGCCCGCCGCGTTTCTCACGGGCTTGCTGAACAGTCAGCCGCTCGGGTTCTATTCGCCGTCGCAACTCGTGCAGGACGCGAAGCGGCATGGCGTGAAGGTGCGCGCGCCCGATATCGGCTTGAGCGACTGGGAGTCGGTGCTGGAAGTGCGCGGCGCGCCGGGCGTGCGTCTCGCCGCCGACGCGGCCAGCGAGGCTACGCGTTGCGCCGAGGTGGCGCGCTATCGCGCGTTGCTGCGTGCCGCGACGTTCAACGATGCGAACGCGCTGACGAGGACGAAGGCGAAAGCGGAAACGAAAGCGATAGCGAAAGCGCGCCGCCGCCCGCTCATGCGCGGCTATCGCGGCGTCGTGCGCGCGCGTGTCCTGCTCGCGCCGCGCCATTACGGCCGCCACGGTCCGGCGGTGCGGCTCGGCTTCAGTCTCATCAAGGGTTTTTCGGAAGCTGCCGCGCATCGCGTGATGGCCGCGCGCGCCCAGGCGCCGTTCACCGATGTCGACGACCTCGCGCGCCGCGCCGGGCTCACGCGCCGCGAGCTGGAAGCGCTGGCGGCGTCCAATGCGCTAGCGAGCATCGCCGGGCATCGACGCGAAGCGTGGTGGGCCGTGACCGCGCAGCATGCGGTGCCGGCGCTGCTGCGCGACGCGCCCGTCGCCGAGGCGCGGCTCGACTTGCCGCGCGCGTCGGAAGGCGCGGAAATCGTCGCCGATTATGCGAGCCTGCGCCTCACGCTCAATCGCCATCCGCTCGAACTGCTGCGCGAAGGGCTCGCGAAGCAGCGGTTTCGCAGCGCGGCGCAACTCGCGCGCTGCCGCCACGGCATGCTCGCGCGCGTGTGCGGCATCGTCACGGTGCGGCAGCGGCCGGGCACGGCGAAGGGCACGATCTTCGTGTCGCTGGAGGATGAAACCGGCTCGATCAACGTGATCGTGCACGCGGCGCTCGTGGAGTCGCAGCGCAAGGAGTTGCTCGGGGCGTCGCTACTGGCGGTGGCGGGCGTCGTGCAGCGCGAGGGCGAGGTGGTGCACCTGGTCGCGCATCGGCTCGAAGATCACAGCCGTTTGCTCGGGCGGCTCGCGACGGAAAGCCGTAACTTCCACTGAGAGCGTTTTTGACGGCGAGGGGAGAGGGCGATGCGGGCAGTGTTGTCCGCATCGCCGCGAGGCTTAGTTTTTGTCCGCGTATTCGCGCGCGAACGCATCGAGCACCGCGCCGATGCCCGCGTCGAACGGCGTGCGCCGCCCGATGCCGAGCGCTTCGAGGCGGCCCGAATCGAGATGACAGTCGCGCGGACGCGGCGTCGCATCCGTCGGCTGCGTCAGCGCGATCAGCTGCGCCTCGATGCCGAGCGCGCGCGCGATGCGCTGCGCGATCTCGTACTTGGTCATCGGCTCGTCGCCGGACCATTGCGCGATGCCGCGCACGGCCTCGCCGTCCGCGCAGCGCGTGAGCAACTCGCGGATCACGAAGGCCACGTCGGGCGTGAAGGTCGGATAGCGCGTGGCCCAGGCGTCCATCGGCGCGGGCTTTGCCACGGCGTTCGCATCCGACGAAGCCGCCGCGCGGATCGGCGGCACGAGGCTCGTGACCGCCGATTCGTTCCAGTCGACGATCGGACCGTACAGCAGCGGCAGACGCAGCACGAGCGCATCGTCGCTCGCGTCGAGCAGCGCGCGCTCGCCTTCGAGCTTGCTGCGGCCGTAGGCGTTAAGCGGATTCGGCGCGGCGTCCGGCAAATACGGCGGCTGCGTGCCGTCGAACACGTAGTCGGTGGAAATCGACAGCACCCACGCGCCGCGCGCCTTCGCCGCCGTGGCGATGCTGCGCACCGCGTCGACGTTGAGCGCGCGCGCCGCAACGGGATCGTGCTCGCAGACATCGGGACGGCGCTCGGCGGCGGCGATCACGATGGCGTCAGGCGCCTCGCGCGCGACGAAGGCCGCGACCGCGTGCGCGTCGCGGATGTCGAGCGCGACCTGATGTGGCCCCACGCGGCTGTGCGCGGTCTGCACGACTTCCCAGCCGGTTTCGGCGGCGAGTTCGCGCACGAGCGCGCGTCCGAGCAGCCCGGACGCACCAATGACGGCGACCTTGAACATGGCGCGCCCGGCCTCAGGCCGCCGTGCTCTTGACCGTGTAGCCGGCTTCGTCGATGGCGGCCTTGAGCACGTCGGCGCTCTGGGTCGATTCGACGCTCACGCGGCCAGCGGCCAGGTCGATCTGGACCTTGGCGGCGGCGTCCTGTTCGTGGATCGCGCGCGTGACGGCGCCGACGCAGTGCTGGCAGCTCATGCCTTCGACGTTGAACTGGATCATGGTGATTTCCTTTTGCTGAGTGAACGGAACGGAAAGACAAACGACATATGCGGCCTGCGCCGGATTATGCCAGTGGGTGTCCGGCGCTTACCGGCAGGGCAGCCGGTGAGCGCTGGACTTTCCCATCATGGGAAGGTGTAGCATCAAAGAATCGTTGGAATTTCGGCAGGAGAGCAGCATGAACATTGGCGAAGCGGCGCGCGCATCGGGCGTCACCGCGAAAATGATCCGCTATTACGAGAGCGTGGACCTGCTCGCGCCCAAGGCGCGCACGGAAGCGGGCTACCGCGTGTACGGCATGGAGGAGGTGCACGCGCTGCGTTTCATCCGCCAGGCGCGGCGTCTGGGTTTTCTCGTCGACGACATCCGCCGCCTGCTGGCGCTCTGGCACGACCGCTCGCGCGCGAGCGCCGAGGTCAAGGCGATCGCGATGGAGCACGTTGCCGAACTCGACCAGCGCATCGCCGAACTCACGCAGATGCGCGACACGCTGCGCCATCTGGCCGCGCACTGCCACGGCGACGACCGGCCCGACTGCCCGATCATCGAGCGGCTTGCCGATCCCGAACCGGTCGCGCAGGGTAGCGAGGCCTGAGCGGCTCGATTTGCCGACCGAGTTGCCGATCGAAAGGTGCAACCTGTTCAGGCAAATTGTCGCAACCGGTGCGCTGGTGGCGGTGATTTGCACAAAAGTGGTGCGTAAAACGCCGTCAGCCCGTGACGTAGGGCGATCGTGGCGTGGAATGTGTCGATAAATCATCAAGTTGCCAAATACGCGCGGCGCATTATTCCAAACTGGAATGCACCGCATTCGAGCAATTCACTAGCAAATTCAGGTGCAACCGCTATAATGCGGGTTATCCCTTACGAGGGTAATCCCTGATGCAAAATCCACCGGGGATACACAGATCCTTGGAGAACATCATCATGTTTGCGTACCTTCTTGAAAAGCTGAGCACCTGGTTTGAAACTGCCGAACGTCGTCGCCGCGAAGCGTATCTCGCTTCCTCGTCGGACATCGTGCAACTCGAACAGCGCATCCGCTCGCTCGAATCGAACGGCTACTCGCTGTAAGCAGCCGCAGGCAATCTGCGCTGTCGCAAGCCCCGCACTGGCGGGGCTTTGTCATTTCTGGCGCTCCGGCGCTCCGGCGCTCCGGCGTCCAAAGCGCTCCGATGAAGGCAGTCTCAGCCTTCCCACCGCGGTAAGGTAAAGTCTTTTTTGCGACAAGCCGACAACACAGTGGAGTCGCTTTTATCTACCGGGGGACGGTTCATGGCGTCAGTCAGCGTGTCAGTCAGCTTTTTTCACCATTCCGTGCGCGTCGTTGCGATCGTGGCGATCGCCGCGCTGACCAGCGCGGGCGCGCAGGCGGGGCAGCCGCTGATCCTCGATACGCAGCACGGGATCAGCGACGGCCAGAAGGGCATCGTGTTGCAGAATGCGCCGCTCGGCCAGTCGCAGATGGTGCCGATGCAGCAGTTGCCGACGGACGGCAGCACTCAGCAGCAGCCGATCATCGTTGCGCCGTATGTGGAAGTGCCGGGCGGCGGGGGCGGACGGCCGCCGCGTCCGCGGCCCACGCCGCAGCAGTACGCGCCTCAGCAATAAGGCGCGGCGCTTGATGGCTGCCGCCAGGCGCGGCAACTAACGGCGGGTATCTGGACGAGATACGTGCACGAGCACGCGATACGCCGCGCCGGATGCGCGGCGAGAAAGAAATACAGCAAACGGGCATGCCGCAGGGTCGCGCCTGGCGTCAGTCGCCGCGCGATTCGAGCTTGAATTGCGCGCCGTCGTCCTCGCCGAGCGTCTTGACGAGCCAGGGCATCGTTTCCTTGAGCGCGGCAACCAGCGTGTACGGCGGGTTGACGATGAACATGCCGCTGCCGAACAGACCAAAACCATCGCGCGGCGGACGCTTCACCGACAGCGAGACGTGCAGCCAGTTCTTTTCCTGCAGACGCTTGAGCTGCTCGGGAAAGCGCTGCGATTCGGGCCGCGTGACCTGCGGATACCAGACCGCGTAGGTGCCGGTCGCAAAACGCTCCAGCCCTTCCTCGACGCACTTGACCGTGCGCGAGTAGTCGCGCTTGTCCTCGAACGACGGATCGATCAGCACCAGCGCGCGGCGCGGCGGCGGCGGCAGGAGCGTCTTGACGCCGTCGAAGCCGTCGCCCGCGTAAATCATCACGCGGCGGCCGGCGTCGTGAAAACGATGACGCAGCACGTCGATTTCGGTGCTGTGAAGCTCGAACAGACGCATGCGGTCCTGCTCGCGCATCAGGCGCCATGCGAGATAGGGCGAGCCGGGATAGAAGCGCAGATGGCCGTCGGGATTCAGCGCCGCGACTTCGTCGACGTAATCCGAGAGCATCGGCGGCAGGTCGGTGCGGCCCCAGAGCTTGCCGATGCCGGTGTCGAATTCGGCGTTCTTGGTGGCGTAGCCCTCGCGCAGCGCATAGGCGCCCGCGCCCGCGTGGGTATCGATATACCAGTACGACTTGTCCTTCTTGCTGAGGTAATGCAGCAGTTGCACGACGACGGCGTGCTTGAGGACATCGGCGTGATTGCCGGCGTGGAAAGCGTGGCGGTAGCTCAGCATGATGGGGCGGACGCGAGGAAGGTGGCGACCGGCGCGCGCGCACGCGCGCCAATGGCGGTGAAACGAAAAACGGCGGTGCTCAGGCTCTTTCGAGACGTCTCTTGAGAGACGCGCCGCTGGCGATGCGCGCCGGCGGCGTTCCGGGTGTCTCAAAGGTCTCGAGCAACATGTCGCGCCGGCGAAGCCGCGTATTGTACAGCGTCGTACAGCGCGGCCTGACTCGCAACATGACGCGCAACACGACCCGCCTTACTCGTACTGCTCGCCGACGATCGCCTCGATCTTCGCCTTCACTTCCGGCGTGATTTTCTCGGCCACTTCGCGCGCCTTCATGTTCTCGCCGATCTGCTCGATACGCGACGCGCCCGTGATCACCGTGCTCACGTTCGGGTTCTTCAGGATCCACGCGAGCGCGAGCTGGCCGACCGTGCAGCCCAGTTCCTTCGCGAAGTCGGCGAGGCGGCCGACGATGGCGTTCTTGTCCGCGTCGGTGACTTCCTTGCGCAGCCAGTCGTAGCCTTGCAGTTGCGCGCGGCTGTCCGACGGCACGCCGCTGCGGTACTTGCCGGTCAGCAGGCCCGAGGCGAGCGGGCTCCACGTGGTGAGGCCGAGGCCGATGTCTTCGTACAGACGGCGATATTCGTCTTCCACGCGGCGGCGATGGAACAGGTTGTACTGCGGCTGCTCCATGACCGGCTTGTGCAGATGATGCCGCTCGGCGATTTCCCACGCGGCGCGAATCTCGTCCGCGCTCCATTCCGACGTGCCCCAGTACAAGGCCTTGCCGCGCGTGATCATGTCGCTCATCGCCCAGACGGTTTCCTCGACGGGCGTGTTCGGGTCGGGGCGGTGGCAGAACACGAGGTCGACGTAATCGAGTTGCAGCCGCTTGAGCGACTCGTCGATGGCGTTCAGCAGATATTTGCGATTGAGCGTGTGGTACTGGTTGGGCGCTTCGTTCAAGCCCCAGAAGAACTTGGTGGAGACCACGTAGCTCACGCGCGGCCAGGCCAGTTCCTTGAGCGCCTGGCCCATGATTTCCTCGGACTGGCCGCCTGCGTAGACCTCGGCGTTGTCGAAGAAGTTGACGCCCGCGTCGCGCGCCGCGGCGAGCGATTCGCGCGCGAGATTGCGGTCGACCTGATTGCCGTACGTGACCCACGAGCCGATAGACAGTTCGCTAACCTGCAGGCCCGAGCGGCCCAGTCGCCGATAGTTCATGAACGCCTCCTTGTTGAGCACGCAAAGTTAGCACGATCGCGGCGGCGGCGCTGAGCGCGCGCTGTGTCGTACAAGCGGTTGTACAGCGGGTTGTGCGGCCGCGCGTGAAGCCGCTCCTGAAGCCGTGGCACCGGCGCGCCACGATGCGCTGCGGCAAGCACGCGCCGCCTTGCTCAGATCGGCACGCGGGGCACTCGGCTTCATGCACAATAGCGCGGTTGGCCGCGGCGCAACATCCGGCCGGATGGCGTAGGGAAAATGCAGGAAAACGCTTACGCCATTCGACAGGTTTGACGGGTTGTGCGTGTCGAGGTCTCATCTCTTCTACGTCGTTGTTCCCATTCCTGGAGGTGCTCGATGTCGTCTCTCACTCTGAATTCGAAGCTCGATGGCAAGGTCGCGGTCGTTACCGGCGCGGCCAGCGGTATTGGCAAGCAGATCGCACTGACGCTCGCCCAGGCGGGCGCGGCCGTCGCTATCGCCGACCTCAACCAGAGCGGCGCCGACGCCGTCGCCGAAGAGATCAAGGGCGCGGGCGGCAAAGCCATCGGCGTGGCCATGGACGTCACGAACGAAGACGCCGTGAATCAGGGCATCGACCGCGTGGCCGCCGAATTCGGCTCGATCGACATCCTCGTGTCGAACGCCGGCATCCAGATCGTCAATCCCATCGAGAACTACGCGTTCTCCGACTGGAAGAAGATGCAGGCGATTCACGTCGACGGCGCCTTTCTCACGACCAAGGCCGCGCTCCAGCACATGTACAAGGACGACCGCGGCGGCGTGGTGATCTATATGGGTTCGGTGCACTCGCACGAGGCGTCGCCGCTCAAGTCGGCCTACGTGGCGGCCAAGCACGCGCTGCTCGGCCTCGCGCGCGTGCTCGCGAAGGAAGGTGGCAAGCACAACGTGCGCTCGCACGTGGTGTGTCCGGGTTTCGTGCGCACGCCGCTGGTCGAAAAGCAGATTCCCGAGCAGGCCAAGGAACTCGGCATTTCGGAAGAGGAAGTGGTCAAGCGCGTGATGCTGGGCGGCACCGTCGACGGCATCTTCACGACCGTCGAAGACGTCGCGCAAACGGTGTTGTTCCTCTCGGCGTTCCCCACGGCGGCCTTCACGGGCCAGTCGTTCGTGGTGAGCCACGGCTGGTTCATGCAGTAACGCGGAGGACCGGTCATGGCGCAACGCAAGAAAGGGCAGGCCCGGTCGAGCGCCGTCGACGACGCGACCGGCGTGGGCGCCGCCTCGGGCGCGCAGGCTGACGCCGAGGCCGATTTACAAGCGGCTTTACAAGCGTCCTCACAAGCGGCTTCGAAGTCCGCTCCGCACCCCGGCGCGCAGCCGCGCGTCTCGCGCTGTGCGAGCGACTCCGATCAATGGGAGACGGTCGCGCTCACGCTGCAAGGCGGCGGCGCGCTCGGCGCGTATCAGGCGGGCGTGTACGAAGGGCTGGTCGAGGCGGGCATCACGCCCAACTGGATCGCGGGCATTTCCATCGGCGCGCTCAATACGGCGCTGATCGCGGGCAACGCGCCCGAGCATCGCGTGGCGCGTTTGCGCGAGTTCTGGGAAACGATCTGCCAGCCCGCCTGGAGTCCGCCGTTGCCGGCTTTCATCGAGCACGCGCTGTTCAATTCCGGCGACGCCGTGCGCAAGAGCTTCACGGCCTTGCAGGCGGCGGGCGCGGTGATCGAAGGGCAGAAGGGTTTCTTCACGCCGCGCTTTCCGCCGCCGCTGCCCACGGCGTCGGGCGAGCCGGGTAAGGCGAGCTACTACGACACCACGCCGCTCAAGGCCACGCTCGAACGGCTCTGCGATTTCGATCGCATCAATTCGCGCGAGACGCGTGTGTCGGTGGGCGCGGTGAACGTGGGCACGGGCAACTTCGTCTACTTCGACAACACGACCACCACGCTGCGCCCCGAGCATTTCATCGCGTCGGGCGCGCTGCCGCCGGGCTTCGCGGCGGTGGAAATCGACGGCGAATATTACTGGGACGGCGGCCTGATGTCGAACACGCCGCTCTACGAGGTCATTCAGACCACGCCGCGGCGCGACACGCTCGCGTTTCAGGTCGATCTGTGGAGCGCGCGCGGTCCGGTGCCCGACAACATCACCGACGTGCAGGGCCGCATGAAGGACATCCAGTATTCGAGCCGCACGCGTCTGGTCACGGACATGCTGCAACGCTCGCAGCGTTTCCGGCATGTGCTGCGCGAGGTGCTGGAGCGTGTCGCGCCCGAACATCGGCAGGATACGTGGGTCGAGCTGGCGGACGAACTCTCGTGCTCGAAGAAGTACAACGTGATCCACCTGATCTACCGGCACAAGGAGTACGAAGGCCACTTCAAGGACTTCCAGTTCGGTATTTCAACGATGCGCGAGCACTGGACGAGCGGCCTGCAGGACATTCGCGCGTCGCTCGCACAGCCGGGCTGGCTCGACAAGCCCGACAACGATTCGGGCTTTGTCACGCACGATATCCATCGCGACATGCGCGGGCACGGCTGAGCGTTTTATCTGCGCGGCGGCGAGCGCAGAAGCTCGCGCCAAAACAAAAGGCGTCCGTTCTTGCGAACGGACGCCTTTTTTATCGCGGCTTCAAGGCGCCGTTCGAAAACGGCGCGTCGAGGCGAATCGCTTACTTCAGCACGGCGGCGACGGCGGTCGCGACGGCGTCGAGGTTGCGCGTGTTCAGCGCGGCCACGCAGATGCGGCCCGTGCTCACGGCGTAGATGCCGAACTCTTCGCGCAGGCGGTCGACTTGCGCCGCCGTCAGGCCCGAGTACGAGAACATGCCGCGCTGCACGTTGATGAAGTTGAAGTCGCGGTCGACGCCGGCAGCCGTCAGGCGCTCGACGAGGCCCGTGCGCATCGCGCGGATGCGGTTGCGCATTTCGCCGAGTTCGGCTTCCCACATGGCGCGCAGGTCGGCCGAGCCGAGCACGGCGGCGACCACCGAACCGCCGTGCGTCGGCGGGTTCGAGTAGTTCGTGCGGATCACGCGCTTCAGTTGCGACAGCACGCGCGTCGATTCTTCCTTGCTGCTCGTGATGATCGACAGCGCGCCGACGCGCTCGCCGTACAGCGAGAACGACTTCGAGAACGACGACGACACGAACACGTTGAGTTCCGAAGCGGCGAACAGGCGCACGACTTCGCCGTCTTCGGTGATGCCGTCACCGAAACCTTGATAGGCGATGTCGAGGAAGGGCACGAGCTCGCGCGCCTTCACGACTTCGATCACCTGCTTCCACTGGTCGATCGTGAGGTCGACGCCGGTCGGGTTGTGGCAGCACGCGTGCAGCACGACGACCGTGCCCGCGGCGTAGCCGTTGAGCGCGCTCAGCATGCCTTCGAAGTTCACGCCGTTGGTCTGCGCGTCGTAGTACGGGTAGGCGATGACTTCGAAGCCCGCGCTTTCGAACAGCGCGCGGTGGTTTTCCCAGCTCGGGTCGCTGATCGCGACCTTGGCGTTGGGGTTCACGCGCTTGAGGAAGTCGGCGCCGATCTTCAGCGCGCCCGTGCCGCCCAGCGCCTGCGCCGTGACGACGCGGCCTGCGGCCAGCAGCGGCGAGTCGTCGCCGAGCAGCAGCTTTTGCACAGCGGCGTCATAGGCGGCGATGCCTTCGATCGGCAGATAGCCGCGCGGCAGGCCGGCTTCCACGCGGGCCTTTTCCGCATCGCGCACCGCGCGCAGCAGCGGAATCTTGCCGTCCTCGTTGGTGTACACGCCCACACCGAGGTTCACCTTGGTCGCGCGCGCATCGGCGTTATAGGCTTCGTTCAGACCCAGGATCGGGTCGCGGGGGGCGAGTTCGACAGCGGAAAAGAGGGACATGATGGTTCGGCAAAAGTGAAGGGAGATGCTCGGTGGACCACACGCTGCCGATATCCGCCGGTGCTTCGGCAAATTCGGGACTTCTCTGGCGCGCTCCTCGCTAGCGACGAGCGCCGGGCAGCCGGCCACGCAACTCGCTATTGTAGCGAATCCTCTGGCCGTATTTCCGCCGACTGCGACGTCAGCGGGGCCATTTCGTGTCGCCGCACCCGCGCTTGCACGTGAATTTGCGCCGCGGCGTGCGGCGCGGCCCTTGTAGCGCGGCGTGCGACGCCCCATCTGCGGTGCTTGCCAGGCTGCGCTTGCACCTTGCCGATGGTGCAGACCGTGCCGGCGGCGATTAACGGTTCCAGACCGCGCGCCGAACCCGCACCGCCTCGCCTGGCGGCCTCCCAGGCTCGCCCCCCGGCAAGATCGGGCGAGACGCTAGAATAGTTGTTTGCTCCGCGCACAGGATGTCACCCATGTCCGACCATTCCGTGGCCGACGCGCCCGCGCTCGACGAGTCGAAATTCGTCCAGTACGAAGGCTCGCCGTTCCAGCTTTATCAGCCGTATCTGCCGGCCGGCGACCAGCCGACGGCCATCGAAACGCTCTGCGAGGGCGTGGGCGACGGTCTCTCGTTCCAGACGCTGCTCGGCGTGACGGGCTCGGGCAAGACCTACACGATGGCGAACACCATCGCGCGCCTCGGCCGTCCGGCCATCGTGTTCGCGCCGAACAAGACGCTCGCCGCGCAGCTCTACGCCGAGTTCCGCGAGTTCTTTCCGCGCAACGCCGTCGAGTATTTCGTCTCGTACTACGACTACTACCAGCCGGAAGCCTATGTGCCGCAGCGCGATCTCTTCATCGAGAAGGATTCGTCGATCAACGAGCACATCGAGCAGATGCGGCTGTCGGCGACCAAGAGCCTGATGGAGCGCCGCGACGTGGTGATCGTCGCGACCGTGTCGGCGATCTACGGTATCGGCAATCCGTCCGAGTACCACAAGATGATTCTCACGCTGCGCCAGGGCGACAAGCTCGGTCAGCGCGACGTCATCGCGCGCCTGATCGCCATGCAGTACAGCCGCAACGAGCAGGATTTCCAGCGCGGCACCTTCCGCGTGCGCGGCGACACCATCGACATCTTCCCGGCCGAGCACGCCGAAATGGCCGTGCGCGTCGAGCTGTTCGACGACGAAGTGGAAACGCTGCAACTGTTCGATCCGCTCACGGGCCGCGTGCGCCAGAAGATTCCGCGCTTCACGGTGTATCCGTCGTCGCACTATGTGACGCCGCGCGAGACCGTGCTGCGCGCCGTCGAAACGATCAAGACCGAATTGCGCGACCGGCTGGAGTTCTTCCACACCGAAGGCAAGCTCGTGGAGGCGCAGCGCCTCGAACAGCGCACGCGCTTCGACCTCGAAATGCTCCAGGAACTGGGCTTCTGCAAGGGCATCGAGAACTATTCGCGGCACTTTTCGGGCGCGCTGCCCGGCGAGCCGCCGCCCACGCTGGTCGACTATCTGCCGTCCGACGCGATGATGTTCCTCGACGAGTCGCACGTGCTGATCGGCCAGTTCAACGGCATGTACAACGGCGACCGCGCGCGTAAGGAAAATCTCGTCGATTACGGTTTCCGTCTGCCGTCGGCGCTCGACAACCGGCCGCTCAAGTTCAACGAGTTCGAGCACAAGATGCGCCAGGTGGTCTTCGTGTCGGCGACGCCTGCCGACTACGAGAAGCGGGTCACGGGCCAGATCGCCGAACAGGTCGTGCGGCCCACGGGTCTCGTCGATCCGGTGATCGAGGTGCGTCCGGCGTCCACCCAGGTCGACGACGTGCTCGGCGAGATCAACGAGCGCGTGGCGGTGGGCGAGCGCGTGCTGGTCACCACGCTGACCAAGCGCATGGCCGAGCAGCTCACCGAATTCCTCGCCGATCACGGCGTGAAGGTGCGCTATCTGCATAGCGACATCGACACGGTCGAGCGCGTGGAAATCATCCGCGACCTGCGTCTGGGCACCTTCGACGTGCTGGTCGGCATCAACCTGCTGCGCGAGGGCCTCGATATTCCCGAGGTTTCGCTCGTGGCGATTCTCGACTCGGACAAGGAAGGCTTCCTGCGCGCCGAGCGCTCGCTGATCCAGACGATCGGCCGCGCGGCGCGCAACGTGAACGGCAAGGCGATTCTCTACGGCGACCGCATCACCGACTCGATGCGCAAGGCCATCGACGAAACCGAGCGCCGCCGCGCCAAGCAGATGGCCTTCAACGAGGAGCACGGCATCGTGCCGCGCGGCGTAGTCAAGCGCATCAAGGACATCATCGACGGCGTCTACAACGTGGACGAAGCGCGCGCCGAGCTGCGCGAGGAGCAGGAGCGCGCGAAGTTCGAGGACATGTCCGAGAAGCAGATCGCCAAGGAAATCAAGAAGCTCGAAAAGCAGATGATGGACTACGCGAAGAACCTCGAATTCGAGAAGGCCGCGCAGACGCGCGACCAACTGGCCGTCCTGCGCCGGCGCGTGTTCGGCGCAAACGTGGACGACCATCCGGCGTGATCGCGATGCGCGCGAAAGCCGGGGGCGCGCGGTGTTTCGAGGCGCGCCTTGTGTTTGGCTTTCGCCGGTCGCGGCACTTTTTAGTGCACGATCCTGCGATTCGCTTTCGCCTCGATAAAACCCGAAAATAGAATCGGAAGCAGCCGTAAGCTTCCGTTAACATAACGCTGCTAAAACCCTGTGGGGATAGGGTTTTCTGGCTTTCACAAATTGTTCCGCACTGTCTTAGGTGTTAAACTCCGCCATTATTGAGAATTGTTCGCATTAACGTTTTCAGGTTGATGCGCGTTGTCGGTTCGGTGGTATCACTCATAAAAAAATCAGGAGTTTCGATGCGGATCCAATCTTTCGTGCGCGGCACCGTCGTCATGGCGGCCGCAGCGGCGGCGTTCTCGGCCCAGGCGGCTGAATACCCGATCGGCAAGCAGGTCATCCAGGGCGGCATGGAAATCGGCGCGGTCTATCTGCAGCCGATCACCATGGAGCCGGAAGGCATGATGCGCAAGGCGTCGGACTCGGATATCCACCTGGAGTCGGACATCCACGCGGTCAAGAACAACCCGACCGGTTTCGCCGAAGGCGACTGGATGCCGTATCTGCAGGTCCACTACGAACTCTCGAAGCCGGGTTCGAGCTATGTGCAGAAGGGCGACCTGATGCCGATGGTCGCCAACGACGGTCCGCACTACGGCGACAACGTCAAGCTCGCCGGTCCCGGCAAGTACCATCTGAAGCTGATCGTCGAGGCGCCGATGCAGACGGGCCACATGGCGTTCGGCCGTCACGTCGACAAGGAAACCGGCGTGGGCGCGTGGTTCAAGCCCATCACGATCGAATACGATTTCCCGTTCGCGGGCATCGGCAAGAAGGGCGGTTACTAAATCCGCATGCGGCCCGCGCGCGCCAGACGCTGCGCGGGCCGCGTCGCGATGCATCCAGCAGGACCCCGAGTCGCGCGCAGCGAATGCGCGCCGCACACGAAGGAGCAGGTAAGACTGATGACTGGAATTCGCAAGTTTGCGGCGCTCGCGCTCAGCGCGTCTTTTGCGGCGTCGCTGGCGGGCGTGGCCACGGTGGCGCACGCCGAGGATCTGCCGACGTTCAAGCTCGAAATGACCGACGGCAAGCTGAATCCCGCGCGCATCGAAGTGCCGGCGGGCAAGCGCATCAAGATCGAGGTGCGTAACACGGGCAAGGGCGCGGCCGAGTTCGAGAGCGTCCAGCTGCGCAAGGAAAAAGTGCTGGCGCCGGGCGCGGATTCGTTCGTCGTGATCGCGCCGCTCGATCCGGGCGAGTACAAGTTTTTCGACGATTTCCATCAGCAGGCGCAGGGCGTGATCGTCGCGAAGTAAGGCGAGCGTCGGGTTCCGACAAGGGCGGCGATCGTCGCGAAGTGAAGAACGTGGCCGGCGCATGAGCCGGCGGCAGGAGGTAAGGAATGGGTCAGGTATTGTTCATCGTCTGGCGCGAGAGCGTGGAAGCGCTGCTCGTGGTCGGCATTCTCTATGCGTGGCTGAAGAACGGCGACGCCGACGCGCGCCGCGGCCTGCCGTATCTGTGGGCCGGCGTGGGTCTGGGCATTCTCGCGGCGATCGCGCTGGGCGCGGCGCTCGTGGGCTTCACCGAAGTGCTCTCGGGCGACGCCCAGGATTACTTCCAGACCGGCATGGTGCTGGTCGCCTGCGTGCTGATCGTGCAGATGGTGCTGTGGATGAAGCAGCACGGCCGCACGCTCAAGCGCGAGATGGAAGAGTCGCTGGAGAAAAGCACGCGCGACGCGAACTGGTGGGGCATCACGGTGCTGGTCGCGCTCGCCATCGCGCGTGAAGGCAGCGAAACGGTGATCTTCCTGTACGGCCTCGGCTTCGGCCAGTCGGGTCACGTCGATCTGAGCCAGTACGTCGCCGTGCTGCTCGGCCTCGGCCTCGCGTTCCTGACGTTCTACATCCTGCAACTGGGCGGCAAGTACTTCTCGTGGCGCTACTTCTTCCGCGTCACCGAGATCATGCTGCTGTTCCTCGGCGCGGGCCTGTTCCAGACGGGCGTCGACAAGCTGATCGACAAGGAAATCCTGCCGACCATCGTCGACCAGGTGTGGAATTCGTCGGCGATCCTCGACGATTCGAGCACCTTCGGTTCGCTCGTCGCGACGCTCACGGGTTATCGTGCGCATCCGGCGCTGATGAACCTGATTGCTTACGCGGCATACTGGCTGGTGGTGTGGTTCCTCGCGCGCCGCGCGAGCGGACGTCACGCCGCCGTGACCAAAAGGAAGGCAGCATGAGTTGTGCATCGGCCCCGCCGCTTCAGAAGCGGGGCAAGCTGGCCCAGGCGGGCCAATGGATGCAACGGCACAGTGCGGTGATCCGCGCTGTGCAGTGGGTCGTCGTCGCCGTTTACGCGTTCCTGATTCTCGTGCCCGCGGTCATCCCGCTGCCCGACGACACGGCGCACCTCTGGAACAACCTCACGCTCGCGGCGCAGTTCGTGTTCTGGGGCATCTGGTGGCCGTTCGTGCTGCTCTCGATGGTGATGCTCGGACGCGTCTGGTGCGGCGTGCTGTGCCCCGAAGGCGCGCTCACCGAGTTCGCCAGCAAGTTCGGGCGCGGCTGGGCGATCCCGCGCTGGATGCGCTGGGGCGGCTGGCCGTTCGTGGCCTTCGGCCTGACCACCATCTACGGCCAGATGGTGAGCGTCTACCAGTACCCGAAGGCGGTGTTGCTGGTGCTGGGAGGATCGACGCTCGGCGCCATGATTATCGGATTCCTGTACGGACGCGAGAAACGCGTCTGGTGCAAATACCTCTGCCCCGTGAACGGGGTTTTTGCGCTTCTGGCGCGCCTCGCGCCGTTCCGCTTCAAGGTCGACGAAGACGCCTGGCGCAACTCGTACACGCACGGCGAGCACGGCGGGCAGCGCGTGATTCCCGTGAACTGCGCGCCGCTCGTGCCCCTGCGCAACATGAAGGGCGCCGCGCAGTGCCATATGTGCGGACGCTGCAGCGGCCACCGCGACGCCATCGCGCTGACGTGGCGCTCGCCCGCGGAAGAAGTGGTCGAACTCGGCGACAGCCAGGCCAGCGGCTGGGACACGGCGCTGATTCTCTACGGCCTGCTCGGCATCGCGATCGGCGCGTTCCACTGGACCGGCTCGCCGTGGTTCATCGACATCAAGCAGTGGCTCGCGGGCTGGCTGATCGACCGCGACATCACCTGGCCGCTCGAAACGAATGCGCCGTGGTTCCTGCTCACGCACTATCCGGCGCAGAACGACGTGTTCTCGTGGCTCGACGGCACCATGATCGTCGGCTACATCATGACGACGGGGCTGATCTACGGCACGGTGCTGTTCGCGATTCTCGCGGCGTCGAGCGCGATGCTCGGCCGCTTCGAGATGCGCCGCCTGCATCACCTCGCACAGTCGCTGATTCCGCTCGCGGGCGCGGGCGTGTTCCTCGGCCTGTCGGCCACGACGCTCTCGCTGCTGCGCGCCGAACACGTGCCGCTCGACTGGGCGACCGAGGTGCGGATCGGCATTCTCGTCATCACGAATCTGTGGAGCGCGTGGCTCGCGTGGCGCGTGACGGGCCGCTACAGCACGCGTTTCTGGCAGCGCGGACTCGCCTTCGTGGGCTTCGCGCTCGCGCTCGCGGTGGTCGACAGTGCGTGGTGGCTGATGTTCTGGGGCTGGACGCGCTGATCGTCGTTCACGGATCGTTCACTAAGCGCTTCATCGCGAGCGGACGCTATATGCGGGATCAGCGTGTCGCGGCGCGCCGCCGGATGTTAATCTCAAAAACCGGGTTGGCCCTTGCCACCCGGTTTTTGACTTTTCGGAGAGACGTATGCGAACGCGAGCAGTTCTGACCGAAGAAGATGTGACGAAGGTGGCCGATGCGGCCGCCGCGCACGCCCGTGCGAACGAATGGAACGTGACGATCGCGATCGTCGACGACGGCGGGCATCTGCTGTTCTTGCGCCGCCTCGACGGCGCGCCGCCGATCAGCGCGGAGATGGCGCCCGGCAAGGCGCGCACGGCGGCGCTCGGACGTCGCGAAAGCCGGCTCTACGAGGAGGCGATCCGCCAGGGCCGCACGGCGTTCCTGAGCGCGCCGATGACGGCGATGCTGGAGGGCGGGGTGCCGATCGTCGTGAACGGCGATGTGATCGGCGCGGTGGGCGTGTCGGGCGTGAAGTCCGATCAGGATGCGGAGATCGCGCGCGCCGGTATCGCGGCGCTCGGCATCGAGTAGATTCGGTCGTCTTACGTCCGAATACGCTTAGGGATGCTCATCGATTGCCCGGAGTGATCCGGCAATCCCGAGCAAACCGCCAGGGTTTACGCGCGGCGACGCGGAGCTGTGGTTATAATCGCGGCTCACGCATCGCTGCTGTATCGAGCAGCACAGTCGAACAAGACGGCGAGCGTTGGCTGCCATCCCCAGGCGGCACACAAAAAATACCCCATAGCAATGACAAACGCCGCGGACATTGCCGCGGCGCTCGCCTCGGGCGGGCACGCTTCGCGCGCCGCTCCGTCATCACAGGTGAGAACAAAAAAATGGCTTGGCTTGCTGTGACGGCTGGCTTGAAGGATGTCTGCACGAAGGGGTCTAGATCTCGCGTGCAAGCCGTCGTTGCTGGCTACTGCCCAACGCCTCTCGATGGAGGCGGTCCCCACAATACTCGGTACTACAACAAACTCGTCTGCCTCACTTGGTGAGAATCAGCTTGCCCAGACGCGTGGCGCGCAGCTGATACGTCTCGCCGTTGTGCAGGATGCTCACGTGGCTGCGGCCTTGCAGCAGGGCCGTGCTGTCGAGCGTCCGCTCGCTGCTGGCGGGTGCTGCCGTGCTGGCGGTGTCGGCGCTCTTGCGGGCGGCAGCGGCGACGGTGACGGGTTTCGCGGGTCGCGAGCCGGTCAGCGCGGAACCGTTGCGGCGCAGGCTGAGTGTCGATGAGCGGTTGAATTCAGTCATGAACGTGACGTCTTGTGCGTGTCTCGATTCGATGGATGAATTCTAAATGATAATCGTTCCTATTTTCAACTGCGATAAATTCATCGGATTCGTGCGTCGATAGCTTTATGCGTGTCGCGTGAAAAATAGCTTACAAATCAAGCCTGACGCGGCCCGGTACAAGCTCGGTGCGCGCGCGGTTTTACCCGCGCGCGTGCCTCCAAACCTCAATGCAGCGGCGCGTCCAGCTCGCCGGGCATGCCCTGCACGTACTGGCGGATCAGCCGCACGGTGTCGATATCCGACTCGCGATACGCCGACTTCACGATCTCCGAGGTCTGACGATCGTCTTCGTTCTCGGCGGTCGGCAGGGTGGTGCGGTACTCGAAGCGCAGGAACAGCTGCGCCTCCTCCGGTTCCTCGATCGTCATCGTCAGCGAGCCGCCGACGTGCTCGGCCGTCGGCAGGATGTCGTAGCGCACGCTCTCGTTGAGCGTGAACGTCACGCGGTCGCGCACCGTGGCCTGGCCGTAATGCAGCTCGCGCTCCATGGTGTTCGCCTCGTGCGAGAGGATCGTGCAGCCGTCGAGGCCGATCACGAACAACTGCGGCTGCTCCGCGCGCAGCACGAGGCCTTCCCAGAGCTGTTCGCGCGTCATGGGCAGGACGAGCGGGTTCTGCGGGTCGTTGATCTGGATAAGGTGTTCGAAATTCAAGGCTACGTCCTGTGTGTCTATGTCCGTGCGCCGGGCGCGCCGTCTTCAGGCGACGACGAGACCCGAGCGGATCGTGATCGTATTCGTGAGCACTTTATGTACCGGGCACGCGTTCGCGATCTGCAGGAGGCGCTCGCGCTGGTCCTCCGAGAGATTGCCTTCGAGCGCGATCTGGCGGTCGATCGTGGTGCCCGCACTGCCGGTTTCCATCGAGAGCTTCACGCGCACGCCGTCGAGCGGCCATTCCTTGCGCTGCGCGTACATCTTCAGCGTGATCGACGTGCAGGCGCCCAGGCTCGATAGCAGCAGCGAGAAGGGCGTGGGCCCGCGGTCGCCGCCGCCGAGCGAGGCCGGTTCGTCGGCGATCCAGGTGTGGGTGCCGTCGTCGAACTGGACTTGGTAGTTGGTCGAGCCGATGTGTGCGGTGACTACGGAATCGCTCATGCGCTTCTCGCTAACGGAACGGTTGAACGGAGAGTGGCCGCGGCGCCCGCGATGCAGCGGGCGGGGTGCGGCCAGTGAACGCTTATTGTGACAAAAAGCGGCGCTACGCGCCGCTGGGGGCTTTCGCCCCCCGTCCCCCGGGTGCTTTCGTCTCCCCAGTGCTTCCCCCCCCTTTGGGGGGGGGGCTAGGGGGGGCTCAGTGCGTAATACGACCCATACGACCAGCCTGATAGTCAAGCACCGCCTGGCGGATCTCGTTTTCGGTGTTCATCACGAACGGGCCGTAGCGCACCACCGGCTCGTTGAGCGGCAGGCCGCCGATCAGCAGCACTTCGACCGGCTCCGTCGCGTCGGCGGGCGCGGCGATCGTCACCGTTTCGCCGTCGCCGGCGAAAGCCACCATGTTCTGCGCGTCGATCGCCTCGGCGTGATCGCCATACAGCGCCTTGCCCGCGAGACCGTAAGCGAACACGTTCCACGCGTGCGGCACCGGCTGCTCGACGCGCGCGCCGGGCGCGAGCGTGAAGTGCAGATAGAGGATCGGCGTGCGCGTCTCGATCGCCGCCTGCGCGCCGAGCGATTCGCCCGCGATCACCTTGACCGTGGCCTTGCCGTCCGCCGAGCGTCCCTGCGGAATGCTCGCGTGCGGCATCTCCTGATAGCGCGGCGCGATCATCTTGTCGCGCGCAGGCAGGTTCACCCACAGCTGCAGGCCGTGCATGCGGCCGCCCGTGCGCGTGAACTCGGGGTCGGGCATCTCGCTGTGGATCACGCCCGCGCCCGCCGTCATCCATTGCACGTCGCCGGGGTTCAGCGTGCCCGACTGGCCCGACGAGTCCTTATGGCCGAAGCGGCCCGCGAGCATGTACGTGACCGTCTCGAAGCCGCGATGCGGATGGTCGGGCGCGCCCTTGGCGGCGCCGGGCGCGTAGTCGGTCGGGCCCATTTCGTCGAGCAGCAGAAACGGGTCGAAATCCATCAACTGACGGGTGGGGAACGGGCGGTGGACGATGAATCCTCCGCCCTCGGTGGTGCGAACAGCAGGAAAGACGCGTTCGATCGAGCGGATGGCCGGCATGGATATCACCTCGGAAAAATGGGAATTGCGCGATATGCGAAACAAACCGCTATTATAGGTAGCCGATTTGGCCTGTTTGACCGCCTGATCGCAATGGATTGTCCCATCGCTGGAACGACGACATGAAAATCGATTCGCACAACCTGAACGACCTGATGTACTTCTCGCAGGTGGTGGAGCACGGCGGATTCTCGGCGGCCGAACGGGTGCTCGGCATCTCGAAGTCGCGGCTGTCGCGGCGCGTGAGCGAGCTGGAGTCGTCGCTCGGCGTGCGTCTGTTGCAACGCTCCACACGCAAGCTCGCGCTCACCGAGGCGGGCGAGCTGTTCTACCAGCACTGCCGCGCCATGCTCGCCGAGGCGCAGGCCGCCGTGAACGTGGTGCAGTCGCTGCGTTCCTCGCCGCGCGGCACGGTGCGCGTGAGCGTGCCGGTCACGCTGTCGCAGACCATCTTTTCGCAGATCATCCCCGAATTCATGCATCGCTATCCCGAAGTGCGGGTGGTGATGCGCGTGACGAATCGCGTAATCGATCTGTTCGAGGACTCCGTCGATATCGCCTTGCGCGTGCGCTCGGAGCCGCCGCAGAACGCCAATATCGTCGTGCGTCCGCTGTGGCGCACCGAGCAGATGCTGGTGGGCGCGCCGAGCCTGCTCGCGCAGAACGCGCCGCCGCTCACGCCCGACGATCTGTCCCGCTTCGAGACGCTCGACACGCCCACGGGCGACGGCCGCCACGTCTTTCAGCTGATCGCGCCGGACGGCACGCGCCACGCGCACGAACACGAGCCGCGCCTCATCAGCGCCGACCTCACGACGATCCGCGAGGCTGCGTTGCAGGGCCTCGGTATCGCCGCGATGCCGGAGATGATGTACGGCGCCGCGCTGCGCTCGGGCAAGCTTTCGCCGGTGATGCCGGGCTGGACGCTGCCGGTGCCGCAGCTCTATGCGGTGTTTCTCTCGCGTCAGGGCATGGTGCCCGCCGTGCGCGCGTTCGTCGATTACCTCGTCGAAGTGCTCGACGCCGACAAGGGTCTTCAGCAGGAATGTCCGCTTCGCAGCGAGATCGCCGCGCTTGCCGCACAGAACCAGGCGCAGGGCAATCAGGGACCCAGCAGTTCGCTTTCGACGGGCGGCCGGCCGCGCACGAAGTCGCCGAGCAATATCGAAACGGCTTGAGTCGAAACGGCTTGCGTCGCGTTGCGGGTCAACGCGCTCGAAGCTTTGCGAACATCCGCGCGCGCGTGTCACGTCTTTGCCTTTTGGCATTTAAGCGCGGCCGGCAATCGTTACTTTCAATGGCCGAACTATTGAACGTGTGCGGCGGGAGGCATATATTGAAGCCGTCTCGCCAAGCACCGGTCTTGAGCGGGATTAGATGGCCGCTATCATAGTGGGCCTTCAGGGCTGAAAGCGCAGTCCGTGTCGACCACGGCAGTCGCATGTGCCGATGTGAACCGATCGATTGTCGGGGAGTGTCGCCACCGCCCGAATGCGCTGCGTGCGCACGAAAAAAGGCCTTCATCTGACGATGAAGGCCTTTTACTTTTGGGCCCTGAAAACAAGGCCTGAAAACAAAAACGCGCGGCGATGAGCGCCGCGCGTTTTATCCCGCGTTTGACGTGCGGATCAACGCATCAGTGATGCGCCGGATCGGTCACGAAACCGAGCTTCGTCAGACCGCCGCTCTGCGCGGCCGACATCACCTGGGCAACCTTTTCGTATTGCACCTTGCGGTCGGCGTTCAGATGCAGTTCGGGCTGCGGCTGCTGCTGCGCGGCCGCCGCGATCTTCGCCGTGAGCTGATCGTCGTTGACGGCGTCGCCGTCCCACAGCACCGTGCCGTCCGCTTCGATCGATACGTTGATCTGCGCGGGCTTGCTGTCTTCCTTCACGCTGCTCGCGTGGGGCAGGTCGATCTTCACGGCGTGGCGGATCACGGGGATCGTCACCATGAAAACAATCAGCAGAACCAGCATGACGTCGACGAGCGGCGTCATGTTGATCTCGTTCATCAGGCCATCGTCGTCATCGCTGGCAAAGGGGCTCATCGCCATGTTTGCTTGCCTCCGCGAATTAGTGGCTGCGTGCGGCGACGCGCAGGTTGCCGTTCTTCGCCGTGGTCGACGACAGACGCGCGCCCGTCACGAAGAACGCGTGCAGGCCGTGCGCGAAGCGGTTGAGCTTCGTCACGATCGACTTGTTGGCGCGCGTGAGCGCGTTGTAGCCGAGCACTGCCGGAATCGCCACGAACAGGCCGAACGCCGTCATGATGAGCGCTTCGCCGACCGGACCCGCGACCGCGTCGATCGAGGTCTGGCCCGTCGCGCCGATCGAGAGCAGGGCGTGATAGATGCCCCACACCGTGCCGAACAGACCGACGAACGGCGCCGTGCTGCCGATCGAGGCCAGGATCGCGAGACCGCTTTGCATCTTCGCGACCGACTCGTCCATCGTGTCCTTCAGGCAGCGCGTGACCCAGTCCGACACGTCCATGCGGTCGTGCAGATGCGGCTGCGTCTGGTGATGGTGATCGGCGGCTTCCTGGCCCGAGAGCGCGAGCGCGAGGAACGGATTGTCCTCAGGCGTGCCGGTGCCGAGCTTCTTGACGCCGTCGGCGAGGTCGTCCGAGTGCCAGAACTGCTGTTCGGCGTTCTTCGTGAGGCGCTTGAGGCGCGCGACGTTCCAGCCCTTGATGACGATCACGCACCACGACAGCACCGACATGATCAACAGCGCGAGCGCGATGCCGCGTGTGACGAAATCCCCTTGCGCCCAAACGTGGGCGATACCGTAGCTCTGCATGCTTTTTTCCTTGATTCGATGCGTTAAACGTTGTGATTCTCATTCAGACGGATGGCGCTGCCGTTACACCGGGCGTCGTCAATCGTCGAGGGTGAAACCGAAAGGCTGCGTGTAGGCGGCGCGCACGGGCTGGCCGTCCTCCAGGTACGGCTTGCACGAGCTGTCGCGCATCGCGCCCATCGCGGCGTCGTCGAGACGGCTGTAGCCGCTGCTCTTCTTCAGCTCGATATTCTCGATCTTTCCGGTCAGGCCCACCACGAAGTGGACATAGGCGGTGCCGGTTTCGCCGCGGCGGCGCGACAGCGTCGGGTAGTCGGGCTTGACGATGTTGCACTCCAGGTGCGACACGTTTTTCGGCGCCGTCAGGGCCATGGTCGGCTTGCCGACCGCGGGTGCGGCCTGGGCGGCCGGAGCCGGCGGCGTGGGCGCGGGCGGAGCCGGCTGCGACGGAGCGGGCGTTTCCACGACGTGCTGCGAAGGCGAGTCGGCGACCGGTAGCGGCGGGGTGGGCGTGGGTTTCGGCTTGGGCTGGACCTTGGGCTTTTCGTGCTTGACCGGTACCGGTTTGGGCGGTGGCGGCGTGGGCGTGGACTGGATCGCGGCGGGCGCGGCGACCGGTTCGGGCTTGAGCAGCTCGGCCGTGATCGTCTGCGATTCGAGGGCGACCGGCGTGACGGCGTCGCGTTTCATGAGCACGACGGCGATGAGCGCGGCGTGGAGCGCGATGACGATCGCGCTCGCCGTCACGACTCGGCGGTTCGTGCGGACGGCGGGAAACGAGAACGCGCTAGCGGTGGTTTGGGTAGCCTGCATATTAGCGTTGCCGCCCGGATAACGACGGCGCGCAGGCTGGGCAACGCGTCGCTACAGGCAGCTTTATGGGCGAAAAATCAACAGCGAGATGCACACGGTGGTCACGAATCCGATCAGCAATTCCATAGCGGGCATCCTCCGGGAAAAAGGAAACAGGCGCTAGCTGGCTGGTCAAGAAACTGGCTTGCTGTCGGCGGTAAAGCGCTCGGCTAGCGAGCGGTGAAGCACGGCGCGCGGGAGCTGCGAACGCGCGCCGGAAACTCGGTGCAAGCGCCGGTTCAGGCCGCCTTGCGCTCGTAGAACGTCATCGGCACCACGTGCGGGACGACAGCCACTTGCGGGCGGGTCACGCCGCAGCGGCTCGCACAGACGCCGCTTTGCGCCATCACGTCGCGAACGGATTCTTCGCACTTGCCGCAGCAGGTCGCGACGCCAAGCTCGAATTGCAGCTCGTCGAAAGAGTCCATGCCCTCGGCGATCGAGGCACGAATCGTCCGGTCGGAGACGGACTTGCACACGCAGACAATCATGATGGAGCGCAATAGAGAGAGTTAATGCGAATTATTATCATTATGTTTGGACCATTTGGCAAGCATGCGCAGGGAATTTTTGTAACGAAACTCGGGGCTTAGCAGAGAAATTGCTGTTTGAGATCAAGGGGTGGGATCGGGGCGGGGTGCGGCGAATCGGGGCGCGATGTGGGCCGCCGAGAGGGCCGATAGCGCGAAAGCCCCGCTGGATGGGCGTCGCGGGATGGGGACGTGAGCGCCGGTCGAGCGCGTGCGCGGAGACGGGCTGCGAGAAAAAGGGGCGCGAGCGACGTAGCGCGCGTGGCGAAAAATCGCCGAGCGACCCTGACGCCGATGGGGAGATTAGAGCGAGGCGAGTTCGCGCGTGCGGCGCGACGGAATGCTCACGCGTTCCACCTGCGCCTCGATGCCGAGCAGCGCCGCCGCGAGCGTGCGCAGATGCGCGCCGTCGCTGGTCGAGCAAAAGCGCGCCTCGGGGCTTTCGGAACCGGACGCCAGCGCGTCGGCGCGCAGGCCGTGCTGATCGAGCACGCGTTCGAGCTGACGCGCGATGGCGACGCTCGTATCAACGAGCGTCATCCGTTCGCCGACGATCGAGCGGATCGCGGCATCGAGAAAAGGGTAGTGCGTGCAGCCGAGCACGAGCGTGTCCGCGCCCGCATCGAGCATGGGCTCGACATAGCCGCGCAGCAGTTGCACCAGTTCGGGCGAGTCGACGTCGCAACGCTCGACCGCTTCCACCAGACCGTGGCCCGGCTGGCTCAGCACGCGCAGATCGGCGGCATGACGTTCGACCAGCGCCTGGAAACGCGCGCTGCGCAAGGTGACCTGGGTGGCGAGCACGCCCGCGACGCGCGAGCGCGACAGCAGCGCGGCGGGCTTGATGCCCGGCTCGACGCCCACGAGCGGAATCGGCAGACGCGCGCGCACGAATTCGATGGATTGCGCCGTGGCCGTGTTGCAGGCCACCACGAGCGCCTTGGCTCCCTGCGCCACCAGCCATTCGCCGATCGCGAGCGTGCGGTCGGCGATGAAGTCGTCGTCGCGCTGGCCGTAGGGCGCATAGCGCGAGTCGGCCACATAGACGAGCCGTTCGGCGGGCAGCAGCGCGCGCACGGCGCGCAGCACCGAGAGGCCGCCCAGACCGGAATCGAAGATGCCGATGGGCGCGGCGCGAGTGGAAGCCGGAAGGTTCAAGTGCGTCGGGAAAGCGGAAAAGAATCAGGGCTCGCGGACGGCGTGACTATATAGAGAAGCTAGAGAAGCCACGCCGCGCTCGGGGCCGCACCCGCAATCGCTGCGGATGCGCCGCGTGAGCCCGGGCGATCAGGATTCTACCGAACCCATCATCGTTTGCTGATAGTTCTGGAGGCCGACCTTGTCGATCAGGTCGATCTGCGTTTCGAGCCAGTCGATATGTTCTTCGGTGTCGTCGAGAATCTTCGTAAAGATTTCACGCGAAATAAAGTCACGCACCGATTCGCAATAAGCGATGGCTTCCTTACACGTGGATTGCGAAATCTGTTCGAGCTTCAGATCGCATTCGAGGATTTCCTTGGTCTCTTCGCCGATCAGCAGCTTATGCAGATCCTGGAGATTAGGCAGGCCGTCGAGCATGAAAATGCGTTCGATAAGCCAGTCGGCGTGCTTCATTTCGCCGATCGATTCGTCATATTCATGCTTGCCAAGTTTCTCGAGCCCCCAGTGCTTGTACATGCGCGCATGCAGAAAATACTGGTTGATCGCGGTGAGCTCATTCTTGAGTTGCGCGTTCAAATACTCGATGACTTTTTTGTCGCCTTGCATGATCTTTCCTTCCTTGTGGGGCGTGGGTTTTCAAACACTGGTTCGAACAATAAACGCTCAATTCGCAAATGCCAAGGCCGAATCCCGGCTGAAATCAAACACTTGCACGTGCTGAGAATTAATCTCGTTACGTTTTGCGTTTTCCAAAACAAAAACCGGGGCGTAAGCCCCGGTTTTTAGATTTCGGTGTGAAACCGAATCATACACATCATGCGGTCGCGACGGGGATTTTCCCGATCTTCGCCTGCCATTCGGCCGGGCCGGTCTTGTGAACCGAGGTACCCGACGAATCGACGGCGACCGTCACCGGCATGTCGAACACGTCGAATTCGTAGATGGCTTCCATGCCGAGGTCTTCGAACGCGACGACCTTCGAGCCGCGGATCGCCTTCGACACGAGGTAGGCGGCGCCGCCCACGGCCATCAGGTACGCAGCCTTGTGCTTCTGGATCGCCTCGATCGCGACCGGACCGCGCTCGGCCTTGCCCACCATCGAGATGAGGCCCGTTTGCGAGAGCATCAGTTCGGTGAACTTGTCCATGCGCGTGGCCGTCGTGGGACCTGCCGGGCCGACGACTTCGTCGCGCACCGGATCGACCGGGCCGACGTAATAGATCACGCGGTTCTTGAAATCGACCGGCAGCTTTTCGCCCTTGGCGAGCATGTCGGCGATGCGCTTGTGCGCCGCGTCGCGGCCCGTGAGCATCTTGCCCGACAGCAGCAGCGTCTGGCCCGGCGTCCACGAAGCCACTTCTTCCGGCGTGAGCGTGTTCAGGTCGACGCGCTTGCTGGTTTCCGTGTTCGGTTCCCAGTTGACCTTCGGCCATGCGTCGAGCGAGGGCGCTTCGAGCTTCGCGGGACCCGAGCCGTCGAGCACGAAGTGCGCGTGGCGCGTGGCGGCGCAGTTCGGGATCATCGCGACCGGCTTCGAGGCCGCGTGCGTCGGTGCAGCGTGAATCTTCACGTCGAGCACGGTGGCGAGACCGCCCAGACCCTGCGCGCCGATGCCGAGCGCGTTGACCTTTTCGTGCAGTTCGACGCGCAGTTCTTCGATCCAGTCCTTCGGACCGCGCTTGATGATGTCCTGAATGTCGATGGACTCCATCAGCGATTCCTTCGCCATCAGCATCGCCTTTTCAGCGGTGCCGCCGATGCCGATGCCGAGCATGCCCGGCGGGCACCAGCCCGCGCCCATCGTCGGCACGGTCTTGAGCACCCAGTCGACGATCGAGTCGGACGGGTTGAGCATGACGAACTTCGACTTGTTTTCCGAGCCGCCGCCCTTGGCCGCGACCTGCACGTCGACCTTGTCGCCCGGCACGATCTCGTAGTGGATCACGGCCGGCGTGTTGTCCTTCGTGTTCTTGCGACCGCCTTCGGGCGGCGACACGATCGACGCGCGCAGCACGTTGTCCGGGTTCAGGTAACCGCGGCGCACGCCTTCGTTGATCATGTCGGTGACGCCCATCGTCGCGCCATCCCAGCGCACGTCCATGCCGACCTTCACGAAGATCGTGACGATGCCGGTGTCCTGGCAGATCGGGCGGCGGCCTTCGGCGCACATGCGGCTGTTGGTGAGGATTTGCGCGATCGCGTCCTTCGCTGCCGGGCTCTCTTCGAGCTCGTAGGCGCGGCCGAGCGCTTCGATGTAATCCTGCGGATGGTAGTAGCTGATGTACTGGAGCGAATCCGCGATGCTCTGGATCAGGTCTTCCTGCTTGATGACGGTCATGGCTAGCTTCTGTGGGGACAGGGGTGTTTCGAATTGTGGCCGGTGCGCCGGTATTACTCCGACGTCGCCGTTTCGCGCACGACACGCTCCGGCACCGGATGGCGCGCGGCGAGGTCGTGGTAATGCTCGGGATGCGTGTGCGTCGTGATGCGGTCGATCCAGGCCATCACGAGCGCGGAGAGCAGGAAGGCGACGTGGATCGCCACCTGCCAGATCACGGTGCGCTCGGAAACGGCATCAGGATTGATGAAGGTTTTCAGCAGATGAATCGACGAAATGCTGATGAGCGCCATTGCGAGCTTCACCTTGAGCACGCCGGCGTTCACATGGTCGAGCCATTCGGGTTCGTCGGGGTGGCCTTCGAGGCCCATGCGCGAGACGAAGGTCTCGTAGCCGCCGACGATCACCATGATGAGCAGATTCGAAATCATCACCACGTCGATCAGGCCGAGCACGGCGAGCATGATGCTCGTCTCGTCGAGCGACGTCGCGTGGCTGACGAGATGCCAGACTTCCTTGAGGAACAGCACGCAATAGACGATCTGCCCGACGATCAGGCCGAGGTACAGCGGCACCTGCAGCCAGCGGCTCATGAAGATGATGCTGGGCAGCAGCGGCATGCGATGGCGGGACGGCGGCTGGGGACGAGCGGCTGACATGTGCGTTGTGGGTCGCGATGATCGTGGGAACCGGACGAAACGCCCGCAGCAGGCGCAACGGACGGTTCTGACGATTCGGGCAGGGCCGCGACGGCGCGCGCCGCGCGCGCTGGCACGTATTTCACGTTCGCGCGCTGCGCCGCAATGCCGCAGGGGCCGGGCGGGCGCTATTGTAACGCGTCGGCGGCGCGCGTCGCCGGGATGCGGGCAGACAAACTTTCAGGTCGCTTACGTCAGGACAGGGCCGAGGCGATTCAAACGCCGCCAGGCAAGGCGCTGCGGCAGGGCCAGTTCAGCACGCCAATTCAGAGCGCCAATTCAGCGCACCGCTTGCAGTCCACCGGCTCAGGACGCCACGGGCGGCAGCCGCTTCGTCTTGACGCTCGCGAGCGCGATGCCCGCGATCACGCAGGCGAGCGCGACGCCGTGCGCGGGCGTCGGCCGCTCGCCGAGGAAGACCATGCCGTAGAGCGCGGCGGCCACCGGCAGCACGGCCGTGAACACGCCCGCGATGCTGCCGGGCACGTGACGGATGCCCATCATCCAGAGCACGAACGAGAACACGCTCGCCGAGAGCCCGTACCAGATCACGAGGCCCCAGACGCCCGCAGGCACGCTCGCGTAGTCGAACGAGAACGCGCCGGCCAGCCCCACGGGCAGCATCAGAAAGAAGCCGAACAGATGGGTGTACGCGCAGATTTCGAGCGGCGCGAGCGTCTGCGTGAGACGGCGCGAGAGGATCACGTAGAGCGATTCGCAGCAGACCGCGCCGAGCACCATCAGATTGCCCGCGAACGAGCCGGGATTGTGCGCGTCGGCGTCCGCGTGCGCGAGATTGACCACGGCGATGCCCGCGATGGCGAGCACGATCGACGCGAAGGCGCGCGCGTCGGGACGCTCGCGCAGGAACAGCCACGCGAACAGCGCGACCACGGCCGGAATCGTGCTCGTGATGACGCCCGCGGCGACGGCGCTCGTGCGATGCACGCCGCCGAGCATCAGCAGCGTAAACCCGAATGTACCGAAGAGGGCCTGAAGGAACAGATTGATCCATTCGTCGCGCTTCACGCGGCGCATGCGCGCGAGGCGCAGCAGGGGCCAGAGCACGGCGAGCGCGATCACGAAGCGCAGCAGCGCGAACAGCGGAACAGGCAAATAGGCGACGATCGACTTGCCGATGCCGACGTTACTGCCGACCAGCAGCATGGCGGCGACGAGAAAAAATGAATGGCGGTTCAAGCTGGAATCCGGGCGCAGAGATCAGTTAGCATTCTAAATGCCCGCTTAATGCCTCGCCAGGGTGGCCGGTGAAGGCAGCGAGGTGTGCCACAAGGCGATGCGGCGCGCGACGCCTTGGGGCAAACCCCTGCGACGCGCAGGGCCGCACGTAAGTAGCGGGTAAGTTGCCACGCTTAACCTTTGAACGCATGGGCCTCGCGCGCGGGCCCGTGCAAACCGCCGGCTGCGAAGTTCGTGCGCGTTTCACGCGCCCCGGCTTCGCCGCTTCGAGCGGTAGTAAACAACGCGCCGCCGCGCGTCCAGGCTTGCCTGGATCGCAGCGCGGCGGCACATGGAGACGGCGCGTGCAGGCATCGAAGATGCTGGGCGCGTCCACGAGTTTGACGTTTCATCTTCACCAAGGGGTTGTCGATGTCTGCGATTGAATCGGTTCTTCAGGAACATCGTGTGTTTGCGCCGTCCGCGCAAACGGTGGCGGACGCTACGGTGTCCGGCATGGAGGCTTACAAGGCGCTGTGCGCCGAAGCCGAACGCGATTACGAGGGTTTCTGGGCGCGCCTCGCGCGCGAAACGCTGACCTGGCAAAAGCCCTTCACGAAGGTGCTCGACGAGTCGAAGGCGCCGTTCTACACCTGGTTCGAGGACGGCGAACTCAACGCCTCGTACAACAGCCTCGACCGTCACGTGGAAGCGGGTAACGGCGAGCGTGTCGCCATCGTCTTCGAAGCCGACGACGGCACCGTCACCAACATCACGTATCAAGACCTGCTCACGCGCGTCTCGCGCTTCGCGAACGCGCTCAAGAAGCGCGGCGTGAAGAAGGGCGACCGCGTGGTCATCTATATGCCGATGTCGGTCGAAGGCGTCGTGGCGATGCAGGCCTGCGCGCGCATCGGCGCGACGCATTCGGTGGTGTTCGGCGGCTTCTCGTCGAAGTCGCTCAACGAACGCATGGTCGACGTGGGCGCGGTCGCGCTCATCACCGCCGACGAGCAGATGCGCGGCGGCAAGGCGCTGCCGCTCAAGAACATCGCCGACGAAGCCATCGCCATGGGCGGCTGCGACGCGGTGAAAACCGTGATCGTCTATCAGCGCACCGGCGGCAAGGTTGCCTGGCACGAAGGCCGCGACCTCTGGATGCACGAAGTCTCCGCGGCGGAAAGCGACGTCTGCGCGCCGGAACCGGTCGGCGCCGAGCATCCGCTTTTCATCCTCTATACGTCGGGCTCGACGGGCAAGCCCAAGGGCGTGCAACACAGCACGGGCGGCTATCTGCTGTGGGCCGCGCAGTCGATGAAGTGGACCTTCGACTGGAAGCCCAGCGACGTGTTCTGGTGCACCGCCGACATCGGCTGGATCACGGGCCACAGCTATATCGCCTACGGCCCGCTCACGATCGGCGCGACCCAGGTCGTGTTCGAGGGCGTGCCCACCTACCCGAACGCGGGCCGCTTCTGGGACATGATCGCGCGCCACAAGGTCAGCGTGTTCTACACGGCGCCCACGGCCATCCGCTCGCTGATCAAGGCCTCGGAAGCCGACGCCAAGGTGCATCCGAAGAGTTATGACCTCTCGTCGCTGCGCATACTCGGCACGGTCGGCGAGCCGATCAATCCGGAAGCGTGGATGTGGTACTACGAGAACGTCGGCGGCAAGCGCTGCCCGATCGTCGACACCTGGTGGCAGACCGAAACCGGCGGCCACATGATCACGCCGCTGCCGGGCGCCACGCCGCTCGTGCCGGGTTCGTGCACGCTGCCGCTGCCGGGCATCATGGCCGCGATCGTCGACGAAACCGGCCAGGACGTGCCGAACGGGCAGGGCGGCATTCTGGTCGTCAAGCGTCCGTGGCCGTCGATGATCCGCAACGTCTGGGGCCAGCCCGAGCGCTACAAGTCGGGCTACTTCCCCGAGGAACTCGGCGGCAAGCTCTATCTCGCCGGCGACGGCAGCGTGCGCGACAAGGAAACCGGCTACTTCACGATCATGGGCCGCATCGACGACGTGCTGAACGTCTCGGGCCACCGTCTGGGCACGATGGAAATCGAGTCGGCGCTGGTGGCCAATCCGCTCGTGGCCGAAGCGGCCGTGGTGGGCCGCCCCGACGACACGACCGGCGAAGCCGTGGTGGCGTTCGTGGTGCTCAAGGCCAACCGTCCGCATGGCGACGACGCCGTGAAGCTCGCCAACGATCTGCGCGCCTGGGTGGGCAAGGAGATCGGGCCGATCGCCAAACCGAAGGACATCCGCTTCGGCGAGAACTTGCCGAAGACGCGCTCGGGCAAGATCATGCGCCGCCTGCTGCGCTCGCTCGCGAAGGGCGAGGCGATCACGCAGGACGTTTCCACGCTGGAGAACCCGGCGATTCTCGATCAGCTCGGCGAGTCGCTTTAAGCTCACAGAAGGCGCGCGGCGGCCCGCTTCGACCCGCTTCGACGGGCCGCCCGCAACGCTTCCCCCGGTCGCACCGAGTTGCCCCCAATTGCCGGTCATGCGCCTTTTTGCTACACAGGCGCATGGCCGCGCCACACACCACTCCCCGGAACAACGTCAATCCCTTGCCTGAGCCGCCCGCGGTCAGCGAGGCGATGGCGCACGCGCATCGGCGCTACTGGCGTTTCAATCTCGCGCTGATCGCCGTGCTCATGACGATCGGCTTCGCGGTCTCGTTCGTCGCGCCGCTGTTCGCGCGCACGCTCGACGGACTGCGCTTCGCCGGCTTCAGCTTGCCGTTCTACCTCGGCGCGCAAGGGGCGATTCTGATCTACGTGGCGCTCGTCGTCGTTTATATCGTGCTGATGCAGCGCGCCGACCGCGTGCTGCAAGCCGCGCGCGAAGCCGACCTGGCCATCCGCCAGGCCAGCCAGGCGCCGCAACGATGAAGCTCGCGCACCGGCTTATCCGCTCCTACGCGCTCTATACGCTCGGCTTTCTCGCCTTCGTCTTCGTGATGGGGCGCATCGAGCGCGTGACCGGGCCGGGCATGTGGATCGGCTACGTGTTCCTGTTCGTGCCGATCGCCGTCTATGCCGTGATCGGTCTGCTCTCGCGCACCTCGGACCTCGTCGAATACTACGTCGCGGGACGCCGCGTGCCCTCGGTCTTCAACGGCATGGCGACGGCGGCCGACTGGCTCTCGGCGGCCTCGTTCATCGGCCTCGCGGGCTCGCTCTACGCGACCGGCTACGACGGCCTCGCGTACCTGATGGGCTGGACCGGCGGCTACTGCCTCGTCGCCTTCCTGCTCGCGCCGTACGTGCGCAAGCTCGCGCGCTACACCATCGCCGATTTTCTGGGCACGCGCTTTTCGAGCAACCTCGTGCGCGCGCTCGCCGTGCTGGCGACGATCCTGTGCTCGTTCGTCTATCTCGTCGCGCAGATCCAGGGCGTGGGGCTGATCGCGGTGCGCTTTATCGGCGTGGACTTCGCCATCGGCATCTTCTGCGGACTCGCGGGCATTCTCGTGTGCTCGTTCCTCGGCGGCATGCGCGCGGTGACGTGGACGCAGGTCGCGCAATACATCATCCTGATCGCGGCGATCCTGATTCCCATCTCGCTGATCGCGCATCGCGACGGACTCGGCTGGGTGCCGCAACTCAATTACGGCAACGTGATGCAGCGCGTGGAAACGCTCGAACGCGACGTGCGCGCGTCGAGCGCCGAGGCCAATGTGCGCGACGAATACGAGCGGCGCGCGGCGCTGTGGCAATCGCGCATCGATGCGCTGCCGGGTTCCTATGTCGAGGAGAAATCGCGCCTCGTCGATGCGCTCGTGGATCTGCGCCGCCATAACGGTCCGCTGCGCGATATCGATTCGCTGGAGCGCGAGGTCGCGCGCTTTCCGCGCGACGCCGAGGCCGCGCGCATGGCGTGGACGCGCGCGCGCGACGACCTGCTCGCGCTGGCGACGCCGCCCGTGCCGATGCACGAAGCGTTTCCCGCCGAAAGCGACGAAGCGCGGCGCGTGCATCAGCGCAATTTTCTGTCGCTGCTGCTGTGTCTTTCGCTGGGCACGGCGAGCCTGCCGCACATTCTCACGCGCTACAACACGACGACTTCGGTGGCGTCGGCGCGGCGCTCGGTCGGCTGGACGCTGTTCTTCGTCGCGCTGTTTTATCTGACCGTGCCGGTGCTGGCGGTGCTGATGAAGTACGAGATTCTTTCGCATCTCGTCGGGCAGCATTTTTCGGATCTGCCGCATTGGGTGATGCAGTGGCGGCGCGTGGAGCCGTCGATGATCAGCGTGAGCGACGTGAACGGCGACGGCATCGTGCATTGGGGCGACATTCAGATGCAGGCCGATATGGTCGTGCTCGCGGCGCCCGAGATCGCGGGGCTGCCGTATGTGATGTCGGGATTGATTGCATCGGGCGCGCTCGCGGCCGCGCTGTCGACCGCCGATGGCTTGCTGCTCACGATTTCCAACGTGCTTTCGCACGATGTCTACTACCACATGGTCGATCCGAATGCGTCGAGCCAGCGGCGCGTGACGATGTCGAAGATCCTGCTGCTGGGCGTGGCGTTGTTTGCTTCGTGGGTCGCTTCGCTGAACGCGGGGAATATTCTGTTTCTGGTGGGCGCGGCGTTTTCGCTGGCGGCGTCGAGTTTATTTCCGGTGTTGGTGCTGGGCGTGTTCTGGAAGCGCACGACGCGGCTCGGCGCGGTGGCGGGGATGATCGCCGGGCTGGTCGTGTGCGTGTATTACATCGTCTCGACGTATCCGTTTTTCACGCAGTTGACCGGGTTCGAAGGCACAAGGTGGTTCGGCATCGACGCGATTTCTTCAGGCGTGTTCGGCGTGCCGGCCGGGTTTCTGGTCGCGATCTTAGTGAGTCTTGTCGATCGGAAGCCGGATGAGTATATGGTCGCGCTGGTGGATTATATTCGGCATCCTTAGGAGTTGATGGTCCGGCAAATCGAAGCGACGCGGAGCGAACGCGCCACGTCCGATTCATCGAGCCGCTGCGGAATCGTTCCTAAGCTCCATCAACGCTTGATGGACTCGCTCCATTAACTCCTCCCAATTTCCTGCTTCCCGCTGCCGGAAAATACGTGCGCTCGGATACCACGGCGAATCATCGCGCTCAAGCAGCCAGCGCCAACAGGAATCGTGGCGAGACAGAATCCAGACGGGTTTATTCAATGCGCCCGCGAGGTGCGCAACCGAGGTATCGACGGTTATGACCAAATCCAGACACTCGATGATTGCCGCCGTTTCGGCGAAATCAGATACGTCCCGCATCACGTCCAATGGCCGTATCTCTTCGGGAAGCTCGTAAATTTGTTTCTCTGCCGATTCGCCTTTTTGCAAACTGAAGAAGTTCACATTGTCGATACCTAGCATCGATGAAAATAAGGCAAGGCGCATGGATCGGCGCTTGTCGACTGCATGGCAATGGGGCTCATTCGGCCGGGGATCGCCACTCCATACAATCCCAACATTCAACTCGTTCGATGGAATTTTCGATTTCCAGAATCCAACCCGATCACGCGGCGCTCGCAGATACGGCGTGTGATTCGGGATCGTTTCAATCGTCGTATGGCAATTGAACGGCAAGCTCATGATCCAGCACCAGTAATCATGCGCTGAGATGGTCCCTTTGCCATCTAACGCAAATACTTCGTCAACGCCATCGAGACTTTCGAAGAGTCTTTTCTGTGACGGTGCGCAGGCAATATCGACCCGACTGGCGCCGCGCTCCTTCAAAACCCGTGCGTAGCGACAAAACTGGATGATGTCGCCAAAGCCGTGTTCCGGCCAAATGAGCAAGGATTTACCCGCCAACGATTCACCATTCCAATGAGGATAAGGGAACGCGGGTGGGCCGCCGCGGCTGCCCGGCTTCCGATCGCGAAGGCGATATTCGAAGTGCGCAAATCCACGAGCATAGTCGCCAAGACTTAGCAGCGCAGACGCCATGTGCTGATTGGCATTGAGATGCTCTCGCTCGATCGCCAGCGCGGATTCGAGCATTGGAATACTTTCACGCACTCGATGTTGGCGCAACATCGCCGCCGCAATGTTGGCAGCGATGTCGGCCGAACCTGGGTTGTGAATCAACGCTTGGCGAAACAAGGATTCGGACTCGGCAATAGCGTCCCGCTCATACAGCATCAAGCCGAGATTAGTCGCTGCCAGCCAGTTCCTGCTGTCACTTTCCATAATGGAGCGAAATTCAATCTCTGCTTCTTGAATGCGTTCTGTTTTCCAGTAAAGGACGGCTAGATTGTTCCGGGCCGCGTTATATGATGGCAATGCCGCCGTTGCGCGAAGAAAATATTCCTCGGCTTCGTCAAAACGCCCCATGTCTCTCAAGACCAATCCAAGGTCATTCAAGGCGGGCGGCCATTCGTCTTTGATATGAAGTGCGTCGCGAAATGCGTGTTCGGCCGCATGTAGATCATGGCTCGCATATCGTTTGTATCCATATTCCAGATGACGATCAGCCAAGGCATCCACGCCCGCTTTCGATATGTCCAGAAAAGTAGGGAAGTCGGGTGGCGTCATTGATATATCCCCCTCACGCTTACATTGAATTCAAGATCTGGAGCCGCGTAGGTTCAAATTTCTTGTGTACGCGCCGCACGCGCGAAAGTTAATGCTTTCAGCGGAAGAGGGATGCTTGCGCGCTTCTTCAGAGCCAAACATCAGATACGTCTGAATTGAGGCGTGAGTGATTCGTAGCGCATTCGTGATGAAGCGCGGTTTGATGTTTGGCAATGCGCCAGCAGGGGGAAGGGGGTTCAGATCGAGGCTTGGTGGCTCGGTGCTTCGATTGATAGGCAGATGCCCGTGGCGCGCGGTTGGCGGCGCAATTAACCGTTTGCTTTGGCTTCGCGCTCGACGCGGGTCGCTGCGATGATCGTCGGCCATTCTTTGCCGGTCATCGCCCTGTAGTTGGCAGGCGCGGCTTCCAGCTTGCCGTTCACCTCGGCGCGCTGGGTCGGCTTACTGCGGACGCGATGGGCGGCAAGCCTGTGCCCGTTGATGGGCAAATTGGCCGGCCGGAAAAAACAAAAACCCCGCAAGTCCTTGAACTTACGGGGTTTCGGGAATTTTTCCTGGCGGAGAGAGGGGGATTCGAACCCCCGATAGGCTATTAACCTATACACGCTTTCCAGGCGTGCGACTTAAACCGCTCATCCATCTCTCCGGCGGGACGCGAATTATAGCAGAGTCTGGACGGCGGGGGGAGGGCGTCGCCGGGGCGTCGAAATTTGCCCTTCGCGATCCCGTCAAAACAACGAGGAACCCACAACAATCGCGCTCACCTTCTGCAACGCATTGAGGAATGGCTTTGTCCCGCAGCGACTTCGGGCTGAACTCGTCCACCGATACGCCGACGCTCACCGTCGTCGCCATCCGCCACACCTTCTGACGTCCTATACAAGCACCGCCGAGGCGCTCAGCACGCGCGCGGCGCTTCGTCGATAATGCTTCGTCGATCCATCGAGGAGTCCGCGCGTGAAGGTCAGCGAAGCCGTCAACAGCCGCAAATCGGTGCGTCAGTTCTTGCCCGATCCCGTCGATCCGCAGGTGATTCGCGCCGTGCTCGCCACCGCGTCGCGCGCGCCGTCCGGCGGCAATCTGCAGCCGTGGCACATTCACGTCGTGGGTGGCGAGAGGCTCGCGGCGTTCAAGTCGATCATGGCCGCGCGTATCGCCGAAGCGCCCGAGGGCGAGCGCGGCGAGTACGACGTCTATCCGCGCGAACTCACGCCGCCGTACCGCGACCGGCGTTATCAGGTGGGCGAAGATCTCTATCGCAGCATCGGCATCGCGCGCGACGACCGGCCAGGCAGGCTGCGTCAGTTCGCGCGCAATTTCGCGTTCTTCGACGCGCCGCTCGCGCTCTTTTGCAGCGTCGACCGGCAGATGGGGCCGCCGCAGTGGTCCGATCTCGGCATGTTCCTGCAGACGGTCATGCTGCTGCTGCGCGAAGCCGGCCTGCATAGCTGCGCGCAGGAATGCTGGGCGCGCTATGCGCGGACGGTCGGCGACTTTCTCGCGCTGCCGGATGAGCGCATGCTGTTTAGCGGCATGGCGATCGGCCACGAGGATGTCGCGGCGCCGATCAACCAGTGGCGCTCGGCGCGCGTGCCGCTCGACGCGTTCGTCCAGTTCGACGGCATCTGAACGTCGCGAACCGCCGCGCAATACCGCGATTTAAGCTATTTGAAAGCTGATTGCGTCACGGCGTGACGCAATGCCTGTTTTCGGTGCGTCAGGGCGCGGATGATGCGATCAAAGCGCCGCGCGGATGCGTTCGGCGACCGCTTCCAGTTGCGCCTTGTCGGCCATGTCGCGCGCGTGCATGCGCAGTTCTTCGCCGTTGCGGCGCGGAATCAGGTGGAAATGCACGTGCGGCACGGTCTGGCCGGCAGCCGCGCCGTTGAATTGCGCGATCATCAAACCGTCGGGCGTGAGCGCCTTGCGCAGCGCCGCGGCGAGCGTGTGCACCATCGCCATCGCCGCGTTCAGCGCCTCGGGCGACAGCTCGTAAATCTCTTCCGCGCCTTCCTTCGGCAGCACCAGCACGTGGCCTTCCGATTGCGGCATCACGTCCATGATCGCGACGGCGGCGTCGTTTTCGGCCAGTTTGATGGAGGGAATTTCGCCGCGCAGCAGCTTCGCGAAGATGTTGTTGGTGTCGTATGCCATGGGTTTTCCTCGGGTTTTCTTCGAACGTCTCGTGCGAGCGCGCCGCAGCCGCGCCCGTTTCTCCGGGCCGATCTCTTGGCCGATGCCGCAGCCGATCTCGCGCCCCAGCCGCCGATTATCGCCTGGCCGACGCCCGAAAGCGGGCTGTCCGCGTCCCTGCACTTTTTTTGAAGCGGGTGCATCATAGAGGTTCTCGCAGCGAGCGCGACGACGAAGTCTTGATAGCAACCTCTTGCATGTGGCCGGAGTGAGGCGCAGGGCGCCGGTTCCGGTCTTGACGGAGCACGTATGGCAACGACCGATCTCGAAGCAGCCCAACCCGCCCGCGAGGCCACGGGTTCGGGGGCCTGGCGATTTACCGCCCAACTCCTGGCGCGCGCCGACGTCAAGTTCAACGGCACGCGGCCGTGGGACATGCGCATACACGATCCGCAGGTGCCCGAGCGCGTGCTGGCGCTCGGCAATCTCGGCCTCGGTGAAGCCTATATGGACGGCCAGTGGGATTGCGAGCAGCTCGACGAATTCTTCTCGCATGTGTTGCGCGCGCATCTAGACGACCAGATCGATCCCGCTCGTCTCGTCTTTCACGCGCTCAGGGCGCGCCTCATGAACCGACAGACCGCGCGTCGCGCGTGGAAGGTTGGTCAGCAGCACTACGATATCGGCAATGCGTTTTACGAGGCCATGCTCGACAAGCGCATGACCTACACCTGCGGTTACTGGCAGGGCGGCGCGAAGACCCTCGATGAAGCGCAGGAAGCCAAGCTCGACATGATTTGCCGGAAGCTCGGCCTGCAGCCGGGCATGCGTCTGCTCGACATCGGCTGCGGCTGGGGCAGTCTCATGAAGTTCGCCGCCGAGCACTACGGCGTCTCGTGCGTGGGCGTGACCATTTCGAAGGAGCAGGCCGCGCTGGGCGCAGCCAGTTGCGAAGGGCTGCCGGTGGAGTTCCGGTTGCAGGATTATCGCCTGCTCGACGAGAAGTTCGATCGTGTCGCCAGCGTAGGCATGTTCGAGCACGTCGGGCCGAAAAACTACCGCACGTATATGGAAGTCGCGCATCGCTGTCTCGACAGCGAAGGGCTGTTCCTGCTGCACACGATCGGCAAGAATCGTCGCGACACCACGCCCGATCCGTGGATCGACAGATACATTTTCCCCAACGGTGAATTGCCGACCATCGGCCAGATCGCCGATGCCTCGGGCGGCTTGTTCGTCACCGAGGACCTGCACAATTTCGGCGCCGATTACGACCGCACGCTGATGGCGTGGCACGCGAATTTCGAAGCCGCGTGGCCGCGTTTCGAAGCGGAAATGGGCCAGCGCTTCTATCGCATGTGGCGTTACTATCTGCTGTCCTGCGCGGGTGCATTCCGCGCGCGCGATATTCAACTCTGGCAGTTCGTGCTGTCGCGCAATGGTCGGATGGGCGGTTATGCGCGCCCCGAATTGCCGACGGCGGAGTAATCCGCTACGTGTGAAAAAGGCCTTGTTTCAAGGCCTTTTTCGAATGCAGTCGTTTGAAAGCAAACCGCATGCGCCAATGGCGAGGCGGTTTTTTTTATTCGTCTGAGCGCCGAACACATTGAATGCATTTAACGCATGACAGCCGCGACCGTTGCGATGCCGAGTATCGTCATCAGCACCGAGGCGCACACGTGAATGACGATCTCGCCCGCCGCCCAGCCGAAGCGACCTTCCTGAAGATGCGCGACGACTTCGGCGGAGAAGGTCGAAAACGTCGAGAGGCCGCCCATGCAGCCGGTGATGACGAACAGGCGCCATTGCGGCGAAACCTCGGGCAGACGCATGAACGCCGCGACCGCCACGCCGATCACGTAACCGGCGATCACGTTGGACGCGAGCGTGCCGAGCGGCAGCGAGGGAAAGAGCGCGTTCAGCCGCAGGCCGAGCACCCAGCGCAGCAGCGAACCGAGCGCGCCGCCGATGCCGACGGCGAGTATGGACAGATACATGTCAGGGGTCGTGGTGAGCGCAATGAACGGCGCGCACGGCGTAGCGGCGCGCTCCGGCCTGGACCCCAAAGTGTAGCAGCGCGGCTCTGCCGCCGTGCGTGCCGTGTGCCGCGTCAGACGAGCCCGCCGTTGGCGCGCAGCGTCTGGCCGTCGACCCAGCCGCTGTCCGGGCCCGCGAGGAACGACACGACCGAGGCGATGTCCTCGGGTTGGCCGAGGCGTTCGAGCGGCGGCATGCTCGCGAAATGGCGAATCTGTTCCTCGGTCTTGCCTTCGAGAAAGAGGGCGGTGGCGACCGGCCCTGGCGCGACCGCGTTCACCGTGATGCCGCGTCCGCGCAGTTCCTTCGCGAACACGCGCGTGAGCGCTTCGACCGCGCCCTTGGTGGCGTTGTAGATGCCGTAGCCGGGCAGATTGAGCGCGAGCGCCGTGGTCGAAAAGTTGATGACGCGTCCGCCGTTCGCGAGTTTCGTGGCGGCTTCGCGCATCGTGTTCAGCGTGCCGCGCACGTTGATGTCGAACATTTCGTCGTAGAGCGCGTCGGCCGAATCGGCGAGCGTGGCGATCTTCATCACGCCCGCATTGTTGACGAGCACCGTGGGCTGGCCGAGTTGCGCGAGTGTCGTCTCGAACAGCGCGCGCACTTCGTCGGACTTCGCGATATTGGCTTTCACGGCGATCGCGCGGCCGCCCGCCGCCGTGATCGACGCGACCAGGGCGTCGGCTTCGCGTGCGCTCGACGCATAGTTGACGACGACCGCATGGCCGTCGCGGGCCAGCCGCGCGGCCACGGCGGCGCCAATGCCGCGCGACGCGCCGGTGACGATGGCCACGCCGCGCGCGGTGGTGGAGTTTGTGGTTGCGGTGTTCATGCTCGATCTCCATTCGATGGGTGTCCGCCGCAGCGGGAATGGAGTCGATCATGCGGGAATTCGCGCCGCCGGTCATTGCGCGGCGGCGGGTTTCATCATTCCATTTCGATTAACAATCGACCGGGCGCACGCGAAGGTTAGTGAACATTGAATCTGCCTGCACACGCGCCCGCGTCGAAGTTCAATACGCGATGCAGACCGATTTCGTCTCGGTGTAGGCGTCGATGATCGCGCGGCCATGTTCGCGGCCGATGCCCGACGACTTGAAGCCGCCGAACGGCAGCGCCGGGTCGACCATGTTGTGCGTATTCACCCAGACCGTGCCCGCCTGCACGCCATCGACCACACGCAGCGCGCGATCGAGCTGATTGGTCCACACGCTCGCACCCAATCCGTACTCCGAAGCATTGGCGGCCGCGATCGCTTCCTCGACGTCGTCATACGGCATCGCCACGAGCACGGGGCCGAACACTTCCTCGCGCACGACCGTGAGCGGCCGGTTGCCGGCGTTCGCGATCACGGTCGGCTCGACGAAGAAGCCCGCGCGCTGACCATCGCCGCCGCCCGCGAGAATCTCGCCGCCTTCCGCGCGGCCCTGCGCGATCATGCCCGCCACCTTGTCGCGATGGCGCGCGGACACGAGCGGCCCCATCTGCGTGGCCGCATCGAAACCGGAACCGAGTACCGTATTGCGCGCGACGGCCGCGATGCCGCCGACGATCTCATCGAAGCGCGCACGCGGCACATAAAGGCGCGAGCCCGCGGTGCAGACCTGACCGTGATTGAAAAAGATCGCGCCTGCCGCACCTTCGATCGCGCGTTGCGGATCGCAGTCGTCGAGCACGATCACGGGGCTCTTGCCGCCGAGTTCGAGCGAGACGCGCTTCAGATCGCTCGCGCACTGCTTGCCGATGATGCGGCCCACTTCGGTCGAGCCGGTGAACGTGACCTTGTCCACTTGCGGATGACGCACGAGCGCTGCGCCCGCCGTCTCGCCCTGGCCCGTGACGACGTTGAACACGCCTGGCGGAAAGCCCGCTTCGTGCGCGAGTTCGGCGAGGCGGATTGCGGTGAGCGGTGTTTCCTCGGCCGGTTTGAGCACGACGGTGCAGCCGCAGGCGAGCGCGGGCGCGATCTTCCACACGGCCATCAGCAGCGGGAAATTCCACGGCACGATCGCGGCGACCACACCGGCAGGCACGCGCCGCGTGGACGCGTTGTAGCGCACGCCCGGCGGAAACGCGAGCGAGAGATCGACGGTGCTGCCTTCGATCTTGGTCGCCCAGCCCGCCATGTAACGCAGCCATTGCACGCTGCCGCCCACTTCGAGCATTTTCGAAAAGCCGAGCAACTTGCCTTGATTGAGCGTTTCGAGCGCGGCGAGTTCGTCGCCATTTTGCTCGACGAGATCGGCGAGCTTGAGCAGCAGACGCTCGCGCGCGGCGGGCGGCAGACGTCGCCATGTATCGGCTTCGAAGGCGCGGCGCGCGGCGCCGACTGCTGCGTCGATGTCGGCATCGCTGGCGTCGGGCACCTGCGCGATTTCATTGCCGCTGGCCGGATTGAAAACGGCGAAGCTGCGGCCGTTGCCGCTCTCGACGAAGCGTCCGTCGACGAACATCTGCGTGCGGATCGTATGCGTGAAATCCTGGCGGTCCATCTTGTCTCCTTGATTCGTTGATGGGTTCAGCGAAGTTCGATTGCGCCGCGCGTGGCGAGCGCGGATGGCGTGACGTAATGCGTGCTGGCGGCGCGACGGTTGGCGAGTGCATAGGCACAGGCGAGGTTGAGCGCGGCGCCGAGCAGATAGAGCGTGTAGAAGCCCTGGCTAAAACCCCAGGATGTGGTGGCGAGCGCGGTGCCCGCAAGCATGCCGCCGTGATGAACGATTCCTGGACAGCCTGCGTGCGCGGCGCGTCGCAGACGCGACGAGCGGATCAGCGCGGGCAGCGTGAGCGCGTCGAGCAGCGCGAAAGCTGGCGCCGCGAAGATCGCCCAGGTCGAAAGCGCGTCGAGCGTGAGCGCGGCGAGCAACAGGCCGCGCAAGATAAAGAGCGCAAGCAGCGCATGCCGATGGTCGACGCGATCCGCGATCCAACCCAACGCGATGACGATGCCGAACGAAGCGGCTGCATGCGAAAGCGAAAACGGCCCGGCGGCGCAGATCGAAAAGAGTTGAAAGCGCGCGAGCACGCCGCTCGATAAACCGGCGACCAGGGCGGCGGCGAGCATGGCCGCATTGCCGCCCAATGCGATAGTCAAATCACGGCGTTCAATTGAACGATTGGGAATCCTTTGCAAATGCTTCGCTCGCAAATCATTCCACGTTGGAATCAGCGACGCGACGCCTATCAAAACCAGCATCGCGGCAAACGCGATCGAGATGGCATTCGCTTGCGCCGATGCCGCGCTCATCGCGATCATCGTCGTAATGAGCGCGGCGGCGATGGGCGTGACCGGTCGCGATGCGAATCGCCGTGCAAGTACCGCAGGCAGCAAGGCCATGGCCGCGAGCGCAAGTGCGCTGGCGGCGAGCGCGCCGACATGCGCGCCCGCGTGCATCGCTATCACCATCACGCCCGCCGCCAACGAGGCAGCGCCGCCCATCACCGCGCACCATGCGCACGCGTCGGCGAGTGTGCCGCGAACGCTCATGAATGAGAGACGGCGCATGGCTCGCTTACTTCTTGCTGCCGCAGCAGGTGGGAGCGCTGTCGGGCGCGCCGTCCTGCACACTATGCGGATCGCGTCCGCCCGGCAGATCCATCGCCGGATTGCCGTCGAAGAAGTTATTCGGCTTGAGCATGAAGCCCGCGTATTCCACCGGCATCACCGGGAAATCTTCAGGCTTGCACACATGCGTATGACCGAAGCTGTGCCACAGCACGATGTCCTCATTCTCGACATTGCGATTCGCCTCGATATAGCGCGGCAGACCGTCGCCGCCCGCATGCTGATTCGGATAGTCGCCGCTCGCATAGCGCTGCGTGGTGTCGTACGGCGTGACCCACACATGACGCGTCGCGAAGCCGCCGCGCTGGCGCACCTTCGAGTTCGGATCAGCGAGCATCAGCGGCGAGTCGTTGACGATGAGCTTGTAGCCCGGATTCGCGCCCACGCGATTCTTCACATTCGGATTCACGACTTTCCAGAAGCGGCCGGTCTGACCGTTCGCATTGCGCGCCGCTTCCTGCTCGGTCTTGAGCACGCGCTTCGTGGTGTCGAACACGTTGCCGTACGGATTGCCTTCGCCCATCGGACGCGGCACGAATTCATGCTCCGTGACCGCATTCTTCTCGCCGTCGACCATCATGTGCAGACGCGCGTTGAAGAAGTGCTGATGCGTCGGGCCGCCGAGATTCTCGGTCACCATGCCGCCCCACGGATACGCGCCGCCATCGGCGACAGCCGAGGTCTGGATAATGCCCGTGAGCTTGCATTCCAGTTGGATCGTGCCGTCCTGATAGAAGTACCAGTAAAAGCCGTAATCGTAATTGCCGACCGTCGCGAAGAACGAAATCACGAGACGGCGCGAGCGGCGCATTTCGAAAACGCCGGTACGAAATTCATAATGCTTCCAGAGCGTGCCGTAATCTTCTTCGTGCAGGCACACGGCGTTTTTCATCGTGAAGCTATTGCCGAAATCGTCGGCGGACGGAATGTCGAAATAGCGGATCGTGCCCAGACAATCGCAGCCGAGTTCAAGTTGATTCGCGAGTTTGCCGAGCCCGTATTCGCCCGCATCGAACGCGCTTTTCCAGTAGTGATTCGTCGTGGGATCGGAGTAGGGCACGCACATCTCCGTCACGCTCGCGCGATAGATGATGGGGCGCGGTGCGTTCTTGCCATCGTCCCAGGTGATCTGGTTCAGCACGAGGCCTTCGCGCGGCGTGAAGCCCACGCGGAAGCTCCAGTTCTGCCATTTCACCTGCCAGCCGTCGATCGTGAAGCTCGGCCCTTCGGGCTGGCTGATCGAGAGCGGCTTCACCGTGTCGCGCGGCTCGCCGAGACTCGGCGTGTCGTAGTTGTGCTTTGCGCGCGGAATCGGAATGATGCGGCCATCGTCGACGAGTTCGATCACCTTCTGTTCGAGCAGATCGACCACGGCGACCACGCCTTCGATCGGATGCGCATAGCCGTTGTCGGTCACGTGCTCGCGGTAATAGCTCACGCAGCGCACGAGACGACGGCCGCCTTCGTTGGGCCGGTCGAACGCGCCCGCCGAAAACGGGTCCACCTGCACGCGTTCGAGATCGTCTTCGGTGAGGCCGCGCTTGAGCACGGCTGCGCGCCATGCCGGATCTTCTTTCACGATACGCTCGGCATTGATGAAGTCTTCGATCATCACGGGCGGCTGGCCGAACGGCGCGCTTTGCAGCGAGAGCGGCGTGCGCGATTCCACTTTTTTCTCGCGCAGATCGACGACGAATTCAATCGTTTGCGAACGCGTGCGATCGATGGCGATCACGAATGCACAGCGCGAAAAATAATCGCCTTGCCGCCAGGCGAGCACTTCGGCCTTGGGCGGATCGCGCAATTCGGTCACGGGAAAGCGGCCAAATTCGTCGAGCTGTTCGGCGGCCTTCACGATGTCACAGGCGAGCTGCATTTCAGCGAGACTCAGTGGGTCGAGCGGATGCGAATTCGAGGTCGTGTTCATAAGCATTTCGTAAGGATGTCGTTGAGCCGGAACAGCGCCGTTTGCGTCGCGTGCATTCGTGTATGAAGCACTGAATGCAGGGTGATTCGTTGTGCGAGGCCATGGGCGATGTCGTGCATCCATCGTAGAAACGCCGTATTTTTTTCGCGCTTGCAGAACGCGCCAAAGGGGCGATAGAGTGCGCCATACGTAGAGCGAACGAGAGCCGTCAGGCGAACGGAGCGAGACATGAAAAGAGTGCCTGTGAATAGCGGTTTTCCGATGATTCGCGGCGCCGTGATGGGCCCCATCGTGCGTGCGCTCGACGCCGCCGGCGCCCCTTGCGACGCGCTGCTCGGCGAGTTCGGACTGAGCCGCCGCCAGTTGTCGGACCCTTATGAAATCCTGCCGCTCGGGCGCTATGTCGAGGTGTTCGAACGCGCCGCGCAGGTGCTCGACGAACCGTGGCTTGGCCTGCGTCTGGGCAACGAATTGCAGCTCACGGAACTCGGTCCGGCCGGGCTCGTGTTCATGTCTTCGCCCACGCTCGGCTCCGCAATCCGTAGATTCACCGATGCGCTCGCTTCATGGCAAAGCGCGACGCTCGTCGACCTCGTCAGCGACAACGAATGGCCGATCTGGAGCTATCGCATCGCGCACGCGAACATCTGGCCGCGTCGTCAGGATGCCGAATACAGCGTGAGCGCGATGTGCCACATGATCCGCCTCGTGCGCGGCGCGCAATGGACGCCGGTCGAGATCCATTTCGAGCACGCCGCGCCCGCCGATATCAAGCCCTATATGCGGATTTTCCGCGTGCCGGTGCGGTTTCAGCAGCCGTCGAGCGGGGTGATCCTGCATCCGCACGACCTCGACGCGCCGCTCAAAAGCGCGGACAACCAGCTCGCGCGCCTGATGGAGCGCCACGCCACCGACCTCATTTCGCGCGATACCGTGCCCCACAATCTCGTCGATCAGGTGCGCGATCTCGTCACGCGGCGGCTCGCGCGCGAGAAGCTCGTGGTCGCCGACATCGCGCGCGATCTCGGTCTCTCGAACCGTTCCTTGCAACGCCATCTCGCGGAAGCGGGCACGTCGGTGCGCGAGATCATTCGCGACGAGCGCCAGCGCAACGTGGCCGTGCTGCGCGATCAGGATGGCATGACGAACGCGGCGGTCGCGCGCGCGGTGGGTTACGCCGACGCCACCGTGCTCTGGCGCGCCACGCGCAACTGGGCGCGGCCGGACAAATCACGCTGAATTGCCGGCTTCACGCCCTGTTTACAAATAGAAAGCTGACGCGCCTGTACGCGCGCGTCGATGTTTCCGTTCATTGATTCGTCATCCGAATCAAATTCGGTATTTTTGCCTCGTTAAGTAAAAACCCGCAGGTGCGTTGGCGCACTTTATCGAAAATTTGGCGCGGAAGGCCAGGTCGCCATATTTTTTAGCTGCCTACCATGCGCTCCAATCGAATCGAAAAATGAATCCCGGATGCAATCCGGGTTCAATCGGCGAGCTTCGATTCGACGAGCGCCAGGGCACACGGTTTTCATCGTGTCGTATGGCGAATATCAGACCAGACACCCGCAGAGGCAACGATGAATGAACCGTTTTCAACCGCCGGCCTCGTCGGCGACGACGCCGCTGACGCCGCTGACGCCTCGGCGCCCCAGCGCAGCCGCCTCGGCCTGTGGCAGATCGTGTTTCTCGTGATTTCGGCGGCCGCGCCGCTCACTGGCATGCTCGGCGCAGTGCCGCCCGCCATCAGCCTCGGCAATGGCGCGGGCATTCCAGGCGCCTTCGTGATCGCGGGCGTGGTGCTGCTCGTGTTCAGCGTGGGTTTCGCTTCGATGAGCCGTCACATCGTGCGCGCCGGCGCGTTCTACGCCTACATCACGGCGGGCCTCGGCCGTCCGCTCGGCATGGCGGGCGCGCTCGTCGCGCTGCTGTCGTACACCTGCATCCAGATTGCGCTGTACGGCCTGTTCGGCTTCTTCTGTACCGTCGTGTTCGGCCCGATGCTGCATAGCGCGCTGCCGTGGTACGCGTATTCGCTCGCGTGCCTCGCCATCGTGCAGATCACGGGTTTGCGCGGCATCGATCTCAACAGCCGTCTGCTCGGCGTGCTGATGTGCCTCGAAATGGGCATTCTGCTGGTGCTCTCGCTCGCCATCGTGATCCATCACGGCGGCCCCGACGGCCTCACGCTCGCGCCGTTCGCGCCGCAACACGTGTTCAGCGGCCACATGGGCATTGCCGTGATGTTCGCGCTCGCGTCGTTCATCGGTTTCGAAGCGACAGCGATTTACGGCAAGGAGTGCCGCGATCCGAAAGTGACGGTGCCGCGCGCGACCTATGTGTCGGTCTCGCTGATTCTGGTGTTCTTCGCGTTCGTCACGTGGGCAATCGTGTGCGCCTATGGCCTGAAAGACGTGGCCGATGTCGCGACCAAACAGCCCGGTGATTTCTGGTTCATGCAGTCGGCGAAATATCTCGGCGGCACCATGACCACGGCGATGAGCCTGCTGCTGCTCTCCAGCATCTTCGCGAGCCTGCTGTCGTTTCACAACACGATCGTGCGCTACATTCACGCGCTCTCGGTGGAAGGCCTGCTGCCCGCGAAGCTCGACCGCCTGCACCCGAAGTACGGCTCGCCGTATCTCGCGAGCTATCTGCAAACGCTTTCCGTGCTGGTGCCGATCGGCGTCTTCGTGCTCGTGGGCGCGGACCCGTTCAATATCGTCTTTAGCTGCACCTCGGCGCTGGGCACCATCGGCATCGTCATGTTGCAGGCGGTGACGAGCTTCGCCGTGGTCGCGTACTTTCGCGCCACGAAAAAGGACACGCGCTTCTGGCACGCGTTCGCGGCGCCGGTGCTCGGCGGTATCGGCCTCTTGTGGATCGGCTTCGTGCTGATCGGCAATCTCGACGCGCTCTCAGGCTCCGATAGCGCCGTCGTGCGCGCATTCCCGTGGATCGTGCTCGCGGTCGCCGTGCTCGGTATCGCGCTGGCCTTTGCGCTCAAGCGCGCGCGGCCCAACATCTACGCACGCTTCGGGCAGTAGGGCGCGTCGGTCTCTTCACACGCTTCGTCAACGCTTCATCCAGCACTACCTCCAGCAGTCAACACTGGCAGCAGCTACGCGGGCGGCGCGTGCGAACGACGCGCGCCGTAGCCCGGTCGCGTCCGGCGCATGACGGCCCGCGCGATCTCTCACTTCAAAAGACAACGACATGGCAGATATTTTCGTCAAGCGCACGGCGCTGGCGCTGGCTTCGTGCACCCTCGCGATCGGCGCGCACGCGCAGTCCACGGTCACGCTCTACGGCACCGTGGACGCCGGCATCGTCTATTCGTCGAACCAGCAAACCACGCACGCCGACGGCAGCACCGACGGTCATTCGAACTGGCAACTGGGCGGCGGCAATCTCGTGCCGTCGCGTTGGGGCCTCACGGGCAGCGAAGACATCGGCGGCGGCACCACGGTGAATTTCACGCTGGAAAACAGCCTGTTTACGCAGAACGGCGCGATGCTGCAAAGCGGCACGCTGTTCAACCGCAACGCGTGGGTCGGCGTCGCGAATGCAAACTACGGCACGCTCACGCTGGGGCGCCAATACGATCCGTTTTCCGATTACCTCGGCGCGTATGCGTCGAGCAATAACTGGGCGACGCTCTACGGCTCGCATTTCGGCGACGTCGATAACCTCAACGAAGCGTTCAACTTCAATAACTCGATCAAGTATCTGAGCCCGAGTTTCGGCGGCCTGACCGTGGGCGGCCTGTTCAGCCTCGGCGGTGTGGCCGGCGACTTCTCGAAGAATCGCGGCTGGTCGATCGCCGCGAATTACACGCACGGGCCGCTTTCGCTTTCAGCGGGCTATCTGCAATTGCATAATCCATTGCAGGCCGCGTTGGGCGGCGAGAGCGGCTATATCGGCGACTTCAGTTGCGCGAATGCCGATGCATCGTACTGCGAACTACAGAATGCGGAGAAAATCGACATCTGGGGCGCGGGCGGCTCGTATGTCGTCGGTCCGGTGACGCTGGCGCTGAGCTACACGCACACGCGTCTGTCGCAGAGCCAATACTTCGCGAGCACCGCTCAGCCGCAGGGCGCGAATATCTCGTTCGATATCGCCGAACTGAATACGATGTGGCAATACTCGCCCGCGCTGCAATTCGGCTTCGCCTATATTTTCAACGACGCACACCCAGGCGACAGCTCGTCGACGCGCATCCATCAGATCAACCTCGGCGCGGTCTATAACCTCTCGAAGCGGACCGCGCTCTATGCGGTCGCGATCGGCCAGAAGTCGACGGGCGCGGGACTCGGGATCGACGCATCGAGCGGGGCGACGCGCAACCTCGCGCAGATCCCGAATCTCGTGAACTCGGACAGCGACAAGCAACTGGCGGTGATCGCCGGGATTCGCCACAACTTCTGAGCGAGACGGCAGGCGGCGGGAGAAGAGGGCGCCGCCTCGCGTTGCACTGCGCCAGACGGCGCGCGCGGCGGCGCCTGGCCGCTTCGCGCGCCGGGCCGGCGGATCGGCGCTAGAATGGTCCGGTCCGCTTTCCGCGTGAGCCCTCGCATGAAAGTTGCCCTGTTCGTCCCGTGTTTCATCGACGCGTTCTACCCCGAAGTGGGGATCGCGACGCTCGAATTGCTGGAGCGGCTCGGCTGCGAGGTCGAGTATCCGCTGGAGCAGACCTGCTGCGGGCAGCCGATGGCCAACAGCGGCGCACAGGCCGACGCGGCGGGCGCGGAGCGCGTGTTCGTGCGCGCCTTTGCGGGCTACGATCATATCGTCGGGCCCTCGGCGAGCTGCGTGAACCACGTGCGCGACCACCTCACCGCCATCGAGCAGACCGACGAAGTGCGCCACGTGCGCGCCAACACGTATGAACTGGTCGAATTCCTGCACGACGTACTCGGCGCGCGCGATTTTCCGTGGGCCGAATTCCCGTGGCGCGTGGGCCTGCACAATAGCTGTAGCGCGCTGCGCCATCTGCACGAAGCGTCGATATCCGAGATCGCCGGCGCGCCGTTTTCCAAACCGCTCGCGCTGCTGCAACACGTAAAGGGCATCGAATTCGTGCAGCCCAAACGGCCCGACGAATGCTGCGGATTCGGCGGCACGTTCGCCGTGACGGAAGAAGCGGTGTCGGTGCGCATGGGCCAGGACAAGATCGTCGATCATGTGAGCGCGGGCGCGCAGTACATCGTCTCCGGCGACATGTCGTGCCTCATGCACCAGCAGGGCTGCGCGGAGCGCATGAAAGCCGACGTGCGCTTCATTCACATTGCGCAGGTGCTCAACGGAGCGCGCGCATGAGTGCCGATCCCGCCACGAAATCGAACGCGAGCGCGCCCGACACGCCGCGTCAAGCCAATGCAAATACGGGAAAGCGCGTCGAGCACGCGAAGCTCGCGGGCTCGTTTCTCGCGCATCCCGAACACGTCGACTTTCACGACAAACGCCTTTGGGATTTGCGTACGAAACGCGACGCGCAGGCGCACGCGATACCGGAATGGGAAACGTTGCGCACGCTCGCTTCGCAGATCAAGGCGCACACGCTTTCGCATCTGGCCGATTATCTCGACCAGTTCACGCGCGTGGCCGAAGCGAATGGTGTGAAAGTGCATTTCGCCGATACGGCGGGCGAGCACAACGAAACGGTTTTCCGTATCCTGAACGAGCGCGGCATCACGGCGCTGGTCAAGAGCAAATCGATGCTCACCGACGAATGCGACATGCGCCCTTATCTGGAGCAGCGCGGCATCGCGGTGATGGAAACCGATCTCGGCGAACGCATCCAGCAGCTCGACAAGCAGCCGCCGAGTCATATCGTCGTGCCCGCCGTGCATAAATTGCGCGACGACGTGGCTCAGGTGTTCGGCCGCACCATCGGCACCGACCCGCAGAACAACGACATTCATTATCTGGCCGAAAGCCAGCGCATGAACACGCGTCCATGGTTCGTGCGCGACCGCACGGCGGGCATGACGGGCTGCAATTTCGCAGTGGCGGAGACCGGCACCGTGGTGGTCTGCACGAACGAAGGCAACGCCGATCTCTCGGCCAACGTGCCGCCCATTCATATCGTGTCGATGGGCATCGAAAAACTCATTCCGCGCCTTTCCGATCTGGGCGTATTCATTCGCATGCTCTCGCGCAGCGCGCTCGGTTCGCCGATCACGCAATACACCTCGCATTTCCGCGCGCCGCGCGAAGGCGCGGAACTGCATTTCGTGCTCGTCGATAACGGCCGCAGCGCGCGGCTCGCGATGCCCGACTTCTGGTACTCGCTCAAGTGCATCCGTTGCGGCGCGTGCATGAATACGTGCCCGGTTTATCGGCGCAGCGGCGGGTTGTCGTATGGCAGCACCTATGCGGGTCCGATTGGCGCGATCATCAATCCGACCTTCGATCTGAAGCGATTCAGCGCGCTGCCGTTCGCGTCCACGCTCAATGGCAGTTGCACCAATGTGTGCCCCGTGAAGATCAATATTCACGAGCAGATTTATCAATGGCGCGAGGTCATCGCCGCGCAGCATGCGGTGCCGTTCGTCAAGCAGGAAGTGCTGAAGATGGCGGGCAAGCTGCTCGGGAGTCCGAAGCTCTATCGCGCGGCGGTGAGTTCGCTCGACGGCGCGCTGCGGCGGCTGCCGAATTTCGTGCTCTATAACCCGCTGAATATCTGGGGCCGTCAACGCACGCTGCCGCAGGCGCCGTCCACGACGTTCCATGCGTGGTATCGCAAACACCGCGGCAAGGGAGGCGGCGATGGCCAGCCGTGAGAGCTTTCTCGCGCGCGTGCGCGCCGCGCAACCGGCTGCGGAGCCGCTGCCCGACGTGCCGCTTTTCGACGCGCCGCCCGGCGACATTCGCGAGCGCTTCACCGCCGGTCTCACGCTGATGGGCGGAAAGACAGCGCAGGCCGCATCGGGCGGCGACGTGCGCGCGCTGATTCACGAACGCTTCGGCGCGCAGGTGTCGATCGTGTCGAGCACGCCCGAGGTGCCGGGCACGCGTGCGATCGATGCGCAGACGCCGCCCGCGTCGCTCGAAGACGTGCAGGTGGGCGTCGTGCGCGCGCGCTTCGGCGTGGCGGAAACGGGTTCGGTCTGGCTGAGCGAACGCGAGTACGGCGTGAACGCGCTCGGCTATCTCGTGCAGCATCTTTACGTGCTGCTCGATCCCGCCGCTATCGTGGCGGGTTTGCAGGACGCGTATCGGCGCGACGATTTTCGTCACGCGCGCTACGCGGTGCTGGTCACGGGGCCGTCCGCGACCGCCGATATCGAGGGCGTGCTGATTCAGGGCGCGCAAGGGGTGAGATCGCTGACCGTCGTATGGCTGCCCGCGCACTGAATCGCGCCGGGCCGCGCGCGCACGACATCGACGCGATCTTGCAGGCCGGGCAGTCACGCGAGCGACGATGGTCATCCACATTCTTCTACTGAGCGGTTTTCTGCTGGCGAGTATCGCGCTGGTGCAGGCCGTGAGCCTGCGTTTCGCGCTGTCCGAGTCGGTGCTGCTCGCGGCCTGGGGTTTCGCGCTGGGCGGCATCTATATGCTGAGCGGCGATCTGTGGCCGCAACTCGCGTCGAGTGTCGTCACGCCCACGTTTGCGCCGCGCCTGCCGCCCGAAGCCTATCTCTGGATCTTCCTGCCGCTGCTGCTGTTCCAGGCCGCGCTCAGCGTGAACGTGCGCGAGATGCTCGGCGACGCCGCGCCCATTCTGCTGCTCGCGGTCGTGGCCGTGTTCGTGGCGACGGCGATGGTCGGCGGCAGCATCGGCCTCACGGGACTCGGGCCGGTCACCGACGGCCTGCTGCTCGGCGCGATGGTCGCCACCACCGATCCATCGGCGGTGCTCGCGGTGTTCCGTGAAGTGGGCGCGCCCGCGCGCCTCGTGCGGCTCGTGGAAGGCGAGAGCCTGCTCAACGACGCGGCGGCGATCGCCATCGCGAGCGTGCTGATCGCGGCCATCACCGGCGATGTCGCCGCGGCCACGGCAGGCGCGGCGCTGCGCACGCTCGCCATCGAACTCGTCGGCGGCCTCGCGTTGGGCGCACTGGCCGGACGCGCGATCGCGTATCTGCTGCCGAATCTGGGCGGCGAGGGCAAGGCCGAAATTTCGCTGAGCTTTGCGCTGCCGTATCCGCTCTATCTGCTCGCCGACCAGGTGCTGCACGTCTCGGGCGTGGTGGCGGTGGTGGCGGCGGGCCTCGTCATCAGCGGGCTCGGGCGCACGCGTCTGTCGCCGCGTAACTGGGAGCATCTGCAATTGATCTGGGAGCAGGTCGCGGCGATGGCGGGCGCGGCGATCTTCTTGCTCGCGGCCATGCAGATTCCCGCGACATTGAGCGCGGCGCACTGGGGCGATCTGCTCGCGCTCGTCGTGGTGGTGGTCGCGGCACTGCTGGCGCGTCTGGTGGTCGCGTTCGGCATGCTGCCGCTATTGAGCAAGCTGAAGCTCACCGAGCCCGTGAGCGCCGCCTACAAACTCGTGATCGCGTGGGGCGGGTTGCGCGGCGCGGTCACGCTCGTGCTCGCGCTCGGCCTCGCGCAGAACGAGGCGCTGCCCGAGAGCACGCGCCGCTTCGTGGCGATCCTCGCCACCGGCTTCGTGCTCGTGAGCCTGATCGTGAACGGCTCGTCGCTGAAGCTGTTGATCAAGCGCCTGAAGCTCGATCTGCTGTCGCCGCAAGAGGCCGCGCTTCAGCAGCAGGCGGTGCAGTTGTCGTCGATCCGCGTGTCGGAGGAAGTGCACGCGGCGGCGCGCACGTTCCGCATTGCCGATGCCATCGCCGAGGAAGCGTGCAGCACCTTTCGCCGCAGCATCGACCTGTGCGCGACGGCGTTCGATATCGAGGTCGCGCTGTCCGAGCGCGAGCGGCTCGCGATCGGTCTCGTCACGCTGGCTTCGAAGGAGCGCGATCTGATTCCGCGCTATGGCAGCGGCATCATCACCGTGCGCAATCTCGACGCGATGATGCAGAACACCGACGCCATGATCGAGGAGTCGCGCGTGGCGGGCCGCATCGGCTATCAGCGCGCGGCGGCGCGCATTCTCGAAGACACGCCGGGCCTGCGCCTTGGGCGCTTTCTCGCGCGCTGGCTGCATATTACGCAGCCGTATTCGGATGCGCTCGCCGATCGTTTCGAACTCCTGATGTGTCGCCGCGTGGTGCTGCACGAGCTTTACGGGTTTTCGGAAACGAGCCTCACGCCGCTGCTCGGCGCGCGGCTCGCGAAACTGCTCGGCACCATTTTGAAAGGGCGTATCGAAGCGGTGGAGCGCGGGCTCGACGACGTGCGCCGTTGCTTTGGCCACGGCGCGGACGTGCTGGAGCGCCGCATGATGCTGCTCTATGCGTTGCGTGAAGGACGCGCGCGCGTGGTCGATATGTACGAGGACCGCTCGATCTCGAAGGAGATTTACGACTCGATCCGCCGCGAACTGGATGTGGCGTGGAAGCTTGCGGTGCCGCGCGCGCATCCGGGCGTGCTGCTGCCCTCGGGCGGGGCGCTCGCGCACGAGGACGCCGCGCCGGTGCCGATCGACGAAGCGGATGCTGTGCGCGATGCCGCCGCCGCTGCTGCGCCAAGCGAGCCCGTCGCGCAAGTGTCGGGCGACGAAAATACGAACGAAGTCGTGAACGCAAGCGCGCAGGAAAGCACGCAGGAAAGCACGACGACAAGCGCCGCCGAACCGCGAGCCGAGCCATGACCGAACTCGGCTCCGCTGCGCTCGTCTTCGTGCTGCTGCTTGGCGGCGCCGGGCTCGGCGTGTTGCTCAAGCCGTTGTTGCCTGAGGAGCATCGCAAGCACGAGACCGTGCAGCTCGTGCAACTGGTGGTCGGCATGCTGGTGACGTTCGCGGCGCTCGTGCTGAGCTTGCTGACCGCGTCGGCGAAAACGAGCTACGACACCGCCACCGACGACATGCGCGCCTACGCGGCGGAACTTATCCAGCTCGATTCGCGTCTGCGTGACTATGGCGAAGGCGCGGATGCCGCACGCAAGGCGCTGCGCATCTACACGGCGGCGGCGATCGCGTCGACATGGCCGCAGGAGAGCGCGCCGCCGGGCAACTATTATCCGCGCGTGCCGGCCGCGCGCGCAGACGAACTGGAGAGCACGCAGCTCGGCGCGATGCTGAACACGGTCGCGCATCAGATTGCGCTGTTCGAGCCACACGACCGTTATCAGGCGGCGCTGGCGACGCGGCTCGGCGACCTGTTCGCGCGCGTGCGCGACACGCGATGGCGATTGATCGAGGAGGCGCACGGCACGATTTCGCGACCGTTTTTCGCGATGCTCACGCTCTGGCTCATCCTGATCTTCCTGAGCTTCGGGCTGGTCGCGCCGCATAACTCGCTGGCCGCCGCGATGATCGTGCTGGGCGCGGTGTCGATTTCGTCGTCGGTGTATGTGATCGTCGATCTCGACACGCCGTTTTCAGGGCAGATCATCATCGAGAGCGACGCGATGCGCGACGCGCTCCGGCATATGGATGTGCCGCGCGAACCGGGTGTGCTGTTGCCGCGTGCGCAATGATACGCGGCGTTGCGCTAGACTCGCGCGCATCGATTGGAATCAGGAACAGGAGGTCACCGATGCCGCGCAAGACACTCAACGCATCGCGTTTGCAGGACGAAGTGAAGCGCCGCCTTCAGCGCTTGCAGGAAGTGGTGGAGGACGGCGTGAAGATCGTCGTGCCGCGCCCGCAATGGCAAGCCGCTGACCGCGCGGGCTGCAACTGGACGATGAAGCATTTCGGCAACGCGGCCGGTTTCGAGGCGAGTATCGCCAGCGTGCTCGCGCAGGTGCAGGCGGAGTACAACCTCGCGGCGGAAGGCGAGGAGACGGACGACGACGAGGAGGCTTCGCGCCGCGCGGCTGCCGATCCGTTCGGCGGCGCGGGCGCGTCGAATGCGCCGGTCAATCCGTTTGGCGAGACGACGCGCGCCGCGAAGGCGAATCCGTTCGGTGAGGCGGCTTCCGCGAAATCGGACGACGATCCGTTCGGCGCGCCGTCGAGTTCCGACGACAGCACGAACGAGCCGCCGCGCAAGCGCCCGGCGAACCCGTTCGGCGACTGACGCCGCTTAACTCTCCGGCGTGGCCGCCTTGCGCGGACGGCGCGGGCGGGCCGGGGTTTTCTTCGGCGCTTTCTTCTTCTTGGGCGCGTCCGCTTCGGCCGCTGGGGATTCGGCGGACTCGGCCGTCACCCTGGCTTGCGGCGCGGCGTGGTCCGTCACAGGCGCTTCGGCGTGCGCGCCTTCATGGGCGCCGTCGTGCGCGATCTCGGCGGCAGGCTTGGCGGCCTTCTTGCGCGCGGTGCTCTTGCGCGAGGCGGTCTTGCGGGCGCGGCGGGGCGCTTCGGGTTCCGTTTCGGCCGGAGTGTGCGATTCGGCTTCGGCTGCGCCGGACGCGTCGCTGTCGAACGGCGGCGTCTCGAACAGCGGCATCGCCGCGTCGTCCTCGCGCGTGTCGGCGAACAGATCGCCGTGACGCGTCCCGGACTCGAACACCTGCACGTCTTCGTGCTCGCTCGCCTCGAACGCCACCGTGGCGTCGTTCGATTCATGCGATGCGCGTGACTCGTCGGCCTGCGTCTGCGCGTTGCGGCCGTTGCGGCGGCCCTTGCGGCGCGAGCGCGATTCGTCGTTGCGCGGCGCGGGCGTTTCCTCGGCGGCGGCCGTCGCAGAAGCCGGCGCGTCAGTAGCGGTGGAAGTCGCGGCGGCAGCGGGCGCGCTCGTGCGCGTCACATAGGTGCCCGACTTCTCGTCGCGGCCCACTTCGAGCAGGCCGCGCGCCTGCGCTTCCTCAAGCAGATTGCCGAACGCGCGAAAGCCGTAGCGCGCCTCGTTGAAGTCGGGACGGCGGCGCTTGATCGCGCTCTTGAGCACCGACGCCCAGATCTTGCCGCTGTCGCCGCGCTCGTAACCGAGCGCATCGAGCGTTTCCACGGCGAGCGCGATGGCCTTGGCCTTGCGCTCCTCGCCGCGGTCCTCGGCGTTGTCGGTCTTGGCCTGACGCTCGTCGCCGCCCTGGCGTTTCGCGTTCGCGCCGCCGTCGCGGCCCTTGCCGCGCGACTGCTGCTCGCGCACGAGTTCGCGCACCAGGTCGTCGTAGAAAATGAATTCGTCGCAATTCGCGACCAGCAGATCGGAGGTGGAGTGCCGCACGCCCACGCCGATCACCTTCTTCGCGTTCTCGCGCAGCTTCGAGACGAGCGGCGAGAAGTCGGAGTCGCCGCTCACGATCACGAAGGTGTCGACGTGCGATTTCGTGTAGCAGAGATCGAGCGCATCCACGACGAGGCGGATATCGGCGGAATTCTTGCCGGACTGGCGCACGTGCGGGATTTCGATCAGCTCGAAACTCGCTTCGTGCATCGAGGCCTTGAAGCCCTTGTAGCGTTCCCAGTCGCAATAAGCCTTTTTCACGACGATGCTGCCCTTGAGCAGCAGGCGTTCGAGCACCGGCTTGATATCGAAGCGGTCGATCTTCGCGTCGCGCACGCCGAGCGCGACGTTCTCGAAGTCGCAGAACACCGCCATGCTGACGTTTTCCTGAGGGGAGGCCATGTGATTCGTTTGTTCCATCTACGGTACGAACGCACATGATAGCCCCTCGCGCGCAGGCGGGCGAAAAACCGGCGATGGGCCGTGCGCAATCGAGACGATTTCGGTATCAATCTGCGATATCGATTCGATATCAATCGGCGGCGTTGATCCGCTATCACTCCGCTGTTCGGCGGGCCATATCAGTTCATCTATGAAACGACGCGGGACGTTCAATCCGTTGCGCGCGCAAGCATGATGCTTTTCTGTGGTTTTTGCACGACCGTGCCTGAAAGCCCGCATTTTTCATGGATTCGTCATACACCTTACTTAAGCTTTCGCGGCCCATTCGGTCTGCATCGGATGGGTACCAATAAAACCGATAACGACTCGACACAACAGAGGACTCCCATGGCTGTTTGCTTCAAGGGCAAATTCGGCGCGTTCTGCGCGACCGTCTTCGCCGCGCTATTCGTTGCGCTTTTCGTGAGCGCGTGTGGCTCGTCGGTGAATTCCAGCGTCGCGGGCACGACCCAGCAGATCCGCCACGTTTTCGTGATCACGCTCGAAAACGAGAACTACACGACGACGTTCAACGCGAGCACCAAGGCGCCGTATCTGGCGAATACGCTGACCTCGCAGGGCGCGCTCGTGCAGCAGTATTACGGCACGGGTCACGTCAGCCTCGACAACTACATTTCGATGATCAGCGGCCAGGCGCCGACGCTGCAGACCGACAACGACTGCACGACCTATGAGGACTTCAACCTCACGGGCATGACCTCGGACGGCCAGGCGATCGGCACGGGCTGCGTGTATCCCGCAAGCGTGAAGACGCTCGCCGACCAGCTCACGGCCGCGAACCTCACATGGAAGGGCTACGAAGGCGACATGGGCAACGACCCGGCGCGCGAAGCGGCCACCTGCGGTCACCCGACGCTGAACACGACCGACCTGACCAACACCCAGGAAGCGCCGAACGCGACCGTGCCGCTCGGTGATTCGTATGCCACGCGTCACAACCCGTTCATGTATTTCCACTCGATCATCGACTCGCCGGACTGCGAGAAGAACGTGGTGAACCTGGACAACCTGACGACCGACCTCAAGACGGTCGCGACCACGGCGAACTTCAACCTCATCACGCCGAGCACCTGTGACGACGGCCACGATTCGCCGTGCGCGAACGGCGCGACGGGCGGCCTCGTTTCGGCTGATGCGTTCCTGCAAAAGTGGGTGCCCATCATCATGGCGTCGCCGGCTTATCAACAGGACGGCCTGCTGATCATCAATTTCGACGAGAGCAGCTACGCGTCGGTGAGCATGCCGAGTTCGACCGAGGTGGACTTCACCTTCGCGGGCGACACCTGCTGTAGCCAGCAGGAAGGTCCGAACCTCGGCACGTTCCCGCAATCGGCGACGATGGGCACGGTGCCCGCCGCGTATCTGACTAAGCTCGGCATGACCGTGCCGTCGGGCGTGACCGGCAACATCGACCTCGTGCTCACGAAGACGAGCTACGGCGGCGACCGCACGGGCGCGGTGATGCTCTCGAAGTTCATCAAGCCGGGCACGGTGTCGACGGTGCAGTACAACCATTATTCGATGCTCAAGAGCATCGAGGACATGTTCGGTCTGAGCCACCTCGGCTATGCGGGGCAGTCGGGGCTGGTCGGTTTCGGCAAGGACATTTTCACGAGCCTCTAAGCCGATGACCGTTTTCCACGCACGTCAGGCGGCGCGTCGCGCCGTCGCGACTGCGCTGGCCGCCGGCGCTACCGCGCTGGCGGCTTTTGCTGCACCGGGTACCGGTGTAGCGCACGCGCAGTCTTCGCACTCCCAGTCTTCGCAATCGCAGCCCGCGCTCAGCGACGTTGCATCGCTCGGCAAGCTCATCTTCAACGATCCGTCGCTGTCCGCGTCGGGCCGCATGTCGTGCGCGAGCTGCCACAGTCCCGCGCATGCCTACGGTCCGCCCAATGGGCTCGCCGCGCAACTCGGCGGCAGCGACCTGCGCTCGCAGGGCTCGCGCGCCGTGCCCACGCTCGGCTACGTGCTCAATCGCACGCCGGTATGGACACACGTGCAGGCCGCGAGCGTGTTCGAGCGTCTGACCGATGCCGACAGCCCGCCCGCCGGCGGCTTCGCATGGGACGGCCGCTACAACACGCTGCACGATCAGGCGCTGTTCCCGCTGTTCAATCCGAACGAGATGGCGAATCGCGACACCGCGGACGTCGCGGCGAAACTCGAACGCGCGCCGTATGCCGCGCGTTTCAAACAACTGTTCGGCGAGACGATTTTCGTCTCGAAGGATGCGGCCGTGCATCAGGCGATGCAGGCGGTCGAGCGCTTCGAGCTTGAGGAGCCGGGCTTCCATTCGTACACGAGCAAGTTCGACGCGTATCTCGACGGCAAGGCCGAATTCACCGCGAGCGAAATGCGCGGCAAGAAGCTGTTCGACGATCCGAACGGCGGCAATTGCGCGTCGTGTCATATCGATCAGGTGGGCGCGAACGGCGCGCATCCGCTCTTTACCGATTTCCAGTTCGAAGCGCTCGGCGTGCCGCGCAATCCCGAACTGCGCGCGAACCGCGATCCGAAGTATTACGACAAAGGCCTGTGCGGTCCGGTGCGCACCGACGTGTCGAGCAACAAGAATTACTGCGGCCTCTTCAAGACGCCCACGCTGCGCAACGTCGCTACGCGCGGCGTGTTCTTTCACAACGGGCGCTTTCATACGCTGCGCGACGCGCTGCGCTTTTACGTGGAGCGCGATACGAATCCCGAGAAATGGTATCCGAAGGATCGCCAGGGCCATGTCGTGAAGTTCGACGATCTGCCCGTGGCCGAGCGTGTGAATGTCGATACCGTGGACGAGCCGCTGACGCGCAAGCCGGGCGGCAAGCCCGCGTGGAATGCGCGCGATATCGACGATGTGATCGCGTTCCTCAAGACGCTCGACGATGGCTATCTGCCGAGCAATCCGCCGACGGCAGGCGCGCGGTTCGTGAAGGTGAGCGCGCCGATCAAGCGGCAATAACGTTTGCGGGCGCGCGTGAAGACTCGCGGCGCGCGCATTGAAAAAATGCGCGCCGCGATTCAAACAAACTTCAATCTAACTTCATTCAGACGGCGGGCGCGATATAACCGAGCAGGGCGCTGGCGGCGGCCGCTTCGTCGCGCAGCGCGCGCCCGATCGGACCATCGGGCGCGGCGTCGAAACCGCCCGTCGCGCCGAGCGCCGTGAGCACCGCGCAGAGCTTGCCGGTGTGATCGAACAGCGGCGCGGACACCGCGCTGATCCCCTTGAGATTCGTATCCTTCACGCTCGCGCAGTGCGCGCGTTGCACGGCGCTGCGCAGCGTGCCGATGGGATCGCGCGCATCGAGTTGCGCGAGCAGATCGGCGTCGGCGTGCGCGAGTTCTTCCTGCGCCTGCGCGAGCACGCGCGAATCGTCGAGCAAGCCGAGAAAGACGCGTCCCGTCGACGACCATAGCAGCGACATCACCGAGCCCACGCGCACGTTCACCGTCACGGGCAGACCGGGTTCCTCGAAGCGGATGATCGTCGGCCCCTTGTTGCCCATCACCGCGACGAACGACGTGACTTCGAGCGATGCACGCAGCCGCACGAGCGCGGGCTCGACGATACGCACAGGATCGGCCTGACGCATCGCGGCCACGCCGATCATCATCGCTTCAGGCCCGAGCTGATATTGCTGCGTGGCGCTGTCCTGCGCGACCAGTCCTTCCTCGATCAGACTCACGAGATAGCGATGCACTTTCGCGGGACTCTCGTTCACGAACGCGGCGAGCCCCGAAAGACTCGCGCGGCCGCCAAGGCGCGCGAGGCCCTTGAGCACGGCCATGCCGGTTTGCGCGGACTGCACGCGCTGGCGGCGTTCGCGCGTGGCGGGCGCGGCGCTCGTTTCGCTCTCTACGTTCGTTTTTGAGGCGGACGAAGCGGGGGCGGCGCGCGATGCTTTGCGTCGCGCGGGAGCGCTCGCGGCGGAAACAGCGGGCGTGGACGTTGCGGTTTTTTTCATACGGCGATTCTAGTGTCAGGGCCGCTTCGCGCGAATGGCGACGTGGGCCGAGGTTAACCCCTATCTCGCAATTACGCAATGCGTACTAGAGTTACGCAAAACGCAATCAACATGATTCGACGCTTTCAGCAGGAGGCAGGACGATGAGCGAGACACCTTCACAAACGTCCGGGCGCTGCCCGTTTCCGCACGCGGCGCTGGCCGCACAATCCCCACAATCCACGCCGGACGCCGCGCGCTGTCCGATGCACGCGGTGAGCGCGAACGCCGCCGCATTCGACCCTTTCAGCGACGGCTATCAGCAGGACCCGCCCGACTACGTGCGCTGGGCGCGCGAGCAGGAGCCGGTGTTTTACAGCCCGCAACTGGGCTATTGGGTGGTCACGCGCTACGACGACATCAAGTCGATCTTTCGCGACAACCTCACGTTCTCGCCGTCGATCGCGCTCGAAAAAATCACGCCGACCGGACCGGAAGCGAATGCGGTGCTCGCGTCGTACGGCTATGCGATGAACCGCACGCTCGTGAACGAGGACGAGCCCGCGCACATGCCGCGCCGCCGTGCGCTGATGGAGCCGTTCACGCCCGGGCATCTCAAGCATCACGAGCCGATGGTGCGCCGTCTCACGCGCGAGTACGTCGATCGTTTCATCGACTCGGGCCGCGCCGATCTCGTCGATCAGATGTTGTGGGAAGTGCCGCTCACGGTGGCGCTGCATTTTCTCGGCGTGCCCGAAGAGGACATGGATCTGCTGCGCCAGTATTCGATCGCACACACGGTCAATACGTGGGGACGTCCGCGCCCTGACGAGCAGGTCGCCGTCGCGCACGCGGTGGGCAACTTCTGGCAGTTCGCGGGCAAGGTGCTTGAGAAGATGCGCCAGAATCCCGACGGCCCCGGCTGGATGCAGTACGGTATCCGCAAGCAACAGGAGCACCCGGACGTCGTCACCGATTCATATCTGCATTCGATGATGATGGCGGGCATCGTGGCCGCGCACGAAACCACCGCGAACGCCACGGCCAACGCGATGAAGCTGCTGTTGCAGCATCCGCATGCGTGGCGCGAGATCTGCGAGGACCCGAGCCTGATTCCGAACGCGGTGGAGGAGTGCCTGCGCCACAACGGTTCGGTGGCCGCATGGCGGCGGCTCGCGACGAAGGACGTGCGGATCGGCGGCATCGATATTCCGGCGGGCGCGAAGCTGTTGATCGTGACCTCGTCCGCGAATCACGACGAACGTCATTTCGCCGATGCCGATCTGTTCGATATCCGCCGCGACAATGCGAGCGATCACGTCACCTTCGGCTATGGTTCGCATCAGTGCATGGGCAAGAATCTCGCGCGCATGGAGATGCAGATCTTTCTGGAAGAGTTCACGCGACGCTTGCCGCATATGCGTCTCGCCGAGCAGTCATTTAGCTATGTGCCGAACACATCGTTTCGGGGTCCGGAACATGTGTGGGTCGAATGGGATCCGCGTGACAATCCCGAGCGCGCGAATCCGGCGCTGCTGGGCGCGCACGTGCCGGTGCGCATCGGCGAGCCGTCGGCGCATGCATTGAGCCGTCCCGTCGTGGTCGAACGCGTGGAGCGCGTGGCGGACGATATCGTGCGCCTGCGTCTGGTCGCGCCCGATGGCGGCGCGCTGCCGCGCTGGGCGGCGGGCGCGCATATCGACGTGGAATGCGGCGAAACCGGCGTCTCGCGCCAGTATTCGCTGTGCGGCGATCCGGCCGACGCGGGCGCGTTCGAGATCGCCGTGCTGCGCGAAGCCGCAAGCCGTGGCGGTTCCGCCTGGGTCCACGACACGCTGCGCGAGGGCATGCGCCTGAAGATTCGCGGTCCGCGCAATCACTTCCGGCTCGACGAGGAAGGACGGCGCGCGATCTTTATCGCGGGCGGCATCGGCATCACGCCGGTCAGTGCGATGGCGCGCCGCGCGCGCGAACTCGGCATCGACTATGAACTGCATTACAGCGGCCGCTCGCGCGCGGGCATGGCGCTCGTCGACGAACTGAAGTCGCTGCACGGCGACAGGCTGCATCTGCATGTCTCCGAGGAGGGCACGCGCAACGACTTCGGCGCGCTGCGCGTGGATGCGCACACGCGCGTCTATGCGTGCGGGCCGGCGCGCATGTTGGACGCGCTCGAAGCCGCGAGCGCGGCGTGGCCCGAAGACGCGCTGCGTGTCGAGCACTTCGCGGCAAGCGTGGGCAAGCTCGATCCGGCCAATGAACACGCCTTCGAAGTCGAACTCAAGGATTCGGGACTCGTGTTGCCCGTGGCCGCCGATCAGACCGTGCTGGACGCGCTGCGCCGCGCCAATATCGACGTGCAGAGCGACTGCGAGGAAGGACTGTGCGGCTCGTGCGAAGTGCGCGTGCTGGCGGGCGAGATTGATCACCGCGATGTCGTGCTCACGCGCGCCGAACGCGAGACGCAGACGCGCATGATGGCCTGCTGCTCGCGCGCGAAGGGGCAGCGTATCGTGCTCGAACTTTAGCCGCGCCCAGGATTGCCGCGCGAGCGAGACCGCATCAAGACTAAAAAGATATCGATTGGAGACAGCAGCATGAGCAAGACCGTGGAGGTGACGGGCGTCGTCGACGCGAGCCGGTTCGGCCCGTATCAGTTACTGGTGGTGGCGCTCTGCGCGCTGTGTCTCGTGATGGACGGCTTCGACGTCCAGTCGATGGGCTATGTCGCGCCGGTCGTGATCCGCGAATGGGGCATCGCCAAGGAAACGCTCGCCCCCGTGTTCGGCGCGGGTTTGTTCGGCATGCTGGTGGGTTCGCTCACGTTCAGCGCGCTTGCCGACAAGATTGGCCGTCGTCCCGTGCTGATCGGCGCGACGCTGTTTTTCTCGGTCTGCATGATCGCCACCGGCTTTGCACAGACGATTCCGCAGTTGATCGTGTGGCGCTTCCTGGCCGGACTCGGCCTCGGCTGCATCATGCCGAACGCGATGGCGCTCGCGGGTGAGTACAGCCCGCGCCGTATGCGCGTCACGCTGATGATGATCGTCTCGTGCGGCTTCACGCTCGGCGGCGTGGTGGGCGGCCTCATCACCGCCGCGCTGATTCCGGCCTTCGGATGGCGCGCGGTGTTCTTCGTGGGCGGCGCGATTCCGCTCGCGATGGGCGTGCTCATGTGGCTCGCGCTGCCCGAGTCGATCCAGTTCCTGCTGTTCCGCCAGAACCGCAACGCGCGCGGCGCGGCCCGCGTGCGCCAGCAACTGGCGCGCATCGCGCCCACGCTCGCACTGCCCGACGACACCGTGTTCACGAGCGCCGAAACACGCTCGCGCGGCCTGCCGTTCGTCGAGTTGTTCAAGGAGGGCCGCGCGCGCGTTACGGTGCTGCTCTGGATCGTGAACTTCGCGAATCTGCTCGATATGTATTTCCTCTCGAACTGGCTGCCGACCGTGATCCGCGACGCCGGTTACTCGACCCAGACCGCCGTGCTCGCGGGCACGGCGCTGTGGGGCGGCGGCGTGATCGGCACGCTGCTGCTCGGACGCATCATCGACGTGGCCGGTTTTACGCGCGTGCTGGCCAGCACCTTCCTGATCGCCATCGTGGCGACGGCGGCGATCGGCAATCCGGCGGTGATGGTCTCGGTGGTGGCGATGTTCGTGGCGATCTTCCTCACGGGCTTTTCGATCATCGGCGGCCAGCCCGCGCTCAACGCGCTGGCCGCGACCTACTATCCGACCTCGCTGCGTTCGACCGGCATCGGCTGGAGTCTCGGCGTGGGGCGCATCGGCTCGGTGGTCGGTCCGGTTCTGGGCGGTGCGCTGCTGCATCTGAACTGGTCGTCGTCGGCGCTGTTCGTGGCGGCGGCCGTGCCGGCCTGCGTTTCGCTGATCGGCATTGTGGCGATCCATCGCGCGAGCGGCAGCGAAGCCGGCGCGCGGAGCACGGCGGTGCACGCGGAATGAGGCGCCGCGTTGTACATCGGGTTCGTGCAGAGGATTCGCGCACGCAATTGATGCATCGCGATTAATCCTCACCCGATTAATCGCGCACGATCGAGACGTTTTTCGTCTCGATCGGACCCCGCCAGTGAACCTTCGCCCGCGCACGCATGCGGGTTTCTCCGCACCCACTCCGGGCGAATGCCGACTTCCGGCCAGACGAATGCCGGCTTCTTCGAAAACGAATTGTTGGCCACGCGCTGCTCCACCACACTGGTGCCTGTCGCGACGCGGTGCGAGATGACGCCGCGCGCAGAAAACAAGGCAAAAAGAGGAGGTGACGGTGGAGAGGCGAGCGGCGCGCAAGATCAGCGACATCGCACGGCACTGGGCGCAAACGACGCCCGCTGCCACGGCGATACGCGAAGAGGGCCGGGAAACCGGCTTCGGCCAGCTCTGGCACAACGTGGAGTCGGCCGAGCGTTTCCTGCGCGAGCAGGGCGTGGGCACCGGCGACCGCGTGATGGTGGTCGCCGAAAACTGTTCCGCCGTGATCGCGCTGCTGTTCGCGCTTTCGGAGATCGGCGCGTGGCCGGCCATCGTCAACGCGCGGCTGTCCGAGCGTGAAATCGAAACCATCCGCGCGCACTGCGGCCCGCGCCTCGTGCTGTTTACGCATGCCGCGTCGCCCGACGCGCTGCGTCACGGCGTGCGCTACCGCGCGAAGGAAATCGCGCCTGAAGGTCTCGGCCCGCTGATGATGGCCGACCCCGATCCCGCCGCCACGCGCGAGCCCGAAGCGCTCGCTCACGAAGTCGCGCTGCTGATCTACACCTCGGGCACGACCGGCCAGCCCAAGGGCGTGATGGCCACGCATCGCGGCTTGCTGCATTTCGCGCGCGTCTCGGCCACATCGCGCGACATGAGCCCCGCCGACTGCGCTTACGCGGTCATGCCGATGTCGCATATCTTCGGCCTCGCCACGCTGCTGCTCGCGACCTTCGAAGCGGGCGCGAGCCTGCATCTGGCCGCGCGCTTTTCCGCCGAGGAAGTGGTGCGCGCGCTCACGGCCGCCGAAATCTCCATCCTGCAAGGCGTGCCGACGATGTTCACGCGCATCGTCGCCTACGTGCGCGAGCATGGCGGCGCCGTGAACGCACCGCGTCAGCGTTATCTCTACACGGGCGGCGGTCCGCTCGATCCCACGCTCAAGCAGCAGGTCGAAACGCTGTTCGGCATGCCGCTGCATCACGGCTACGGCATGACCGAATATGCGGGCTCGCTGTTCATCACGCGCATGGACCGGCCGCGCAAGGATGTGTCGTCGGGGCAGATTGTCGAAGGCGCGGAACTGCGCGTGGTCGGTCCCGATGGCCGAGATGTCCCGCGCGGCGAAGCCGGCGAACTGTGGGTGCGCGGTCCCGGCGTGATGAAAGGCTACTACCGCGAACCGCGTCTGACCGAGGAAGCCATCGACGCCGAAGGCTGGCTCAAGACCGGCGACCTCGGTCGTCTCGAAGCCGACGGCGCGCTCTTTATCGTTGGCAGATCGAAGGATCTGATTATCCGCTCGGGCTTCAACGTCTATCCGATCGAAGTCGAGTCGGTGATCAACACTTACGACGCGGTGCGTTTGTGCGCCGTGGTGGGCCGCACCGACGCCGAGGGCAACGAAGAAGTGGTGGCCTTCGTCGAGCCGAAGGAAGGCGCGACGCTCGATATCGACGCGCTGCAACGCTATATCGGCGAGCGGCTTTCGCCCTACAAGCGGCCCGCGCAGATCGTGCCCATCGATATGATTCCCACCACGGCGAGCGGCAAGCTGCAAAAGCAGCCGCTGCGCGAACTCGCCGCGCGCCGGCGTTGAACGCACGCCCATCCCATTCAAGCACGCAAACTCAGGACCGACAATAATGATTCGCGACCAGGAAACGATGAACGTTCTGCTCGATAACGTCGCGCGCTTCGTGCGCGAGCGTCTCGTGCCGAACGAGGAACGCGTGGCGGAAACCGATGAAATTCCCGCCGACATCGTCAACGACATGAAGGAAATGGGCCTGTTCGGCCTGACGATTCCCGAAACCTACGGCGGCCTCGACCTGACGATGGAAGAGGAAGTGCTGGTGATGTTCGAACTCGGCAAGACTTCGCCCGCGTTCCGCTCGATCATCGGCACGACGGTGGGCATCGGCTCGCAGGGCATCGTGATCGACGGCACCGAAGAACAGAAGGCCACGTGGCTGCCGAAGCTGGCGACGGGCGAAGTGATCGCGAGTTTCGCGCTGACCGAGCCGGGTTCGGGTTCGGACGCGGCCTCGCTCAAGACGCGCGCCGAACGCCGCGGCGATCATTACGTGGTGAACGGCACCAAGCGCTTCATCACGAACGCGCCGCAAGCGGGCATGTTCACGCTGATGGCGCGCACCAATCCCGAGGAACCGCGCGCAGGCGGCATTACGGCTTTTATCGTCGATGCGAAAACGCCGGGCATCAGTTTCGGCCGCCGCGATCGCAAGATGGGCCAGAAGGGCGCGCATACCTGCGACGTGATTTTCGAAGACGTGAAAGTGCCCGCGCAAAATATCATCGGCGGGAAAGAGGGCGTGGGCTTCAAGACGGCGATGAAAGTGCTCGACAAGGGCCGCATTCATATTGCCGCGATCTGCGTGGCCGTGGCGCAGCGCATGCTCGACGACGCGCTGCGCTATGCCATGGAGCGCGAGCAGTTCGGTCAGGCGATCGGCGAATTCCAGCTCGTGCAGGCCATGCTCGCCGATAGTCAGGCCGAACTTTACGCCGCGCGCTGCATGGTGCTCGACGCCGCGCGCCGCCGCGACGAAGGCAAGAATGTGAGCACCGAAGCCGCGTGCGCGAAACTGTTCGCTTCGGAAATGTGCGGGCGCGTGGCGGATCGCGCGGTGCAGATTTTTGGCGGCGCGGGTTATATGGCGGAATACGGCATCGAGCGTTTCTATCGCGACGTGCGTCTGTTCCGCATTTACGAAGGCACGAGCCAGATTCAGCAGATCGTTATCGCGCGCAATATGATGCGTGAGGCGGGCGGTCGGTGAATTGAAGTGATTTGAAATAGAAAACGGCGGCGCCATTCAAATGCGCCGCCGTTTTTTTTTCTAAAACGAAGCGCGTTATTCGAGCCGGCCAATGCCATCCGCGACCAGCAGATCGACGAGCTTGCGCGCGAACAGCGGCAGCGCGTCGCGATCGTTCACGCAGATTTGCAGCTTGCGCACGGCCCATTCGTCGGTGAGCGGCACGATCTTGAGCGCCATGGTTTGCGCATGGCGGCGCGCGCTGCCTTCGGGCAACACGCCAATGCCGATATTCGCCTCGATCATGCGGCACGCCGCTTCGAAATTCCCCACCTGAATACGCCAGCGAATCGTGCGCTGCAAATCTGATGAGGCGCGTTTCAGAAACGCAAAGATCGCGCTTTCGTCGGGCGGCCCGACGAAATCGTAATCGAGCGTGTTGGCAAATGCCGTTTCACTGGCCTGCGCAAGCGGATGCGAAAGCGCGGTCACGAGCACGAGACGATCGCGCCGATAAGGCATGACCTGCAAACCTTCGGTGCGAATCTCGCCCGCCACGATGCCGATATCGATGGTGCCGTCCTGCACCGCACGCACGATATCCGGGCTCAGGCGCTCGTGAATATCCACATACACATCGGGATGATTGATCAGATAGGTGCGCAATACGGCGGGCAGGAATTCGCTCATCGCCGTGGTATTGGCGAAAACGCGCACGTGGCCTTTCACGCCCTGCGAATATTCCTGTAGATCACCGCTCAATTGTTCGAGTTGCTTGAGCACGCGGCGCGCGTGTGCGAGCAGCGTTTCGCCGGGCGCGGTGAGCGTCACGCCCTGGCTCGTGCGCGACAGCAGCTTGACGCCAACCTGTTCCTCGAGATTCTTGATGCGCGTGCTCGCCGCCGGCAGCGACAGGTGCGCGCGTTCCGCGCCGCGCGTGAGGCTGCTGGCCTCCGCGACGTGCGTAAAGAGCTTCAGGTCGACTAGATCGAAATGCATTGCTCCGCCTGGATGGTGACAGTGCGCGCGTCGATTCGTAGTACGCGTGCCCATGCGCGGGGCATCGGCGCGCATCGACGCACACTGACCATTATTGCGCCGCATTGCAACATGCGCCATTAGCGAAATCACGGGTTAATCGTGGACGAAATGGGCATTCGGCATATCCAAATTGTGCGTGCGCGCGCGTTGCGTCAAGCTGCAAAACACACTGTGCGCGGCCGGTTACGCCCAAAGCGCGCATTCAATGGCGATCATTCGAATAACGCCCCGTGCAAGGCGGGCTGGAGGAAGACAAAAGATGACGACGCAACGGATGCTGGACGGCAAGGTGGTGGTGGTGACGGGCTCGGGCGGCGGCATCGGCCGCGATATCGCGCTCGCGATGGCGCGTCAGGGCGCGAAGGTCGTGATCAACGACGTGGGCGCGTCGCTGGCGGGTGAGGGCCATAACGACGGCCCCGCGCAGGCCGTGGTCAACGAGATCCAGGCGTTCGACGGCCAGGCGACCGCGAACACGGATAGCGTCGCCGACCCGCAAGGCGCGGCGCGCATCGTGCAGAACGCGCTCGACGTGTTCGGCCGTATCGACTGCGTGGTCAATAACGCGGGCATTCTGCGCGACCGCTTCTTCCACAAGATGAGCGAAGAGGAATTCGACGCCGTCGTGAAAGTGCATCTGTACGGCTCGTATTACGTGTCGCGCGCGGCCGCCGATCATTTCAAGGAACAGCGCAGCGGTGCGTTCGTGCATATGACGTCGACCTCGGGGCTGATCGGCAATCTCGCGCAGGCCAATTACAGCGCAGCGAAATTGGGTATTGCGGGCCTGTCGAAATCGATCGCGCTCGATTTGCAGAAGTTCGGCGTGCGTTCGAACTGCATCGCGCCGTTCGCGTGGAGCCGCATGATCAATTCGATCAAGATCGATTCGGCCGAACAGGAAGCGCGCGTCGAAAAGATCAAGCAGATGACGCCCGCGAAGATCGCGCCGCTCGCCGTGTTTCTCGCGAGCGAGGAGGCCGCCGACGTCACGGGCCAGATCTTCGCGGTACGCAACAACGAAATTTTCCTGATGAGCCAGCCGCGTCCGGTGCGCTCGGTGCATCGCGGCGAAGGCTGGACGCCGCAGAGCATCGCCGAACATGCGATGCCCGCGCTGCGCCAATCGTTCCATACGCTCGACGTGTCCGCCGACGTATTCAGCTGGGACCCGATCTGATGTCGCGCGCGGCGCGCGTGATCGACGCGGACCAGCTCGATCTCGCGCAGTACGTGCGCCCCGGCGATACGGTGGCGTGGGGGCAGTGCGGTGCGGAGCCGCTTGCGCTCACGACGCGGCTGATGGCGCAGCGTCACGCCATTGCCAGGCGCACGGAATCGGGCGGACGTTTTCGCGTGTTCGTCGGCGCGACGTGGTCCGACGTGCTCGATCCCGCGTGCGCGGACGTGGTCGATTTTCTGAGCTACGGCGGCGCGGCTGCGAATCGTGCGCTCGAACGCGCGGGCGTGCTCGACATTCTGCCGGTTCACTATTCGCAGTTTCGCGAGACGCTCACGCGCGGGCCGAATCGCGTCGATGTCCTATTGCTTCAAGTCGCGCCCGCGGATGAAGCGGGTCGCTACAGCCTCTCGGTCGCGCACGAATATCTGGTGCCGCTGATCGACAGCGCGCGCGTGGTGATCGCCGAAGTCAATGCGGCTGCGCCGTGGACGCACGGCGAGCGCGTGCTGCTCTCGCACGACTTCGACGCACTGATCCACACCGAGCGGATGCCGTTCGAAGCGCCGCTCGCGCTCGCAGGCGAGGTGGAAGCGCGCATCGCCGCGCACGTCGCTGCATTGGTCGAAGATGGATCGACGTTGCAACTCGGCCTCGGTGCGCTGCCCGAAACGATTGCCGCGCGCCTGCGCGACCGTCGCAATCTGGGCGTGCATACGGGGGCATTCGGCGACGCGCTCGCCGATCTGATGGAAGCGGGCGTGGTGACGAACGCACGCAAGACACGCGACGCGGGCGTGAGCATCGCAGGCACGCTGATGGGCACGCGTCGCACTTATCGCTACGCGCATCGGAATGCGAAGGTGCAGTTTCGCTCGACGGCCTATACGCACGATATCGACGTGCTCGGCAGCATCGACCGTTTCGTGGCGATCAATTCGGCGCTCGAAGTCGATCTGACCGGCCAGGTGAACGCGGAGGTCGCGGCGGGCCGCTATGTGGGCGCGGTCGGCGGCGCGCTCGATTTCATGCGCGGCGCGGCGCGTTCGCGCGGCGGCATGGCGATCGTCGCGCTCGCCTCGAGCACGCGCCATGGCAGCCGCATCGTCGCGCGGCTCAACGGTCCAGTGAGCACGCCGCGCAGCGACGCCGCGATCATCGTCACGGAGCACGGCGTGGCCGATCTGCGTGGACTCACGCTCGCGCAGCGCGTCGCACGCATGCTGGAGATTGCGCCGCCCGAGCATCGCGAGGCGCTGGCCGCCGCGCACCACGCGCAGCGCGAGGCTATCGCGGCCTGAGACCCGAACAAAGAAAGATGAACGTCGGTAACCGAAATTAATAACAAGGATTCCGAAATGAGACGAGCAGCAATCGTAGCGCCCGTGCGCACGCCGGTCGGCACCTTCGGCGGCAGTCTGCGCCCCGTGAGCGTGGAGGCGCTGGCCGCCACCGTGCTGCGCGAGACCATCGCGCGCAGCGGCATCGACGCCGCGCGTATCGAGGATGTGGTGTTCGCCCAGTCGTACGCGAACAGCGAGACGCCGTGCATTGGTCGCTGGGCCGCGCTCGAAGCAGGCTTGCCCGTGGAAGTGCCGGGCATGCAGCTCGACCGCCGTTGCGGCGGCGGCCTGCAAGCGGTCGTGACTGCCGCGATGATGGTGCAAAGCGGCGCCGCCGACGTCGTGGTGGCGGGCGGTGTGGAGAGCATGAGCAACATCGAGTACTACACCACCGATATGCGCTGGGGCGCGCGCGCCGGATCGGTGCGCATGCACGACCGGCTCGAACGCGGCCGCGAGCGCTCGCAGCCCGAGGCGCGCTTCGGCTACATCTCGGGGATGATCGAGACGGCGGAGAACCTCGCGAAGCAATACGGCATCACGCGCGAGGAAGCCGACGCTTATGCGGTGCGCAGCCATCAACGCGCGGCGGCCGCATGGGAGTCGGGGCGCTTCGCGGAAGAGGTCGTGACGGTGTCGGTGCCGCAACGCAAGGGCGATCCTCTTCAGTTCGCGCGCGACGAAGGCGTGCGCGCCAACGCGAGCGAGGCCTCGCTCGCGAAGCTCAAGCCGCTCATCAAAGGGGGCACGGTGACGGCCGGCAACGCGAGCCAGCAGAACGATGCCGCCGCCGCGTGCCTGATCGTTGCTGAAGACCAGCTCGACAAGCTCGGTCTCACGCCGCTCGGTTATCTGACCGGCTGGGCCGCATCGGGTTGCGAGCCGGCGACGATGGGCATCGGTCCGGTGCCGGCCGTCAAGAAGCTGCTGCAAAAGACCGGCCTCACGTTCGATCATCTCGATCTCGTCGAACTGAACGAAGCATTCGCGTGCCAGGTGCTCGCCGTGCTCAAGGGTTGGGGCTGGCACGACGAGTCGCGTCTGAATGTGAACGGCTCGGGCATTTCGCTCGGTCATCCGATCGGCGCGACCGGCGTGCGCATGCTCACCACGCTGCTCTACGAATTGCAGCGCCGCAAGGGCCGCTATGGGCTCGAAACGATGTGCGTGGGCGGCGGGCAAGGGATCGCGGCTATCTTCGAGCGCGCGGTCTGACGCAGACGGGCGCGGCCCGATCACAAGGAGGAGACAACCATGCTGGACCGGCTCAATGCGCAGCTCGAACGTCTGCACGCGCATCCGTTCTACGCGGGGCGTTTGCCGCGCAAGGTCGCGAACGCCGCTGAATTCGCCGAGCGTGTGCCGCTGATGTCGCGCGCGCAACTCGTCGCCGAAATGGCGAAGCCTGGCTATGGCGCGTTCGCGCCTGCGCCGTCCACGCCGCCCGTGCGCGTGCATTTGACGCCGATGGGCGCGTCGCTCGTGCCGATCCTGCACAGCGCCGCCGATCTGCGCACGATCGAAGCGGCCTGCGGCCAGCATCTCGATGCGTGCGGGATCGGTCCCGGCGATGTCTGCATGGTCACGTTCGGCTATCACCTGTTCGTCGCGGGACTGTTCTATCAAAGTCAGATGGAGGCGCGCGGCGTCGCGTGCATTCCGCACGGCCCGGGTGAAACCGAGCGCGCCGTACAGGTCGCGCGCCAATGCGGCGTGACGGTGCTCGCAGGCAACCCGTCGCACGTGCTGAAACTGATCGAAGCGGGTTGCCCGATTCCGCGCGTGTTCTTCGCGGGCGGCGAGGCGTTCAGCGGCAACGCGGAGTTGTATGCGCGCGTGCGCGCGGCGATGCCCGATACGCTGCTGATCGACAGTTATTCGTTGTCCGAATGTTTGCCCGTCGCGCGAACGTTCCCGAGCGATGGCGACAGGAAAGGCGTGCATGTATTCGACGAACTGCTTTACGCCGAAGTGATCGACCCCGATAGCGGCGCGGTGCTGCCAGACGGCGAGCGCGGCGAACTCGTCCTCACGCATCTGAAGAAGGAGTTGCAGCCACTCGTGCGTTATCGCACCGGCGATCTGACCGTGCTCGAACGCACGCCGCCCGTGCACGGCCGCACCGTTTCGTTGCCGCGCGTCGTGTTCGGCCGCGTCGATTCGATGGTGAAGGTCAAGGGCGTGAAGGTCTATCCGTCCGAACTGAAAACGGTGCTGCTCGGCGTGCCGGGCGCAACGGGCGCGTATCGCCTCGTGCTGAGCCGCAAGGCGCACGGCGGCGACCATCTCACGCTGCTCGTGGAAGGCGCGCCCAACGATCTGCAAGCCGTCGCCGAGCGCTTCAAGCGCCAGACGCTTATCCATGCCGACGCGATCGAAGTCGTCGAGAAGCTCGACGGCCCCGCGCTCGTCGAAGACAACAGGAGAGAGACAGCATGAACGCAAAGACAGCCACGTCGCCGTGGCGCTACGTGGTGGGCGGCCATAGTTACGCCGACTTCTCGACCTCGATATCGCCCGCCGTCGAACGCGCGGTGGCCGAGCGGCGCGCGCCGCCCACGGTGCTGCTGAACGTGTTCAACAGCGACAGCATCACGGTGGGCGTGAACGAAGATCCGAACCAGGTGCTCGATCTGCCGTTCTGCCGCGAGAACAACGTGCTGGTGCGTCGGCGCGTGAGCAGCGGCGGCGCGATTTACGCGGGTAGCGGCTCGGCGTTTCTCGCGCTCTATCTGCCGGTCGATTTGCCCGGCGTGCCCGCGACGGCGGCGCAGGCGTTTCCCACGGTGCTCGGTCATGTGGCCGAGGCGCTGCGCGAAGTGTTTGGTCTCGCCGCCGCGTACCGACCGCTCAACGATGTGGAAATCGACGGACGCAAGCTTGTCGCGACGTCGCTGAAAATCGAGAGCGGCGTGCTGACGTTCCGCATTCTGCTGAACGTGAAGGCAATCGACACGGCCATCGCCGCGCGCGCGATGCCGATGGCGCCCGAAAAAGTGAAGGACAAGAAGCACAAGGATCTCGGCTCGCGCTACACGTATCTGGAGCAGGAGTTGGGCCGGGCGGTGAGCGAGGCGGAATTGCGCGCGTGGGTGGAGGCGTGCGTGCGGCGCATCTTCGGCGATATCGCGCTCGAATCCGGCGATCTGAACGCCGACGAACGCACTTACGCGCAGCAATACGAAAGCGAACTGATCGATGAGGCGTGGTTCCATCAGAAAAGCGAAGCCACGCGCTACGGTCCGCACGCGCGCGAAGGCGATCGTGTCGTGCGCGGACGTGAGAAAGCACCGGCGGGTTTGATCTGGCTGAGTCTGCTGGTGCGCGGCGGTGTGGTGCAGCGCGCGATCGTGAACGGCGACTGGCATCCGCGTCCTTTGCGCTCGGTCGATTGGCTCGAAGACGGCTTCGCGGGGCTCGCCGCCACGCGCGATGCATGTGGTCAGCATATCGAATCATTTCTCGCACGCGAGGACGTGGAATTCGCGGGCGTCGAACCCGTGCATCTGCTGACGGCGCTCGACAAGGCGCTGGCCGAGTTGGCCAGGTCGGCCGAGTCGGCAAATCACCGCGCGCAAGCCGGTTCGGCGGGAGCCGCAGCATGAGCGATCACCTGGAAAACACGACGCTGCGGTTCACGCAAGACGACGGCGTGGCGACGCTCTCGTTCAATCGTCCTGAAGCGAAGAACGCGCTGAACACCGAGATGCGCAACGCGCTGCATGACGCCGTGGTGCGCATTCGCGCGGACCGCTCGATACGCGCAGTGGTGCTGCGCGGCGAGGGCGGCGACTTCTGCTCGGGCGGCGACGTGCGCGGCATGAACGTGACGAGCGCGCAAGCGGGCCGCGAGCGCATCGACGATCTGCATGGCTGGGTCAGCATGCTGATCGATCTCGACCGTCCGGTGATCGCTGCGGTCGATGGCGTCTGCTATGGCGCGGGCTTCAGTCTCGCGCTGGCCGCCGACTTCGTGATCGCGAGCGAACGCGCGCGCTTTTGCATGCCGTTCATGAAAGTAGGCCTCGTGCCCGATTGCGGCGCGTTCTACACGCTGCCGCGCGTGGTCGGACTCGCGCGCGCGAAAGACCTTGTGTTCACGGCGCGCGAGATGCGAGCGGCCGAAGCGAAGGAAGCGGGCGCGGTGCTCGAAGTCGTCGCGGCGGAGCAGTTGCACGCGCGGGCCGCGCAGATTGCGGCGTGTCTCGCGAATGCGTCGCCGGTCGCGTTCGGGCTCGCGAAGCGCGCGCTCAATCAATCGCTCGGCAGCGACTTGCGCGCGATGCTCGAAATCGAAGCCGCCGCGCAAGGCATCGCGTTCACCACCGAGTTTCATCGCGAGGCCGTGAGGCGTTTTCGCGAGAAGGAAACGCCGCTTTTTCAGTGGCCGGCCAGCACGTAAGCAAACACCAGCAAACGCTCGCTTTTGCCCAATCACTTCACGCCATTCACGTTAATCGCACCGTCATGACGATCGACTATCACACGCTGCGCAACTGGCCGTTCCAGGACGTCGAGCAGACTTACACCGCGCGCGACGCGATGTTCTACAGCCTCGCGGTGGGCTACGGCGCGAATCCTGTCGATGCCGACGATCTCGCGTTCGTCTACGAAAAGGAACTGCGCGTGCCGCCCACGTTCGCCGTCGTACTCGGCTTTCCTGGCTTCTGGGCGCGCGATCCGAAAAGCGGCATCGACTGGGTGCGGCTGCTGCACGGCGAGCAGGGCATCGAGATTCACCGGCCGCTGCCGCGTGAAGCCACGGTGATCGGACGCTCGCGTATCACGCGCGTGGTCGACAAGGGCGAGGGCAAGGGCGCGCTGCTCGAAATCGAACGCAGCCTCACCGACAAGGCCACGGGCGAGCGCTACGCCACGCTGCGCCAACTCACGTTCTGCCGTGGCGACGGCGGCTTCAGCGCGCAGGGCGGTCCGAGCGACGAAGCGCCGCCCGCGCCGCCCGCCGTGCCCGATCGCGAAGCCGATTATGTTTGCGAACTGCCGACGCGTCCCGAAACCGCGCTGCTCTATCGACTCTGCGGCGACGACAATGCCTTGCACGCTGATCCACACGTCGCGCACGCGGCCGGCTTCGAACGGCCGATCCTGCATGGCCTCGCGACCTGGGCCGTGGCGGCGCACGCCGTGCTCAGGACGCTGTGCGCGAGCGATCCCGCGCGCCTCGTGCGCTTTCACGCGCGCTTCACGGCGCCGGTCTATCCGGGCGAAACGATTCGCACCGAAATCTGGCGCGACGGCAACGCGGTCAGCTTCCGCGCGCGCGTCGTCGAGCGCAATATCATCGTGTTGAACAACGGCACGGCGACGCTGCGCTGACGTTCGCGCCACGCCTCGTTCGTCCACCTCCATTTGAATTCCAAGGAACCGCAGTCATGGCCCGTCAACCCAAACCGCTGGTGCGCTCCGATATTGCGTACAGCACGCCCGATCGCATCGTCGTACGCGGCAAGAGCCTGCCCGATGAAGTGCTCGGCCATATGAATCTCGGCGATTTCGCGTTTCTGCAACTGACCGGCAAGGCCGCCACGCCGCAGCAATCGGCGATGTTCAACGCCATCGTTATCACGCTCGTCGAGCACGGCATGACGCCGAGCGCGATCGCGGCGCGCATGACCTATGCGGGCGCGCCCGAGTCGCTACAGGCCGCCGTGGCCGCGGGGCTCTGCGGGCTCGGCTCGGTGTTCGTCGGCAGCATGGAGGGCGCATGTCGTATGTTGTCCGAAGTATTGCCCTATGGCACGCAATGCGATGATCTCGACAAGCTCGCCGTCGAGACCGTGGCCGCGTGGCGCGCGCGCGGCACGCCGATTCCCGGTCTCGGTCATCCGCTGCACAAGCCTATCGATCCGCGCACGCCGCGCCTGTTCGAACTCGCGGCGCAAAACGGTTTGTCGGGCGACTACGTGAAGCTCATGCAGTTGATCGGCAAGGAAGCGGAGCGCGTGTCCGGCAAGGCGCTGCCGATCAACGCGACGGGCGCAATCGGCGCGATCTGCTGCGAGTTCGGTTTCCCGTGGCGCATTGTGCGCGGCTTCGGTGTGATGGCGCGCGCGATTGGTCTCGTCGGTCATTTGCTCGAAGAGGGCGAGCGGCCCATGTCGTTCGAGTTGTGGCAGCGCGTGGAAGATGAAGCCTCGGCGCATTTGCGCGGCGAGGTGTGATGAACGATGCGCGGACGGTGAAATAACGAAAGCCGGCTGCAAGCGTTAAGCAACGCGGAAGGGCCGATTCGGCAAAGCCAACTTCGCGAAACGGCGCGCGCGCGGCATAGTAGCCGCATTGCCGCTGCCGCAGGGAGGAACACCGTGTCCGATTTATCCACGCCACCGCTCGACGCGTGGCTCGACAAGACCGAAACGCTCAGCGACGATATCACGTCGTTTCCGTTGCGCGCGCTTGCCGCCACGCTCGATCGCGAGCCGCCCGGCGAGTGCGTGCCGCCGCTCTGGCACTGGCTCTATTTCCTGCCGGTCGCGCCGCTCGCGCAAGTGGGCGCGGACGGCCATCCGCAGCGCGGTGGTTTTCTGCCGCCGGTCGCGCTGCCGCGCCGCATGTGGGCGGGCGGTCGCCTCACGTTTCACGCGCCGCTGCGTGCGGGGCAACGCGCGCAACGCACGTCGACGATTGCGAACATCGAGGACAAAACCGGCCGCAGCGGCCGCCTCGTGTTCGTCACGGTGCAGCATCGTTATGAAGCGGCGGACGAACTCTGTATCGAGGAGGAGCACGACATCGTCTATCGCGACGCGCCGCAACCGGGCGCGAGCGCACCGAAGCCCGTGCCTGCGCCAACGGGCGAAACGTGGTCGCGCACGCTGAGCGCCGATGCCGTGATGCTGTTCCGCTATTCGGCGCTGACCTTCAACGGTCATCGCATTCACTACGATTTTCCGTATGTGACGCAGGAAGAGGGCTATCCGGGGCTGATCGTGCACGGTCCGCTGATCGCCACGCTGCTGCTCGATCTCGTGCATCGCGAGCGGCCCGACGCGACTGTCGCGACCTTCGCGTTTCGCGCGGTACGTCCCACGTTTGCGGGCAATACGTTCACGCTGTGCGGCCAGCCCGCGGCGGACGGCCGCTCGGTCGAACTCTGGGCCAAAGACCACGACGGCTATCTGACGATGCAGGCCACGGCCACTTTCGCCTGATCGCCGCTATTCACTCACGCAACTTCCACGCAGACAGACTCATGACTGATCATCCCAGCCGCACGCTCGCGGCGTTCGCGGCCACGCTCGACTATCGCGCGATTCCTGCGCACGTCGTCGAGCGCACCGTCAATCTTTACGTCGACTGGCTCGGTTCCGCGCTCGGCGGCAAGGGCGCGCGGCCGGTCGAAACCCTCGCGCGTTTCGCCCGCACGGCGCGCGGCGCGCACAGCGCCGACGATGCGTGCGAGGTGGTGATCGACCGCACACGCACCACGCCGTATTTCGCGGCGATGGTCAACGGCGCGGCCTCGCATTTCGTCGAGCAGGACGACGTGCATAACGGCTCCGTGCTGCATCCGGCGACCGTGGTGTTTCCGGTGACGCTCGCGTTGGCGCAGGCGCTCGGCGCGTCGGGCGCGGAGTTCATCGCGGCGTCGGTGGCGGGCTATGAAGTCGGCATTCGCGTCGGCGAATTCATGGGACGTTCGCACTACAAAATATTTCACACAACAGGCACGGTCGGCACGATTGCGGCGGCCGCAGCAGCGGGGCGTCTGCTCAAGCTCACGCCCGACCAGATGCTCGACGCGTTTGGCTCGGCGGGCACGCAGGCGAGCGGGCTGTGGGAATTCCTGCGCGACGCGGCCGATTCCAAGCAACTGCACACGGCGATGGCGGCGGCCAACGGCTTGATGGCGGCGCAGCTCGCGGCCGACGGCTTTCGCGGCGCGCAGCGCATTCTCGAAGGCGCGCAAGGCATGGCAGCCGGCATGTCGAGCGACGCCGATCCCGCGAAGCTCGTCGATCGTCTCGGTGAACGCTGGGCCACCGTCGAGACCTCGTTCAAGTATCACGCGGCCTGCCGCCACACGCATCCGGCCGCCGACGCCTTGCTCGCGGTGATGGCCGAGCATCGGCTCACGCCCTCCGATATCGCGGCCGTGACCGCGCACGTGCATCAGGGCGCCATCGACGTGCTGGGCAACGTGGTGGTGCCTAGCACGGTGCATCAGGCGAAGTTCAATATGGGTACGGTGCTGGGCCTGTGCGCGTATCGCGGCTACGCGGGCGTGAACGAGTTCGAGCACGGTTATGCCGAAGCCGATATTGCCGCGTTCCGCGAGCGCGTGACGATGGCGCTCGACGAGGAAGTGGACCGCGCGTATCCGGCGCGCTGGATCGGCAAGGTGACGGTGACGACGCACGATGGCCGCACGCTGCGAGGACGCGTCGACGAACCGAAGGGCGATCCGGGCAATACGCTCTCGCGCGACGAGATTTCGTCGAAGTTCGTGCGGCTGGCCGCGTTCTCGCACGCGGCGGGCGAGCAGGAGGCGCGTGCTTTGCTCGATGATGCCTGGTCGATTGCGGATTGCGCGCGCGTGGGCGCGTTATTCGATTCGATCGAGTCGAAGGCGATGGCCTAAGCGCGCTTCGTCGAATCGATCGCAACGCATAAAAAACGCCGGGTTTTCCGGCGTTTTTTTATAGGCGAGACACGTGTCTCAACGCCGTTTATCGCGCACAAACCGCAAGGCGAAGCGCACGAGTTTCGGCATCGTTTCGGGCCGTAGCAAACGCGTGTCGTAGCCCGAAAAACGCCGGTCGTTTTCCGCCAGGCACAAACGCATGAGTTCCGGCACGCTGATATCGACATCGGTTACCGACTGCGCGCCGTTCATCGTGAAGTTATTGTCGTGCTGATGCTCATTGCCGTCGGCGTCCATCGCGCGCGCGAGGCCCACGCGCTCCCAGCCCAGAAACACCCAGACCGCAGCCACGCGTAACTCGAAGCCGATGCGCTGCCACCACGACAGCCGCGCGCGATGCCAGCCGATCCAGTTCGCGAACAGCAGGATATGGCGGCACTCTTCCTGCATCACCGGTTCGAAGGTGTCGATCAGTTCGGGCGGGAAGAGGCCCGAGCGCTTCGCGACTTCGAACAGGCCGAAGGCGAAGAAGCTGTCCACGCATTCGCTGTAGCCGGTGACGAGATAGGCCCATTCGGCGTCCTTCGGGAACACATAGGGCGGCTCGCTCGCGAGCGCGATGCCGTATGCCGCCACGAGGCGCGAGAGCACGTCCTTGTGGCGGTTTTCTTCCCAGGCGTTGAGCGCGAGGGCGGCGCGCATGTCGGGGTCGTCGAGCGAGGCGGCGTAGGCGGCCATGCGCAGCCGCGCCTTGCCCTCGGTCTGCACCGCGATGTCCCAGATCGGCAACTCGACGATGCGTTTGAGCGCGGCCGGTTCGAGCGTCGGCCATTCGAGCACGGCAGGGCGGTACGGATTGAAGGTTTCGCGAAACATGCGGCAGGTTTCGCTGCGATGCAGATCGGAGCCGGGTGTGAGCGGGCCGCTCGCCTTGCTGGTCCAGTGTCGGGTGGCGTAGTCCGCGGCGTCGAGCGCGCCACGGTCCGGGCGATGCTTCGGCAAGGGCGGCGCGCTGAAACCCGGAATGAGTTGCGCGGTGTCGAAGCTGTCGATGACCTGATCGTCCATCTGAAAGCGGCTCCAGGTTGGGCGGAATACGGCAATGACGCAAACACAAAATAAATGCGCGCTGAATACGGTATGAATGCGTGTGCCGGTTATTGCCGGTCATTCGGAGGCTGCCGCAATTCATGCCGATCATGATCGGTAATTGTGTCACTGATCGGCACTTGGTGTGCGTAAAGAGACCCGATTCAGATCACTGGATTCGGCTTGTATGCAGCGGGTAAATCGCCTATGCGCGTGGCGCGAAGTTTGTCCCTGTTTTTAGGGTGAAAACCGCATGCGACAGGTGTCGATCGTTTCGCTTTTGTGAACGATTGTTCTAGTCATTTCGATAAAAAGCATCATGGCAGCGCGCCGCTTTATGCCATTTTCATCGCGGCAATCCATGCGAATTACGCTGTGTATTAAATAGCACACGTACAGAGCGCGAGATTCCCATTCGATATAGCCTGTGCCGGAGGTTCGATTCGCCGCCACGCGGCGCATCACCGCTTTTTCGTCGTATGGAAGTCGAAACAGGGGGCGTCGCGCGCGGGCCTTGCCATGTCGGCGGCCTCACGCGGCGCCAGAGCCCGCCCTAACCGGAAGCTAGCCCGTGCGCATCCTGTCGATATTCGGAACGCGGCCCGAAGCCATCAAGATGGCGCCGCTCGTGAAGCGTCTTGAAGCGGAGCCCGGCGTGCAGTCGGTCGTCTGCGTGACCGGACAGCATCAGAGCATGTTGCAGCAGGTGCTCGACCTGTTCGACATCGTGCCGGCGCACAACCTCGCCGCGATGACCACCAACCAGACCTTGAACGGTCTCGCCGCGCGCCTGTTCACCGGCCTCGACGACGTGCTCGCCGCCGAGCAGCCCGAGCGCGTGCTCGTGCATGGCGACACGACCACGAGCATGGCGGGCGCGCTCGCGGCGTTTCATCGGCGCATTCCGGTCGGGCATGTGGAAGCGGGCTTGCGCACCGGCAATCTGTTCGAGCCGTGGCCCGAGGAGATGAACCGGCGCGTGGTGGATGTGGTCAGCGATCTGCTGTTCGCGCCCACCGCGAGTTCGCAGGCCAATCTCGACGCGGAGGCGCTCACCGGGCGCGTGGTCGTCACCGGCAATACGGTGATCGACGCGTTGCGCCTCATGTGTGCGCGGCTCGAAAGCGATACCGCGATGCGCGAGCGCATCGACGCGCAATTTCCCTTTCTCGAACCCGAAGACACGGGCAGGCCGCTGCTGCTCGTCACGGGGCATCGCCGCGAGAGTTTCGGCGCGGGCTTCGAGCACATCTGCGCGGCGCTCGCCGCGCTCGCGCAGACGGACAAGATGCAGATCGTCTATCCCGTGCATCTGAATCCGAATGTGCGCGGCCCCGTGCTCGCCACGCTCGGCAATGCGCCCAACGTGCATCTCACCGATCCGCTCGACTATCCCGAGTTCGTGCGGCTCATGCAGCGCGCGGCGATCGTGCTGACCGATTCGGGCGGCGTGCAGGAAGAAGCGCCCGCGCTCGGCAAGCCGGTGCTCGTGATGCGCGACGTGACCGAGCGGCCCGAAGCGCTCGCGGCGGGCACGGTCAAGCTGATCGGCACCGATCGCGCCGCGATTCAGCGCGCCGTGCTCGACCTCGTCGATAACGAGGACGAGCGCCGTGCGTTTGCGCGCCGCGTGAATCCGTATGGCGATGGGCACGCCTCGGAGCGCATCGTCGCCGCGCTGGTCGGCAAGCCGTTCACGCCGTTCGCGAGCCACGCCTTGCCCGGCTATCTGCATCCGGTGCTGGCCGCGCGTCCCGAAGCGTAGTGCGCTTCGCGTGCGCTTCAGACGCGCTTCGGCCGCTTCGTGCGCGGTCCGCGCCGCGCCGACCACTATGAGGTCCATGACGTGATATCGAATTCGACTTCGCATCGGATGGAGATGGTTGGTGATGCTAAAGAAAATCATCGCGAGCGGGGCTTGACGCATAGACCGATGCGGCGCGGCGGCGCGTATGCAGCCACGCTGCTGGGCACGATCTGCCTCGCATGGTGCGCGGCGGCGCAAGCCGCGCCCGGCGATCTCGCCGCTGCGTTCGCGCAGCTTGGCGCGGGGCGCGTGGAGTCGCGCACGGTGTCGCTCGCGGACCTCGGCGTGCGCGAGCCCGTCGTTTTGCGCGCGCCCGACATGGCGCAGGAACTCTATTTGCCGGTGCCCGCGAATCTGCCGATCGACAACGCCACGCTGCAACTCGATGCCAATTATCTGCGCGGCAACGGCGGCCGCACGACTTTCGTGCTCTCGCTCGATGGCTCGCCCGTGCAGGCGCGCACGCCCGCCGACGCTCACGGCGACGGCTCGCTAAGCATCGGCGTCGACGGCGCACCGCGCGCGTCGGGTTTCGTGCGCGTGGGGCTGCAATGGTCGTCGGTGCTCAACGATACGTTTTGCACGGACCAGACGGCCATCGCCAACCTCTGGCGCGTCGCGCCCACGACGCGGCTCACGTATCAGTTCGACACGTCGAGGATCGAGGACGTGCGCACCGCGTGGAGCGCGCTGCCCGCCAAACCCGTCGTCGCGATCGGCGCGGGTAAGCTCGATTCCGCCGCCTACGACGTGGCATGGCGGCTCGAAGCCTTGCTGATGCGCGGCGGCGCGACGCCCGTCACGCAGATCGTGCCCGCCGTCGGCGACACCGTGCATCTGGGCAGCGTGCAGGTGCCCGCCGCGTTGCAGGCGGTGCCCGCGTTCGCGGCGCTCGCGACGGGCGGCGATCACAAGCTCGCGAATCCTGCCGAACTCGGCGCGTTGATCGCGCTCGCGCCGGCGGGCGTGTTCGCGCCGAACGTCGTGGTCGTCGATGCCGCTTTGCGCGCGCGCACGGCCGAGGCGTTCGACGCGTTGCGTGCGCAGGTGCAAGCGGCGTCCGCCGATGCGAGCGCGGCGTTCGACGCATGGCGGCAGCGCGCGGGCGGCAAATTGCTCTCGGGCGCATCGGAGGGGGAGAAGGGGGAGGTCGCGCTCGCGCATCTGGGCGGACTGCCCGCCGTCGTGGTCGGCGACGACCTCGGTGTGAACGCGCTCTCGCGCGTGTGGAGCGGTATCGACGCGTCGAAGCGGCTCGTCGTGCACGAACTCGCGCCGTCGCCGAATCTGAGCGCGGGCGGCGACAGCGACCGTCTCGCGCTCTCGCTGATCGGCGGCACGCCACGAACGTTAGACGTGCTGACGAGTGCGGCGTGGGAGGCGCATTTCGATCTCGCGGCCGTGAGCGGCAACGGCAAGATCCCGCGCCGTGTGGTGCTCGATCTCGCCGCCGCGCCCGCCGCCGACCGCAACGGCCAGACCGCGTCGATCTTCTTCAACGGCGTACTGATCGGCTCGCATCTGCTCGACACCGACGGGCGCGCCCAGCGCGTGAGCGCCGACATTCCGGTCTACGCGCTCGGCACCACCAACACGCTGCGCGTGCTGTTCCAGCGCCAGCCCGCGGGCGGCTGCCGGCCGCGCGAGCAGGGTTATCCGGCGGCGGTGCTGCCGAGCAGTTATCTGGTGCTCGGCAAGGGGCCGCTCGGCGAGGATTTCACGGGCATGGTCGCGCGCTTCTCGCAGTCGTCGAGCGTGCTCGTGCCGCAAGCGTATCTCGCCGATCCGCTCGCGAGCCTGCCGCGCGTGGCGCGTCTCGCGAATGCGGTCGGCGTGTTGCCCGCGCGCGCGAGCCTTCAGGTCGTCGCCGATGGCCAGGCCGCGCAGCCCTCGGGAGCGTTCCTCGCCGCCGACGTGCCGCTCAATCAGGAGGCAGGCCACGCGAGTTTTGCCGATGGCCGCATCACGCTGAAGGGCCGCGGCGGCTCGACGCTCGTCGATATGTCGGGGCTCGCGCAGCTTGGCGTGATCGAAGTGGCGCGCGCGGGCAGTACGCCGGGCGTGCTGTATCGGAGCGTGGGCGCGCCGCCCGTGTTGCCCGCGAGCCTGCAACTGCTGCAGGGCGACGTGGCGATCGTCGACGGTTCGGGCGTGGTCAAGCAGTTCGATACGCAGTACGCGGGCGGTGTGCCGCCGGCCGACGATCAGCGCGGGTGGTTTACGCGTCACTGGACGGCCTGGGGCGTGCCGACCCTCGCCATCGCGCTGCTGCTGTTGCTGCTGATCGGCGCGGGCTGGGCGCGCAGCCGCGCACGCAAGCGCACGGCGGCCGCCGCGGCGGCGCAGGCCGAGAGTTCGAGCGCGCACGCGGGCAGCGGTCCCGACGACGGAGGGCCGGGCGCGGCCGGTGGCGGTGCGAATCCGCAGGGCTGAGCGTGAACTGGACCTCAATCGACTGGTGGCTGAACTACGTCGCCGGCCGCTATTACCAGGGCATGGAGTACCTGGCGGCGGCCGTGGCGGTCATCATCCTGCTGTCCAGCGTCGACGACCTCTTTATCGACGCGTGGTACTGGGTGCGCCGCACGATCCGCCACTTCACGGTCGAGCGCCGCTTTCAGCCCTTGCGCGCCGAGCAGCTTTACGACCGCGAGCAGCAGTGGCTCGCGATCATGGTGCCCGCGTGGCGCGAGGAGGACGTGATCGCGGCGATGGTCGAGAACGCCGTGAAGGTGCTCGATTACCGCAACTATGTGATCTTTGTCGGCACCTATCAGAACGATGCGGCGACCATCGGCGAAGTCGAGCGCATGCGGCGGCGCTACAAGCAACTGCATCGCGTGGAGGTGCCGCACGACGGGCCGACCTGCAAGGCCGATTGCCTGAACTGGATCGTGCAGGCGATCTTTCGCATGGAAGGCGAGGCGGGCATCGAGTTCGCGGGCGTGATCCTGCACGACAGCGAGGACGTGCTGCATCCGCTCGAACTGCGCTTCTTCAACTATCTCTTGCCGCGCAAGGACATGATCCAGTTGCCGGTGGCGTCGCTCGAACGCGAGTGGTACGAACTCGTGGCGGGTACCTATATGGACGAGTTCGCCGAGTGGCACGCGAAGGATCTGGTGGTGCGCGAGAGCCTCGCGGGCGCGGTGCCGTCGGCGGGCGTGGGCACCTGTTTTTCGCGCCGCGCGCTCGCGGGTCTCGCGGCGGAAACGAATAATCAGCCCTTCAATACCGAAACGCTCACCGAGGACTACGATGTGGGCGAGCGGCTCGGCCGCATGGGCATGCAGTCGATCTTCGCGCGCTTTCCCGTGCAGTTCGCCACGCGCCGCAAGTCGTGGTTCGGGCTCGGGCCGGTGCGCGAATTCACGCTCACGATGCCGCTGTGCGTGCGCGAGTATTTCCCCGATACGTTTCGGACCGCTTATCGTCAACGCGCGCGCTGGACGCTCGGCATCGGCCTGCAAGGCTGGGAGCAGACCGGCTGGGTCGGCTCGTTCGCGAACCGCTATCTGCTTGCGCGCGACCGCAAGGGCATTCTCACGGCGTTTGTCGGCATCGTCGCGTATGTGCTGCTGGTGCAGTTCCTGTTGTTCACGTTCGCCGATCTGCTCGGCTTGCGGCCCGATCTGATCGCGTCGCCGTTTTCCAATTCGCCGTTTCTCACCATCGTGCTCTGGGCCAACGGCGTCGCGCTGCTGATGCGCGTGGTGCAGCGCGTGTATTTCGTCTCGCGGCTCTATGGTTGGGAGCACGGGCTGTTGTCGGTGCCGCGCATGGTGATCGGTAATTTCGTGAACTTCATGGCTGTGTCGCGCGCGTGGAAGATGTATCTGAACTATCTGGTGACGGGCAAGCGTCTCGTATGGGACAAGACGATGCACGACTTTCCGTCGTCGGATGGCTTCAAGGACCGGCGTCAGCGGCTCGGCGAACTGCTGGTGTCGTGGCAGGCCATCGCGCCGGAGGAACTCGACAAGGCGCTCGCCGAGGAGCACGCGCAGGAGGCGCCGCTCGGCCGCGTGCTGATGGCGCACGGATGGCTCGACGAGGAAACGCTCGCGGAGGCGATTGCGTTTCAGGCCGACCTGCCGCGCGCGGCGCTCGACCGCGCGAAACTCATGCTGCATGCGCGGGACGTGCCGATCGAACTCGCGGTGCGTTATCGCGTGCTGCCGCAGGGCGACGACGGCGCAGGGCACCTGATCGTGCTCTGCGCGAGTCCGCTGACGAGCGAGGCGCTGGCCGCCTTGCGCGCGAAGACGGGGCGGCCGGTCGTGCAGCGTATCGCGCGCGAAGGCGAGATCGCGGATGGTTTGCGGCTGCTGCGCGGCGTGCCCATCGCGCAATCGGAAGAGGGCGATGCGGAGTCGGGTCGCGCGTTGCCATCCGGGAAAGCGCCCGCTGTACCGTTGCTCGGCGATCTGCTGATCGAACGCGGCGCGGTGAAACGCGCGGATTTCGAGGCCGCGCTGCAACGTTATCGTCCGGCGGAGCATGGGCGTATCGGCGACTATATGGTGGAGCAGGGCGTGATTTCGCGCGAGTCGCTGACGCAGGCCATCGCGGAGCAGGAGCGCATGCGTGACGCGGCGCAGGCGGCATCATGAGAAGGAATTCGAATCAATCGAATGTCGGCTCGATGAGGCCGGTGCCGCGCGCGCTGGCACTGGCCGCCGTGTGGCTGAGCCTCGGCGCGAGTGCGCCGGTGTGGGCGCAGGCGTCGCCGTCCGCGCCGACGGGCGGCGCGGCGCTGCCGCTCTCGGGCGCGGCTTATCGCGTCGCGCAACAGGGCTACGAGGCGTTCGGGCGGCACGATTACGCCGCCGCGCAGCGCTACGCGCGCGAGGCGATTCGGCAAAGGCCCGATGTGGCTTCGCTGCGTCTGCTGCTCGCCAATGCCGAGGCCGCGCAAGGCGATTGGCGCGCGGGCAGCCGCACGCTCTCGGAGGCCATCGCGCAACTCGGGCCGGAGCCTTCTCTGGTCGCGCGGCGTCAGGCGTTCGATGCGCAGATCGCGGCGCAGGCGCGACCGTCCGCGTCGCGGGGGACGCAAGCGGCGCAAGCGGCTCAAGCGGCTCAAGCAGGGAAACGCGCGCGTCCCGCGCAACCGGGACAAGGCTCGCCCGACAATCTCACGGGTCGCGCCTTCGTGCTCGCGCAGGACGCTTATCGCGCCTATGACGCGAAGGACTACGCGCGCGCATCGCGCGAGGCGAACGAGGCGATCGCGCTGCGGCCCGACGTGCTGCGTCTGCGCTTGCTCGCGATCGATGCGGCGCTCGCGCAAGGACAGGACGAGGCCGCGTGGCAACTCGCGCAGGATGCCGCGCCGCGCTTCGGTAACAGCGCGGAACTGCGCGCGCGCCGTTTGCAGGCAGGCGCGCGGCTCGCGCCGAAGTTCGCCGCCGCCGCGCAGGCGGCGCAGCAGCACGGCGATTTCGACGACGCCGCCACGCAGGCGCGCAAGGCGATTGCGTATGCGCCGGACCGGATCGGCTACCGGTTTCAACTGTTCGGCATCCTGATCGATAAAAAAGACATGCCCGCGCTCGACGCCGCCGCAAGCGATGCACTGAACGCGAATATCCAACCCCCGCTGATGCTCCGCGTGATGCGCGGCTACGCACGCGCGGCGCAAGGGCAAGCAGCGCAGGCCGACGCCGATTTCGCGCAGGCGCTGCAAGCCGAAGACGGCACGCCGCGCGAGCGGCGCGTGGCGCGCGTGATCGTCGCCGATGTTTGGACCGCGCAAGGCGAGCCGCAGCGCGCGCTCGACCTGCTCGCTCCGCTCGGCACGCAAGGCGACGACACCGATGTGTGGATCGCGGCGCGCCGCTATACGGCGCGTCAGGCGCTGGCGCACTCGCAACCGGATAACGTCACGCAAGGTGCGTCTCAGGTCGCGCACGATGCACGCCCGGTGCTCGACTGCGCGGTGGACGCGAGCGGCGCGGCCTGCGATATCTATGCCGCCGATGCGGGCTTCGCGGCGCGGCGCGCGTCGATTCTCGCGGCGCAGCGCGGCGACAAGGACGCGGCGGTGCAATACGCGCGCGCCGCAGTCGAGGCCGCGCCGCGCAATCCGCAGCATCGCGTCGAACTGATCGACGCGCTGGTCGCGCAAGGCGATCTGGATGGCGCGCGCCGCGAAGCGCGCGCGGCGCTCGATGCCGGTTTGCTCGACGCGATGCCGCCGCTCTCTGCCGCGTATCTCGCGCAGCGCGCGGGCGCCGACCGTCGCGCCTTCGAATATTTCTCGGAGGCCGACACAGCGGGACAGCTGCCGCCGCAAGCCGCCGGCGACGCGGGCTACAGCGCCTATCGCGCGTGGTTCGACCAGGCCGCCGCGCGCTATTTCGAACGCGCGATCGACTACGGCACGGCGCCGCCCGATGGCGTCGCGCCCGCCACCCTGCTGCAATTGCAGGACCTGCGCAACGCGCACGCCGACGTCACGCGCGACTGGGGGTTCATCGCGTCGATCAACTATCGCGGCGCGGGCTTGCAGCCTGGCGTGACGACCGGCTCGGTGCCGGGCTCGTACAACAACTGGCAGATGGGCGCCGAAGCTTACTGGCGTCCGTTCGGCTCGCTCGGCGACCGCAATTTCGAGGTCTATGCGCGCGTCTATCAGGACTTCGGCGCGAAGGGCGACGCGCCCAGCGGCGTCTCCACGGCGCTCGGCGCGATCGGCATGCGCGCGAAGCCGTTCGAATCGATCAACGCGGTGATCGCCTTCGAACGCCTGATCGCGATCGGCTCGCGCGCGCCCTCGGACTGGCTCGTGCGGCTCGCGTATTCGGGCGGCTTCGGCACCGAGCGCCGCCTCGATGTGCCGTCGTGGTGGACCGTGCAGGACTACGCCGAAGTCGGTCACTACCTGAGCAACGGCTGGAACTACGCGACCGGCTATTTCGAAGCGGGCCGCACGTGGCGGCTCGACGGCATCAGCCCAAAACTCACCGTGTTTCCCTATGGCGTGATCGGCATGGACTACGATTCGAGCATCAATCACAGCGTGCCCGTCGGCATGGGCGTGGGCGTGTCCGCGCGCTACTGGTTCCGCGATACCTTCTACGACGCGCCGCGCTCATATGTCGATGTCTCGGTGCAATACCGCTGGCGACTCACGGGCGACGACCGCGCGGGCGGCGTGTTCTTCGGCGCCGTGCTGTCTTACTGAGGGAGGGCGACATGGTGAGGCGCATCACGCAGGGTGGCGCGACGCTTGACGCGCGCGCGCCGGGTCTCGCGCGCCGCGGTGCGCGCGTGGCCGTGGCCGCGCTCTGTGCGCTCGCGGCGGCGGGCTGCACGCTGCAAGTGCCCGCGCACGCCGACGCGCTCGCGCAAGGCGTGGTCTGGCAGCCCGACAACGATCATCTCGATCTGCACGGCAACTGGGACAAGCTCGGCGTCAACGAACTGCTGGTGCAGTGGATCGCCGTCGACGAGGTCGCCTATATGGCGGGCGCGGGACTGCCCGCGCCGCGCGTGCCCGACTGGGTGCGAATCTCCAATGAGCCGTGGGCGCGCGGTGTGATCGTGGGCCTCGCGGGTTATGCGGACGAGAAGAAGGCGCGCGCGAACATGGAGGAACTCGTCGAGCGTTCGCTGCGGCTCGCGAAGGTGCGTCCGCCCGTGCATATCACCGGCTGGTATTTTCCGGTCGAAGCCGATCCCACCTGGGCCGACGCCGCGCGCATGGGCCCGCTGCTCGAACGCTTGCCGAAGCCGCTGTGGATCAGCGTGTACGACACCAGCAACATCGGCGGCGAGGCGTTCGCGAAGTGGCTCGACGGCTGGCTGCCGCGCGATGTCGGCGTGCTGTTGCAGGACGGTTGCGGCGTCTATGCGCGCGGCCCGGCGGCGGCGCGCGAATACGCGGATGCGCTCGCGGCGCATCTGGGCAAGAAGCGCGTGAGGATCATCGCGGAGGCGTTCAGGCCGAAGCAGGGCGGCGGCTTTCGCGCGGCCACCGCCGCCGAGCTGGCGCCGCAACTGGAGGCGTATCGCGGCTATCGCGTCTATGTGTTCGACGGGCCGCATTATCTGTCGCCGGAACTCGTCGACGGGTTGCTTGCGATACGTAAAGGCGCGGCGCGTTAGGCGGCGCGTTTTGAATCGCGCGCAGCGAAAAACGCAGCGCAAAAATCAACGCAACTGCGCAAACGCGATCAGCAGCACCATCGACCCGATCGCGCCATCGAGCACACGCCACGCGCTCGCGCGGCGGAACAGCGGCGCCATCGCTCGCGCGCCATAACCGAGTCCGACGAACCACACCGCGCTCACGGCCATTGCGCCGATCGCGAAGGCCAGCCGCGCACCTTGCGGCTCGCGCGCGCCCGCCGTGCCGATCAGCAGGAAGGTGTCGAGATAGACGTGCGGATTGAGCCACGTGAACGCGAGCGTCATTAGCATGATGGGCAGCGCGCGCTGCTCCGGCGCGTTCGCCTGGGTCTCGGCGTCGAGCACGGCGTGCGTGGGCTTCACCGCGCGCCGCAGCGCGCCGATGCCGAACCACACTAGCCACGCGAGCCCCGCATAGAGCACGAGATGCACGAAGGTCGGATAGCGCTCGACGAGCGCGGACGCGCCGCCCACCCCCGCGCCGATCAGGATGAAATCGGACAGCGTGCAGAGGATCACGATCTTGCCGATATGCGAGCGCAGGATGCCCTGGCGCAGCACGAATGCGTTCTGCGCGCCAATGGTGACGATGAGCGACGCGCACAGCGCCGCGCCATGAGAAAAAGCGAGCCAGTTCATGATGATGGGAAACGATGCGGCCGTGCCGGGCGGCGCGACGTGGACAGGAGCTGCGAATGGCGTTAGTCTGCGGCCGGAGGCGACTTAAGCAAAGCTGATTTTGTTAATCCCGATTAAGGAACGCTAATGCTCGATTATGCGCTGCTCGATGCGCTCGCCGCCGTGGTGCGCCACGGCTCGTTCGACCGCGCGGCCGGCGCGCTCAACATCACGCCCTCGGCGGTTTCGCAGCGCGTGAAGCTGCTGGAGGAACGCGTCGGCGCGGTGCTCGTCAAGCGCGGCCAGCCCTGCGTGGCGACGGCGGCGGGCGCGCTGCTGTGCCGCCACACCGAACGCGTGCAATTGCTCGAAGCGGAACTGGGCGGCGGCATGCCCACGGTCGCGGGTGCGATCGACGCCGCGCGGCCGACCTTGCGCGTGGCCGTCAACGACGACAGCGTGGGCACCTGGTTCATCGACGCCGTAGCGGCCTTTTGCGTAGAGCGCGGCATCCTGCTCGATCTGGTGATCGACGATCAGGACCACACGGCGCAGCGTATGCGCGACGGCAGCGTGCAGGGCGCCGTCACCACGCAGGCCGAGCCCGTGCAGGGCTGCCGTTCGACGCGTCTCGGGCGCATGCGCTATCTCGCGGTCTGTTCGCCCGAATTCTTCGCGCGCTATTTTGCCGATGGCGTGGGGCGCGAGTCGCTGCGCCGCGCGCCGTGCGTCGAATTCAATCCGAAGGACCAACTGCAAAAGCGCTTCGTGCGCCGGATCACGCGCGCGCAGGTGGACGCGCCGCTGCATTGGATTCCGCACGTCGCGGGCTTTTTGCGCTGCTGCGTGAGCGGCCTTGGCTGGGGCATGTGTCCCGAACGTATGATCGCGCCGCATCTCGAACGCGGCGAACTCGTTGAGCTCACCCCGGGCCGCGCGCTCGACGTCGAACTCTATTGGCAGAGCTGGCGTCTCTCGATCGGCTGGCTCGACGATTTCGGCGCGATGCTGCGCCGCCAGGCGGCGGTCTATCTCGATCAGGGCCGCGCTTGAGCAGCGGGTTCGGCAACGCTGCGCAGGCAGCGCGTGCATCGCTTCACGACGGCGGCATGCGTGATTCACGGTATCCGCCTTTCACCCGCTATTAGCCGCCATTTGAATTGTTGTTATCCGTGCGGGGAATCGCCGTGACTATTGGATGACGCGCGCCGCGCCCAATTGGTGCAATCGCGTGGGAATGCCGTGGCAATGGGCTTGAAATCCCTCATGACAAAACGGCTAAAGCGCAATTCATTTTTCATTAATGCCGCGCGGAATAGAGGCGTGTCTCACAATTCAGATCTGTAAGGCGCGCGGCGGCGCGTGCGACAATTCGCGGCGCTGCGGCGCGACTATCCGCACGCGAAATCCCACTGCGCATCGGTCTTAAGACGGCCATGCGTTTCATTGATCGGTCAACGGCGGCCAATCTGCGCGCATGCGCGTTGCTATGCGGCATGGATTCAGGCCGTTTCCTGCTCAGGCCCGCCACATAAGGCGCTGCGGCTGCTGCGCGGCGAATGTGTTGAATAGCTTAATAGTATTGCTAATAGGCAAATTTGCTCGTCTTAGTACTTGCCGTCCGGTTACTTTTTCCTGGTGGCAATGTTAAAAATCAACAAATTCACGAAAAAAGTTCCGAATGTAAAGAAACCATCATTGCGCTCAGATAGTCAGACTTGAAAAATCGACGTCTCGTATTTCGTGATTCAGAATTATCGTGTGAAAATTCAGTTTTTTCTGTGGACGGCGAGAATCGCGCGCTATAATCCCGGCGTGGCAGAGTGCTTATTCGACCGGCATATTTGAATCGTTTCCGCGTGCACGAGGTGCATTATGACGAAATTAGATACCGGCAGCGCATGGCAACAAACCATTGATCTTCTGACAGCCGCTTCGGAGCCTATCAGTCCCGACGGCGAGCCCATGGGCTTCAGAAGCTGCAAACCGGTACCCATCACACGCAGCGCATCGGAGGCGGCCAACCGGCGCCGCGCCACGGTGCGGTCGTGGGATGCGCAGGGCATTACCTTGATCCGGCGTCACGATCCGGACAGCATCACCGTATGCTGGAGCGACGCCACTTACGGGCGCTACTCCGACCAGTTGTGGCGGGTGTGCACCGCGCGTCGCAGTGCAGTGTGCGCGTTGACCGGCGAGAAGATCCGCCGGGGCGACGCGGTGTTCCGTCCGAGCCCGAATCGCCGTCATCGTCCGGCCAACGCCGACGCGATGATCCTCGCGAGCAAGCTCGACGCGTTTCCGAATGGCGTCGTCGCCGCGCGTCTCGACGAGGCGCTCGCGGCCTGAAGCGGTGCAACCGGGCCTCGGGCCCGCGCGCTGGCTGAAGGGTGGAGCGGGTGCAGGCAGCAGCAGGCGCATCCGCAGCAGTAGCCTCGCGGTGGCTCATTCGTGCTACGTGCTTTTTCTTCAAGACAGGCCGGTTCGTCCGGCCTGTCTTGTCTCGTCTTTACTCATCCGTACTCATCCGTACTCATCCGTACTCATCCGTACTCCTTCGCACCGGGTTGCACGTCTGCTGGCGCGTTGATGGCGGCGGTAGCGCCGATATCGTCGCTATGACGTCGCGCATGTGACAAGCCCCCGCCGCATCGCTGCGACGGGGGCTTGTTTTTTGCTGCTCGCCTTGCGTTCGACGATTCCGTCTGACGATTTCCGCGAGGCTTAAGCCGGCGCGTCTCGCGGCGTTTCTTCTTCAATCGTCTCGCGCGTTTCGGGCATCACGAGCCACACCAGCACGACCGCCGCAGCACCCGCGGCCGCGAGGCCAAGGAAGCTCACGGTATTGCCGAAATGGTCGGCGATAAAGCCCGCGAGCGCCGTCGAGAGCGTGGCGCCGATGCCCGCCGACAACCCGAACAGCCCGATACAGAGGTTGTAACGGCCTTTGCCGCCCGCCACGTCGGCGGCGATCAGCGGCAGCATCACGCCGAACACGGCGGCCGAGAGACCGTCGAGCATCTGCACCGGCACGAGGAAGTACGGGTTGCCGACGGCGGCGAACAGCAGCGCGCGTATCGGCAGGGCGCTGAAGCCGAGGATCAGCACGGGACGGCGTCCCCAGAGCTGCGAGGTGCGCCCGACCCACGGCGACATCATCGCGACGATCGCCTGCGGCACGATGATGCAAGCCGCAATCACGAGCTGCACGTTGTCGCCCATGCCGGCCGTCACTTCGCCCGCCGCGAGGTTCAGCATCGCCGCGTTCGAGAGGTGGAACAGCACGACGCAGGCCGCGAACGTGAGCATGCGCTTGTCACGCAGCAGGTCGAGAATGGTCTCGCGTGCCTCGCCATCCGCAGCGGTCTCGCCGTTGCCGGGCGTGGCGGACTTGAGCGGTTTCGGCGCGTTCGCGTGCTTGTCGTATTCGATCATCGCGAGCGCGACGAGCGCCGGCAGCGCCAGCGCGGCCGTCAGCCAGAACACCGCGCGTGGCGAGATGTACTCGCCGCACAGCCCCATCAGCCCGGCGGCGACGGCGCTGCCGATGGACGCCCAGCGCGCATTGCGCCCGAGCCGGTCGCCGAGATTCTGGCGGCCCACCAGCGCGAGCGCGAGCGCGGCCATCGCGGGCACCAGCATGCAGCTCGCGAAGCCGTGGAACACCTCGGCGGCCATCACGGGAACCACGGTCGGACTGGACGCCAGCAGCACCGCCGAGGCGATGATCGCGATGATCGCCCAGGCCGCGGCGGCCTTCTTGTTCTTGAGGGCGTCGACGGCCGCGCCGCCCGGCACCTGGCTCACCATCGCGCTGATCGTGCCGACCGAGAGCGCGAGGCCGATCTCGCCCTGCGTCCACTTGTGCGAAGCCAGATACGAAGCGATGAACGGCCCGAAGCCCGTCTGCACGTTCGCGACGAAGAAGTTCAGCCAGTCGAGCGCGCGCACGCTGCGGAGACTGGGGGTGAGTTGCGTGGTCTTCCCGATCATTGGGCACCGCGCGCGGGAGCGGCCGGGGCCGGATTCGGGCTGACGGCGCGCACCGGCTGATCGTTCGCATAGGGCGGCGAGGCGTCCACCTGCTGGTCGCTCATCTCGATCTGCGCTTCGAGCGCGTTGTTCTTCGTGACGAAGTGCAGCGCCGACCAGTCGGCCGCGATCGTGTGGCGCTTCTCCAGCGTGCCGCTCACGTCGAGCACGACCGCGAGCGGATCGGCGCCGCCGTCGAGCAATACGTCGACCACGCGGCCCACCTTGGCGCCGTTGGCGCGCTCCACCGTCGCGTCGATCAGCGGCAGGCGCGTCGGGCTGGCCTCGCCGACGCCGGGCTGCGCGCCGCCGGACTTGGGCCGGTCGGTCAGCTGCAACTGCGCGGGCGTGAGCGCGAGCGTGATGGCCGGCGTCTTCGGCTGCGGATTCACGCGCACGGCGCTCCACGGGAAGCTCGCCTTGCGGTCGCCGATGCCCATGAAGCCTTGCAGATTGACGACGACCTCCTGCGGCTTGCCGCCGGGGCCCGCGACCATGTCGACGGCGCGGCCGACTACCTTGCCGTCGGTTTTTTGCACTTCGCTGTCGAGCAGCGTGCGGAAGGTGCCGCGCTCGATCACGTGGCTCTGCACGAGCGGCGGCGGCGGCGGCGCGACCGGCGCGCTGGCCGGCGCGGGCGGCGGCGGCGCGGGGCGCTTGCGGCGCACCGGCGCGGGACGCGGCTTGCGCGGCGCGGGCCTGGCTTCGGGCGTTTCGGTTTCGCTGGCGGCTTCGGGCGCGGAGGCGGCCTCGGGCTCGCTCGCGATATCCGGCTCGCTCGCGGCCACGGGCGCCTCCGGCTCGGGCGGCGGCGGCGAGCGGAACAGGCTGCATCCCGACAGCACGGCTGCGACGAGCAGAGCGGAAAGGGTCGGAAGATTTACAACAGGACGTGCGAAACCGCCTCTCATCAACAGGAACTCCTTGGAGCGCCAGCGCGGGCTTGCGCACAGGCGCGCCGCGCGGCGGGGTCAAACCGGGTCGTGAGAGTTTAACCCGCGCGACGGCGCAATCCGCTTAAAACGGCCCTTTTTGCGTCTTTCCAGCCCTTTTATCCCGCGATTTCGACGACAAAAGTGCGTCGAAGCGGTGAAAGCCGCGATTTTCCCGCAGCGCGGGCGGAGCACGCCGGTTTCGCATCCGGCCGGTTCGGCTGGCGGGGTCGCGCAAGATGCGGACCCGCCGCGCGGGCATTCGATTCGTCCATCGGCCCGCTGCCCGCAGGTCGCCGCGCGCCGCCCGAAGCGCCGGGGTAAACGCGGGGGCGGCCCGCCCGCTGGGCCTTGTTCACGGCGATATAAGCCTCGCGGCATGTCCTCAATGCGATTTACGCGATGGGAGCGCATGACGCGTTCGCCTAACCTTCGATCCAGCATAAAAACATGTCCACCGATAGAGACAGCGCCTCCGAAGGCGCGCCCGGCTGGCGTCGACACGACAACTCAACAGACGAGACGAACCTGATGACGGGACCGCGCGCATCGACGCCGGTCCGTTTCAGCATGCTGATAAAGGAGGCACTCATGCTCGACCCCCACGCCCGGCCATTGGCCGACGCCGCCGAACTGACCGCTGACCTCGCCGTGGTCCGCGACGGCGATCCCCGCGACACCCTCGACGCCGCCCGCGCGACGAGCCTGCTCGAACGCTATTTCGACATCGCCGCGCGCGGCAGCTCGGTGCGCCAGGAGGGCATCGCCGGCGTCACGACCTTCCTCGCGATGGTCTATTCCGTGTTCGTCGTGCCGGGCATGCTCGGCAAGGCGGGCTTCGACACCAGCGCGGTCTTCGTGGCCGTCTGCCTGACCACCGCGTTCGGCTCGCTGCTGATGGGCCTGTGGGCGCGCCTGCCGATCGCCATCGGCTGCGCCATTTCGCTGACGGCGTTCACCGCGTTCGGCCTCGTGCTCGGCAAGGGCCTCAAGCCCGAAGTCGCGCTCGGCGCCGTGTTCCTGATGGGCCTCGTATTCACGGGGATTTCCGTCACGGGCGTGCGCTCGTGGATCCTGCGCAACCTGCCGCACGGCATCGCGCATGGCACGGGCATCGGCATCGGGCTGTTCCTGCTGCTGATCGCCGCCAATGACGTGGGCCTCGTCGTCAAGAATCCGGGCGCGGGCCTGCCTGTCTCGCTCGGCCACATCACCTCGCTGCCGGTCATCCTGTCGGTGGTCGGGCTCGCGGCGATCTTCGGCCTCGTGCGCCGCCGCGTGCCGGGCTCGATCCTGATCGTGATCGTGGCGATCTCCGCGCTCGGGCTCGCGCTCGATCCGGCCGTGACGTTTCATGGCGTGTTCGCGTGGCCGTCGCTGTCGGCGCCCGGTCATGCCTCGCTGATCGGCGCGATGGACATCAAGGGCGCGCTCTCGCTGACGGTGCTGCCGAGCGTGCTCGCGCTCGTGATGACGGCCGTGTTCGACGCCACCGGCACGATCCGCGCGGTGGCCGGGCAGGCGGGCCAGCTCGACGCCGACGGCCGCATCGTCAACGGCGGCCGCGCGCTGACGGCCGACTCGGTCAGCTCGATCTTCTCGGGCTTCTTCGGCGGCGCGCCGGCGGCGGCCTACATCGAATCGACGGTGGGCGTGGCGGCGGGCGCGAAGACCGGCATGGCCGCCGCCGTGGTGGGCGTGCTGTTCCTCGCGGTGATGTTCTTCGCGCCGCTCGCGGGCCTCGTGCCGTCGTACGCCACCGCGCCCGCACTCATGTACGTGGGCCTGATGATGCTCTCGAGCGTCGCGCGCCTCGACATGAGCGACATGGTCGATTCGATGGCGGGCCTCGTCTGCGCCGTGTTCATCGTGCTGACCGCCAACATCGTCACGGGCATCATGCTCGGCTTCTCCACGCTGGTGATCGGCCGCGTGGTGAGCGGCGAGATCAAGAAACTCAACGTCGGCACGGTCATCATCGCCGTGGTGCTCGCGGCGTTCTACCTGGGCGGCTGGGCCATCTGACGCGTGTTGCGCTCAGACGGTCCGGTCTTCGGCGGGACGCCGCTACGGCGGTCCGTCCGGCCGGCTTCACGGCTCGCGTTCGCCTGGCGGCGGCGCGGGCCGTGCGGCATTTTATGGGCGCGCGAAGCGTGGATTCATTAGTGCTCGCCGCCGCATCGATTGTGCGATGCCGCGTGATTTACCGCGCGAACCGCGTGATTAACGCGTATTCGACCCCGTCATTCAGCGGCCGATTTACTGGGCGATTTGCCGCCGGATTTGGCCGGTTGAGCACGTGTTTTACTGGCCGATTTATTGCCGGAACCGGCAAAAATCGCGCGCCTTGACTTCCGCGTCTCGCGTCCTATGCTAAACCGCATGGTTAAGTATGAAGACGACGCGTTGAACCGCACCTTCGCCGCGCTCGCGGACCCCACGCGGCGCGCGCTGCTCGCGCGGCTCGCCCAGCAGGACGCGCTCTCGGTGAGCGCGCTCGCGCAGCCGTTCGCGATGTCCTTGCCCGCCGTGATTAAGCATCTCGACGTGCTCGCCGAGGCGGGCCTCGTCACCCGCGAGAAAACCGGACGCACAGTCGCGTGCCGCCTCGCGGCCGCGCCGATGGAGGACGCGATGCAGTGGCTCGCGCACTATCAGCGCTTCTGGAACGACGCACTCGATCGTCTCGCCGCTTTCGTGGAGGAAGACGCATGTCCAGCCGACCCGAACATTTCGCCGCTACAGGCGGCGCCAGCGCTGCAAGCGACGCAGCCCGTGCAGCCGACGCCGCCCGAGGCGTCCCCGTTCTCATTCTCCGCCGCCGACTCGACGCGAACGCCTGCAAGGTCTACGCGGCATGGACGCAAGCGGCGCAACTGATGCGCTGGATGCATCCGCTCGACACGACCTGTCTGCACGCCGAAGCCGACGTGCGCGTGGGTGGACGCTTTCGCGTGATCATGCGCTCGCCCGACGGCGAGGAGCACGACGTGAGCGGCACGTATCTCGAGATCGTGCCCGAGCAGAAACTGGTGTTCACGTGGGCGTGGCGCAGCACGCCCGAGCGCGAATCGCGCGTGAGCGTCGTGCTGCGCGCAGAAGGCGAAACCACCGAACTCACGCTGCGCCACGAACGTCTTTTCGACGAAGAGACGCGCGACGCGCATCGCGATGGCTGGTCGAGTGCGTTCGACCGGCTGGTGGAATTGTTCGAGTAAGCATCGACGATCAACCGAAGGAGGAAGACATGATGGAGCCGCACAAGATTGTTTCGGAGGCCGAATGGTTGAAGGCGCGCGAGGCGCTGCTCGAAGACGAGCATGCATTCACGCATGCGCGCGACGCGCTGGTCGCCAAACGCCAGGCGCTGCCGTGGGTCAAGGTCGAGAAAACCTATACCTTCGAGACGCCGCACGGTCCGCGCACGCTCGCCGAACTGTTCGGTTCGCGCAGCCAGTTGCTGACCTATCACTTCATGCTCGGCCCGGACTGGGAAGAGGGCTGCCCAGGCTGCTCATTTCTCTCCGATCACGTCGACGGCATGCTGCCGCATCTGGAGCATCACGACGTGACCTATGTGGCCGTCTCGCGCGCGCCGCTCGCGAAAATCGCAGCGTTCAAGGAGCGTATGGGCTGGCGGTTTCCGTGGGTGTCGTCGTTTGGCAACGCGTTCAACTTCGACTTCAACGTGTCGTTTTCCGAGGCCGACAAGGCACGCGGCAAGGCGCGCTACAACTATCGCGAACAGGACTACGTGAGCGACGAATTGCCGGGTATCAGCGCGTTCTATCGCGACGAGGCGGGGCAGGTTTATCACACGTATTCGGCGTATGCGCGCGGCGTCGAGTTGCCGATCGCGACTTACGCGATGCTCGAATTCACCGCGAAAGGCCGCAACGAAACGCACGATATGAACGAGTGGATGCGCCACCACGACCGCTACGACGACAGCCCGCAGACGCACGCGTGTTGCGCGCACGACAAGTCGGAACATTGAGCGGATGAATCTCGCCGTCAGGCGGCGAAGGCGCGCGGAAAGTGCTGCGAAACGTGAATGAAAGCACCAGGGGCGAGCGCCGCACTGCGGCGTCGCGAACGCGAGAGTCGGCTTAGAGCGACATCTCGAACGCGGGGCGCAGCAGCACTTCGATCGCCATCACGATCAGACCCATGGCAGCGGCGGCGAGGGTCAGCGTGCCGTATTCGTCGTAGCGCGCATCGTAGAGACAAGCGACGACGAACAGAATGGCGAGCAGGTTAGTCAGCCAGTCGAAGTTCAGCGCGAGGAGCATCGGCATATCCGGGTGCCGATCCGAAGAAAACGGGCCGGCGGGTAGTGCAAACCGGCGCGATTCTAGCGGATGGACCTTACGGATACGCAACAATACCGCCCACTACACAGGTATTTTTGCAGCGCTCATCCACCGCGGACCGACACCGGCACCGCCATCTCATCACGAATCCATTCCGTGACCGAGCTACGTTTCGGCTGCCACCCGAGCAGCTTGCGCGCGCGTTCGCCGCGCACGCGGCTGTTCGAGCCGAGTCCATACGACGCCATCTCATAACCCCATTCCCCGATCGCGTCTTTCAGCGGCCAATCTTGCGGCGCGCCCAGCCCCATTTTCTGCGCGAGCGCCTCGGTCATCGAGACGAAGTTCGCTTCGCCGCTGTCGACGAAATAGAACGTGCCCGCAGGGGTTTTCTCGATCGCGAGCCGATAAAGCTCCGCCACATCGTCGACATGCACATTCGACCAGATATTCAGCCCACGCCCCACATGACGCATGACGCCGCTCTTTTGCGCCTGGCGAATCAGCCGCGGCAACTGCACGCTCGCTGCGCCCGGCACCGCGCCCACGCCGTAGATCAGCGTGTTGCAGAGCACGGCGCTGCGGATGCCGCGCTGCGCGCCCGCGAGCACGAGATCGTCGATGGCCACGCGCGGCGCCTTGTCGGGCGTCGGCGCGGGCAGGGCGTCTTCGTAAAAGATCTTGTCGGTCGGCTCGCCGCCCGAGGCGTCGCCGACGATGCTCGATCCGCTCGTGTGCAGCAGCGGCTTGCCCGAACCCTCGAGCGCGTCGAGCAGCGCTTCGACCGCGCCGCGATGGTCGCTGTCGGCGGCGTTGATCACCGCGTCGGCGGCGCGCGCCTCGCGCATCAGCAGATCGCGGTCGTCGAGACCGCCGCGCACCGGCGCGATCTTCAGCGCGTCGAGATCGGCGAATTGCTCGGGGCGGCGCACGAGCCCGCGCACCTCGTGGCCCGCGCGCGAGAGATACGCCGCGATCGTGCCGCCGATAAAGCCGCCTGCGCCCGTCACGAATACTTTCATGGAACTCTCCTGGTTGCGCCCGGCGCCGCGAACGGCGGCGGGGCGAATGGTCGTGTCAAGTGATCTCGCAATCAGTATCGCGGCATTCGCGCTTTGCAAAAACCGTGTTAGTCTCAAATGAATCTTGACTGCGGATCAATAATGAAAACATCGACCGACGAATTGCTCGTATTCGTCACCGTGATCGATGCGGGGTCGATCACCGCCGCCGCCGAAAAACTCCAGCAGACCGTGTCCGGTGTGAGCCGGGCGCTCACGCGGCTCGAAAAGCAGCTCGGCGTGGCGCTGATTCTGCGCACCACGCGGCGTCTGCAACTGACCGAGGAGGGCGAGCTGTTTCTCGAACGCGCCCGCGCGATCCTCGGCGCGATGGAGGACGCCGAAGAGGCCGTCACGCGCCATCGCGAACAGCCTTCGGGACGGTTGCGCGTCGACGCGGCCACGCCGTTCATGCTGCACTGTATCGTTCCGCACGTGAGCGCATTCGCGGCGCGCTATCCCGAGATCCAGCTCGAACTCACGAGCAACGAGCGCATCGTCGATCTGCTGGAGCAGCGTGTGGATATCGCGATCCGCATCGGCGCGTTGCAGGATTCGACGCTGCACGCGCGCTCGCTCGGCGTGAGCCGCCGCCGCGTGGTGGCGAGCCCCGCGTATCTCGCGGAGCACGGCACGCCGCGCTCGCTGGCGGCGTTGCGCGAGCAGCGGCTGATCGGCTTCACGGCGCCCGTGCAGTTGAATCGCTGGCCGCTGCGCGAAGTGGAGCCCGCAAGCGGCGACGCCGACGCCGAAGGCGGAAATCAGGCGCCTCTGTTCGACGAAACCGCCGAGCCGGGCATCGCGATCCAGCCGACGCTGTCCGCGTCGAGCGGCGAGACCATCCGGCAACTCGCGCTCGCGGGCGCGGGCATCGCCTGTCTATCCGATTTCATGACCGCCGACGACCGCGCGGCGGGCCGCCTCGTCACGCTGCTCGACGACGCGCTGCTCGTCGAGCGTCAGCCGATCCACGCCGTCTATTACCGCAGCGCCGCGCTGGCCGCGCGCGTGCAGTGCTTTCTCGCGTTTATGGGGGGCAGGCTGGAGCTGTAAGCCCGGCGCGGTTTCGCGCCGCGCTCATGGATAGTCCCAGGGTGGCCAAGCGGTTTTGAGAGTTGTCTATACAGGCGCACCAGGCTAGACTGCGCATCAACTTGTATAGACAGGATTCGATCATGCTTCTCACGCCCGGCCATCTGACCCTGCCCCAACTGCGCCAGATCGCGCGCGAATCGGTGAAACTCGAACTCGATCCGGCCAGCTACGCCGGCATCGACGCGGGCGCACGCGCCGTCGCCGAGATCACCGCGAAGGGCGAGCCCGCCTACGGCATCAACACGGGTTTCGGCCGTCTCGCGAGCACGCATATCCCCACCGACCAGCTCGAACTGCTGCAACGCAACCTCGTGCTCTCGCACGCGGTGGGCGTGGGCGAGCCGATGTCGCGTCCGGTCGTGCGTCTCTTGATGGCGCTGAAGCTGTCGAGCATGGGCCGCGGCCACTCGGGCATCCGTCGCGAAGTGATGGACGCGCTGATCACGCTGTTCAACGCCGACGTGCTGCCGCTGATTCCCGTGAAGGGTTCGGTCGGCGCCTCGGGCGACCTCGCGCCGCTCGCGCATATGTCGGCGGTGCTGCTCGGCATCGGCGAAGTGTTCATTCGCGGCGAGCGCGCCAGTGCCGAAGCGGGTCTGGCCATCGCTGGCCTCAAGCCGCTCACGCTGCAAGCCAAGGAGGGCCTCGCGCTGCTCAACGGCACGCAGGCGTCCACGGCGCTCGCGCTCTACAACATGTTCGCGATCGAAGACCTGTACCGTACGGCGCTCGTCTCGGGCGCGCTCTGCGTGGACGCGGCGGCGGGCTCGGTCAAGCCGTTCGACGCGCGCATTCACGAACTGCGCGGCCATCGCGGCCAGATCGAGGCGGCGGCTTCGTATCGCGACCTGCTCGAAGGCTCGGCGATCAACCTCTCGCACCGCGATTGCGGCAAGGTGCAGGACCCGTATTCGCTGCGCTGCCAGCCGCAGGTGATGGGCGCGTGTCTCGACCAGATGCGTCACGCGGCGCAGGTGCTGCTGATCGAGGCGAACGCCGTCTCCGACAATCCGCTGATCTTCCCGGAAACGCTCGAAGTGCTCTCGGGCGGCAACTTCCACGCCGAGCCGGTCGCTTTCGCCGCCGACAATCTCGCGCTCGCGGCCGCCGAAATCGGCGCGCTGGCCGAGCGCCGCATCGCGCTGCTGATCGACGCGACGCTTTCGGGCCTGCCGCCTTTCCTCGTCAAGGACGGCGGCGTGAACTCGGGCTTCATGATCGCGCACGTGACGGCGGCGGCGCTGGCCTCGGAGAACAAGACGCTCGCGCATCCGGCGTCGGTGGACTCGCTGCCGACTTCGGCGAACCAGGAAGACCACGTGTCGATGGCGACCTTCGGCGCGCGCAAGCTCGCCGATATCGCCGACAACACGGCCAACATTCTCTCGATCGAACTGCTCGCGGCGGCGCAAGGCGTCGATCTGCGTGCGCCGCACCAGACCAGCCCGGCGCTGCAGCGCGTCATGCATTCGGTGCGCGCCGAAGTTCCGCACTACGATCTCGACCGCTACTTCGCACCCGATATCGCGGCCGTCACGCGTCTCGTGCAGGCCGGCGTGATCGCGGCGCACAGCCCGTTCGCGTTCGAATCGCAGGCGAGCTGAGTGTCGTTGAGCGCCGCTAGCCTCGCCCGTCCCGCATGAACGCGCCCGCGTATCAAGGCATCAAGGATTTCATCCTTGCCCGCATCGACGCGGGCGAGTGGGGCGAGGGCGACCAGGTGCCGTCGGAGAACGAGCTGGCGCGCGAGTTCAAGGTCGCGCGCATGACCGTGAACCGCGCGCTGCGCGAGCTGACCGCCGAACAGGTGCTCACGCGCGTGCAGGGCGCGGGCACCTTCGTCGCGCGGCCGAAGTACGAATCGACGCTCGTGGCGATCCGCAGCATTTCCGATGAGATCGTCGCGCGCGGCCACCGTTATCGCGCCGAGGTCCTCGAACTCGGACCGCTGGCCGCCGACGAGGCGCTCGCGCTCGAAATGGGCTTGCGTCCGCATGACACCGTGTTCCGCTCGCGCGTGCTGCACTTCGAAAACGACGAGCCCGTGCAACTGGAAGAACGCTGGGTGAATCCCGCGCTTGCGCCCGATTACGCCGAGCAGGATTTCACGCAGACCACGCCGAACCAGTATCTCGTGCGCGTCGCGCCGTTGCAGCGCGTCGAGTACCGCATCGAGGCGCTCGCGCCCGAAGGCGACACGCGCGCGCATCTCGCGATGGGCGAGGCCGAGCCGTGTCTCGTGCTGCATCGGCGCACGTGGTCGCGCGCGCTGGTGGCGTCGGTGGCGAATCTCTGGCATCCGGGTAGCCGGTATCGGTTCACCGGGCATTTCTAGGCGCGTTCAGGCGCGCCTCACGCGTTCTCTTTCTGTTTTCTCTCTTGCCTTCCGCCGCTTGTTTGAATTCATTGGCGGTCCGAAGTAATTCCATTTCCTTTCGATTCGCCGATCAACATGCCGACGCGGACGCGTCTAGCGGGTTACGACCCCGCTAGAGCGTTGCGGCGACGCGGCACACGTCTTGCGGCGGGTTGCATCGCACCGCGCGATGCGGCAACCTTCAGGCATCGGCCAGGCGCATCGATGCTGATGCGGCCTTCGAGGAGGACCTCCGCAATGGAAGATTCCGGGGCAACGCTCATGCCCATGTGGCGCGCGAACCTCGCGCTGCTGACCCGCGAGGTGGGCGCGATCACGCGGCTCGCACGCATGATGACGTTTTCCGCCAGTCATATGAAGCTGATCGTCACGGGACAGCGCGACTTCAGCGCGGAGTTCGTGCGCGGCGTGGAAGCCGTCACGGGCTTGCGCGAAGGCTGGATGGACGAGCCGCACGACGCATCCGACGTGCCCGACGAAGCGCGCGAGGCCATCGCCGGCGAATCGCCGCGCGCGCGTTTTCGCGGCACCGCGCATCCGGTGCGCAAGGCGCCGGTGCTGCGCTCCGAACCCATCTTCGGGCAGGCGGGCGCGCGCCGCGATGCGCCGCAGGACGCTCAGGCGCAGCGGCGTCTGGCCGGCACGCGCAAGATCCGCGAACTGGCCGCGCAGGACGTGCGCAAGCTCGAACGCCATCTGAGCATGCTGCCGGTCGATCCCGAGGCGCTGCGCTCTCGCATCGAGGACGTGATCGGTTACGCGGAACCCGACGAGCGCGTACGCGCCGATCTCGAAGGGCGGCTCGAACAGATCGAAAAGCATCGCGAACTGCTGCTGCGCCACATTTCGCGTCTGCACGCGCTGCTGGTGCGTCTGGGCGAGGAGTGAGGGCGAGGTTCACATCGCACGCGCATCTGGGATCGACTTGAACCCCGCCACCTTTAAGCTCGCTGCCTTAAACCCGCCGCTTTAAACCCGCAGTTCGGCCAGAATCTGCTCGGCGAGAAAATCGCACGGCGGGCGGTTCGAACTCGCGCTGCGCGCGAGCACCACTTCGAGTTCGGGCAGGTCGGGCAGGCCGTGCGGGCGTCCGAGCGTGGCGAAAGTCTCGGGCACGGCGCAGCGCGCAAGCGGCGCGACGGCGAGGCCCGCCGCCACCATGCTGCACAGCCCCATCAGGCTCGGGCTTTCATACGACGTGCGATAGGTGATGCGCGCGCGCTCCAGCGCCTGGATCGCGTTCGCGCGCGCGACGCTGCCCGCGCTGAAGAGGGCGATGGGCAGCGGCCGCTCGCGCCAGACCTCGCGGCCGATCGCGGCCGTGGCGGCGGCGGGCGGCCCGGCCCAGACCATCGGCTCGAAGCGGATGAATTCGCCGGACAGGCCGCGCGCGCTCGTGGTGCCGGTCGTGCCGGTGATACACGCCAGGTCGATCTTGTTTTCGCGCACCAGCGGCGCGAGCGCGCTGCTCGGCAGCCCGACCACCTGAATCTCCACCTTCGGCCAGTTCGCCGAGAACTTGCGCAGCACGGGCGGCAGCAGCGACGACGCGTAGTCGTCGGGCATGCCGATCGACACGCGCCCCGTCACCTCGGGATGCGCGAGCGTCGCCCAGGCTTCGTCGCGCAGCGCCAGCATGCGCCGCGCGTAGGCGATCAGCGTGTGGCCGTCCGGCGTGGGCGTGACGTTGCGCGGCGCGCGGATGAAAAGCGGCTTGCCGAGGGTGTCTTCGAGCGCGCGGATCTGCATGCTCAGCGCGGCCTGCGAGCGGTGCACGAGCGCCGCGCCGCGCACGAAGCTGCCGGCGTCGGCGACGGCCACCACCATGGCGAGCACGTCCAGATCGAGGGTCTTCATCGGTATAAGAAAAACTGATCGAAAACTTCAATATAACGCGTTTGTCTGAAGGCCGCGACGTCCGTATTCTGGGGACCGAGCTGTCCGCCTTACCCCTTGTCGTTTTCAACTGGTTTTCCGCCATTTAGCCGCCGCCTCAACCGAGATCCGCAATGTCGATGATTCCGCCTGTTGATTTGAACTACGAACGATTCCGCGCGCTGGGACTGCGCCTCGACATGTCGCGCGGCAAGCCCGCGCCCGAGCAGCTCGATCTCTCGCAGGCGCTGTTCGACGTAGCGGCGTCGACGGATTTCCGCGCGCGCGACGGTTTCGACTGCCGCAACTACGGGCTCGGTGCGGGCTTGCCCGAGGCGCGCGAACTGGGCGCGGAACTGCTCGGCGTGAGCGCCGCGCAGGTGGTCGCCGCGGGCAATTCGAGCCTCGAACTGATGCACGACGCGTTCGTGTTCGCGCTGCTGCACGGCGTGCCGTCGGGCGAGGAGGGCGCGAAGGGTGCAAAGGGTGCCGAAGGCACGCCATGGCGCGCCCAGGGCGAGATCGCGTTCCTGTGTCCCGCGCCGGGCTACGACCGTCACTTCGCGATCTGCGAGGCGCTGGGCGTGCGCATGATCGCCGTGCCGATGAACGACGACGGCCCGGACATCGACGCGATCGAAGCGCTCGTGCGCGACGACGCCTCGATCAAGGGCATGTGGTGCGTGCCGCATTACAGCAACCCGACAGGCGCGACGTATGCCGACGACATCGTGCGCCGCCTCGCGGCCATGCCCGCCGCCGCGCCCGATTTCCGCCTCTTCTGGGACGACGCCTATCGCTTCCATCATCTGACCGATACGGCGCGCGCGCCGCACGACATGATCGCGGCCTGCGCGGCGGCGGGTCACGCGGACCGCGTACTGATGTTCGCGTCGCTCTCGAAGGTGACCTACGCGGGCGGCGGGCTTGCGTGGCTGGCGGCGTCGCCGCGCAACGTGGCGTGGTGGCTGCGCCATACGGGCGTGCGCTCGATCGGCCCGGACAAGCTGAACCAGTTGCGCCACGTGCGTTTCGTGCGCGACCGCGCGACGCTCGACGCGCTGATGGCCCGCCATCGCGCCCTGCTCGCGCCGAAGTTCGACGCCGTCGATGCGGTGTTCCGCGCGCGCCTCGCGGGCGTGCCCGAGGTCAGCTGGAACGCACCGCAGGGCGGCTATTTCATCAGCCTGTATGCGCCGCCGGGTTGCGCGCGGCGCACGGTGGAACTCGCGGCCGAGGCCGGGCTCGTGCTGACGCCCGCGGGCGCGGCATTTCCCTACGGCGTCGATCCGCAGGACCGGCATTTGCGGATTGCGCCGTCGTTTCCGTCGCTCGACGAGGTGCGGCTCGCGGCCCACGGCATCGCGCTGTCGCTGCTGCGCGCGATCGAGGAGCAGGGCAGGCGCGCTGCTTGAGCCGATTGAGCCGCCTGAGCCGCTTGAGCCGCGCGCGGCGGCGGGGGCACGGTCGGGCGCCGCGCGGCGCGACAGGCGATGTGCTACAACGAAAGGCGAGGGCCTTCGTTCTGGTGAGGTTGCCGTGGCTGCTGCGCGTTTTGCCCGTTCCGCCGATGCCGCCGCGCGTGGCGCGTGCGGGTGGAGGGCTGGGTGTTGAGCGTGGCGCGCCGCCGAGTCGGTGTTGCGCTCGCGTCGATACTCGCTCTCTGCGCGGCGTGGCCTCTCAGCGCAGACGCACAACAAGCCCCCGCGCCGCCGCCGTCGCTCGATAGCGCCACCGACGATCAACCCCCGGCGACACTGGAGCGCGACGTCCACGTATTCATCGTGCAAAAGGACGGCTCGGTCGAGGAGCACGACGATTCGACCTTGCGCGCGAACACCGGCGCGGGCGTCGATGCCATCGCCCAGCGCTACGTCTGGTTCAATAAGGATATCGAAACAATCACAGGACTCACGGCGCAGACCATCGACCCGGATGGCACCACGCACACGGTCGGTCCCGCGAATATCCGCGACGTGCAGGAACCGCGTTCGGCGGGCGCGCCGACCTTCGAGGACGGCGTGCTGCGCACGGTGATCTTTCCGGGCGTGCAGCCGGGCTCGCGCGTGCGTCTCGCGTTTTCGAAGCGGCGCACGAAGCCCTTGCAGGCGGGCACGTTCTCGTACTTCGCGGTGCCGGAAGATCAGCCGACGCAGTTTCAGCGCCTCGTTTTCGACCTGCCCGCCGATGTGCCGCTCTACGCCGACGCGCGCGGCTACACCGCGCAAGCGCCCGTGACGGAAAACGGCCGCACGCGCTATGCGTTCGACCACGAGCACGGCCCGTATCCCCCGCAGGAGGCAGGCGCGGTCGCGCGCGTGAACTGGGGCGCGCGGCTCATGGTGACGACGGTGCCGGGTTTCGCGGCTTTCGCGGCGCGCTATCGCGAGTCGGCGGCCGATCCGTCGGCGACGAGTCCGGCCATCGCGGCGTTCGCGCAATCGCTGACGGCGGGCGCGAGCGATCCGCGCGAGAAGGCCGCGCGCCTCTACGACTGGATGCGCCTGAACATTCGCTACGTCGCGCTGTTTCTGGGCGAGACAGAGGCCGCGCCGCATCGCGCGACGGATATCCTGCGCGACCGCTACGGCGACTGCAAGGATCACGTTGCGCTGTTCACGGCGCTGCTCGCGGCGATTGGCGTGCGCGCCGAAGCCGCGCTCATCAATCTCGGGCCGGTCTATTCGCTGCCCGGCGTGCCGGGTTACGGCGCGGAGGCGATCAACCACGTCATCGCGTATCTGCCCGATCTCGGCGTGTTCGCCGATACCTCGTCGGGCGGCGTGGCGTTCGGTTTTCTGCCTGCGGGCGTGATGGATCGCCCGGCCTTGCTCGTCGACGACGGCGTGCTCGCGCGCACGCCCGCCACGCAGCCGCGCGCGCGTTCGGCGCGGCTCGACATCGATGTGAACGCCGACGGCAACGCCGCGTACCGCTATCACGTGGACGACGCGGGCGCGAGCGCCGAACCCGAGCGCAACACGTTCCGCCGCGCCACGCATCAGGTCGCGCAGCAGATCGCCGCGCAACGTGTACGTCTGACCGGCCTCGCGGGCACGGCGCATATTTCCACTAGCGCGCTCGACGCTACCTCGGGATCATTCGGTACGAGCATCGACGGCACGCTCGATCACTTCGTCTGGCGCGACGGCACCACGGCGCTGCCCGCCCTGAGCAGCCTCTCGGGCGGCGTCGCCACGCAGATCGACACGTGGCTCGCGGTGCCGCGCCGCACGCAGCCGTGGGCCTGCGTGGGCGGCGATTACGAGGAGGACGCGCAGATCGTGCTGCCCGCGTTCGCGCGCGTGACGGACCTGCCGCGCGACGCCAACGTGAGCGTGCAGGCCGACGCGGCTCGCCTCGTCTACAGCGCGCGTTACGTGTTCGATCCGCTCACGCGCACGGTGCAGATCGCGCGGCGATTGTCGGCGCAATTCGGGCAGCAGGTGTGTTCGACGCAGCAGTTCGAGCAGATGCGCGACGCGCTCGTGCGCATCCAGCGCGATACGCATGCGCAGATCGTCGTGCGCGCGCGCTGAGTCAAGCCGAGTCGATCAGGATGACTGATTAATGAAGGCGAGGCCGGAAAGCCGGCGCTCGAAGCGCGTGGCTCAACCGCCGCGCGTCGTGATCGGCACCCACGCGCCTTGCTTGACCTGATAGAGCGTGGACGCGCCGCTCTTGAGCGCGCCATGTTCGTCGAAGGCGATACGGCCGGTCACGCCGTCGAAGGCGAGTGCGCCGAGCACGGGACGGTAGACGTCGGGTTTCGCCGACTTCGCGGCCACCATCGCGTGGATCGCGGCCCAGGCGGCGTCGTAGCCGAAGGGCGCGTAGGCGAGCACGTCGGCGCCGAAGCGGCTGCGGTACTTCTGTGCGAAGCGCGGGCCGTCGGGCAGTTGTGCGAGCGGGCGGCCGTATTCCCACGCCATCGCGCCTTCGCCGGCCGCGCCCGCGAATTCCAGGAAGTCGGGGTTGGCCACGCCGCCGCCGCCCACGAACTGCGTCTTCATGCTGCGCGCCTTCATCTGCTTGACGAGCGACGCCGCCTGGTGCGCGAGGCCGCCGAAGTAGAGCAGGTCGGCGTCGGCGGCCTTGATCTTCGAGAGCTGCGGGCCGAAGTCGTCGGACTCCGTGACGGCGAACTCGCGCGCGACCACATTGCCGCCGTGCTCCTTCACGGTGCGCTCGAACACGTCGGCCTCGCCCTGGCCGAAGGCGCTGCGGTCGTCGATGATCGCCACGCGTTTGGCCTTCATCACGTCGATGGCCCACGCGCCCGCGATGCCCGCGTTCTGCGCGTCGTTCGAAATCACGGTGAAGGTGTTCGCGAAGCCCTGCGCGGTGATGACGGGATTGGTCGCGGCGGGATCGATCATCGGAATGCCCGCGCTTTCGTAGATGCGCGAGGCGGGAATCGCCGTGCCCGAGTTGAAGTGGCCGATCACGGCCGCCACGCCCTGATTCGTGAGCTGCGCGGCCGACTGCACGCCGACGCGCGGATCGGCGCGGTCGTCGAGCGCGACGAGTTCGAAATGCGCGGTCTGGTCGCCGATCTTGAGGCCCTGGACGTTGGCCTCGTCGAGCGCGAGCTGCACGCCGTTCTGCAAGTCGCGGCCATAGTTCGCGTAGTCGCCCGAGAGCGGCGCGACGAAGCCGATGCGCACGGTCAGCGGACCCGCCGCCCAGGCCGCGCTGTCCGGCAGGGCGAGCAGCGCGCCGCCCGAGGCGACGGCGAACGCACCGGCGCAGGCGAGCCGCGCGAGCGTGCGCAGGGCGGCGCGGCGCGGTCGTGGGACGGCGGCGGGGCGGGGCGTGTGGCGCGGGCTCATCGTGACTCCTGGCGCCGTGCGGCGCGGCAGTGTGCTTTCTTGTACGTTGCGCTCGTGTCGCGCGCGGGCCGTGGACGGCCCGGCGGACTCCCTCGGGTGCGCCGTCGCGCGGCGGCCGACGGGTTTTTGCAAGCAATATAACAGGCCGCTTTCGGTGGCCTGGGTTCGGCGGCCGGGGTTCGACGGCCGCGCCTGGCAGCCGGTCAGGCGCTCAATACTCCGCCTGCAGCGCGAGCAGCGATTCGCGCAGACGCACGAGCGGCGCCATGGTGTCGTCGTTGGCCCAGCCTTCGAGGTCGTCGAGCGCGCGGTTGCAGCCGTCGAGCACCACGTCGAGGTCGACGGGCACGCCGTTGGCGAGCGCGAAGCGGATCACCGACTCGAAGCGCTGGCAGTCGTCGTCGCCATAGGCGATGTCGAGGTTGTCGGCGATGGTCTGCGCGATGTCGCTGCGCGCGCGATCTTCTTCGTCGACGAAGTCGATGATGCCGCGCGCCACGTCGGGCGCGTGGTAGAGCGCGATATCGAGCCACTGGGCGGCGTCGAAACCGGCTTCGTGGCTCTGCTCCTCGAAGTATTCGATCGCTTCCTGCTCGTGCGTTTCGCCGGCATCGACGGCGAGGCACAGCTGCTCGAAATACTCTTCCTGTTCACTGCGGATGGGGTCGGACATCGGTCAATCTCTTCAAACGGTGGGCGCGGCGGGCCGCGCACGTGCGGCCCGCATTATATGCCCGATGACTGATGCCCGACGCTCGCGCCGTCTTTCCGTGGCCGTTGCCCGCCGCTTGTGCGTGCCTGTGCCTGCTTGTGTTCGCCGGCGCGCGTGGCGAGAGGAGGCGCGAGGCGGCTCACGCCGGTTCGACCGTCCACGCGTCGAACCACTCGCGCGGGCGCGCGATCTGGTCCTGCGCGGCGACGATTTCCAGCTCGTAGCGCCCCGCGTCGTAGGTCGTGCGCACGACCGCGTTGACGGCGGCGAGCGTGTGCTCGAAGGCGCGGCGCAGCGAGTCGCCGAGCATCAGGCGCGCCACGAAAATCGCGCTCGTGATGTCGCCGACGCCGACCGGCTGACGCGCGAACGGATAGAGCGGCCGCTGCGCGAGCCACGCCTCGCGCTCGCTGACCACCAGCATGTTGAAGGTGTCGGCGGGGCTGTTGCGGTCGAGCAGATGCTTCACGAGGATCAGCTTCGGGCCGCGCGCGATCAGCTCGCGGCAGGCGGCGACGGCTTCCTCGGCGGTCTCCAGCTCGCGGCCGACGAGGCGCTGCAGCTCGCTGTGATTGGGCATCATCGCGTCGGCTACGCCCGGCATGTGCGTGACGAGGAATTCCTGGATGCCGGGCTCGACCTTGCAGCCGGTGCCGGCGGCGTTGAGCGTGCCCATCACCGGATCGCAGAAGTAGCGCGCCTGCGGATTGGCCGCCTTCACGGCCCGCACCACGTCGATCACGGCCTGCGCCTGCTCGGGCGCGCCGAGGTAGCCGGAGAGCACGGCGTCGCAGCGCGGCAGCATGCCGATCGCGCCGATGCCTTCGACGAGATCGACCATCTGTTCGGCGTCGATGGCGCTGCCGGTCCAGTGGCCGTACTGCGTGTGATTCGAGAACTGCACGGTGTTGAGCGGCCACACGTTGACGCCGAGCCGGCGCATGGGGAATACCGCCGCGCTGTTGCCCGCGTGGCCGAACACGACATGCGACTGGATGCTCAGGACATTTTTCATGGCCGGTCCGGTGGGTTTCGGTCGGTTGCTGCGGTCGTGTGTGTCGGTCATAACGTGGCGGTTGGTCGGTGCGCGCCGTCGCGGGTTCGCGCGCGCCGTGCGGTTCGGAAGGGGCGTGCATGGCTGTCGCGCATGATGGCGTGCTCGACAGTCGTGCTTTGCGGCAATGCCCAACGGCGTGCAGGGATCGCGCGAGGCGCGAGCGCGCCGGGCGGCGCGGGCGTGCGATGCACGCAGTGCAGCAACGATAACCGAATTCGCCGCGCGAGGTCGATCACCGCGCGTGGGCGGTGTTGCGTGTGTCCGTCGACAGGGTTGCCGATGGGGTTGTCGATGGGGTTGCCGCCAGGGCGTCGATGCCGCCGTCGTCAGGCGGCTTCCACGAGCTCGCGGTAAAGCGCCATGTAGCGTTGCGCCGACGCGGCCCAGCCGAAGTCCTGCTGCATGCCGCGCGCGCGCGTCTCGCGCCAGTCGCGGCTGCGGGCGTAAAGCGCGAAGGCGCGGCGGATCGCGGCGCTGAGCGCATCCGGCTCGAAGCGCTCGAACACGAAGCCGGTGGCGAGGCCATCGGCGAGATTTTCGAGCGAGGTGTCGACCACGGTATCGGCGAGTCCGCCCACGCGATGCACGAGCGGCAGCGCGCCATAGGCGAGCGCGTAGAGCTGCGTGAGCCCGCACGGTTCGAAGCGCGACGGCACCATCATGACGTCGGCGCCCGCGACGATCTCGTGCGCGAGCGTTTCGTCGAAGCCGAGTTCGACCGCCACCGATTCGGGATGCTGACGCGCCGCGCGCGCGAAGCCCTGTTCGAGACTCGCGTCGCCGGTGCCGAGCACGACGAGCTGGCCGCCGCGCGAGACGATGTCGGGCAGCGCCGCGAGCAGCAGGTCGAGGCCTTTCTGCTCGGTCAGGCGGCTCACGACGCCGAACACGGGCGCATCGTGCTTCGACGCAAGCCCGAAGCGCTGCTGCAGCGCCGACTTGCAGCGCAGCTTGCCGCTCATGCGCGTGGCCGAGTAGCGCGCGGCGAGGGCGGCGTCGCTGGCCGGATTCCAGACCGCGTAATCGACGCCGTTCAGGATGCCGACGAGATCGTGCGCGCGGCCCTTGAGCAGCGCTTCGAGGCCGCCACCCTGCGCCACGGTCTGGATCTCGCGCGCATAGCTCGGGCTCACGGTCGTGATCTTGTCGGCGTAATAGAGACCGGCCTTGAGAAACGACAGCTGACCGTAGAACTCGATGCCGTGCATGTCGAAGAAGTCGGCGGGCAGGCCCAGCGTACCGAATTGCTGGGCCGGAAAAATGCCTTGATAGGCGAGGTTGTGGATCGTGAAAACGCTGCGCGCGGGCGGCCGCGCGGCGAGACCGCGCTCGCGGGCGGCGGCGCGCAGATACGCACCCGCGAGGCCCGCGTGCCAGTCGTGCGCGTGCACGATGTGGGGCGTCCAGGCCGGGTCGAGATGCAGCGCGAGTTGCGCCGCGGCCCAGCCGAGCAGCGCGAAACGCTCGGCGTTGTCGCCGTAGGGCACATGCTGGGCGTCGAGATAGGGATTGCCGGGGCGCGCATAGAAGGCATCGGCGCGAATCATGTAGACCGGCACGTCGCTGCCCGGCAGACGTCCGAGTTCGAGCGAGGCCTCGGGCGCGCCGAAACTGCGTTCGAGCCGCGCGACGGGACGCAGGTCCGCGAGATCGGCGGCCACGCCCGGGAAGCCTGGCAGCAGCACGCGCGCATCGGCGCCTTGTTCGATCAGCGCGGCGGGCAGGGCGGCGGTCACGTCGGCGAGGCCGCCGGTTTTCAGGAGCGGATAGAGTTCGCTGGCGGCATGCAGAACACGGATCGTCATCGGGCTGGGGTCCTGGGTTGGGCCTCGGTTTGGCTTTGCTTTGGCGTTGCTGCGGCTTCGGTTCGTGCCGCCTGTGCGGGTGTTGCGCGGCGCGTTTGTCGCTCGCTTGCCGCGCGTTTGTCGCTCGTTCGCAGACTGGGGCGGCGTTCGACGCCGCATGTTCGCGAACGTTGCGTGCGGGTGTGTGCGTGCCGCCGCGCGCGGCTCGCTCGCTAACCGCCCGCGCCCAGCTTGGCGAGCGCCTCGCGCGTGACCAGCACGATGCCGTTTTCAGTGCGATAAAAGCGCTCGCCGTCGCGCACGGGGTCCTCGCCGATCACCAGACCGTCGGGAATCACGCAGCCGCGGTCCACCACGACCTTGCGCAACCGGCAGCTCGCGCCCACTTCGACCTGCGGTAACAAGACTGCCTCGGCAATGTTGCAGAACGACTTCACGACCACATTCGACGAGAGCACCGAGCGCGAAATCTGCGAGCCGGAGATCACGCTGCCGCCGCATACGATGAGATTCGTGCCCGAGCCTTGCAGCCCGTTCAGGTCGCGCACGAACTTGGCGGGCGGCAACTGCTCCTGATACGTCCAGATCGGCCAGTTGCGGTCGTAGAGGTCGAGCGCCGGAATGGTCGAGGCGAGATCGAGATTGGCCGACCAGTACGCATCGACGGTGCCGACGTCGCGCCAGTACGGCTCCGCGCTCGGGTCCGACGAGACGCACGACATGCTGAACGGATGCGCGATGGCGACGCCGTCGCTGACTACACGCGGAATGATGTCCTTGCCGAAGTCGTGATCTGTCGCGCTCGCCGAGATGTTTTCCTCGAGCAGCTTGAACAGATAGGCCGTGTCGAACACATAGATGCCCATGCTCGCGAGCGCGATGTCGGGGCGGCCGGGCATCGCGGGCGGGTCGTCGGGCTTTTCGACGAAGCCGGTGACGCGGCGCTGCTCGTCGACGGCCATCACGCCGAAGGCGCGCGCGTCGAGGCGCGGCACCTCGATGCAGCCGACCGTGCAGTCTGCGCCGTTCGCGGCGTGGTCGGCGATCATGCGCGTGTAATCCATCTTGTAGATGTGATCGCCGGCCAGCACGACGACATATTTCGGCGAGATCGAGCGGATGATGTCGAGATTCTGGTAGACGGCGTCGGCGGTGCCGCGATACCAGTGCGCGCCTTCGACGCGCTGCTGCGCGGGCCACAGGTCGAGGAACTCGTTGAATTCGCCGCGCAGGAAACCCCAGCCGCGCTGGAGATGGCGCAGCAGCGAATGCGCCTTGTATTGCGTGACCACGGCGATGCGGCGGATGCCCGAATTCAGGCAGTTCGACAGCGCGAAATCGATGATGCGGTACTTGCCGCCGAAGTAGACGGCGGGCTTCACGCGCTTGTTGGTGAGCGGGCCGAGGCGCGTGCCGCGTCCGCCCGCGAGCACGATGGCGAGCGTGCTGCGTTGCAGATCGTTGAGGCTTGCCGGAGTTTCCATGGACGTCTCCTTGTTGTGCCCCCGATTTCGCTTTGTCGCGTTTTTTTGCGTCGCTTATGCGTCGTTCCTGGCGCTGCGGCGATGGCTGCCCGTGTCCGCGATGTCGGTTTTATGACCGCGCCTAGAATGTTCTAGCACCGAAAAGCGTGTTGCGCGAATTGCATGTGCTCGCGCTGTGTGCGGGCGGCCTCTGATGCATCAGTAAGCCGGTAGCAAGCCGCTTGCCCGGCGCACTGGCGGGCCGGGCGGACGCCGCGCAGCTTGAGTCGCTGGCGGCGCGTTGCGCACAATTCCCGACATCGCAGGCTCCATGACCTGGCGAGAAAGAAAGGGGACAAAAACAGAGTTGTCGACGCCCTGGTCCATGTCCGCCGCGAGCATGACGGGTTTGCCGGAACGCAACAGGCCCACAATCTTTTTGGCGCTGGTCGCGCGCTCGATCATCTCTGCCCCGAACCGGCCGCGTTGCCGCTTGGCCAGCGCGCATAGCGCCGTGCTCGACATCCGTGTGTACAGCGAGGCAACCGGGAGGCGCGTCGAGTAGAGCATGCAACCGACCTCAATGCCCACGAAGTGAAACCCCATGAAGATGGTGGGCGGGGCCGCGTCGTCGTCGAGATCAATTTTGCTTTCGATCTGGACGATATCCCGGATCGACTGCGCACTGCCGAACCACTGGATGCCTCGTTCGAGATAACTGCGAACAACGTGGCGGAAGTGCTCTCTTGCGAGCGTCTGAAGTTCGCTGCTGGTCTTCTCGGGGAAGCAAAGACGCAAGTTCACGAGGACGATATGCTTGCGGCGGCTGGGAACGGCATACAACGCAGTGCCGACTACCATGCCGAGCCTTGCGACGAATGGGTAAGGAAGTACGGAAAGCGTGCGTAGCAACGCCACGATGAACACAAAACCGAGGCGTTTCAAGGATTGTCCCCTCTGGATTGTAATGTTTGGAAATCGCCGCCGAACGCCATGCAGGCGAACCTTCCGCTCGTCGCCGCGTCATGGAAATTTTTAAGCGCAAGCTACGGACTACGGACTGAATAGCCGAAGTTGCGATCATTGGATTACGAGGACGACTTGCGAGTTACGCAGTGTAGCAGGCGGCCCAGGTGCCACTCACTTCGACAATTCTGGTCGTGACTCGACGACACCGGCGACGACTCGCTTCCACCATTCAAATTGAGTTCGTGTTGGCATTGGCGGGCATCGGTGGGCATCGCGCGCGCGACGGTGTGATCGGCCATTCGACGGGCGGCATGCTCGCGCTGTGCTATGGCTTGATGTATCCGCGCCAAGCTGAACAACGGGTGCTATTGAATCCGATCGGGATCGAGGACTGGACGGCGAAGGGCGGGCCATTCGCCGCTACGAGCAGAACAGCAATTACGCGGGTACGTGGGACGCGCGCTGCCAGCTTGGGTGCAGGCGGCGTGGGGTTCGGCGTTGCTTGACGACATGATCGACACGCAGCCGGTGAACCGCGAATGCGGGCAGTTGCAGATGCCGACGCTGCTGCTGATCGGCGATAAAGATACGACGGCCATCGGCAAGGACGCCGCGCGGTCCGGCCACTATCCGGTGCTGGCGAAGACCGCGCGACGAGCGATGCCGCACGCGACCCTCGTTGAGTTCGCGGGGCTGGGGCACACGCCGCAGATTCAGGATCCACAGGAATTTCATAAAGCGCTGTTGGACTGGCTGGCGACTGCGTCGGCAAACCATTGAGCGATTAAGGGGTTTCTGTCTCGCAGCCATAATCGTGCGTCGCTAGCCGCTGCGCGAGCTTCCTCAAGGCAATTTTGCGGAGCATCGCGGGTTTCCGGAGAGTCAGCTTGCGGACAGGTAGGGACGATTGGATAATCGGGGCATGTAGGGAAAGTTTAATTCTTAAGCCGCGCTCGTGATTTATAGACGTCGTGAGAGCGGTCGGCCCGCAGTCAAAACTGGGATAGTCGATATGGCAAAGATCATCACCTTATTCAACCACAAGGGTGGCGTAAGCAAAACCACGACAACGTTCAATTTGGGTTGGATGCTTGCTTCGCTCGGAAAGCGCGTTTTGCTCGCCGACTTCGATCCTCAGTGCAATCTGACAGGCATGGTACTGGGATTCAAGGGGATAGAGGACCTCGAAGAAACATATCGGGCAGATCCGCCGAACAACGTTAAGGATGGTCTTGCGCCAGCATTTGAATCCAAGCCGCGCCAGATTGTCGGTGCGGAATGCGTGCAAGTGCCGGGTAATGACGGTCTGTTTTTGCTGCCCGGTCATATTGGTCTCGCAGAATACGAAACGACTCTGGGTGTTGCACAAGAGCTCAGCGGCTCACTTTTGGCACTGAGGAACCTGCCTGGCTCGCTGCGTTTCCTGCTGGATGCCACCGCTGAGAAATACGGAATCGACTACGTACTTGTCGATTTGAGCCCAAGTCTCGGACCGATGAACCAGAATCTACTGATGGTTTGCGACTACTTCATTGTCCCGCTCCATCCCGACTATTTTTCATCAATGGCCTTGAGCTCGTTGTCGAAATCGTTGCCACGTTGGGCCGCGTGGGCACGCACGGCTTATGGCATTGCCGCTCTGAGGGACGCTGACTACCCATTTCCTCAGCCAAAGGCCAAATTTATTGGCGCTGTGGTTCAAAAATATCGCCCTCGAAATGGGCAACCCAGCGCTGCGTTTCAACGTTGGGTCGACCAACTTGCGCTTGGCCTACGCGGAGAACTTATCCCGAGTTTAGAAGCGGCGGGACTACTCGATGTTGCCGAATTTCAAAAGAAGGCGGGATTCGAGCCTTCGGATCCTTTGCTTAACGTCGCTGATTTCAATAGTTTGATCGCGCAGTCTCAGGAGCATTTGGTCCCTGTGTATGCACTAACAGCTGCGATGCTTCAGCAGGCAGGTGCAGTTTGGGACAGCACAAAAGAAAGCATGGAAAAATTCGAGACGGCATTCCGTGACTGCGCCAACAAGGTAATCGAGCTAACTGCATGACGCCTCTGGATCACTTCAACTCAATATGGTCCCGGTGTGAAGAGTTGGCGGCAATGCATGCGTATCTCGCACGACAGCTCACGGTTGCGTTGCGACCCGATGAGCTCTTGCGGGCGGAATGGGTCACCCGCGTCAGCGCACTCGACCTCTACGTGCATGAACTTGTTACTCAAAAGATGCTTGAGACATTCGAGGGACATCGGCTTCCTTCGAATGGTTACTTGCGTTTCCAAGTTGCCAACGACACGTTGATGAGAATAAGAGCGGCGCCGACGCCATACGACGCACGCCAAGCATTTGACCTGGAATTGCGGACGCGGCTCGGCTACTCCACATTTCAGGATCCCGACAAAATCGCGGATGGGATACGTTTGTGCTCGGACGTAGAACTTTGGAATGAAGTTGCATTAAGGCAGGGGGCAACGCAAGCGACAAAGATCGCTGCAGCGAAGGGCCTTAAGCGAGAATTGTCACTGATTGTCGAGCGGCGAAACAAGATTGCACACGAGGGTGATCTGCAGCCGATTGCTCCACGTGTTCCTTGGACTATCGACCGAGCTGACGTACAGCGGGTAGCCAACTTTATAGAAGGAATAGTGCATGCAATTGATGAGATCGTTGAGTGACCGGGGGGCTGCCTATTCATCGAAAACGACAGGTGAAATTTCAGCAAAATCATATGTCCAATCTCGCATCAATTGAAAGCGTGCGCGTGTTGCTTGCTCACCGTGATCTTTACGGCACGGCACGCAGCATAGATGACATACTCGATCGCCCAATCTCGGTAGACCTGCTTTGCCTGCTCTCGATATTAGCTTTCGAGAGCAACGAAGAAAAGCGTTTCCGGCACTGGTCCGCGTCCAGCCTAGCCGTCTTCGCTCACCAACACGCGGACGAAGCAAACATAATGCGCGCGCGTCCAGTCTTCGGCCGCATCCAGATATTCGAGTGCTGGAAGCAGTTACTGGCACGATCAGGCACACCAGAAGTCAGCAAGCAGAATCGTGTCGAGCTTGCCGGTACACTGCATGAATTGTTCGCGCGTATCAACGATTGCGAAGTCAACGGAGATCTGCATCAGTATTGGATAAAGGGGGGAATCCATTTCGCTCGGGAAGATTATCTACTCAAGGTTTATCGCTCACAGAAGATCTTCCTTGACGGACAGCACCTCGTACCTTATGTCGAGGCGTTCGAGCAGCAGCACGGCTTCGAACTTGAAATCTACCTCGGAGTAATCTTCGCAATCGTCATGCGGTGCCATGCAGTACGGCGGGTGGTACGCTTCGATCCGCTCGAACTTGATGGCTGGTGCGTCGACCTGGATGATTTGCACCGGGATTTGGGAATCGAACTCGACCTGCTGAAGTCGATTATGAACGCGATTGCCTTCACGCTTGATGAGGGTATCGCATCCGCGAGAGGCGACGTCAACGATGCCGCCAGCTTTGAACTGTTCAGGAGTCGCCCGTTCCTTAAACTGTCCGAGACGTGTTTCCTACCGATCGAAGGCAAGCTCGTTGAAGAGTTACTGTTTGACAACCTTATGCATCGGCTGCACTTCGCGTCCGGCCGCGATATCCAGTTCTACACCGAGCTTGGGCATGACTTCGAGCGGTACACACAAAGTCTGATCGAGGATTTCTGCGCGTCGAACACCGCGATTGTGTACGAGTACATTCCCGAGTTCACTCATGGGAAATCTAACGTTCGGTCGCCCGACGCCATGGTACGCTGCGAGCACGATCAGACTTTACTTGCTTTCGAGGTGAAATCGGCCCGCTATCTCGACAGCATTCTCACTAGCGACAACGCGCCGGAGGCTGTCGCGGAGAGCTTCAATAAGCTCAGATACAAGCCTTGGAAGCAGGTGCATGAAGCAATCGAACGGATTGTCAGCAACAATCAACACGCCAAATTGACTGAGGGTCTCAGTTATCTGTTCGTCGCCATCACGATGAATGAAATTCCGCATTCGCTAGAGGATTACCAGATCCTAGTACACGGACGTGACGTAAGCTATTGTTTTCATTCGTTCGGGATTCACACGCTTGAACTACTATTGGCCGCGGCGAGCCTCTCTAGTGAATATACGCTTTATGACATTCTTCGCAACGCTTATGCCGCACGACATCGAATCTCTACTCGCACGACCGTCCTGAGGTTTTGCCGGGCACACATTCGATCCAGCCCGTTTTTCACGATGATCAGGGATGCCGCCATTCAAAGGTTTCGAGCCTCGCTCGATCGATACCCCAACGAATCTGGAGGTCGCGCAGAAGCTTAAACCGATTGGTCAGCACGGACAGTTGACATCAAGTTCGGGATCGGACCAGATCTTCACAACAAGCCCTCGGCCTTCGCATCATGTGCAGATTGACGACGCCATACGCGACAATCGCGGGCACGACGAATGCATTCCGCACATTGCGCGCGTCGTTGTTCTCCGAGACAAAGTGAGAGGCCTTATGGCATTACTGCCCGCGCTAGCGGATTGTTAACACACGATTTTGAGCGTAAAGAAGGCGGACTGCGACAGTAGGATCGCGGCGAAGGATGGGCAAGCGCCGTTCCAAAGAGTTCCGCGAAATTCCTATTTAACTGCCCTCGGTTCACACATCTACTTCGCTCAAACCCGTACCGGATAAGGATGGGGGCATCGGCGAAAAATTTTTAGTGTCGCCTCTTGTCCGCAGCCGGTGAACCACGAACGCGCGCAGTTGCAGATGCCGACGCTGCTGCTGATCGGCGATAAAGATACGACGGCCATCGGCAAGGACGCCGCGCCGCCCGAGGTGCGCGCGCCGCGCGAGCCTTGAACTTCAGCGTGCGAAGCGTGCAGGCCAGCATGAAAAACGGGCGCATCGAGCGCCCGTTTTTTCTTCCAGCGGCCAGGCGACGAACAAACCGCCGCTCAAACCGCCACTCAAACCGCCGCCATCTCCGCGCGCAGTTCGGCGGCGATCTCGAACGATCGCAAACGCTTCGCGTGATCGTAGATCTGCGCGGTGACGATCAGCTCGTCGGCCTGGGTCTGCTCGATCACCGATTCGAGCCCCGCGCGCACCGTCTCGCGGTCGCCGATCACCGAGCACGCCAGCGAATGCGCGACGCCGGCCAGTTCGAAGTCGTTGGCGGCGATCTGCTCGACGGGCGGCGGCAACTGGCCCGGCGTGCCGCGCCGCAGATTCACGAACTGCTGCTGCAGCGAGGTGAACAACAGACCGGCCTCGTCGTTGCTTTCGGCGGCGATCACGTTGACGCCGACCATCGCATGCGGCTTCGCGAGCGTGGCCGAAGGGCGGAACTGCGAACGATAGAGACGCAGCGCCGTGAGCAGATGATCGGGCGCGAAGTGCGAGGCGAACGCGAAGGGCAGACCCATCGCGGCGGCGAGCTGCGCGCCGAACAGGCTGGAGCCGAGGATATAGAGCGGCACGTGCAGGCCCGCGCCGGGCACCGCGCGCACGCGCTGGCCGTCGACGGGCTCGCTGAACAGGCGCTGCAATTCGGCGACGTCGTCGGGGAACGCTTCGGCGCTCGCTTGCAGATCGCGGCGCAGCGCGCGCGCCGTGGTCTGGTCGGTGCCGGGCGCGCGTCCGAGGCCGAGGTCGATGCGGCCGGGGTAGAGCGCTTCGAGCGTGCCGAACTGCTCGGCGATCAGGAGCGGCGCGTGGTTGGGCAGCATGATGCCGCCCGAGCCCACGCGGATGGTCTTCGTGCCGCCCGCCACATAGCCGATCACGACCGAAGTGGCCGCGCTGGCGATGCCCGTCATGTTGTGATGTTCGGCGAGCCAGTAGCGGTGGTAGCCCCAGCGCTCGGCGTGCTGGGCGAGATCGAGCGTGTTGCGCAACGCGGCGCCGGCGTTCGAACCGGCGGGCACCGGCGAGAGGTCGAGGACGGAGAAGGGAATCATGGGGATCGTGGCGCTCCGGAAATCATGGGGCGCGGCTGCAAGGCAGACGCAAGGTGCGGCCATTGTGCCAAAGCGTCCTGGATCCTGCTGGCGCCCGCCGGGAACCCATGCGGGCGGCGTGGGTTCAAGCGATCTCCACATGTTCTTAATTGAATCGGAATAATTCTTGTTTATTCTGACTTTACAGTCTGCAATTCAATTCTGTTAAAGATGCATTGCGATATGCTTTCCGAATTTTTTCATTTTTAAAAATATTGGCGGGTAAGAAGATTCAAATGAGAAATAATCGCAGTCTTCTCCGACCTTTGCGGATTTGAGAAGGATTTTTGCGAGGACTGCAAGGCAGTTAGAAGACGATACTGCTACAATTTTTGCGCCGGATCAGGGGCTCAACGGTGCCTGGGCACGGTCTGGGTAATCTAAGTGCGCGGGAATGCGCATCAGGTTTTATGGCACCGTTTAATCAAATCATCATTTGAATTTGCGCTGAGTCACTAAAAATGGTGTCGCCTGTTACGTTGCTGGCGATGAATATGCTGCGCAGATACGATGCGCGTTTGTTTTATTGATGAACTTCGGGGTAGGGCAAATGGTTCCAGTCAAGACACTTGATCTGGACGGTGCGGTATGCCGGGCCGTCGTGTGCGCACTCGCGCCCTGCGGCGTCCGCCTGATTGACGGGCGAGGCGCGGCGGGATGACGGGGTCGCTTTTTTCCGCGTGGCCGCTCGCGTGGTGGTTGCTGGCGGCGCTGTGCTGCGCCGCCACGCTGTACGCGATCAGTGCCGCCTTGACGATGCCGCGCTTCGGCTCCGCCGCGCAGGTGCGCGTGGCCGCGCGTCTCGCGCGCGCTCGCGCGGCCACGCCGGTCAGCGTGCTCAAGCCCCTGTGCGGCGCCGAACCGCGTCTCTACGAGAACCTCGCCACGTTCTGCGAGCAGCGCCATCCGCGTTATCAGCTGATCTTCGGCGTGTCGTCGCCGAACGATGCGGCCATCGCCGTGGTGCGGCGGCTGCAGGCCGCGTATCCGGGCCATGACATCGTGCTCGTGATCGACGCGAGCGTGCACGGCAGCAATCTCAAGGTCAGCAACCTGATCAACATGGCGGCGCACGCGCGTCACGACCTGCTGATCGTGGCCGACAGCGACATCGCGGTCGAGCCGGACTATCTCGACATCGTCACCGCGCCGCTCGCCGATCCGGGCGTCGGCGTGGTCACCTGTCTGTATCGCGCGCGCAGCGTCGGCGGCTTCTGGCCGCGCATCGGCGCACTCTTCATCAACGAATGGTTCGCGCCCTCGGTGCGCGTCGCGCATTCGACGGGCTCGCGCGCATTCGGCTTCGGCGCCACGCTGGCGCTGTCGCGCACGACGCTCGAACGCATCGGCGGCTTCACGGCGCTCAAGGACTGTCTCGCCGACGACTATCTGCTGGCGCGTTTCGCGCGCGACCACGGCCTGGCCACGGTGCTCGCGCCCGTGCTGGTCGCGACCGACGTGATCGAGCCGAATTTCCGCACGCTGTGGCTGCGCGAGACGCGCTGGCTGCGCACGATCCGCTCGGTGAATCCGGCGGGCTTCGCGTCGCTGTTCATCACGTTCACGTTTCCGTGGCTCGTCGCGGGCGCGCTCGGTTATGCGCTGCTCGAAGGCCTGCTGCCGGTTGTTGCCGGTGGCGCGGGTGGTGGCAGCGTCGGCGCACTATGCGCGGGCGGCAGGGCGGCGACGGCCGTGCTGGCGACCAGCACGGTCGGCGGTATCATCGCGCGGATAGCGTTGCATGCGCGCAGCAGCGGTGGCTGGCGCGCGTTCTGGCGCGATTTGCCGCTCGTGCCGCTGCGCGACACCTTGCTGCTGCTGCAGTGGCTCGCGGCCGCGTTCGGCTCGCATGTGATGTGGCGCGGCGTGCGCGTGCCGGTGGCCAATCCCGAAACGGGCGAGGCGGTGGGCGCGGGACACACGGGTGTCACGCAGACCGTGTCCACTGCGCGCGAGCCGCGTGTGAGCGCGGCGCCTCGGCGCGCGGCCGTGGAGGTCACGGATGGCCGCTGAGGGTTGCCGATGGCGGCAGACGGTGCCTGATGGCCGCTGAACCGCAGACGTGCCGGAACATTTCATCGCGCGTGACGCCGGCCGGAGCCGACGCCCGCGCGCTTACGCTTTCAAGCTCAATTGACTCAAGGATTGCCGGAGCACTCATCTCATGAAAACGCTGTTTTTGCAGGCCCCGTCGTATGACGGCTTCGATGGCGGCGCGGGTTCGCGCTATCAGGCGAAGCGCGAGATCCGCTCGTTCTGGTATCCGACCTGGCTCGCGCAACCCGCGGCGCTGGTGCCGGAGAGCCGCGTGCTCGACGCGCCCGCCGACGGCATCGGCGTGGAAGAGACGCTCAAGATCGCGATGGACTACGACCTCGTGATCATCCACACGAGCACGCCGTCGTTTCCGACCGACGCGCTGTTCGCGGAAGACCTGAAAAAGCGCAAGCCGTCGCTGCTGGTCGGCATGGTCGGCGCAAAGGTGATGGTCGATCCGCACAACTCGCTGACGGCGTCGGACGCGATCGACTTCGTCTGCCGCGAGGAGTTCGACTACACCTGCAAGGAAATCGCCGAAGGCAAGCCCTTCCCCGAGATCAAGGGCTTGAGCTGGCGCGCGAAGGACGGCTCGATCGAGCACAACGAAGCGCGTCCGATCCTCGAAAACATGGACGAGCTGCCGTTCGTCGCGCCCATCTACAAGCGCGACCTGAAGATCGACAACTACTTCATCGGCTATCTGAACTACCCGTACGTGTCGATCTACACGGGCCGCGGCTGCAAGTCGCGCTGCACGTTCTGCCTGTGGCCGCAGACGGTCAGCGGCCATCGCTACCGCACGCGCTCGGTCGAGAACGTGATCGCCGAAGCGAAGTGGATTCGCGACAACATGCCCGAAGTGAAGGAGCTGATGTTCGACGACGACACCTTCACCGACGACCTGCCGCGCGCCGAAGCCATCGCCATCGGTCTGGGCAAGCTCGGCATGACGTGGTCGTGCAACGCGAAGGCCAACGTGCCGTTCAAGACGCTCAAGGTCATGAAGGAAAACGGCCTGCGTCTGCTGCTCGTGGGCTTCGAATCGGGCGACGACCAGATCCTCGTGAACATCAAGAAGGGCGTGCGCACCGACTTCGCGCGCCGCTTCAGCGCGGATTGCAAGAACCTCGGCATCAAGATCCACGGCACCTTCATTCTGGGTCTGCCGGGCGAGACGCAGGAGACCATTAAGAAGACCATCGAGTACGCGAAGGAAATCAATCCGCACACGATCCAGGTCTCGCTCGCCGCGCCGTATCCGGGCACGACGCTCTACAAGCAGGCCGTCGAAAACGGCTGGATGGAAGAGAACAAGACCATCAATCTGGTGAGCAAGGAAGGCGTGCAGCTTGCGGCGATCGGCTACGCGCATTTGTCGCGCGAAGAGATCTATCACCATCTCGAGCAGTTCTATCGCCAGTTCTATTTCCGTCCGTCGAAGATCTGGGAAATCGTGCGCGAGATGCTGACGAGCTGGGACATGATGAAGCGCCGTCTGCGCGAAGGTGTGGAGTTCTTCCGCTTCCTGCGCGCGCACGAGGCATGATGCAGCCGCGCGAACGCGCGCTGATTTTCACCGCCGACGATTTCGGCCTGCACGAGCGGGTCAACGCGGCGGTGGAGCGCGCGCATCGCGACGGCGTGCTGAATGCCGCGAGCCTGATGGTGGCCGCGCCCGCCGCCGCCGACGCGGTGGCGCGCGCGCAACGCTTGCCGAAGCTGCGCGTGGGCCTGCATCTCGTGCTCGCCGACGGCGCGTCGAGGCTGCCGCGCGAGCGCATTCCCGCGCTCGTCGACGCGCAAGGCCGTTTCGGCGACAACATGGTGCGCGACGGCTTTCGCTTCTTCTTTCTGCCGCATGTGCGCGCGCAGCTTGCGCTGGAAATCCGCGCGCAGTTCGAGGCGTTCGCGGCGACGGGCCTCGCGCTCGATCACGTGAACACGCACAAGCATTTTCATCTGCATCCCACGGTGCTCTCGCTGATTATGTCGATCGGGCGCGAGTTCGGTTTGCGTGCCGTGCGTCTGCCGCTGGAGGCGGGTGCGCCTGCCGCGCTCAAGCCGTGGCTCGCGCTGGTGCGCTCGCGTCTCGCGCGCGCGGGCATCGCGCATAACGATTACGTGGTCGGCATCGCGAATACCGGCGCGATGGACGAAGCGGTGCTGCTCGACGCCATCGCGCGTCTGCCCGCGCAGGGCGTCGGCGAAATCTACTGCCATCCGGCCGAAGCGCCGGCGGCGGACGAGGGGCCGATCACGTCGTCGATGCACAGCTATCGCCACGCCGACGAACTCGCCGCGCTGGTTTCGCCGCGCGTGGCCGCCGCGCTCGCGCGTGCGGGCGTGCGCCACGGCGGATTCACCGATGTGTTTTTCGACGGCCGCGAAGTGGACCGCGACGGCCACGGCGGCCGCGGCGGCAACGCGGCAGCGCCGCTCAAGGCAGGGCTGGCGGAGGGTCGGGCGTCATCATGAAGTGGCTTCAATGGCTGGGCCTGCCGGTCGGGATCGCGATCCTGATCGGCCTCGTCGTCCACGACGGCGCGCATGACGTGATGCGCGTGATCGGCGCGGCGGGTCCGGTGCTCCTCTGGCTCGTGCCGTTCCACGCGCTGCCGCTGCTGCTCGACGCGCACGCGTGGCGTCTGCTGCTCGACCGGCGCGCGCCGCTTGCCTTTCTCTGGTGGGTCGCCACGGTGCGCGAAGCCGTCAACCGGTTGCTGCCTGTGGTGGGCGTCGGCGGCGAACTGGTCGGCATCCGCCTCGCGCGCTGGACGCTGCGCGAGCCGCGTCAGGTGAGCGAGGTCACGGCGTCGGTGATCGTCGAGGTATTCGTGACGATCGCCGTGCAATACGCGTTTTCGGCGCTCGGCGTGGTGCTGATCGTCGCGGCGACCGGCGACGGCGGCTCGCTGCGCACCATCGTCACGATCGCGCTGGCGCTCGTGCTGACCGCGCCGCTGCCCGTGCTCGCGGTCCTGCTGCTGCGGCGCGGCGGCGTGTTTCATGCGATCGAGCGCTGGGCCGCGCGGCTGTTCGGCGAGGAAACCTGGCAGAAGCTCGGCATCGACGGCCGGCAGCTCGACGCCGATCTCGACGCACTGATGTCGCGCACCGGCCTGATGTTCCGCGTGTTCTTCTGGCAGCTCGGCGGCTACATGCTGGGCGCGTTCGAAACCTGGTGGGCGCTCTCGCTGCTCGGCCATCCGGTCTCGGTCGGCGACGCGCTCGCCATCGAGGCCATCACCCAGGCCGTGCGCCACGCGGCCTTCATGGTGCCTGCGGGCCTCGGCGTGCAGGAAGTCGCCGTGGTGCTGCTCGCGCAACTGTTCGGCGTGAGCCAGGAGGTGGCGTTCTCGCTCGCGCTCGTCAAGCGCATGCGCGAAGTGGTGTTCGGCGTGATCGCGCTGATTTCCTGGCAGGCCGCCGAGATCGCGCGCACGCGCCGCGCGCTGCGCGGCGGCTCGCCGGAGCGCGTGGGGCTGCGCGCCGGTTTGCACGATATTGCGCGCGTTTCCGAACGTATGGCCGAAGCTTCGAAGCGGCCCTCGAACCACGACCGGCGTCATTGACGGTACATTGTGGCTATTAAGCGTGCGCCGGGCCTCGGGTCCGGCGCATGCGCAAGCCCATGTTGATGCCGCACCCGGACATGCCTTCTCCATTCAGATCCACGCGGACGCTGGCCGCCGCGTGCGCCGCGCTGGCGGCGTTCACGCTCGCCGGCTGCGACGACCGCCAGTTCGACGCCATGCTCGATTCGTTCCGCCAGAGCTTCAAGGCCTTCTTCGATTCCGTGAAGCCCGACGTGCTGCTGCTCAAGGGCCTCACGCCCGGCGTCTCCACGCTCGACCAGGTGCGCGAGCAGATGGGCAAGCCCGAGACCGAGCGCGTCTTCGACGACGGCTCGCGCCGCCTCGAATATCCGCGCGGCCCGCAAGGGCTCAAGACCTATATGGTCGACATCGGCCCGAACGGTCGGCTCGTCGCCATTACGCAGGCGCTCACGGCGGAGAACTTCGCGAAGGTGCGCATCGGCATGAGTCAGGACGACGTGCGCGCGCTGCTCGGCAAGCCGGGGCAGGTGGCCGCCTACCGGCTCAAGCAGGAAACCGTCTGGAGCTGGAAATGGTACGAGGGCGGCGTGACGCCCGAGGCGTATTTCAACGTGCATTTCGGCCCCGACGGCCACGTCTCGACGACCTCGCGCTCGGACGTGATACGCGGACATTGAGCGAATCGCAGCAACAAGCAGACGAAACGCAGCAACAAGCAGACGAAACGCAGACGAAACACCATGACTCAGAAACAAGGCAGGCAACGCAGAAGCAGGGGGCGCGCATGGTGACGCAACGGCGGCGCGCGCGCCGCGTGGGGCTCGTGCTGGGCGGCGGCGCGGCGCGCGGCTGGGCGCATATCGGCGCGATCCGCGCGCTGGAGGAAGCGGGCATCAAGCCCGATGTGGTCTGCGGCACCTCGATCGGCGCGCTGGTGGGCGCGGTCTACGCCAACGGCGATCTGGACTGGCTCGAGGACTGGGTCGGCAAGCTCACGTGGCAGACGGTCGTGCGGCTGCTCGATCTGCGTTTTTCGGGCGGACTGCTGGGCGGGCGCAAGGTCATCGATTTATTCGCGAAGCAGTTCAACGGCCGTGCGATCGACGATCTGAAGATGCCGTTCGCGGCGGTCGCGACCGAACTCGACACGGGCCGCGAGGTCTGGCTGCGCGAAGGCGGCGTGGTCGACGCGGTGCGCGCTTCGATCGCGATTCCGGGCATTTTCACGCCGATCTGGCACGACGGCGTGTGGCTCGTGGACGGCGGTCTCAGCAATCCGGTGCCGGTGTCCGCCGCGCGCGCGATGCGCGCCGACACGGTGATCGCCATCGACCTCAATCACGACATTCTCAACGGCCGCGATCTGGGCGGCGCGATCGACACGGTGCCGCGCGAGGCGCCGGGAGCCGCGCGCCGCGCCGTGACCGACGGCGTGCTGCCCGAAGCGGGCGAGCCGCTCGCGGGCCTCGACGATGTGAGCGGCGCGAATGGGATGAACGGCGCGGCGGAGTCCGCGCCCTTGCTGCGCAAGAACGGCAAGCGCTTTCCGGGCTGGCTGCAACCGTCGGGCGCGGGCGTGAGCGGCGGGCCGGACGTGCGCGTGGCGCCGCCGCCGAGCGCGCGGGTGCCGTCGATGCTCAGCTCGATCGCGCAGAGCATCGACATCATGCAGGTCCGCATCACGCGCAGCCGTCTCGCGGGCGAACCCGCCGACGTGCTGATCCAGCCGCGCCTGGGCGGCATGGGGATCTTCGACTTCCATCGCGCCGGACCGGCCATCGCCGAGGGCCGCGCGGCCGTCCAGTACATGCTGCCCGCGATCCTCGCGCAGTTGGGGATGGAGTAAGCGCCTAATCGCCGAGGCACTGCGCGGGTCCGCGCCGTCTATCGAAAAAGCGACCCGAAACTTGTCAAAACGCCCCGCGGGCTTGCGCCTGGCGGGGCGTTGTCTTTGCGGCTTTCAAAAGCATCGCGCCTGACGGATCGGGGCAAACGCCGCCGCGCCGGGCCCGACAGCCGTCATCGTCGGGAATTGTTGCGATGCAGCATGCGCGCCGCGCCCGTTTGAGCAAACAATTTGGCGCTGCGACGATCCGCGCCACTTCCCGGGTTTTTTGCGTGCCCGGCGCGCCGCGCCGAATCGCGAATCGCCCGGGATCCCGACAACGATTTCCTCGGAGACGCGCGTGATGCTCTACGGCTTTGGCCCGGTGCTGCTCGCCGGCACGATCCAGACGATCGAACTCTCGCTGCTGTCGCTGGGCGTGGCCGTGCTGCTCGGCCTCGCGGGCGCGGCGGCCAAGCTCTCGTTCAACCGGCCGCTCGCGGCCTGCGCGACGGCCTATACCACGCTGATCCGCTCGGTGCCCGATCTGGTGCTGATGCTGCTGCTGTTCTACAGCATCCAGATCGGCGTGAACGAGGCCACCGACGCGCTCGGCATGGCGCAGATCGACATCGATCCGTTCGTGGCGGGCGTGCTCACGCTCGGCTTCATCTACGGCGCGTATTTCACCGAGACGTTCCGCGGCGCGTTCCTCGCCGTGCCGCGCGGCCAGCTCGAAGCAGGCTACGCCTACGGCATGAGCGGCGCGCGCGTGTTTGCGCGCATCCTGTTTCCGCAGATGATGCGTTTCGCGCTGCCCGGCATCGGCAACAACTGGCAGGTGCTCGTGAAGGCGACGGCGCTGGTCTCGATCATCGGTCTCGCCGATGTCGTGAAGGCCGCGCAGGACGCGGGCCGCAGCACCTTCAATCTGTTCTTCTTCCTGCTGATCGCCGCGCTCATCTATCTCGCGATCACGACGATTTCGAACTTCGCGCTGATCTGGCTCGAACGCCGCTACTCGGCGGGCGTGCGCCACGCGCAACTCTGACACCGCAAGGGCACAAGCGATGAACGAAATCCTCCAGCAATTCGGCCGCGCGTTTCTTTACTGGGACGGCGAGCATGTTTCCGGCCTCGCCATGACGCTCTGGCTGCTCGTGGTGTCCGTGGCGTTCGGCTTCGTGTGCGCGGTGCCGCTCGCGGTCGCGCGCGTCTCGCGGCGGCGCTGGGTCTCGATGCCGGTGCGCTTCTACACCTACGTGTTTCGCGGCACGCCGCTCTATGTGCAGCTTCTGCTGATCTACACGGGCGTGTACAGTCTCGCCTTCGTGCGCAGCGAGCCGCTGCTCGACGCGTTCTTCCGCAGCGGTCTGAACTGCGCGATCCTCGCGTTCGCGCTCAACACCTGCGCGTACACCACCGAGATCTTCGCGGGCGCAATCCGCGCGACCTCGCACGGCGAAGTGGAAGCGGCGCGCGCCTACGGCATGAGCCCGTTCACGATGTACTGGCGCATCGTTCTGCCTTCGGCGCTGCGCCGCGCGCTGCCGCTGTACAGTAACGAAGTGATCCTGATGCTGCACGCCACCACGGTCGCCTTCACGGCCACGGTGCCTGACCTGCTCAAGGTGGCGCGCGACGCCAACTCGGCCACGTACCGTTCGTTCGAGTCGTTCGGCCTCGCGGCGCTGATCTACTGTGCGGTATCGTTCGTGCTGGTGGCCGCGTTCCGCCGCGCGGAGAAGCGCTGGCTCGGCCACCTGGCCGTGCGCACGCGCTGAATCGCCTTGCACTGACGCGACATTTTTTTGGAGACCATCTTGGCTCAGACGATGCAAACGACGCCGGCAGGCGAGAGCAAGCTGATCGCGCGCGATATCCACAAGCGTTACGGCGATAACGAAGTGCTCAAAGGCGTCTCGCTCGACGCGAAGAAGGGCGACGTGATCAGCATCATCGGCGCGAGCGGCTCGGGCAAGAGCACGTTCCTGCGCTGCATCAATTTTCTGGAGAAGCCGAACGCGGGCGAGATCGTCGTCGATGGCGAGACCGTGCGCACCAAGGCGGGCCGCAACGGCGACCTCGACGTGGCCGATCACAAGCAGCTCCAGCGCATCCGCACCAAGCTCGCGATGGTGTTCCAGCACTTCAATCTCTGGTCGCACATGAACGTGATCGAGAACGTGATGGAAGCGCCTCTGCACGTGCTCGGCGTGCCGCGCAAGGAAGCCGAGGAGCGCGCGCGCGAGTATCTGGAGAAAGTGGGCCTCGCGCCGCGCGTGGAAAAACAGTATCCGTCGCATCTGTCGGGCGGGCAGCAGCAGCGCGTGGCGATCGCGCGCGCACTCGCCATGCACCCGGACGTGATGCTGTTCGACGAGCCGACGTCGGCGCTCGATCCCGAACTCGTCGGCGAAGTGCTCAAGGTGATGCAGAAGCTCGCCGAGGAAGGCCGCACGATGATCGTCGTGACGCACGAAATGGGTTTCGCGCGCAACGTGTCGAATCACGTGATGTTTCTGCATCAGGGCCGCACGGAAGAACAGGGCGCGCCCGGCGAGGTGCTCGGCGCGCCGAAAAGCGAGCGCCTGCGCCAGTTCCTGTCGGGCAGCCTGAAATAAGCCTCGCACGCTGTATTCGCGCATGAACCAGGAAGGCAACGCATCCATCTCCAGGGCGGCCGCGGCCACGCAAGCCGCGCCAGTCGCGCAGGCCACCGCGCGCGCGAACCGCACGACCCAGGTGGCGATCGTCGCGCTGCCGCCGGTGTCGATGTCGGGCGTCGGCCCGATCGTCGACGCGCTCAATCTCGCCAACGAGATCGACGGCCGCGCGCTCTACCGCTGGCAGATGGTGTCGTGGAACGGGCGGCCCGTGCCGCTCGCAGGCGGCGCGCAGTGGCCCGCCGACGCCGCCTTCGGCGACGCGCTCGCGTGCGACTGGCTGATCGTCGTGACCGAGCGCTATCAGCAGTTCGCCGACTACCGCCTGTTCCTCGCGAGCCTCGCGCGCGTGGGACAGCGCACGCCGCTCGTCACCGGCATTCATCACGGCGTCTGGTGGCTCGCGATGGCGGGGCAGTTGCAGGGCTATCGCGTGGCCGTGAACTGGGAGATGTACCAGCAGTTCGCCGAGCAGTTCGAACGCACCATCGTCACGCAGCATCTCTACGAGATCGACCGCGATCGCGCGACCTGCGCGGGCGGCCAGGCGACGCTCGATTTCATGCTGGCGATGATCGGCCGCGAGCACGGCCCCGAACTCGTGGACCGTATCGCCGACGCGATGGGCGCGAGTACGCTGCGCAGCGGCGACGAGCGTCAGCGCATTCCGTTCGTGACCGCGCCCGGCGAGCGCCATCCGCGCCTGAACGACGCGCTCATGCTGATGGAAGCGAACATCGAGGACCCGCTGACGACCGACGAGATCGCCGGTCACGTGGGCGTCTCGCGCCGTCAGCTCGAACGCTTGTTCAAGCAGTATCTGAACGCGATGCCGTCGAAGTATTACCTCGGCCTGCGCCTCGCGAAAGCGCGCTCGCAGTTGCAGCGCACCAGCAAGTCGGTGGTGCAGATCAGCCTCGCGTGCGGGTTTTCGTCGGCGGCGCATTTTTCGAATGCGTATCGCGAACGTTTCGGCGTGACGCCGCGCGAGGATCGCCGCAACTGGATCGAGCGCCAGCACGGCGGCGCCAACCCCGAGCCGCGCGCCGGGGCGCTGGTCGAGCCGCCCGAGCGGGATTGAGCATGCCGCGGGCGCGATGGAGCATGACGCGGCGCACGGAACGTGCTCGCCTTGCATCGGGAACGCCCGCCGCGCCCGCGCTGACGAAAAAACGCGTCGCGCCTGCGCAAGACGTTTGCCGCGCGGTTGCCTACACTGCAACCGATATCACCGACATTCAGCCCGTTGGCCCTGGCCCGATTGCATCCGGTTCGTACCCTAAACGCATTTGCGGCGGCACGAACCTGAATCGAGACGCTGCTTCAAGACCCTGATTCAAGACCCTGATTCGAGAACCCGAGGATTCGCCATGAACGACCAGACTGTGAGCCGCCAGACTTTCGACGAAGTGATGGTGCCGTGCTTCTCGCCCGCGCCGTTCGTGCCCGAGCGCGGCGAAGGCTCGCGCGTGTGGGACACCGCCGGGCGCGATTACATCGACTTCGCCTGCGGCATCGCCGTGACCTCGCTCGGCCACGCGCACCCGGAACTGCTCAAGGTGCTGCACGATCAGGGCGGCAAGCTCTGGCACATCGGCAACGGCTACACCAACGAGCCGGTGCTGCGCCTCGCGAAGAAGCTCGAATCGCTGACCTTCGCCGACCGCGCATTCTTCGCCAACTCGGGCGCCGAAGCGAACGAAGCCGCGCTCAAGCTCGCGCGCCGCGTCGCCTTCGACCGCCACGGCGAGCAGAAGGCCGAGATCGTGTCGTTCACGCAGTCGTTCCACGGCCGCACCTTCTTCACGGTCAGCGTGGGCGGCCAGCCGAAGTATTCGGAAGGCTTCGGCCCGATCCCGCAGGGCATCATCCATCTGCCGTACAACGACATCGAAGCCGCGAAGCGCGCGATCGGCCCGCAGACCTGCGCCGTGATCGTCGAGCCGGTGCAGGGCGAGGGCGGCGTGATCCCCGCCGATCCGGCCTTCCTGAAAGCGCTGCGCGAAGCCTGCGATGCGCACAACGCGCTGCTGATTTTCGACGAAGTGCAGACCGGCGTGGGCCGCACGGGCACCTTCTACGCCTATGAGCAGACGGGCGTGACGCCCGACATCCTGACCACGGCGAAGGCGCTCGGCAACGGCTTTCCGATCGGCGCGATGCTCACGACCGAAGCCATCGCGGCGCACTTCAAGGTGGGCGTGCACGGCACGACCTACGGCGGCAATCCGCTCGGCGCGGCGATCGCGCACAAGGTGGTCGAGCTGATCAGCGACCCGAAGGTGCTGGCGGGCGTGCGCGAGCGCGGCGAGACGATCCGCGCGAAGCTCGCGCAGCTGAACGCGCGTTTCGACGTGATCAAGGAAGTGCGCGGCCAGGGCCTGCTGATCGGCGCCGAACTGAACGCGCGCTTCGCGGGCCGTGCGAAGGACTTCAACGCGGCGGCCGCGAATCGCGGCGTGATGATGCTGATCGCGGGCCCGGACGTGCTGCGTTTCGCGCCGTCGCTGATCATGCCGCAAGCCGATCTGGACGAGGGCTTCGCGCGCCTCGAACAGGCGTTCGAAGACGTGGTCGGCGCGCGCTGATCCGCGTTCATTCTCGATAACCGATCGATAACCGATCGATAACCGATCGACAACAGGACCGACGATGCTATTCGTTCGCCCCGCCAGGCTCGCCGATCTCGACGCGATCGCGCACATGGCCCGCACCGCGCAGCCCGTGCTGCACTCGCTGCCGCACGATCGCGCGGCGCTGGAAGCGCGCATTGCGCTGTCCGAAGACTCGTTTCGCGCGGACGTCGATTTTCCGGGCGAGGAGTTCTATCTCTTCGTGCTCGAAGATTCGACGACGGGCCAGCTCGTCGGCACCTCCAGCCTGATCGCGGCGGCGGGCTACTCGGAGCCGTTCTACGCGTTCCGCAACGACGCGCTGATCCACGCTTCGCGCGAACTGCACGTGAACCGCAAGATTCACGCGCTCACGATGTCGCACGAACTCACGGGCAAGAGCCGCCTCGCGGGCTTCTATATCGACCCGTCGCTGCGCGGCGACGCGGCGGCGCATCTGATGTCGCGCGCGCGCATGATGTACGTGGCGATGAACCGCCGACGCTTCACGCCCGAAGTGTTCTCGCTGCTGCTCGGCGTGACCGACGACGCGGGCGTCTCGCCGTTCTGGGAAGCGGTGGGCCGCAAGTTCTTCGGGCGCGATTTCAAGGACATCGAAATGGCCTCGGGCGGCAGAAGCCGCACCTTCATCGCCGAAGTGATGCCCGCGTATCCGCTTTATGTGCCGCTGTTGCCGGAAGCGGCGCAGCGTGTGCTCGGCGAGCCCGATCCGCGCGCGCTGCTCGCTTACGAGATTCATCTCGAAGAGGGTTTCGAGCCGGACCGTTACGTCGATATCTTCGATGCGGGCCCGGTGCTCACGGCGCAGGTGGACCGCACGGCCTCGGTTGCGGGCAACGCGACGCGCGTGGTGCGTGAAAGTGCGCCCGCCAACGATCAGGAAACCGAAACGTATCTGGTCGCAAGCGAACAGGGCGGCGAGTTCCGCTGCGTGCTCGCTACGCTGCCGGTGCAGGAAAACGCGGCGCGCGCGCTGCACGCAGCACACGCGGTACACGGACCCGTCGCCGACGCGCCGCTCGACGCCGCCACGCGCGCGGCGCTGAACGTGCAGGACGGCGCGCGCGTGCGTTGCGCGCCGCTCTATCGCGAAACGCCCGACAACGACAATTCGATGGGAGAAGCGCAATGATCGTGGTACGCGTCGTGCAGACGGGCGATGTGGACGCGCTCGTCGCGTTGGCCCAGGAAACCGGCCCCGGCCTCACGACCTTCAAGCCGGACCGCGAGGCGCTGGCCGCGCGCATCGAGCGCACGCGGCGCACGCTCGCGGGCGAGGCCGCGCCGGCCGAAGCGGGCTACTTCTTCGTGATGGAAGACACCGCAAGCGGCGACGTGGCGGGCGTCTGCGGCATCGAAACGGCGGTCGGCCTCACGCAGCCGTTCTACAACTATCGCGTGAGCACGGTGGTGCACGCGAGCCAGGATCTCGGCATCTGGACGCGCATGCGCGCGCTCAACATCTCGCACGACCTCACCGGTTACGCGGAAGTGTGCTCGCTGTTCCTCTCGCCGCGCCATCGCACGGGTGGCATGGGCGGACTGCTGTCGCGCTCGCGCTTCATGTTTATCGCACAGTTCCGCGAGCGCTTTCCCGAGCGCATCTGCGCCGAACTGCGCGGCCATTTCGACGACGAAGGCACCTCGCCGTTCTGGAGAGCGGTCGGCTCGCACTTCTATCAGATCGATTTCAATGCCGCCGATTATCTGAGTTCGCATGGCCGCAAGGCGTTTCTCGCCGAGCTGATGCCGCGTTATCCGGTGTACGTCGAGCTGCTGCCCGACGAGGCGCAGGCCTGCGTGGGTCTCACGCACGCCGACACGGTGCCCGCGCGCCGCATGCTCGAAGGCGAGGGCCTGCGCTACGAGAATCACGTCGATATCTTCGATGCGGGCCCCGTGCTCGAATGCCATATCGCCGACTTGCGCACGGTGCGCGAGAGCGTGGTGGTGCCGGTGCGCATCGGCGCGCAGACGGCGGAAGAGGGCGTGCGCTCGCTGGTTTCGAACACCTCGCTCGCGGATTTCCGTGTGGGCTTCGCGCCGGGTGGGGTCAGCGACGGCGCGTTCACGCTGAGCGCGCAGGAAGCGGCCGCGCTCGGCGTCGCGGAAGGCGAGCCGGTGCGCGTGCTGAGCGCCGCGCGGCGCTGATCGTCGCTGATCGGCACAACGCATCGGCACAACGCATCGGCGCAACGAATACGCGAAAGCACGCGCAAGCAAAACAACAGGAAGAGTCATGAACGAGCTTTTCATCGATGGGCAATGGTGCGCGGCCTCGGGCCCCGCGTTCGCGTCGCGCAATCCGGGCACGGGCGCGACGGTCTGGAGCGGCAGCGCCGCCAACGAGCAGGACGTCGACCGCGCCGTGAGCGCCGCGCGCCGCGCGTTCCCGGCGTGGTCGAATCTGCCGTTCGACGCGCGCTGCGAGATCGTCAAGCGCTTCGCGGCGCTCGTCAGCGAACGCAAGGAGCAGCTCGCGCAGGCCATCGGCCGCGAGACCGGCAAGCCGCTCTGGGAAGCGCGCACCGAAGCGGCGTCGATGGCGGCGAAGGTCGCGATCTCGATCACCGCGTACAACGAGCGCACCGGCGAAAAGCGCAGCGACATGGCCGACGGCGTGGCCGTGCTGCGTCATCGTCCGCATGGCGTAGTGGCCGTGTTCGGGCCGTACAACTTTCCGGGCCATCTGCCCAACGGCCACATCGTGCCCGCGCTGATCGCGGGCAACACGGTCGTGTTCAAGCCCTCGGAACTCGCGCCCGACGTCGCGCGCGTGACGGTCGAGATCTGGCGTGACGCCGGTCTGCCCGCGGGCGTGATCAACCTCGTGCAGGGCGAACGCGACACCGGCGTAGCGCTCGCGAATCATCGCCAGATCGACGGGCTGTTCTTCACGGGCAGTTCGAACACGGGCACGCATCTGCATCGCCAGTTCGGCGGGCGTCCCGAGATCGTGCTCGCGCTGGAGATGGGCGGCAACAATCCGCTCGTCGTCGCGCCCGTGGACGATCTCGATGCCGCCGTGCATCACGCGATCCAGTCGGCGTTTCTCTCGGCGGGGCAGCGCTGCACCTGCGCGCGCCGCATTCTGGTGCCGTCCGATGCGTTTGGCGAGCGCTTTCTTGCGCGCTTCGTCGAGGTGTCGTCGCGCATCGCCGTGGGCGAGTACGACGCCGATCCGCAACCGTTCATGGGCGCGGTGATCTCGGCGCGCGCGGCGGGCAAGCTGATGGAAGCGCAGGCCATGCTGCTCGAACGCGGCGCGAAGGCGCTGCTGCCGATGACGCAGCGCGACCCGGCGCTCGGCTTCGTCACGCCCGGCATTCTCGACGTGACCGGCGTGGCCGATCTGCCCGACGAGGAGCACTTCGGCCCGCTCGCGCAGATCGTGCGCTACGCCGGTTTCGACGACGCCATCGCCCAGGCCAACAATACCGCCTACGGTCTGTCGGCGGGCCTGCTCGCCGACGATGCCGCGCTCTGGCAGCGCTTCTCGCGCGAGATCCGCGCGGGCATCGTCAACTGGAACCGGCCCACCAATGGCGCGTCGAGCGGCGCGCCGTTCGGCGGTCCGGGCCGCTCGGGCAATCACCGTCCGAGCGCGTTTTACGCCGCCGACTATTGCGCGTGGCCGATGGCCTCGGTGGAAAGCGCACAACTGCTGATGCCCGCGAGCGTTTCGCCGGGCCTTCAATTCTGAGGATCGAGATGAGCCATTCCGCAACCGGGTCCAAGGCCACCCTGGAGGCCAATTTCGACGGACTCGTCGGCCCCACGCACAACTACGCGGGGCTGTCGTTCGGCAACGTCGCGTCGCAGAACAACGAGAAGTCGGTCGCGAATCCGCGTGCCGCCGCGCAGCAAGGTCTGCGCAAGATGAAGCGGCTCGCCGATCTCGGCTTCGCGCAGGGCGTGCTGCCGCCGCAGGAGCGGCCGTCGATCCGTCTGCTGCGCGAGCTGGGTTTCAGCGGTAAGGAAACCGAAGCAATCGCGCGCGCCGCGAAGGACGCGCCCGAACTGCTCGCGGCGGCCAGCTCGGCTTCGGCGATGTGGACCGCGAACGCGGCCACCGTGAGCCCGTCGGCCGACACGCCCGACCAGCGCGTGCATTTCACGCCCGCGAACCTGTGCAGCAAGCTGCATCGCGCGATCGAGCACGAGTACACGCGCCGCACGCTCGGCGCGATTTTCGCGGACCCGTCGCATTTCGTGGTGCACGAGGCGCTGCCCGGCACGCCCGCGCTCGGCGATGAAGGCGCGGCCAATCACACGCGTTTTTGCTCGCAGTACGGCGAGCGCGGCGTGGAGTTCTTCGTTTATGGCCGCAGCGAATATCGTCGTGGACCGGAGCCGAAGCGCTTTCCGGCGCGTCAGACCTTCGAGGCGAGCCGCGCAATCGCGCAACGTCACGGTCTGACCGATGAGACCGCCGTGTTCGCGCAGCAGAATCCCGAGGTGATCGACGCGGGCGTATTCCATAACGACGTGATCGCCGTGGGCAACCGCAGCACGCTGTTCTGCCACGAACGCGCGTTCGTCGAGCAGGGCAAGGTCTACGACGAACTGCGCGCGAAGCTCGCGGCGCAGGGCGCGCCGTTCGACGTGATCGAAGTGCCGGACGCGCAAGTGAGCGTGGCCGATGCGGTCACGTCGTATCTGTTCAACAGCCAGTTGCTCAGCGGCGCGGATGGCAAGCAGGTGCTCGTCGTGCCGCAGGAATGCCGCGAGAATCCGCGTGTGGCGATCTACCTGGAAGAACTGGTCGCGAAGCACGGTCCGATCGACGACGTGCTCGTGTTCGACCTGCGCGAGAGCATGAAGAACGGCGGCGGTCCGGCGTGCCTGCGTCTGCGCGTGGTGCTCAGCGAAGCGGAGCGCGCCGCCGTCGCGCCCGGCGTGTGGATGAACGACGCGCTGTTCGCGCGCCTCGACGCGTGGATCGAAAAGCACTATCGCGATCGCCTCGCGCCGCAGGATCTCACCGATCCGGCGCTGCTCGTGGAGTCGCGCACGGCGCTCGACGACCTCACGCAGATTCTCGGCCTCGGCTCGCTCTATGACTTCCAGCGCTGATATCGACGTGCTCGCCGATTTTCTCGGCGCGACGCTGGCGGGCTGGCGTCCCGCGAGCGATAACGCCAAAGCGGGCGCGTGCGCGAACGGCGCGGTGCGCTGGCAGTGGCAGGACGAAGGCGTGCTGTTGCTCGAACCGGCGCACGCCGATGTCGATGTCGATGCCGATGTGGATGTCGCCGCGCGCAGCGTGCTGATCTCGGCGGGCGTGCATGGCGACGAAACCGCGCCCATCGAACTGCTTTCGCAGATGGTCGCGGACATCGCGGCGGCGCGTCTGCCGCTCGCGTGCCGTCTGCTCGTGGTGCTCGGCAACGCGGCCGCGATGCGCGCCGCCACGCGCTACGAAGACGACGATCTGAACCGTCTGTTCGGCGGCCGTCATGCGCGCGTGCCGCAGAGCCGCGAAGCGCCGCGCGCGCTCGCGCTCGAACAGGCGGCGCAGCGCTTCTTCGACGCCGCGCCCGACGATGCGCTCGCGCGCTGGCACCTCGACCTGCACACGGCGATCCGCGCCTCGGCGTTCGAGCAGTTCGCGCTCTTGCCGTACACGGGCGGCGCGCCCACGCGCGCGATGTTCGACTGGCTCGCCGACGCGCGCATCGCCGCCGTGCTGATCCACACAGAAAAGGGCGCGACGTATTCGTCCTTTAGCGCCGACGCGTGCGGCGCGACCGCCTGCACGCTCGAACTCGGCAAGGTGCGTCCGTTTGGCCAGAACGACCTCGCGCGTTTCGCGAACGCCGACGCGGCGATCCGGCGGCTCGTCTCGGGCGCGGCCGCCGATGCCGATGCGCCGATGCCGCGCGTCTTTACCGTCATCGGCCAGATCACGAAGCAGAGCGACGCGCTGCAACTGCACGTGGCCGCCGACGTCGCCAACTTCACGCCGTTCGCGCGCGGCACCGTGCTCGCCGAGGACGGCGCGTATCGCTACGTGGTCGCGCACGACGAGGAGCGCATCGTGTTTCCGAATCCGGCCGTGAAGCCGGGTTTGCGCGCGGGCCTGCTCGTCGTCGATACGACGGGCGAGACGCTGGCCGCGCTGGTTTAGCGCACGCGCGGCGTTCGTCAGCCGCGCTCGCCTTGCGCATCCACGACATCCAATTGCAAGTTCGCGCCGCACCGGGCGGCCCGCCGGGCGCGTGATGACGTTTTCAGACCGCGTGCACGGGCGAGGTACAATCGCGCCCTCGCGGTTGCTGCGGCGCATCAGAAACGATGGGGCCGTTTGAGCCGCTTTTTTGGCGCAGCGATCCTGCCCCAAGCGCGACGGAGACCACCGGAGCGCGCTGTAATCCGACTGGAAAGAGACACTGATGAACATGAACTGGAACAAGCTGGCCCGCCTCGCAGTCTGCGCGGCCGTCACCGTGGCCGCCGGCGCGGCCCACGCTGCCGATATCAAGGAAATCCGCTTCGGCGTCGAGGCGTCGTATGCGCCGTTCGAATCGAAGTCGCCGAGCGGCGAACTGCAGGGCTTCGACATCGACGTCGGCAATGCCGTCTGCGCGAAGCTCAAGGCGAAGTGCGTGTGGGTCGAAAACTCGTTCGACGGCCTGATTCCCGCGCTCGAGGCGCGCAAGTTCAACGCCATCAACTCGGACATGACGATCACCGACCAGCGTCGTCAGGCGATCGACTTCACCGATCCGATCTATGCGATCCCGAACCAGATGATCGCGAAGAAGGGCAGCCCGCTGCTGCCGACGCCGGCATCGCTGAAGGGCAAGCACGTGGGCGTGCTGCAAGGCACGATCCAGGAGTCGTATGCGAAGGCCAAGTGGGCGCCCGCGGGCGTCGACGTCGTGCCTTACCAGACGCAGGACCAGATCTACGCCGATCTCGTCTCGGGCCGTCTGGACGCCGCGTTCCAGGACGCCGAAGCCGCATCGAAGGGCTTCCTGAACAAGCCGCAAGGCGCGAGCTTCGCGTTCGCGGGTCCGCAGGTTGTCGACGCCAAGCTGCTCGGCGAGGGCGTGGGCTACGGCGTGCGCAAGAACGACGCGGCGCTCAAGGCCGCCCTCAACGGCGCGCTGAAAGAACTGAAGGCCGACGGCACGATCGACAAGATCGCCGCCAGGTACTTCGACGTGAAGGTCGTGCTGAAGTAAATGAAGTCAGCGCATCTCGCCTGATCGCGGAGTGCCCGACCGGCCGGTTGACACCGGCCGGTATTTTTTACGCGTCGATAGTTCGGAATCCAGAATAATCACCGCCCGCGCCCCCTGCGCGCGGGCTCGCGCGTGTGCCGCCGAACGCGTAACATGGCGAATATTTTCGAGAATTGAGCGTCCGCTTCATACGCCGGACCTGTCTGCCAGGATAAAATCCTTGTGGGTAAGAAAGAGTAAGAATTAAAGCGCAGTCAAAGGCAGTAAAGAGCAGCAAGGGTAGAAATGGGAACGCGCCGCGGCGCCGCATCGCGGACCGCAGGCGAGCAAGAAGAAGTCGAACGAAGAGAGACCATACGGGCGTCACGAAAAACGTGGCGTCGCGCGGGGGACCCATGAGCTTCAATACCGCAGACCAGCACGCGCCAGGTGCCGGCGACAGCACGCTTTCGAGCGGCGCGTCCGGCGCACAGGCAACCGATAACCAGGCCGCACAGGGCGCGGCGGCCGGACCTTTCGAGGTGTATTTCGCACGCTTGCCGCTGCTCGACCGCGACGGCATGTTGTGCGCGTACGAGACCTTGCCGCGCATCGTCGCGCAAGAGGGCGATCCGGCCGACGCCCCAGTCGGCGCCGGCGACGCGAACGCCACCACAACATTAGCCGCAGCCACGCTCGCGCCGCCTTCGCAGGCCGCCGCGCTCGTGAAGGCGTTTGCCAAACCCGCGTTGCGCGCCGCGCTCACGGGCCATCCCGCGTGGCTCGACGTGACGCGCGAGATGCTGTTCGACGACGCGCTGCTGCGCCTGCCCGCCGACCGCGTGACCTTCGAATTGCCGTTCGACCTGGGCAGCGATCCCGAGGTGATTGCCCGCATCGTCAAGCTGCATGGCAAACGTTATCGTTTCGCGCTCGACAACGTCACGAAGGCCGACGAGACGCTCGCGAAGCTGCTGCCTTATGTCGACGCGATCAAGATCGACATCGGCGACATCGCGGCCACGATGCTGCCGAAGTTCGCCAGCGTGCTCAAGGCCGCGGGCAAGCTGCTCGTCGCGATGGGCGTGGAAAGCAAGGAAGACTACGAGCGCGTGCATGCGCTCGGCTTCGACCGCTTCCAGGGCTACTACTTCACGCAGCCGCACGGCGGCGCGCGCCGCGCGAGCGCTTCGCGCCAGGCGCTGCTGAATCTGCTGCAACTGCTGGCTTCCGAACCCACGGTGATGCAGCTCGAAGCGGAGCTCAAGCTCAATCCCGTCCTCGTGATGCATCTGATGCGGCTCGCGAATTCGAGCAGCTTCGCACTCGGCCGCAAGGTCACGACGCTGCGCGAGGCGATCAACGCGACCGGCACCAACCGCATCGCGCGCTGGACGCAACTTCTGCTTTACGCGGACGGCCGCAAGATTTCCCTCGAAGACGATCCGATGCTGCAACTCGCGGCCACGCGCGCGCGCTTCATGGAAATGGCGGCGGCGGTGCTGCCCGAAGCGGGGCCGACGGAAGAAGACTCCGCGTTCCTCGTGGGCGTGTTTTCGTTCGTCGATGCCGTGTTCGGCGGGCCGATCGAAGGCGCGCTCGAAGTGCTGCGGCTCGCCAAGCCGATCCGCGCGGCCATCCTGCGCCGCGAGGGCGTGCTCGGTCAGCTGCTCGACGCGAGCGAGGCGCTGGAGCGCGGCAACTGGATCGCCGTGGACGCCGCGTGCGCGCATCTCGCGCCGCTCGACGCGGGCGCGGTGTCGGCGCTGGCCTTGCAGGCGGCCGAATGGGCCGGCATGGCCGAACGCGATGCCGAGGCTCAGGGGCTGGTGCAGGCCGAGGGCTAAAAGCGAGGCCGCGAAAGCGGGATCGCCAATGCAAACGGGGCGCGTGGCGCCCCGTTTGTTTTTCCGGCTTGACGTCGCAAAGACGGCAGGTAGAGAGCCCTGAAAAGCGCGATCAGCTCGACTTCGCCAGCGTCTTCACCGCATCGCCGGAAAAGAAGCGCGCGAGTTCGTGCGCGAGTTCGTTGAGCGCGCTCATTTCCTTCTGCGAGATGCGGCGCGGTTCCTGGCTCGTCATCCAGTCGCCGTAGAGCAGGGCGACGGGCGGCTCGCCCTGCGTGGCGACCGGCAGCAGCACGAAGGCGCGCGTGTCGTCGAAGCGGGCGCGATACCAGCCCGGCAGACGCGTGAGCATCTTCGGGTCCTGCGCGTTCTCGATGAAGATGCCCACCGAGTTGGCGATCGCCAGATGAAACACGTCGGGCTGGAACGTGGCGCTGAACGTGAGCTTGTCCAGGCCGTCTTCGACGTCCGGGCCGAAGCCGCGCTGCGCCTCGAACATGTTCGCGCCGCGCCGCACGAACACGACCGTGCGCGCGAAGCCGAGGCCCGCGAGCACCGTTTCGGTGGCGAGCGTAAGTGCCGCGGAGAGCGCGCTGCCGGGCGGCAGGGCACGCAGATCTTCGACGCCCGCCGCGATGCGCGCCTCGGGGTCGAGCGCTTCGCGTGCGATCGCGTCGGCGTTCGCACGCAGCTCGACGATCTCGCGCATCACGCCGTCGTCGGCTTCCTCGTTGGCGAGCGCGAGGCTCATCTGTACGAGCGTGTCGGGGTCGGTGTTGAGCGCGCGGCCGTAATACTGCGCGAGTTCGGCGATGTGCTCCTCACGCATTTCATCGGTCAGGCCGGGCGTGGTCAGCACGCGCGCGACTTCCGTCGAATAGTTCGTGATGGCGCGCAGCCACTGCACCTGGCGCGGCTCGGTGCCGGCCGGGTCGTACTCGCCCATGCCTTCGCGGATCGCTTCGGGCAGGCGCCAGCGCGCGGCCGCGTCCTGGCCGATTTCGGCGAAGGTCACGCCGAGCACGTCGATGCAGGCTTCGTCCTCGCTCGTGCCCGCGTCGCATTCGCGGCGGATCTGGTCCCACTCGGGTTCGAGATAGAACACCACCAGCAGCTTGCCGACCTGGCGCATCAGCGTGCAGACCACGGCTTCTTCGCCCGCGCGCAGGTCGCCGCGCTCGGTGAGCTTGCGCGCGACGAAGCCCGACAGCATGGTGCGGTTCAGTTCGAGTTTGGCGTCGATGCGGCGCGGCGCGCTGTGATGGAAGTGGTCGACGATCTTCAGGCCGACCACGAGATGGCCGACCGCGTCCATGCCGAGCACCATCAGCGCGCGCGTGACGGTCGTGATGTTGCCGCCGAAGGCCATGTACATGGCCGAGTTGGCGAGGCGCAACACTTTTTGCGTGAGCGCGAAGTCGGACAGCACGACCTTGACCAGCGCGCTGAAGTCGTAGTCGTCATTGGTCATGGCCGCGACCGTGGTGCGCAGCGATTGCGACAGCATGGGGAAGTCGCCGCGCTCGTTCATGCGAGCCCAGAGCCGGTCGAGCAGGACTGCCTTTACCATCTGAACCATGTCAATTTCGCAAAAGCCCAGCGTGTGTCGGTGCCGCCATCAGTGCACTCCGTGAAGGTGCAGACTGCGCGACTCGAACCGCTGCGAGAGTTCCTCGGACGGCAGCGCCTTGCAGACGAGCCATCCCTGGATGTGGTCGCAGCCCATCTTCGTGAGCAATTCGCGCTGCGCCTCGGTCTCGACGCCCTCGGCGACGAGTTCGAGTTCGAGCGTGCGCGCGAGGCCCACCACGGCGTTGACGATCGCCTGATCGTTGCGCGAGGTGAGCAGGTTCTCCACGAAGCTGCGGTCGATCTTCAGTTTCGAAAGCGGAAACCGTTGCAGATACGCGAGACTCGAATAGCCTGTGCCGAAGTCGTCCACGGCGAAGCGGATGCCGAGGCCCGTGAGTTCCTCGAGCAGCTTCACTGCGTGCTGCGGGTCCTGCATCAGCAGGCTTTCGGTGATCTCGAACACCAGCCGGCGCGGATCGAGCCCGGTGAGCTGGATCGCCTCCTGAACGCTGTCCTTGAATCGCGGATTACGGAACTGCTGCGGCGAGACGTTGACGGCGATGTACTGCAAGGAGATGCCTTGCTCGTCCCATTGCGTCAACTGCATGCAGGCCGCTTTCAAAACCCAGTTGCCGAGATAATTAATCAGGCCGACGGATTCCGCAAGGGGAATAAATGTTGAGGGCGGCACGAGCCCATGCAATGGATGTTGCCACCGGATCAGTGCCTCGACCCCCACGACGCCCCGTGTGGCGCTGCTTGTGATCGGTTGATAGTGCAGCGAAAACTCGCCGTTGCGCACGCCGTCGTAGAGGTCGGACTCCAGCTTGAGCAGCATGGCGTCGGTCGGATCGTCGTCCGGCACGTGCAGCATCATCGTGTTGCCGCCGGCCGACTTGGCCTGTTGCAGCGCCTGGTCGGCGCGGCGCAGCAGCGGCGTGCTGTCCGCCTGGATGTCACCGAGATCGTGCGCGGTCTCGTGCGGATCTTCGCGCAGAATGCCGGGCAGGCCGCCTTGTGCGCGCTGGTCGGGATAGAACGCAATGCCGATGCTCGCCGACAGATGCACGGGCTGGTCGCGGAACGTGTAAGGCTGCAGGATCGACGTGAGCAGGCGGCGCGCGAGCGCTTCGGCCGTCACGCGCAGATCGCCGGGGCTCGCGTTGAGTTGCGGGCTGATCAGGATCGCGAACTCGTCGCTGCCGATGCGCGTGATCAGCTCGCCTTGCAGCGCGAGATGCGAGAGGCGGCGTGCGGTTTCGCGCAGCAGTTCGTCGCCGGCGTCGTAACCGAGTGCGCGGTTCACGCGCTGATAGTCGTCGAGATCGAGCAGCAGCAGGGCGATCGGCAGGCCGTGGCGGTCGGCTTCGGACTGCGCGCGTTCGAGCGCGGGGCCGAGCGCCGCCTGGTTCGGCATGCCGGTCAGCGGATCGTGATGGAGCGCGTGCGTGAGGCGCGCGGCGTCGCCTTGCCAGGCCGACACATCGAAGCCCGCGACCGCGAAGCCGTCCATGCCCGCATAGGCCGAACGCTGCACGCGCAGTTCGACGGCGAGCGGATAGGTGAGCGCCTTGACGAGATCGACGGTGTCCTTCTCGATGGCGCCGCTTTCGAGCGCGCGGGCGAACAGCGCGTCGAGCCGCGACTGATGTTCGGGCGCGACGAGGTCGTGCAGCGTCGCGCCGAGCAGGAACTCGCGGTGATAGCCGGCGAAGCGCAGGCTCGCGTCGGACACGTAGAGGAAGCGCAGGTTGCGGTCCACATGCACGAGGAAGTCCACGGCCGCCGCGGTGTGCTCGAACGAGCGCGAGACGGCATCGGACGGCGCTTCGAGCATGCGCGCCCCGAGCGGCATGTCGCGCGTCGCGTCATGGGCGTCCGGCAGCAGCGGCGCGCCGCCCGTGGAGGCGAGCGGGACGCCGGCATCGCCATGCAGCCCGGCGCGCGTGCGCAGCCGGCCGATGACCGAGCGCAGCCAGCCCGGGCGGGGCGCGGTGATCCTGTTCGCTTCCATGTGTATCGCTGGCAACCCTTGGTCTGATCGTTATTGCGCCGGGCTCGCCGCGCGGCACGCTTGAGCGTGTCGCTGCGGTGGTCCGGTCGGCGGGCGCGTCGGCATCCGGCTGAACACGCCCATCAGACCGTGATATCGACCTCGCGCGCGAAATCTTTAGTGTCAAAACGGAAACAAAACGGAAATTTCGACCTCGGTGCGAACTCGCTGCACCGAGCGGTGTCAGCGCCCGCAGTTTCGGTTAAAGTGGCGCCGGCAGCCTGCTCGCGCCGATGCGCGATGCATGCGTTCGCTGCGTCCGGAGGCTTGTGTGAGCGGCCAGGCGTCAGGGGCGAAGGTCCGTTGAGCGCTTGTCCGCAGGGGCAAACTTCTTACCGGTTATTACCACCACCGTCGGGACCTGCTGTCCGGGATTATCCGCTCCAGTCATCCGCCATGTCAGATTCATCGTCATCGTCCGCCAGGCCGGAACACGCGGCCAGCGAGAGCGGCCAGGAGCCCATGCATCACGCGCAGGGCGCCGGCGCCCATCCGTTCGTCTATCTCGGCCGTCAGCCGATCCTCGACCGCAACGGCGCGCTCAATGCCTACGAACTGCTGTTTCGTGGCGGCGTGCAAAATCGTGCCGAAGTCTTCGACGACCGCCACGCGACCGCGCAGGTCATGACGCGCACGATGGGGCAGCTCGGCGTGCCCGCCGTGCTCGGCCGCCATCACGGCTACGTCAACATGAGCCGCGAGCTGCTGTTCGACGACATCGTGCATCTGCTGCCGCCGGGCCGCTTCGTGCTCGAAGTGCTCGAACACGTGGGCTTCGATCTCGCCGTGCTCGAACGTCTCGCGCAGCTGCGCCGCGTGGGCTATCGCATCGCCTTCGACGATGTGAGCGCGCTCACCGACAACCTGCGCCGCGCGCTGCCGTACGCGGACATCGTCAAGGTCGATCTGCTGCAGACCGACCGCGCCGAACTGCCCGCGCTCGCCGCCGCCATCGCCGCCGAAGGCAAGACGCTGATCGCCGAAAAGGTCGAGACGCGCGAGGACTTCGAGTACGCGCGCGACCTCGGCTTCGAGCTGTTCCAGGGCTACTTCTTCGCGCGTCCGCAGATGTTGCGCGCGCCGCGCATGCGGGCCTCGCGTCTCGCGCTCGTGCGTCTGCTCGCGCTGGTGGCGAGCGATGTGGGCGTGGCCGCGCTCGAACACGAATTGCGCAGCCATCCGGGCGTGGTCGTGCAGCTGCTGCGTCTCGTGAATTCGAGCGCGTATGCGCCGGGCCGGCCGATCTCGTCGCTGCGCGAGGCGGTGCTGGCCGCCGGCACGCGCCAGATCGCGCGCTGGGCGCAGCTGCTGCTTTATGCGAGCGGACGCGATCTGCCTTGGGCGTCCGATCCGCTCGTGCAGCTCGCGGGCACGCGCTCGCATTTCATGGAACTGGCCGCGCGCAGTCTCGCGCCGAACGACCCCGATTTCGCCGATGCCGCGTTCATGACCGGCATCTTCTCGCTCGTGCATGTGCTGGTCGGCTCCACGGCCACCGATACGCTCGAAGGGCTCGGCCTCGCGCGCGAGATTACCTCGGCCGTCGACGGGCAGCATGGCGAACTCGGCATGCTGCTGCGCGTCGCGCATGCGTGCGAACGCGGCGACGAAACCCAGGCGCAGACGCTCATCGCCGAAGCGGGCGGGCGCTTCGCCGCGCTCACGCCGCCGCTGCTCGGCGAGCTCAATCTGTGGGCGGGCGCGTGGTTCTCGGCGTATGCGGACGGTTGATCCGGGCGGTTGAAGTCGGGTGCTGAAACTGGCGTTGAAAGTCGCGTGTAAGGGCATGCCGGTTGCGCGTGTCCGCGCGCCTGCCTGCACGCTCTGCGCGCGCGCACGGACTGTGGTCCAATAGGGGCGGCGCCGAACCCGGCGGTCCGTCGCGGGCCGCGATTCCGGCGCGCCATTCGTGCCCATTCGAGTACACCCGAGGACATCCGATATGAAACCGAGGTATTTCGCGGCCGGCGCCGCGGCGCTCGTCTGCGCCGGCCTGTCGCTGTTCGCCCTGACCGCGCAGGCCACGCTCAAGCCGGGCGACGCCGCGCCCGACTTCACGACCCAGGCTTCGCTGGGCGGCAAGACCTACACGTATTCGCTCGCCTCCGAGCTCAAGAAGGGCCCGGTCGTGGTGTACTTCTATCCGGCCGCGTTCACGAAGGGCTGCACGATCGAGGCGCACGAATTCGCCGAAGCCGTGGACGAGTACAAGAAGTACGGCGCAACCGTGATCGGCGTATCGCATGACAACATCGGCACGCTCACGAAGTTCTCGGTGAGCGAGTGCCGCAGCAAATTCCCCGTCGCCGCCGACGAGGATTCGAAGATCATCAAGGCCTACGACGCATCGATGCCGCTGCACGATTCGATGGCCAACCGCGTCTCCTACGTGATCGCGCCGGACGGCAAAGTCATCTACGAGTACACGAGTCTCTCGCCCGACCAGCACGTGGAAAACACGTTGCGCGCCGTGAAGGAATGGGCCGCGCAGCATCCGCAGCAATAAGGCTCGCGGCGCGCGCGGCGTGAAGGCCGCGCGCGTGGTTTGATGCGTTGATTCATGCGTTGTTTTGCGTGCTGTTTTGCGCGTGCGTCGTGTGCATGTCGCCGTGCGTGTGCCGTTGTGCGCGTGCCGCCGTGTGATGCCGCGCGACGCCGCCTTCGCCGTTCCTCCTCTCCCTTCGCTTGTGCCCGCTTTGGGCGTTCCCCGCATGCCGATTCTCGTTTTACTCTTCGCGTTCGCCGCGCTCGTCTATGGCGCGGTGTGGTCGTTTCATGCGCTCTGCGCGCGATTCGGGCTCGGCGTGGCCGTGAGCGTGGCGGTGGTGGTGGCGGCGGCGATCGTCGCATTGGCCGCGCGCTGGTGGCGTCGACGTCAGGACGTCGCGCCGAATCTGCGCGGCGACGGCGACTGGACCCATCGCGTCGCGGGTGCATGGGGCGAGGCGCGGCTCGCGGCGCACAAGCGGCTGTGCGAAGTCACGTGCGACGGCGCGCACGGCGCGTATATCTTCGCGGACCTGCAGGACGCGCAGGCGCAACACGACGCGAACGGCTGGCACGTCGCGCTGCGCGTGACCGATGCGAAACGCCCGCTCTGGCAGTTGCCGATGACGAGCGAGCGCGAGGCAAAACGCTGGGCGCGCATCTTTACGCTGGCGATCGCGCAGCGGCTCTGAGGCCGGGTTCGACGAGCCGCGTGGGCCGCTTTGCGTGGCGCGCGCGAATGACTTTGCGCGCGGACAAGAGATGCGCAATCGCCTGCATCGAGACCGGCGCGACGGTCCGCAAACGGCGCGGATGTGCCGCACGACAGTGGCATACTCGCACGCCAGCCGCGCTGCCCGCGAGCGGCTTGATATCGGCTTGAGACCCGATCGAGCCCCGCTTGAAATTCGCTTGAAACCCCGCAGCGCGCCCCCACGTTTTTACTCGCCGACGATCGCCATGCTCCGAACCCTGTCCATTTCCCTCGCGCTCGCCGCCGCTTGCGGCACGCTGCTTGCAGCCTGCGACCAGCAGAAGGTCGCCGACGCCGTCAACGCGGTGAAGCCCGACTCCATGGCGTTCGGCAAGCTGCAAATCGGCGTGTCGACGGTCGAGGACGTGCGCGCGTCGGCGGGCAAACCCGAGATCGTCTGGCAAAACGACGACGGCACCGAGCGCCTCGAATATCCGCGCGGTCCGAACGGCCTGAACACGTGGATGCTGGACTTCGACGCGGACGGCAAGCTCGTCGCGATGACCCAGGCGCTGACGGCGCAGAATATCGCCCAGGTGGTGCCGGGCATGACGCAGGACGACGTGCGCAAGCTGCTCGGCAAACCGGCGACGGTGTCGAAGTACGCGCTGAGCCACGAGGAAGTGTGGAGCTGGCATTGGGCCGAAGGCGGCGTGGCCGGCGACGGCATGTTCAATGCGCATTTTTCGCCGGATGGACTGGTGCTCCGCACGTCGCGCTCGGATGCGCCGGGGCATGAGCAGCACTGATGCGTGCTGACGGACGAGGAGGTGGAAATGAAGCGTTTGGCCTGGCTGTTGAAGATCGTGAAGGGCGATGCGCGCGTGCTGTGGTTCGCGCTGCGGCAACCGAACCGGCCCGGCTGGCTGGTGCCGTCGGCGGCCTTGCTGACGCTCTATGCGCTCGCGCCGTTCAATATCGCGCTGCCGCTCGTCGGCGTGATCGACGACGGGATCGTCGTGCCGGTCTTGCTGCATTTGATGGTGGCGTGTCTGCCGGTGGGGTTGAGGCGGGCGGGGCGGTGACGCGGCTTGTCGAGGCCTGTCGAGGCGCTGAAGCCGGCGTGCGCCTGGTGCGGCTTGATGTAAAATATACTTTACATCGCGTAGCCGCCTCGGTGGCGGTGCGGAGAGCGCCATGCAACTCTACGAAATCGGTCAGGCCGTCGCTCAGCGGCGCGCGGAACTCGATCTGACCCAGGCACAACTGGCGAAACTCGCCGGTTTGTCGCGTGTCACCGTCAATCAATTCGAGGCCGGGAAGGTCAACGATCTCGGCGTCAACAAGCTGATTCCGCTACTGAGCGTGCTCGGACTCGAACTGGCCGCCTTGCCCCGCAGCGAACAGCGCGGGCTCCACAAGGCCACGGTCAGCGCGAACGTCAGCTACAAGGGGCATCTCACGGAGCGCACGCTCGCGAAGGCGCTGGCGAGCGGCAAGATTCCCGAGGGTTTCGAGTCGCAGATTTCCACGATCCTCGATGAAGTGCCGGTGCCGGTCGTCGTCAAGGCGGTCGAGGAGGCGGCCAGAAGCTCGGGTACGCCGACGCGGCAAATCTGGAAAACCCTCGCCACCTGGTCGAAGGATCTGCATCTCTATCGCGGAGTGTGGGTGTGAACGTATCGCCGTCGTTGGACTCGTTGCCCGATGGCGCATGGCGAAGCCTGTTTCGGCATGCGCTCAAACTCGTCGCTGAGATCAGGACGCATGGCACGTCGAATCCGTTCTGGACCTTCGGCGGCGGGACCGTGCTCATGCTGCGATACGGCCATCGCCTGAGCAAGGACATCGATATCTTCGTGCCCAATCCGCAGTATCTCGGCTACGTCAATCCGCGTATCAGCGACGCCGCCGCGGAAATCACGCGGCGACTACGAAGAACACGCGCAGTTCGTGAAGCTGATCCTGCGGGACGGCGAGATCGATTTCGTCGTGTCGCGCAATCTGACTTCGCCGGGCTTCGACGAGTGGGAACTGATGGGCGAGGCGGTCAAGGTCGAGACCGCCGCCGAGATCGTCGCGAAGAAGATGTGGTATCGAGGCGACCGTCCCGCCGCGCGCGATTTGTTCGACCTGAGTCTCGTGATCGAGCGCGAACCCGATGCGTTGATGGCGGCGGGCACGTTCCTGATCCGGCATCGCGCGACGTTTCTGCGGCTGCTCGACGAGCATCGACCGTTTCTTGCCGCGCGATTCGCCGATATTCAGACGCTCGGTTATACGCCGTCGTTCGATTATTGCGTTGGCGCCGCGAAGGCGTTTCTCCAGGCGATTCCAGGCGACGCTTGAAGAACGGGCTTCGCATTAAAAAACGGCTGGGTCTCATGCCCAGCCGCCTTTTTCACTCCACCACCCGCGCAGGCGGCTCCATCTTCCCGCGCTTCGCATCCCACCACACGCGCAGCCGGTCCATATACAGATACACCACCGGCGTCGTATAGAGCGTGAGCATCTGACTCACAATCAAGCCTCCGACGATCGAAATCCCCAGCGGCGCGCGCAGCTCCGCGCCTTCGCCGCGTCCGAACGCCAGCGGCAGCGCGCCGAGCAGCGCCGCGCAGGTCGTCATCATGATCGGGCGGAAGCGCAGCAGACAGGCCTGATAGATCGCGTCGCGCGAACTCAGTCCCTCGCGCGACGCCTGGATCGCGAAGTCCACCATCATGATCGCGTTCTTCTTGACGATGCCGATCAGCAGAATCACGCCGATCAGCGCGATGATGCTGAACTCGGTCTTGAACAGCAGCAGCGCGAGCAGCGCGCCCACGCCCGCCGAGGGCAGCGTCGAGAGAATCGTCAGCGGATGGATGTAGCTCTCGTACAGAATGCCCAGCACGATATACACGGCCAGCAGCGCCGCGAGAATCAGGACCGGCTGGTTGCTCAGCGACTGCTGGAACGCCTGCGCCGTGCCCTGGAAGCTGCCGTGGATGGTCTGCGGCATGCCGATCTCGGCCATCGTGTCGTAGATGGCCTGGGTCGCGTCGGAGAGCGATTTGCCCGGCGGCAGGTTGAACGAGATCGTCGAGGCCACGAACTGGCTCTGGTGATTCACCGAGAGCGGCGTCGTGCCCGGTCCGAACGAGGCGATGGCCGACAGCGGGATCATGGTTTCCTTCGCCGTCGACACGGCCGCGCCCGACGACGCGCTCGACTTGCCGCTCGCGGCGATCGAGTTGATCGCGAGATTGCGCGCGGAGTCGGCGGCGATGGTCGCGGCGCTCGTCGACGAGGTGCCGCCCGTGCCGCCCGACGACGCGCTCGACGTGGCCGTGGACGTGACCGTGCCCGCCGTCGCATTGGTGCTCTGCGCGCCGCTCGCGGTGCCGCCCGAGGTGCTGACCCAGATCTGCTTGAGCATCTCCGGGCTCTGCCAGTATTGCGGCGCGACTTCCATCACCACGTGATACTGGTTGAGCGGGTTGTAGATGGTCGAGACCTGGCGCTGGCCGAACGCGTCGTAGAGCGTGTTGTCGATCTGCGAAGGCGTGATGTTCAGCCGCGCCGCGCTCTGGCGGTCGATCGTGACCATCGCTTCGAGGCCGCCTTGCTGCTGGTCCGAATTCACGTCCGCGAGTTCGGGGCGCGCCTGTAGCGCTTCGGTGAGCTTCGGCCCCCACTTGTAGAGGTCGGCGGTGTTGTCGGCGAGCAGCGTGAACTGATACTGTGCGTTCGACTGCCGCCCGCCCACGCGGATGTCCTGCACCGATTGCAGGAAGGTGCGCGCGCCCGCCACGTTCGAGAGCGGCCCGCGCAGTTGCGCGATCACTTCGTCGGCGGAGAGCTTGCGCTCGCTTTTCGGCTTGAGCGAGACGAACATGAAGCCCGCGTTGGTCGCGCGTCCGCCCGTGAAGCCCGCCACGGAATCCACGGCCGGGTTCGCCTGCACGATGCGCTGCATTTCGGCGAACTTCACCTTCATCGCCTGGAACGAGGTCGACTGGTCGGCCTGGATGCCGCCGATCAGACGCCCGGTGTCCTGCTGCGGGAAGAAGCCCTTCGGCACGATCACGTAGAGCACCACGTTGAGCGCGATGGTCGCGAGCAGCACCATCAGGATCAGCAGCGGGTGCGCGAGCGCCCAGCCGAGCGTGCGCTCATAGCCGTTCTGCATGCGCACGAAGCCGCGTTCGAGCCAGCGCGAAAAGCGGCCTTCCGGCTTCTTCTCGTGCGCTTCCTGGAGCAATCGCGAGCACATCATCGGCGTGAGCGTGAGCGAGACTGCGAGCGACACCGCGATGGCGAGCGAGAGCGTGAGCGCGAACTCGCGGAACAGGCGTCCGACGATGCCGCCCATCAGCAGGATCGGCAGGAACACGGCCACCAGCGAGACGCTGATCGAGAGCACCGTGAAGCCCACTTCGCGCGCGCCGAGCAGCGCGGCCTTCATGCGCGGCACGCCGCTTTCGATATGGCGCGAGATGTTTTCGAGTACCACGATGGCGTCGTCGACGACGAAGCCCGTCGCGATGGTCAGCGCCATCAGCGAGAGGTTGTCGAGCGAGAAGCCCATCAGGTACATGGCCGCGAAGGTGCCGATGATCGAGATCGGCACGGCCACGCTCGGGATCAGCGTCGCGCGCCAGTTGCGCAGGAACAGGAACACGACCATCACCACGAGCGCGACGGCGATGATCAGCGTGTGCTCGGTGTCCTTGAGCGAGGCGCGGATGGTGACCGAGCGGTCCGAGGTGGGAATCACGTCGACGTCGGCGGGCAGCGAGGCCTTCAGTTGCGGCAGCATCGCGACCACGCGGTCGACGGTCTCGATGATGTTCGCGCCCGGCTGGCGGTACAGGATCACCAGCACCGAATGCTTGCCGTTGGCGAGGCCGAGATTGCGCAGGTCTTCCACCGAATCGACCACTTCGCCCACATCCGAGAGCTTCACGCCCGCGTTGTTGCGGTAGGCGATCACGAGGTCCTTGTACTGGCTCGCCTTGCTCGCCTGGTCGTTGGTGTAGAGCTGGTAGCGCTGCGGGCCGAACTCGATGTCGCCCTTCGGGCTGTTCGCGTTCGCGGAGGCGAGCGCCGCGCGCACGTCTTCGAGGCCGATGCCGTAGTGGAACAGCGCGTGCGGTTCCAGTTCGATGCGCACGGCGGGATTGGCCGAGCCGCTCACGTCCACCTCGCCGATGCCGTCGACCTGCGAGAGCGACTGCTGCAGCACCGTGGCCGCCGAGTCGTAGAGCTGGCCCGCGCTGAGCGTGGGCGAGGTGAGCGCGAGGATCAGGATCGGCGCGTCGGCGGGATTGACCTTGTGATACGTGGGGTTCGAGCGCAGGCTCGTCGGCAGGTCGGCGCGCGCGGCGTTGATGGCCGCCTGCACGTCGCGCGCGGCGCCGTCGATGTCGCGGTTCAGGCCGAATTGCAGCGTGATGCGCGTGCTGCCCACCGAACTCTGCGAGGTCATTTCGCTGACGTCGGCGATCGAGCCCAGGTGGCGTTCGAGCGGACTCGCCACGCTGGTCGCCACGGTTTCCGGGCTCGCGCCCGGCAAGGTGGCCTGCACCGAGATGGTGGGGAAATCGACTTGCGGCAGCGGCGCCACCGGCAGCTTCGTGAACGCGAAGAGGCCGGCGAGCGCGATGCCGAGCGCGAGCAGCGTGGTCGCCACGGGGCGCGAGATGAACGGGCGCGAGAGATTCATCGCGTCAGTGCTCCGGGCCGGACGTGGGCGCGGGCGGCGTGGGATGCGAGTCGCCGCCGAAGCGCTTGCGCAGCCGCGCCGCGATCGAATCGAACGCGAGATAGATCACGGGCGTCGTGAACAGCGTCAGCGCCTGGCTCACGATCAGGCCGCCCGCGATGGCGATGCCGAGCGGGCGCCGCAATTCCGAACCCGCGCCCATGCCGAGCATCAGCGGCAGCGCGCCAAGCAGCGCCGCCATCGTCGTCATCATGATCGGGCGGAAGCGCAGCAGGCAGGCCTGATAGATCGCTTCACGCGGCGGCTTGCCTTCGTTGCGTTCGGCGTCGAGCGCGAAGTCGATCATCATGATCGCGTTCTTCTTCACGATGCCGATCAGCAGCACGATGCCGATGATGCCGATGATGTCCAGATCGTGCCCGCTGATCATCAGCGCGAGCAGCGCGCCGATACCGGCCGAAGGCAGCGTCGAGAGAATCGTGATCGGATGCACGAAACTCTCGTAGAGCACGCCGAGCACGATGTACATCGTCACGATGGCCGCGAGGATCAGGAACAGTTCGTTCGAGAGCGACGCCTGGAACGCGAGCGCCGCGCCCTGGAAGCGCGTCTGGAACGAGCCGGGCAGGCCGACTTCCTGTTCCGCCTGCTGGATCGCCTTGACCGCCGCGCCCAGCGACGCGCCCGGCGCGAGGTTGAACGACACCGTGGTGGCCGGGAACTGCGAGAGGTGCGAGACCAGCAGCGGCGCGGGCCGCTCGTGGAACTTCGCGATGGCCGAGAGCGGCACCTGGCCCGTGGTCGAAGTCGAGGAGGGCAGGTAGATCGAGTTCAGCGAGTCGGTGTAGTGCTGCATCACCGGGTCGGCTTCCAGAATCACGCGGTACTGGTTCGACTGTGTGAAGATGGTCGAGATGATGCGCTGGCCGTAAGCGTCGTAGAGCGCGTTGTCCACGGTCGCGGGCGTGATGCCGTAGCGCGCCGCGCTCGCGCGGTCGATCTCGATGAACACCGAGTTGCCCTGATCCTGCAGGTCGGTGGCGACGTCGGCGAGTTCGGGCACCTGCTGGAGGCGCTGCACGAGCTTGGGCACCCAGGTTGTGAAGTCCTGGATGTTCGGCGTCGTGAGCATGAACTGATACTGCGTCGGGCTCACGGTCGAGTCGATCGTCAGATCCTGCACGGGCTGCATGTAGAGCGTCGCGCCCGGCATATGCGAGGTCGCCTGTTGCAGATCGCGGATGATCTGGCTGGCGGTCTCGCTGCGGTCGTCGCGCGCCTTCAGGTTAATGAGCATGCGGCCGCTGTTGAGCGTGATGTTCTGGCCGTCCACGCCGATGAACGACGTGAGGCTCTCCACGTTCTCGTTCTTGAGAATCTCGGTGGCGAGCGCCTGCTGACGCTCGGCCATCGACGCATACGACACCGATTGCGGCGCCTGCGTGATCGCCTGGATCACGCCCGTGTCCTGCACGGGGAAGAAGCCCTTCGGCACGTAGACGTAGAGCACGCCCGTGAGCACGAACGTGGCGGCGAACACGAGCAGCGTGAGCCGCTGGCGCGCGAGCACCCATTCGAGCGCGACGCCGTAGCGGCCGATGATGTAGTCGAAGAACGCATGCACGCGCGCCTCGAAGCGGCGGCTTTCGGCGGGCGGCGTGTGGCGCAGCATCTTCGCGCACATCATCGGCACCAGCGTGAGCGAGACGATCGCCGAAATCACGATGGTCACGGCCAGCGTGATCGCGAATTCATGGAACAGGCGGCCGACCACGTCGCCCATGAACAGCAGCGGGATCAGCACCGCGATCAGCGAGACCGTGAGCGAGATGATGGTGAAGCCGATCTGCTTCGAGCCCTTGAGCGCGGCTTCGAGCGGCGGGTCGCCGTCTTCCACGTAGCGCGCGATATTTTCGATCATCACGATGGCGTCGTCGACGACGAAGCCGGTCGCGATGGTCAGCGCCATCAGCGAGAGATTGTCGAGCGAGAAGCCGCACAGATACATCACGGCCAGCGTGCCGATCAGCGAGAGCGGCACCGAAAGGCTCGGGATGATGGTGGCGTAGACGTTCGCGAGGAACAGGTACATCACGAGCACGACCAGCACGACCGACATCAGCAGTTCGAACTGCACGTCGCGCACCGAGGCGCGGATCGTGGTCGTGCGGTCGGTGACGATCTGCACGTCGAGCGCCTGCGGCAGCGACTCCTGCAATTGCGGCAGCAACGCCTTGATGCTGTCCACCACGGCGATCACGTTCGCGCCCGGCTGGCGCTGCACGTTCACGATGATCGCGGGCGTGTTGTCCACCCACGCGCCGAGCTTGGTGTTCTCCGCGCCCTGCACGATGTTCGCGACGTCGGTGAGCATCACGGGGCGGCCGTCGCGGTAGGCGATCACGGCGTCTTTATAGGCGTCGGCGTCGGTGAGCTGGTCGTTCGCGTTGATCGTGTAGGCGCGCGTCGGGCCGTCGAAATTGCCCTTCGGCGTGTTGACGTTGAGGTTCGAGATGCTGGTGCGCAGGTCGTCGAGATTCAGGCCGTAGGCGGCGAGCGCGCGCGGATTCGCCTGAATCCGCACGGCGGGGCGCTGACCGCCCGAGAGACTCACGAGACCCACGCCCGCGACCTGCGAGATCTTCTGCGCGAGACGCGTGTCGGCGAGATCCTGGATCTGCGTGAGCGGCAGCGTCTTCGAGGTGATGGCGAGCGTGAGGATCGGCGCGTCGGCGGGATTGACCTTGGCGTAGATCGGCGGCGCGGGCAGGTCCGAGGGCAGCAGGTTGCCGGCCGCGTTGATGGCGGCCTGTACTTCCTGTTCGGCGACGTCGAGCGGCAGGTCGAGGCTGAACTGCAGCGTGATGACCGACGCGCCCGCCGAGCTTTGCGACGACATCTGGTTCAGCGACGGCATCTGCCCGAACTGGCGTTCGAGCGGCGCGGTGACCGAGGACGTCATCACGTCCGGGCTCGCGCCCGGATAGAAGGTCTGCACCTGGATGGTCGGATAGTCGACTTCGGGCAGCGCCGAGAGCGGCAGAAACCGCAGCGCGACGAGACCGACCAGCATGATCGCCGCCATGAGCAGCGCCGTGCCGACCGGGCGCAGGATAAAAGCGCGGGAAGGATTCATGCGGCTTACTGGCTCGAAGCTTCAGAGGCGTGACGGCGATGGCGGTGAGCGCCCGAGGCGGCGCCGGCCCAGGAAGCGCCCGATGCGCCCGAGGCCGCGGATGCGCCGGACGCACCCGACGCGTGCTTCGGCCGCTCGGCGGGGATCGTGATCTTCGAGCCTTCGCGCAGGCGGTCCGAACCGTCGATCACGACGCGTTCGCCCACGGCGAGACCCGAGGCGATGCTGGTGCGTTCGGCGTCGATCGGCCCGGCTTTCACGAGGCGCACGGTCACGGTGTTGTCCGGCTTCACGACGTAGACGTACTGGCCCTGCGAGCCGTTGAGCACGGCCGAGGTGGGCACGATCACGGCGTTGTGGATCGTGTCGACCAGCAGGCGCGCGTTGACGAACTGGTTCGGGAACAGCGACTGGTCGTCGTTCTTGAAGCTCGCGCGCAGCTTGACGGTGCCGGTCGTGGTGTCGATCTGGTTGTCGAGCGTCTGCAGATAGCCGGTTTCGAGCATCGTGGTGTTGCTGCGGTCGTAGGCGGTCACCGACAGCTTCGTGCCCGCGCGCATCTGCTTCATGATCGACGGCAGGTTGTCTTCCGAGGTCGTGAAGATCACGCTGATCGGCTGCAACTGCGTGAGTACGACGATGCCGTTGGTGTCGCCCGAGGTGACGTAGTTGCCCGGATCGACCTGGCGCAGGCCCACGCGGCCCGAGACCGGCGCGGTGATGCGCGCGTAGGTGAGATCGAGCTTGTAGGTGTCGATGTTGGCCTGATCCGACTTGACCGTGCCTTCGTATTGCTTGACGAGCGAGGCTTGCGTGTCGACCTGCTGGCTCGCGATCGAGTCCTGCGCGAGCAGCGTCTGGTAGCGCTTGAGGTCGAGGCGCGCGGTGGCGAGCAGCGCCTGGTCGCGCGCGAACTGGCCTTCGGCGTTGGCGAGCGAGATCTGGTACGGGCGCGGGTCGATCTGCGCGAGCACATCGCCCTTTTTCACCATCTGGCCTTCCTCGAAGTTCACGCTCTGCAGCGTGCCGGACAGTTGCGTGCGCACCGTGACGTCGGCGAGCGGCGTGACCGTGCCGAGCGCCGTGATGACGATGGGCATGTCGCCGGCCTTCGCGGTGGCGACGCTCACGGGCTGCGGCATGTTGGCGAACGCGCCGGGGCCGCCGCGGCGCGAATGCGCGCCGCTCGCCGCGCCGGGCGCGCCCGCTTCGCCCTTCAGGCTCAGGTTCCACGGATGCCAGCGCAGCAGCGCGATGAGCGCGACGATCAACACGATCACGACGGCGATGAGCTTGCCGCGGCTCTTGCGCCGGACCTCGCCCGACGGCGGCGTGGCGTTGGCGGACGGCGTGTCGCGACGAGGGGAATCGGGGCGCTTTTCTTGTTGATCCATCGGTCAGGTCGGTTACGAGGTCGGTGACTGCTTGTCGGTTGAGCGGATTGGCTGCGCGTACGGCGTGCCGCGTAGCGTCGGTGGCTGCGGCGCAGGCCGCCGATGCTACGCGAGGCGCGCGCAAGCTTGATGTCAGGCGCCGCCACGCTGGCTGGCGTGCGGTGCACGGCTGGCGGGAGGGGCGGTCGGCCTGACGTCGCGGGTTGTCATCACGGGGCCGCGCGGGTGCGTGCGCGATGCGCGCTGAATCCGCGAAGGCGCATTCGACGCCGTACAGACTCCTTACGGCGGCAAAAAGCATGATGCTACGTCGCTGTGTTCGTTACAGTCCAGTACCGTATCTTTCGAGACGTTACGAACGTTACAGGGCGTGTCATTTGTCCGTCAGGACGGGGGCCAGGGTGGGCCCGGTCAAGCCTGATGAGCGGTCGCGGCGACCTTCGCGGCAGGCGGTGGCGGCAGGCAGGCGGTGCCGCCGATTTCGGTGGCGATGCGTTCGATGCACTCGCGCAGCATCGGCACCGCGTGCGTGACGAGCCAGTCGCGCGGGCATTGTTGCGCGGCGCCGCCGCAGTTGATCGCGTAGAGCTCGCCGCTCGGGCCGAAGAAGGTGCCGGCGATCGCGTTCAGGCCTTCGTACCATTCGCCGATCGCCATGCCGTAGCCTTGCTCGGCGGTTTCGGCCAGCGCCGCGTCGAGCCGGCTGCTGACGAAGCCCCAGTCGTTGCCCGCGGCGGCTTGCAGGGCGGAGGTCAGCTCGGCGCACTCGGTGGCTTCGAGCGAAACGAGATAGGCGCGGCCCACGGCAGTGCGGCTCATGTCGATGCGCGCGCCCACTTCGAGCCGCGAAACGAGCACGGCCGAGCGCGGCCGGATGGCGTCGATCACGACCATGTCGAGCCGGTCGCGCACGGCCAGATGCACGGACAGCGCGGTGCGCTCGGCCAGTCGGGTGAGGAAGGGCCGCGCGCGGGCGCGCAGGTCGGAGCTGCGCAAGAAGCCGTTCGAGAGTTCGAGCACCGACGAGGTGAGCACGAAGCGCTCGCTGTCGGGCAGGCGGGCGAGGAAGCCCGTGGAGACGAGCGTGCCGGTCAGGCGCGAGAGCGTCGCTTTCGGGATGCCCGTGAGTTCGGTGAGTTCGCGGTTGCCGAGCGCCACGTCGGCGGCGGCGATGGCGCGCAGCACGGCGAGGCCGCGGGCGAGCGCGGTGACTTCTTCGGCGTTGCCGTCTTTGTCGCGGGACGTGTCGGTACGGACGCGGTGATCGGGAGCGGTGGTCATGAGCGTGGAATTTCCGAAACGCTATTTCAATTTTGTTTGCGCGAGATGCGAGTTTTAACGCTTAAATCGAGACCGATTTTTGTGCCCGACAGGTACCGATCCATCGGACAAAAGCCAGGCTACATCAGGGAAAGCGGGGCGCGACAGTGCTATTTCAGTGCCAGCGCGAGGTGTTTGATAGTTCGCGTATTTTGGTTAGATTTTGCTTGACTTAGTCAGCGTCTAGATAAAAAATGGAACCTGATTTCGACAGGACTTCGAGATATTCGCGCGGGCAAACGTTATGCGAGCAACGCGTGCAAACGTTGTGCATATATTGCGCGAGCGGCAATCGAAGGCGGGTTGGATGCAGGCCAGGTAGCGAACTTCACCTGCGCAAAGAACCCCGCGGCCTTGCGGGGTTTTTATGTGCCTCGGTTTATGCATTGAGCATAAATTCGGGACTTCGCGCACTGAGCCGCCTACCCATTCGGCGGGCATGAAAAACGTCCCCATTGCCGAATCCGCGTGTGTGTCGCCGCGGTCTGCAATGCATTGCGGAAGAAGGTCAGACAAACGTCGTCCTTGTCGAATACCGGCTCTCAGGTTCTAGCACGGCCCTCGGAATGGCTAGAACTTTTCAAAGCGTCACGTTCACACGTGACGCTTTTTTTTTGCTGTGCGCTAGCGCACGTCAAACCTGAAGTCTGCCGGAAAAATATGAACGCTGCCCGCATGTTTGATTTCGGCGCAGCGGCGTTTGCATTCTGTAAAGGGTGCGTCCTCAACGATGTGTGCTCAACGTTTGATTGCGAGCCGTCGTTTCACTTCGCTGACCGCCTGTTGTAGCCCATTCTCCTGGGCGGCGAGTGCGGTGCGCGGTCGTACGATCAGGCCGCAATAAAAAAGGCCAGCATCGCGCTGGCCTTTATCGAACTCACTCAAGCGTGGTCACGCACACTCGTGCGCGATCGTGCGCGATCAGAAAACCGTCTCGCGCTCCGGCGTCGCCGAGATGCGGTGGATCGACAGGTCGGCGCCGTTGTACTCGTCTTCCTGGTCGATGCGCAGGCCCACGACCGCGCGCAGCGCCCCGTACACCACAAAGCCGCCGAGCGAGGCGATCACGATGCCGCCCAGCGTGCCGACGATCTGCGCACCCAGCGACACGCCGCCGATGCCGCCCGCCCAGCGCGCGCCGAAAATCCCCGCAGCGATCCCGCCCCACGCGCCGCAGAGGCCATGCAGCGGCCACACGCCGAGCACGTCGTCGATGCGCCAGCGGTTCTGCACGCAGGTGAACATATAGACGAACAGCACGCCCGCCACCGCGCCCGTCGCGAGCGCGCCGAGCGGCTGCATGATGTCCGAGCCCGCGCACACGGCCACGAGGCCCGCGAGCGGCCCGTTATAGGTGAAGCCCGGGTCGTTGCGGCCCGCGAGCCACGCGGAGAGCGTGCCGCCCACCATCGCCATCAGCGAATTCACGGCGACGAGGCCGCTGATCTTGTCGATGGTCTGCGCGCTCATCACGTTGAAGCCGAACCAGCCGACGGCCAGCACCCACGCGCCCAGCGCGAGGAACGGAATGTTCGAGGGCGGATGCGCGGCGATGCGGCCGTCGCGCGAGTAGCGGCCGTGGCGCGCGCCGAGCAGCAGCACGGCGGGCAGCGCGACCCAGCCGCCGAACGCGTGCACGACGACCGAGCCCGCGAAGTCGTGGAACGGCACGCCGAACACGTGCGTGATCGCGTCCTGGAAGTGCAGGCGGTTGTTCCACACCATGCCTTCGAAGAACGGATAGATGAAGCCGACGATCACGAACGTCGCGAACAGCTGCGGATTGAACTTCGAGCGTTCCGCGATGCCGCCCGACACGATGGCCGGAATCGCCGCCGCGAAGGTCAGCAGGAAGAAGAAGCGCACGAGCTGATAGCCGTTGTGCTCGGCCAGCAACGCGGCCGGCGAGAAGAACTGCACGCCGTAGGCGATCGTGTAGCCGATGAAGAAATACGCGATCGTCGACACGGAGAAGTCGACGAGGATCTTCACGAGTGCGTTGACCTGATTCTTCTTGCGCACAGTGCCGAGTTCGAGGAACGCGAATCCCGCGTGCATCGCGAGCACCATGGCGGCGCCCAGCAGCAGAAAGAGCGTATCGGTACCGGTCTTGAGAGTGTCCATCCTTGCGTCCTGCATTTGCCCAAAAGAGGCGCGTATTGAGCAAGATGTGGGCCAGCTTCGCGCCAAACTGGTGAGCGAGCGTTCGCGTCGGGCATTGAAGCGGTGCGCGTTTGCACCGGATCGGCTATTTCCGTGCTGTCTCAGGTGCGTTTCAGGTGCGCGAGACGGGCGCCAGAACGGGGCGCGATACGCGTTGCGCACCGCGCGTGCACGTCACGATGGCACAAAAGCAGTGCTTGCGCGCGAAGTTGGTGAGCGAGCGCGCCAGTCTGGGGCGATTTATTCGTTTTTGCTTTCTGAATCAAAGGTTTGTCGGCATTTAGAAATGTTCGGTGCGCTGGCGCACGCCAACCGGAAAATGGCCGCCGCAGCACAATTCCGCCGCACTTGGGGCACAAACGCCGACATAATGGGTGGGCTAAAAACCGCTAGCCGTCCACACGCTCCAGGCCGCCACACAATGCGCCTCACCACCAAAGGGCTATTGCTGATCGCGATCCCCGCCGTTTTCGAGCTGACGCTGCTGTCGGCCATCGTGAAAGCCGAGGCGGACGCGGAAAGCGCCGAGCGCGCGGGCCAGCACAGCCAGGCCGTGCTGGCGCAGGCGGCCCGTGTGCTGGAGCCGGTGCTGGTCGAGTCGGTGCGGCTGCGCGGCGCGGTGGCGACCGGCGACACGAATTTCCGCACGCCGGTCTTGCTGTGGATGGACGTCGACCGCCGCATCGACCGTCTCGCCGAACTGGTCGCCGACAATCCGCCTCAGGTCGAGCGCGCCGTGCAGATCCGGCAGACCGTGCAGAGCTACCGGCAATGGTCGGACCGTATTCAGGATCTGCTTCATTCGGGCCGCCGCGCCGATCTCGTCGAGCGCTTTCGCACCTTCACCGACTACGACGTGCTCGATCGCGTGCGCACGCAGGTGTCCGCGTTCCAGACCGAGGAGCGCCGCCTCGACGTGATGCGCGTGACGGTGGCCGAGCAGGCGCGCGCGCAGCAGGAGTCGCTAGTGGTGACGGCGGTGATCGGCTCGATCATGCTGGTGGCGATCTCGGTGTGGCTGTTCATCCGCGGCGTGCGTGGCCGTCTCGACGCGCTCTCGGACAACGCAGGCCGTCTCGCGGGCAACGAGCCGCTCGCGCCGCTCACCAGCGGCAACGACGAGATCGCCCAGCTCGACCTCACGCTGCACCAGATCAGTCAGCGGCTCGTCGAGGCCGAACGTCTGCGCGTCGGTTTTCAGGCAGACCTCGCGCGGCGCGCCGAGCAACTGGCGCGCATCAACGAGAATCTGCGCCAGCAGACCCAGGAAAACGAGATGTTCATCCACAGCGTGTCGCACGATCTGCGCGCGCCGCTCGTGAACCTGCAAGGCTTTTCGCGCGAGCTTCACCATGCCTGCGACGATCTGCGCGATCGCGTCGCGCAGTCGTCGCTGACGCCCGAGGCGCGCGAACGCATCGAGCGCATCATCAACGAGGATATCGGCGAGGCGCTGCGCTACCTGCAGACGGCGGTCCTGCGCGCTTCGCACATCATCGACGCGCTGCTGCGGCTCGCGCGCGTGGGGCGCGTGGAGTACCGGCGTCAGCGCGTGAACGTGCAGGAACTGGTGCAGCGCGTGGTCGACGCCATGCATGCGTCGGTGCGCGCGCGCAACGCCCAGGTGAGCGTGCGCATGCTGCCTGCCGTCTGGGGCGACCCGACGGCGCTCGAACAGGTGTTCGCGAACCTGATCGGCAACGCGCTCAATTATCTCGATCCGGCGCGCGAAGGGCGCGTGGAGATCGGCGCGGCGGATGCGCCGCCGGGCGTCGAGTCGCTGCACATTTTCTATGTGCGCGATAACGGGCTCGGGATTCCCGAAGTGGCGCTGCCGCGGCTCTTTCAGGCGTTCCAGCGCATGCACGGCAACGTCGCGCCGGGCGAGGGCATCGGGCTCGCGCTCGTGCGCCGCATGGTCGAGCGGCACGGCGGGCGCGTGTGGGTGGAGTCGGTGGAGGGCGAGGGGACGACGTTCTATCTCTCGCTGCCCGACGCGCTCGCGGTGGTGCCGCCCGCGCCGGGCGACGCAGCGGCCTTGCTGGCCGCGCACGAGCGCGAGTTGCGTGGCGGAGACGGTGCTAACGGTGGCAATGGTGGTAATGGTGGCAATGGCGGGGACGGGGACAGCGCGCCGGCTGCGCGTACGCCCGCGCTCAAGGCGGCGGGCAAGCTGGCGGTTGCGGGCGGCACGCCGGATGGCGCCGGTATGTGACGTGGGCGGGCGTGTGACGCGAAACGAATTTGAGGGTGAAGTGCGGTGCTGAACCGGCGATGTTGAGCGGGCAGCGCTGCGCGCACCGTGCCGCGCACACCCTCAGCAGGCGAAAATGCGCCGCGTCTTGAGCAGTTGATGGCCGCGAATCGACCAGAGACAGCCCGCCGCAGCCAGCACGACGACGACGCCCAGCACGCTCTGCGTGCTCAGTGCCGCGCCGAACGGTATGCCGGCCGGCGAGACGAAGGCGCGTTCGAGCATGAGCAGCGCGCCCCATAGCGCAATGGCCGCCTGGATCAGCATGCGCGTGCCGCGCAGATGGCGCGCGCGCTCGGCGGCCGTGCCGCGACGATGCGCGCGGCGGCAAAAGAAAGCGATCGCCATCAAGGCGATCACGAGCAACACAATCCAGTCTGTCAGGTCCATCGGCGCACTCCCGCAATCCACAGGGAATTGTCGGGAGTGCCTGGCACAAAAACCATCAGACCGATCCTAAACAGGCGAACAGGATAAGTCAGGGCTCGATGCGCGTGCCGAGCAGCACGAGGAACTGGCGCAGCCATTCGGGGTGCGCGGGCCAGGCCGGCGCGGTGACGAAGGGCGCGTCGGTGACGGCGGCGTCGATGGCGATATCGGCATATTCGCCGCCCGCGAGCCGCACTTCGGGCGCGCAGGCCGGATAGGCCGAAATGCGTTTGCCTCGGATCACTTCGGCGGCGGCCAGCAACTGCGCCGCATGGCAGATGGCCGCGATCGGCTTGTTGGCGCCCGCGAAGTACTGCACGATCTCGATCACTTTCGGATTCAGCCGCAGATACTCGGGCGCGCGGCCGCCGGCGATGGCGAGTGCGTCGTAGCGCTTGGGATCGATCTCGTCGAAGCTCGCGTTCAGCGCGAACTGATGGCCGGGCTTTTCGGTATAGGTCTGGTCGCCCTCGAAGTCGTGGATCGCGGTCTTCACGCGCTCGCCGGCCTTCTTGCCCGGACAGACGGCATCGACCTTGTGGCCGATTGCGAGCAGCGCCTGGAACGGCACCATCGTTTCATAGTCCTCGGCGAAATCGCCGGTGAGAAACAGGATCTTCTTCACTGCCATGGTTTTGTCTCCTCGGTGGAACAGCGGGTTGCACGCGTGAAACGGTGTAACGTGGAACATGGAACATAAAGGGACCCCACGCAGTCTACTCCAGCATGTTTGACGATTTTTCACAGCCTCGCGCGCCGGACGCACCCACGCTCGCCGATATCGGCTGGCGGACCTACGAGCCGGGCCGCGACGCGGCGGCGCTCGCGGCGCTGTTTCGCGCGTCCGTCAACGAACTGGCGGGGGCGCACTATGACGCGCCGCAACGTGCCGCCTGGTCGACCAGCGCCGACGATCTCGCGGAGTTCGACGCGCGGCTCGCGCGCGGCGTGACGCTCATCGCCGAACATGCGGGGGCGCCGGTGGCGTTCGCGCAGCTCTTTCCCGTCGATCACGTGGAGATGCTCTACGTGACGCCCGGATGGACGCGGCGCGGGCTGGCGTCGGCGCTGATCGCGCGGCTCGAAGCGTTGGCGCGCGAGGCACAGGCGAGCACGCTCGACACCGATGCCAGCGCGCTCGCGCGGCCCGTGTTCGAGCGCGCGGGTTTTTCGCTCGTCGCGGAAGAACGGGTGCGGCGCGGCAGCGTATCATTGCGGCGTTTTCATCTTTGCAAGCCGCTCAGGGCGGTGTCTTTTTCAGGATGACCATGTATTTGAAGGAATCGAAGCAGGTATCGCAGCAGGTCTCGAAGCGCACTCTCGCGCCTCTCGTGCGTTATGCCGTCGCGCCGGCGCTGCTGTGCGCGCTGCTGGCGGGCTGCGACAAACACGATCAGACGGCGTCCGATCTCGCCAACAAGTCCGCCGACGCGGCGCAGCAAGCCGTGCAGGCCGCGGCGAGCCAGGCGTCGGCACAGGCGGCGCAGGCGCTGGGGCATGCGGCGAGCTTCGTGAATCAGCAACTCGATTCCGCGCAGCGCCAGCTCGATCACGCGGCGTCGCAGACCCAGGCGACCATCGATTCGCACGTCCAGTCGCAGGCCGATCGCGCCAGCGACGCGAGTGCGTCCATCGCGCAAAACGCCAGCGACTCCAGCGCCGAACTCGCCTCGCAGGCGCGCGGCCAGTGGCGCGAAGCGGCGAGCGCCGCGCACGCGATGCTCGGCAACGCGGCGGCGGCCACCGGCACGGGACTGTCCATCGCCGGCCATTCGCTGCAGCGCTGGGCCGCGAGCGACGCGGCGGCGGGATCGTCGCCGGGCGCCAGCCAGTGACGGGCGGCGGGCGCGGCAAGCCGTCATGGGCCGCCCGCGCCGTTTGACGGTTTGACGAATGGAATTAATGTAATTATCATGGTTACACTTTATCTTGCCGCACGCGCTGCGGCCGGTTCGCCGTGAATACGAGTAGCCGTTTTGCGTTTGCCGTTCACGTGCTTGCGCTGCTGGCCTTGCAGCAAGGCGAGCCCTTGTCGTCGGACGTCATCGCGGGCAGCGTGAATACGAATCCCGCGCTGATCCGCCGTCTGCTGACGATGCTCGCCAACGCCGGGCTCACCACGTCGCAGCTGGGCGCGGGCGGCGGGGCGCTGCTGGCGCGCGAGCCGCGCACGATCTCGCTGCTCGAGATCTATCACGCGGTCGACGATGCGCAGTTGTTCGCCATGCATCGCGAGGAGCCGAATCCGGCCTGCATGGTGGGGCGGCACATCCAGCAGTCGCTGCGCGGCGTGATCGACGATGCGCAGCGCGCGATGGAAGCGTCGCTGGCCGCGCGCACGTTGACCGACGTGGTCGAGGACATGCAGCGCAACGAGCGCAAGCTCGAACGCACGCGCGCGCCGAAGGCGCAGCGTCGGGCGTGAGGCGCGCAGCAGTCGGGCAGCAGTTGGGCAGGGCGGCAGGATAGAGCCGTACACGATTTCACCGAACGGGGCGTTGCCCCGTTTTTTAGAGCCTTAAATGTAACTAAATTGGTTACATAAATCCGTCATCCCAAACAGGAGTTCGCAAGATGAGCAAGTCGCTGAAAATCGCCCTCTTTGGCGCCACCGGCATGGTCGGTTCGCGCATCGCCGCTGAAGCCGCGCGTCGCGGCCATCAGGTGAGCGCGCTGGTGCGCCAGCCCGAGCGCGTCGTCGCCGGTCCGAACGTGCAGGCCGCGAAGGCCGATCTGCTCGATGCCGCGAGCGTGGCGTCGGCGGTGCGCGGCCACGACGTGGTGGCGAGCGCCTACGCGCCGCCGTTCAGCCAACTGGGCGATCTGCAGATCGCGAGCCGCGCGCTGGTCGACGGCACGCGCGCCGCGGGCCTGACGCGTCTCGTCGTGGTGGGCGGCGCGGGCTCGCTCGAAGTCGCGCCGGGCAAACAGCTCGTCGATACCGATGGCTTCCCGGACGCCTACAAGCCGATCGCGCTCGCGCACCGCGAGGCGCTCGGCTACTACCGCACGGTCACGGACCTCGACTGGACCTTCTTCGCCCCCGCCGCGCTGATCGCCCCGGGCGAGCGCACGGGCACGTTCCGCACCGGCGCGAACACGCTGATCGCCGACGCGAACGGCGACAGCCGCATCTCCGCCGAGGACTACGCGATCGCCTTCGTCGACGAACTGGAGCAAGCGCGCTTCGTGCGCCAGATCGCGACGGTCGCGTATTGATGCGGCGCCGCGCGAAAGGCGTTCGTGCCCCGCGCGGCAGGTCCGCGTTTGCGTTCTCGCGCTCGCATTCCCGTGCTTGCATTCTGTTACGCACGCATGACGCGTGGCTGTGGCGTCTGCGGCTACACTGGAGCGTCCTGATTTCGCCCCTTCGTCATGAATCCATGCTTCGGACGGGACGACGCGGGCGGGACGCCGCAACGCGTGCGGCCGTCCGCGTCGGGTTCTGTATTGGCTGCGCTGCGGGCGCGCCGCGATCCTCGTGAGTCCGGCGTCCGCGCGCATGCCGCCGCGCCGTGGGCCGTGTGTGCGCGGCTCGTCGTGTGGTTGATCATCCGGCTCGCGCTGGCGAGCGGCCTGGGTTTGTGCGCGCCCGCGTTCGCCGCCGATTCGGCTGCGGCCGCTACGCCATCCGCGTCTGCGGCCTCCGACGCGTCCGCGGCTTCCGCCGCACCGGCCGCGCCCGTCGCCGTGCCGGTGCTCCCCGCGTTGCGCAGCCTCATCACCGGCGCGCCCTTGCCGGTTTCGGGCGCCTCGGCCGCCGACGCCGCCTCTGCGCCGTCACCCGCGAGCCAGGCGGAATTCACGCGCTCGCTCGACAGCGTCATCACCACGCTCGACAACGACAAGCAGCGCAACGCGCTCCTCTCCCAGCTCAAGAAACTGCGTTCGGCTTCCGCGAACGTCGCGCCCGCGCCGGCTTCGGGCGCGGCGGCGAACGCGTCCGGCCTGCTCGGCGCGATCGCTTCGGGCCTCGCCTCGGTGGAAGCCGACGCTCGCCGCGGCCGCAGTCCGCTGCATTACTGGGCGGGCCGCTTCAACGCTGCGGGCATCGAGATCTACACGATCGCCTCGGGCGGCGAGGGCGAAAGCCTCGGGCGCATCGTCTTCGACATGGCGGCGCTGCTGTTCGGCTGGGGCGTCTGCGCCGCGACGCTGCGCTGGCTCGAACGCCGCATGCTGCGGCGCTTTTCCGTGCAGGTGCACCTGCAGCCCAATCCCAGCACGATCGATCTGCTGGTGTTCGTGCTGCATCGCGTTGCGCCGTGGATCGTCGCGTTCATCGGCGCGCTGATGGTGGAGCGCGCGCTGCCGCAGGCGCTCGGCCGCACGATCGGCGTGGTGATCGCCTATGCGATCGTGGCGGGCGCGGTGTTCTCGTCGATTTGTCTGATCATGTTTTCGCTGTTCGGCGCGGGGCACCGGCGCGTGGCCGTGAACGTGCTGATCCGCGATGCGCGGCGGCTGCTCTGGGCGATCGGCGTGTTCGCCGCGCTCGGCGACGCGGCCACCAATTACGAAGTCGCGAGCGAACTGGGCGTCAATCTCGCCGCGCTGGTCTCGACCTTCGCGAACATGACGGCGGCCGTGCTCACGGCGGTGTTCGCGATCGGCTTCCGGCGGCCCGTCGCGCATCTGATCCGCAACCGCGGCTATCAACTACGCACTGACCACAAGGCGCTCACCGAAGTATTCGACGTGCTCGCCTCGCTCTGGCAACTGCCGATGCTGCTGCTCGCGGCGGCGTCGATCGTGGCGACGCTCGGCGGCATCGGCAGCCACGAAGACGTGCTGCAAATTTCGGTCGTCACCGCGCTGCTGCTGGTGCTCGCGTTCTTCCTCTCGGCCGTGGTGTTCCGCATCACGCGGCCCGATCTCACGCGCGTGCGGCGGCGCTCGCCGTATCTGCGCCGGCTGCTGCGCTTCGCGGGCACGCTGCTCGTGCTGTTTGTCTGGCTCGCATATTTCGAGTCGTGCGCGCGCCTCTGGGACGTGTCGCTCGCCGCGATCATCGAGGCGAACGTGGCCGCGCGCGGCATCGCCCACGCGATCTTCGCGATTCTCTTCACGGTGTTCCTCGCGTGGCTCGTGTGGATCGTGCTCGATACGGCGATTCTCGAAGCGCTCAATCCGAGCGGCCCGCGCACCAAGGGCCGCGCGCCGAGCACGCGCGCGCGCACGATGCTGCCGCTCGTGCGCAACGCGCTGCTCGTGTCGATCCTCACGATCGCGGGCATCGTCACGGCGGCGAATCTCGGCATCAACGTGACGCCGCTGCTCGCGGGCGCGGGCGTGATCGGCCTGGCGATCGGCTTCGGCGCGCAGTCGCTCGTGACCGACCTGATCACGGGCCTCTTCATCATCATCGAAGAAACGATTTCGGTCGGCGACTGGATCGATCTCGACAACGGCCACGCGGGCACGGTCGAGCATTTGTCGATTCGCACCGTGCGGCTGCGCGACGGGCAGGGCGCGATCCACGCGATCCCGTTTTCGCAGATCAAGATCGTCAAGAATCTGTCGCGCGATTTCGCGTTCGCGGTGTTCGAAGTGCGCGTGCCGTTTTCCGTCGATCTCGATACGGTCACGCGCATGATCCGCGAAACCGGCGCGGAGCTGGTCGCGGATTTTCGCTATCGGCGCGAGATTCTCGGGCCCGTGGAGGTGTGGGGGCTCGACCGCTTCGATCCGAACTGGATGGTCGTGAAAGGGCAGATCAAGACGCGGCCGTTGCAGCAGTGGAGCGTGGCGCGGGCGTTCAATGCGCGCCTGAAGCGGCATATGGACGAGGCGGGCATCGAGATGCCGGTGCCGCAGATGCAGGTGCATATGTCGCCGCGCGGCGACGACGGGCGCGAACCTGGCGATGGTCCCGACTCCGATGCGGGACTCGACGAAGCGGGCGGCGCGCCGGAGTCGGACGAAGCGCGGGCGCGTGCCGAGGCCAGAGTCGAAGCGAAGGAGGCCGAAGCGAAGGAAGCGGCGGCGGCCAGCGACATCACCACGCGCGGCGTGACACGCGATGCCTCGCACGAACCGCGTCCCGCGCCGCCGCCGACCGGCAGCCCCGAAGGCGCGCCGCCGCAGATTCCCACAGCGGGACGCAACTGAGCGCGATGTCAGGCCGTCTCGGCCAGCGGCAGCACGTCGTTCACGTGCGTGGCGATCTGCTCGCCCGCCACGCCGTACACATGCAGCGAAACCGTCTGCGTGGCGCTCTCGTTCGCGAGCCGATGGACGTTCGCGCGTCCAGGGCCGCCGAACGCCATCGCGCCGGGTGTGCCTGCCGTCCGGTCGTGCGCGCGCCGGAATTCGGCGACGCCGCGCGCTTCATCCCAACCGTACAGCGTCTCGGTGAGCGTGCCGTCGAGCACGGCGTAGCCGCACCACGCGTGATGCGCGTGCACCGGACTCGCGTGACCCGGCTGCCAGACCAGCGTCGCGACCGCATAACGGCCACGCGGATCGGCGGCGATCAGATGGCGGCGATAACGATCCGCGCCGCCCACGCGCTGCGCGGGCAAGACGAGCGCGGGATCGGCCAGTGCCAGCGCGAGCGCGAAACGCACGCCTTGCCCGAACGCCGCGCAGCGCGAGGGATCGTCGTCGGCGCTGTCGTGACCGCGATGGGCGAGGGCGCAGGCGTCGAACACGCCGTCGAGTGCGCCGCACAGGCGCGCGACGGCGGCGGCGTGTGCGGTTTCCAGCAGCGCAGGGTGAAAGGGCGCGTTCATCGGATAGCCTCGTGTCGTGTTGTTCTCTTAGACAGAGTTATAGCGATTGGCGCCGAGAAAGAGTTTCCCTTCTTTTTTCCCATTGCGGCGTAAGATAGAAGAAATTTCTATACGACGGGGTAGCTGGGAATGGATATCATCGATAAGAAGCTCGTGGAGCTGCTCCAGCAGGACGCCACCATGCCGGTCGCCGAGCTGGCGCAGCGCGTGAATCTCTCGCAGACGCCGTGCTGGAAACGCGTGCAGCGCCTCAAGGAAACCGGTGTGATCCGCGCACAGGTGGCGCTGTGCGATCCGAAGAAGCTGGGCGTGGGCACGACGGTGTTCGTCGCGGTGCGCACGAACCAGCACACCGAGGCGTGGGCGCAGGCTTTCACGCGCGCGGTGCAGGATTTTCCCGAGATCGTCGAGGTGTACAGGATGAGCGGCGAAACCGACTATCTGCTGCGCGTGGTGGTGTCCGATATCGACGATTTCGACCGCATCTACAAGCAGCTGATTCGCGCCGTGCCGCTGTTCGACGTGAGTTCGAGTTTCGCGATGGAGCAGATCAAGTATTCGACGGCGCTGCCGGTGCGCGGGACGTGAGCGCTTTGCGCACGTTTTCCACGTCGGCTGGAGCGCAAGCCGTCTGCAAGGCGCGGCGGCGTAGAATGCCCGTTCCTTCTTCCTCACCTCATCGGGCAGGGCACGCGACATGAACGAACCGCGCAAGAAGAACCCCACGCTGGGCGTAGGCGTCCTGATCGTCGTGGTGGTGCTGTTCGTGATCGGCACGGTGCTGTTCAACGCGCTGCGCAGCAAGCGCGACTACGACGAGACCGTCGGCGCCCAGGCGCGTCACGCGGTGACCAGCACGGCCGCTTCGCAGGCGGGCAGCGCCACGCAATAGCGCTTGATCGCGCCGCGTTAGCCGTTACTCGCGTTACTCGTCACGCATTACTCTTCCGGCAGACGGATCAGGCTCGCGTCGCGGCGAATCAGCCATGACGCCGCGAGCATCTGCTTGCCTTGATGCGCGAGCAGCTTCAGATCCTGCGCGAGTTCGGCGCTCGGTCCCAGCGCGCGTTCCGCGTCGACCACCATGGTGTCGAGTTCGCGCGTCATGCGCTTCGTGATGTCGAGCTGATCGTCGGGCACCGCCGTGCCGGCCTCGGCGGCCACGAGATTCTCGCGCACGCAGTCGAACGCGCGTTCCAGCGCGTCGAGCTTCACGCTTTCTCCCGCACCCGCTTCGAGATTCGCGGTGCTGCGCAACAGCGGCGCGCTCGCCGTGATCTGCGAGGCCAGTTCGTGGCTGCGCACCAGCAGGTCGTTAAGCTCGGGCACGAACTTCTGCGCCGACTTCGGTTCGAGCATCATGCGCTGGAACGCCTGGCCGAGATTCGCGAACGCCACATGCACGTTCTTGCGCGCGAGCCGGTAACGGAAGTCGCGCGCGAGCGCGGGCACCGCGGCGGCGGCCGTCGACGTCGCTGCGTTTTGCGCCGATGCCTGCGCGGCCGCTTTCGCGCCCACCGCCGCGACGGGCTGGCCGGAGGCGGGGGCCTCGGCGGCGTCGAGCGTCAGCGTGTCGGCGCCGGGCGTGCTGCCTGCGCCTTGCGCGTTTGCGGCCGTCGCGGACGTCGCGACCGACGCCACGCGCGCCGACGCCTCGGTCAGCATCGCGCCCGCGAAGGCCGGCTGCGGCGCGCTCTTGCGCGCGCTCCACCACCAGCTCGCTTCGAGATAGCCGCGCGTCGCGGCGATCATGTCGTGCACGAGCTTGCCCATCAGCCGGTATTCCCAGTACGGGAACAGATGGCTCGCGCCGATCGCGATCATGCAGCCCACGACCGTGTCGATGGCGCGTTCGCCGATGATGCGCATGCTGCCCGGCGCGAGCAGATGGAACATCAGTAGCACGTAAGCCGAGGTGAACACGACGCTCGCCGTGTAGTTGAACAGCAGCAGGCTGTAGCTCATCACCATCGCCGCGAACATCGAGACGAGCAGCACGAGCGGCTGCTTCACGAGCAGGATCAGCGCGATGCTGGCCACGCAGCCGATCAGCGTGCCGACGATACGCTGCGCGTTGCGCTGGCGCGTGAGCGAGTAGCCGGGCTTCAGGATGATGATGCTCGTCATCACGATCCAGTACGCGTTCGTGAGCGGCAACAGGCGTCCGAGCCAGAAGCCGACGGCCACGGCGATCGTCACGCGCAGCGCGTGGCGAAAGCTCGGCGAGGCCATCGTCAGGTTCGAAAAGATTTGCAGCCACGACACGCGCCGGTTCGTCACGAAACGCGTGAGCGCCTCGTCGATGCGCACTTCGGTGTCGGTGGTCGGCACTTCGCTCGCGAGGCTGCGGCGCATGCGGTCGATCAGGCGCGTCGCGCTCCAGATGCGGCGGAACGAAGCCGAGATCGCCGCGTAGGCTTCAGGGTCCTTCGCGGGCAACTCGCGCTTCTTGAGCAGCTCCAGTTCGTATTCGATCGCGCGCAGTTCGGCCTTCACGTTGACGTTCGCGCGCGGCGCTTCGTTCTGCAGTACGGCGAGGCCGATGTCTTCGAGATCGGCGGCGGCCTTGCGGATCAGGTCGCGATAGAACACCAGCAGATCGGAGCCGCCGAAGGTGTTGCGCACGAGCGGGTAGTCGGTGTGCGCGCCCACGAACAGCTCGTGCAGATCGACCGTGTTGATGAAGAGATTGAAGTGCATCGCGCGGCGCGCGTCGATCTTGCCGCTGCGCAGCTTGGGCAGATTGCGCAGGACGATGTCGCGCGCCGCATCCTGGCGCTCGACGGCCGCGATCTGCTTGGCGACGAGGTTGCGATAGCACTCGTCGAGATCGTTATCGAGGTCGTAGAACTGTGCGCGCGCGAGCAGATAGTCGGCGCAGGCGAACACGCTTTCGGCGAGCGCCTGCTGCTCGATGCGATCGAGCATGAGGCGGCTCACGAGCGTCGACCAGCCCGTGTACCAGAGGCCGCCCAGCAGTATCCACAACGCGTTGATGAGCGCCTGATGCGGCGTGAAGTGCTCCTCGAGCGTCATCACCATCATGAACAGCGTGGCGAAGCTGATCTGCGGCCAGCGGTTGCCGTAGACGACGATCAGCGAGAGCACGAAGGTGAGCGGCACGACCGTGGCCCAGAGGGCGATCGGGCTGAAGGTGGCGAGGCCTGTGGCGTAAGCGGCCAGAAAACCGATCGCGCTGCACGCGAGCATCTCGTTGCGCTTGTACTTGAGCGGGCCGGGCATGTCGACCACGCACGCGCCGAGCGCGCCGGTCGAGATCGTGAAGCCGAGGTCGCTCTTGTCGAGGACGAACAGGCACAGGATGGCCGGCAGTGAAATGCCGACCGCAATGCGCAGACCGCCGTAGAAGTACTGGCTATAGAGGAATTTCCTGATTTCTACGGAGTAGCGCATCGACTGCCGGTGGTATTCGAATGCGGCCGGGCGCCGCGGACTGTGGCGCTGAGTGTATCGGATTTCGGGCGCGATCTGCCCATCTCTGTATGCGGGCTTTCCCGCCACGCGTGCGCGCGCCGCGCCACGTGCGAGCCGGTGGCGGCGCGGTCGATTTTTCGGCGTCGTTCGAGCGCGGCTGCGTTGCGGATTCGCCGATGGTCAATCGACGCGACGATCAATCGACGCTCAGGCTCGATGCATCGCCGAGCAGTCCATGCGTGCCGCGAATGCGGCGCATACGCGTGCGATACCAGAAGGTCCACGCGAGCAGCAGCCCGAACACCACATAGCCGAGGATCGGCGAGACGACCAGAAAGCGCTCGATCGGCCAGGTCGCCGCGAGGTAGGTGCGCAGCGCGGCGTCGGCGCAGAGGCCCGCGCCCCAGACGAGCGTGAGCAGCCTCATCGCGGCGGCGAAATTGCGGTTCTCGCTCCACAGCAATTCGAGCCGCGCGACGCCTTCGCGCGTCTCGCGCGCGACCGTGGCGCGCGTCAGATAGAACACGAGCGGGCGACGCGCGAACAGCGAACCCAGGAACGCCACGCCGATCGCGCCCGAGGCGAGACTCTCGCGCATCAGCAGCGCGCGCGTGCCGCCGCCGAAGGCCATGGCCGCGAGCGAAAGGACAATGCCGAGCAGGATGACCGCGGAGAGCGCGTCGATGCGCCGAAAGCGCACGAGTTCGACGGCGCTCCAGGCGAGCGGGGGAATGGCCGAGGCAATCAGGCCGCCGACTTCGCCCCAGTAAGGTTGGGCGAAGCGGTACGCGACCCACGGCAGCAGCAGATTGACCGCCAGTTCGGCGACGAATGCTGGACGCAGCTTCATGAGATGCGTGCTCCATAAAGGGTTGCAGAAAGTATGCGGCAAATCTCCGATGAACGGCAATGCGCGGTGCAGCGCCATCGGTCTGGCGGACCGCATATCGCGTGCCCGTCGCGTGAACGACCTTGCCGGGGCGTTGCGCGGGATCGCATCGCGGCGGCGCGTGTATGCGAAACTGGCGGGCTAACCATCGATCGACCGCCATGTATCCCCGTCAACCTGTCCCGCTGCACGAAATCGAACTTACCGCCGTCCGGGCGCAGGGCGCGGGCGGTCAGAACGTGAACAAGGTGTCGAGCGCCATCCATCTGCGCTTCGACATTCACGCCTCGTCGCTGCCCGATGTGCTCAAGATGCGTCTGCTCGCGCTCTCGGACCGGCGCGTCACGCACGAGGGCGTGGTCGTCATCAAGTCGCAGGAATTTCGCACGCAGGAACAGAATCGCGCCGCCGCGCTCGAGCGGCTCGAAGCGCTCATCGACAGTGTGAGCGTCACGCGCAAGGCGCGGGTGGCGACGCGGCCCACACGGGCGTCCAAGGTGCGCCGCCTCGACGGCAAGTCGCGGCGCGGCGATCTCAAGGAAGGGCGGCGGCGCGTGCAGGAGTGAATCGCGCGGCGCGTGCGTCTGCGCCGGAAACGAAACGGGCGGCCTCGAAGGGCCGCCCGTTTTGCTTTCGGACATGCTGAACCGGCGGAACCGGCTGAACCGGCGATATCAGTGCGCCGTGCTCGGCACGTCGAGGATCAGGACGATGGTCCAGTCGGCGTCGCCTTCATGGTGATACTGGCGTTCCGCGACGATGAACGGCTGCTGCTTGCCGTCCGGGCCGAGGAACAGCACGTCGCCTTCCATCGGCAGGCATTCGATCGGGGGCAGCGCGAGGAAGGCCTCGGTGCCTTTGCCGCGCGGCATCAGCTTTTCGATCTTGCGGGATGCCGCTTCGGTCCATTCGATGTCGAGCTGGATGTTGCTCATCGTTCTTTCTCCGCGCGTGTGGCGCACTAACAGTGGGTGAATTCGAGGTGCGCGACTTTAGCATAACCCGCGCGCGGGCCGGTTCGCAGGCCGATTGGCGTCCAGACCATGAAAAAAGCCGAGGCCGGATGACCGGCTTCGGCTCGATGTGTCTGGCTCGCGGCCAGCAGGCGGTGCTCACCGGGCGCTACGCGAGGCGCAACGCCTGGCGTAGCGCCTGGCACGACGCCATAAACGACTGTGCGCCAGGCATTACGCGAGGAATGACGCGATGAATTACTGCGCCGCCTTCTTGTGGCCTTTCTTGTGGTGCTTCGCCGGCATTTCGGATTGCGCCTGGGCGGCGGCCTGCTGGCGCGACTGCAGATCTTGCGCGCGTTGCTCGACGTCGGCGGCCTTGGCGGGGTCGGTGCTCATCGTGATGCCGTTCTCCGATTGTGCGTAGGCGGCGCCCGTCAGCGCGGACAGCGAAACCAGGACTGCGAGGGACACTTTTTTCATCACGACCTCCGAAGGAGTGGTTTATGGACCCAGCCGGCCTGCCGAGCAGGATTGGCATGTCATTCTAACGATCAAATAGTCGCTCCAGATGACATCGCATAAGGCGTGCGCGCATCTGTTACACATTGTTGCACTTGCTGTCGCATGCCGTCGCGAGGCGGCCAAACGCTAGAACCAGCCGATCATCCGATAGACATAAAACTGTGCAATCCCAATCAATTCGTGCAGCGCGGTTTCGGCGGCCTGAAGGTTCTTCAGGCGCGGCAACAACCCCGTGCGCACGTGCCGCACGCTGGAGACGGCCGGCGCCGGCTCCATGCCGAAGCGATGGAAATCGAGCATCGCGCGCGGCATGTGATACGCGGAGGTTACAAGGAAGAGCGTATCTGCGCGCTCGGCGTGCACGAGCGGCTCGACGTTGCGGGCGTTCTCCCACGTCGTGAGGCTGCGGTTTTCGAGCAGGAGGTCGGCGGGCGGTACGCCGGCGCGCAGCAGCAGGGGCGCGTAGGTGTCGGCTTCGCTCGCGGCATGGTGCTGCGGATTGCCGCCGCTCACGATCACGCGGCAGATGCGGCCGGCCGCGCGGCAGCGCGCGTCGAGCGAGGCGGCGAGCGCGATGCGCGCGTAGACATCGTGCTTGGGCACGAGCGTGCCGTCGTCGCCGGTTTCGGTGCCGCCGCCGAGCATGACGATCGCGGTGCGCGCACCGAATGTCTCAGGTGCGGTCGAGGCCGGATCGTAGGGAGTACGATAGACCGGTGGCTGCGCGAGATCGACGAGCGGCGTGGCGAGCCAGCCGGTCGCGAGCAGTCCGAACAGGACGATGGCGGTGCCCGCGACGAGCCGGCGTCCGTTGCGCCACAGCACGAACAGCGCAACAAATAGAAAAAATATTCCGATTAGTATCAATTTGAATGAGGTAACGTATTGTTTTCGGGATGAAGCGTGCATTGCGCGCGTGCGCCGCCGCTGCGGCAGCCGCGTCAGGCATGCCGGAAGCAAGCGGCCATGCCTGGCCCGGCGTCGTTTCAGGCCGGTGCGTGCGGGATGGCAAGCGCTTACCGCGGGGGCCCGAATAACCTGCAGTCCTTGCCACGGCGCAAGGCACGGCGGCGCACGCGGCCACACGCCTCGCAGCGCCCCTGCATCGCGCCGCAGCAGGCGGGATTGCCGCAGGACTGCATTTTAAGAAAGAAGTGAGATGACCACGTATTCCAACGAAGCAGTACTCGAAGCGCTGCGGCGGGTGCAGTATCGGCAGGTCCCGTGGGCGCGCCGTCCAGAAGTGTTCCAATATCTGCGCAATCTCGGTCTCATGGATATCGTGAGGCAGCGCACCGTCGCGCCGGCTCCCGGCTTTCACGCCCCCGTCGACATCGCTGTCCTCACCGACCGCGGCCGCGCCGAATTCGCACGCCTCGCCCGCGACGAGCGCACGCTCCACTGGACCGATCAGCGCATGGCCGATTACGTCGACGAGAGCGCGCCGCAATCGTCGGCCGCCGAAGCACGTCCCTGAGTTGAGCGCCGAGCGCGCCTGAGCGAACGTCGGCGCTCGCTTGCCACTCGACTCGCCCGACGATCACACACGGTTCCCGAGCCCACCCGGAATCGCGCGCCGCCTGCCGCTTCACCGCTTTTTATCAGCGCAAAAAAAAGCCCGCATCGAAAGATACGGGCTTACCGGAATTACTGCTGCCACGCTGTGCTTAATGGCAAAGAAGTAGACCGGCTTCGGGCACAAGAGGTTCCCTGTTTCGGTTCCCTGTTTCACGCAAGCCTGGCGGTCGCGTGCTCACTGAGCATGCGGTGAGCTGGCGCGCGCCTTCGCGCAGGCTCGTGCTGCCTCAGCGGCGCGACACGCCGGGCGGCAGCGAGCGCGGCGGACCGCTGCGGCGCGCGTTGTCGGCGATATCGCCACGCAGGTCGCCGCGCGGAACGGGCTGGTTCACGCCCTCGGGCATGCCGCCGGATTCCGGCGGCCAGGCGTGCGCGCCCGAGCGCGACATCGCCCAGCCGGCTTCGCCGGGACGCGGTGGCTGGGCGGTGGCGTTCAACGAGACGATCGTCGGCACCAGCGACGCAAGCAGAGCAAGGGCGGACAGCGAAACCATGACGCCCCGATTGCGCAGAATCATGGATTTCATGGCAGCCTCCCGTCAGTACGGGTAGATGACGTTTGTAGACATGCTCCTACGCTAACGTCAGAGGCGAAAGGGTGCTGTAAATATTGGTAAAGAGATGTTTCGCGCGCACCGATTTCGGGCGAGCGCGGCGCGCGAAGGTGCGAAAAAGGCCGGGCGTGGCGCGCGGCGATCAGGCGAGCGGCGGGTTAACACCAGGCGCGCAGGCTGACAAATGGCAGGCGTGCGTGCGGGCGAGCGGCAGGCGAACGCCATCCACCGCGTCGATCGATGTCGAAGCGGTCGCCATCGCGTTTCAGGAGGGAAGTCCGCGCCCAGCATCGCGGCGGAAGAATCGCCGGACGCGCGTGGCGCCCGGCGGGAGAAAGCGGGAGGTCGTGCCGGTCAGGCCCCGGCGGGCGGGCTCAGCGTGCGCTCAAGCCATCTTGACGGGCGCGCGCCACGACTCCGGATTGGTCCAGAACGCGCCGCGCAGACGATCGCGGCTCGGCGGCGCCGGCGGCTTCGTGGCGGTGGCGCCGATGCGCCCGCGCAGCGAAATTTCGCGGCCGCTCGTGCCGAGGCGCTTCACGATCTCGGCGAGCGTGCCGTCGGCTTGCCACTCGTCGAAACGGCGGCGGCAGGTCGGCGGCGAGGGGTAGCGGCCCGGCAGCTTGGACCAGCCTTCACCCGTCGACAGCACCCACAGCACCGCGTTGACCACCGCACGCGCTTCGACGCGCGGACGTCCGCGTCGCTCGCTACGTGCCGGTTCTGCGCAGAACAATGCCTCGACCAGCGCCCACTCGTTGTCTCTCAAATCGTCGAACAGCATCATGTTTCACCTCAGCGAAGCTATCTCCGGTGCGCTGCCCCGCGCTGCGCACTCTTCATGTACTTCCGGCCGGTTGGCGGAGTACCAGGCGGAATCGGTTGTGGACGGGCCTGTCTCGAAAAGCGACGGACCGTCCGCCGATCCTGTGTCTGCCTTAATGCGAGAAGCGTGCCAGCTCGCACGCTTTCGTCTCGAAGCCGCGTGGCATCAAGCCCGCGCGGGTGCTTGCCAGGGGCGTATGAGACTCGAAAACGCATCGCCGGGAAATCGGGAGAATCACCAATCTTGTGCAAACAGGCCCTCCAGGCGTGCGATCGGGGCCGATTGCTGCACTGCGTCGAATAATGGACTGTGAGATTCACACGACGGTAATGATCGGTTCGCCGGGCTGAAGCTGGCATAAAATTGCATGAATACGAACTATTGATGAGGCGGGCAGATGAATGTGACGTTGCGGCAACTGCGGGTGTTCATCGAGGTGGCGCGCCTGCACAGCTTTAGCCGCGCGGGCGACGAAATCGGCCTCACGCAGTCGGCGGTGAGCCGCTGCGTGCGCGAGCTGGAAGCGGAGATGGGCGTGAAGCTCGTCGACCGGACCACGCGCGAGGTGCAGCTCACCGACGTCGGCGCAAATCTGATCGCGAGCATTCCGCGCCTGATCGGCGATCTCGACGACGCGCTGCGCGAGATCCGCGAAATCGGCGAGCAGCGGCGCGGCCGCGTGGTGGTGGCGGCGAGCCCGACGGTCGCGTGCCGCCTGATGCCCGAGGTCGTGGCGGCCTGCGGGCGGCGCTTTCCCTACGTGACGCTCGGCCTGCGCGACGACGTGCAGAGCGACGTGGTACGCAAGGTGCGCTCGGGCGAGGTGGATTTCGGCGTGATCATCGGGCCGCTGGGCGGGCAGCCGGTAGCCGACGATCTCGAAACGGAGCTGCTGACCACCGATTCGTTCTGCGTCGTGGTGCGCGACGATCATGCGCTCGCGCGGCGCGACGAGGTGGACTGGCGCGCGCTCGACGGCGAGCGGCTCGTGATGCTCGATCACGCGTCGGGCAGCCGTCCGCTGATCGACGCGGTGATGCGCGAGCAGGGCGTGCATGCGCGCGTGGTGCAGGAACTTGGACATCCGGCCACGGTGTTCGGGCTGGTCGAAGCCGGCGTCGGCGTGAGCGTGCTGCCGTGGCTCGCGCTGCCGGTGCCGTCGGGGTCGTCGCTGGTGGCGCGTGCGCTGGTGCCGCGCGCGGAGCGCACGGTGGAACTCGTGCGGCGGCGCGAGCGCTCGCTGTCGCCGGCCGCCGAGGCGGTCTGGACGCTGATCCGCGAACTCGACGCCCGCCCGGAAGCGGCGCGCAAAACGGGCTGACGGCGCGGAAAACTGCGGGACGCGCTGCGCGACTAACGGCGGATCACGGCGTCGCTAAAAAAAATCGCGCGCTACACTGTCGAGCTTTCGCCGGTGCGATGGGCGTGACGGTTTTTCGATCGCCGCATTACCCGCTTGCCCGCGTCGCCGCGTCCGGCCAAATGCACTTCACGCACTTCACGCACCGCGTCCGCTTTCAACCCGCCAAGGAAGGCTCGATGTCCGCATCCGCTGCTTCGTCCGGTAGTCCGTCCACGCCGCTTTCGTCCGCTTCGTCCGCCTCGTCCGCTTCCTCCTCGCTGGATCATCCGCACGACGCGCCTGCCGCAGGCGGCCTCGCGCGCGACGCCGTGCGCGCGCTGCGCTCGTCGCAGATCCGCGAAGTCGCGAACGCGGGCTTCGGCGTCGCCGACGTGCTGCCGTTCTGGTTCGGCGAATCGGACCGCGCGACGCCGCCCTTCATCCGCGAGGCCGCGGCGCAGGCGCTCACGCGCGGCGACACCTCCTATACGCACAACCTCGGCATCGCGCCGCTGCGCGAGGCGCTGGCGCGCTACGTGAGCGCGCTGCACGGCCCGACGTCCGCCGACAACATCGCCGTGACGAGCGCCGGCGTGAACGCGCTGATGCTCGCCGCGCAACTCGTGGTGGGCGCGGGCGACCGCGTCGTGGCGGTGACGCCGCTGTGGCCGAATCTCGTCGAGATTCCGAAGATTCTCGGCGCGTCGGTCGAAACCGTGTCGCTCGGCTATGACGAGCGCGGCTGGACGCTCGATCTCGACGCGCTGCTCGCGGCGCTCACGCCCGAGACGAAGCTGCTGATGATCAACTCGCCGAACAACCCGACCGGCTGGGTGATGACGCGCGACGAGCAGCGCGCCGTGCTCGCGCATTGCCGCCGCCACGGCATCTGGATCGTCGCCGACGAGGTCTACGAGCGGCTCTATTACGGCGAGGCGGGCGAGCTTGCCGCGCCGTCCTTCCTCGATCTGGCCTCGCGCGACGAGCGCCTGATCTGCGTGAATTCGTTTTCGAAGGCGTGGCTGATGACGGGCTGGCGGCTCGGCTGGATGGTCGCGCCGCGCGCCCTGATGGACGATCTGGGCAAGCTGGTCGAGTACAACACCTCGTGCGCGCCGTCGTTCGTGCAGCAGGCGGGCATCGTCGCGGTCGAGCAGGGCGAGGCCTCGACGCGCGCCCTGGTCGCCGACCTGCGCGCCTCGCGCGACCATCTCGCGACGGCGCTCGCGCGGCTGCCCGGCGTCGACGTGAAGGCGCCGCACGGCGCGATGTACCTGTTCTTCCGCCTCGCGGGCGCGGAGCGCAGCCTCGATCTGTGCAAGGCGCTGGTGCGCGAGGCGGGCCTCGGGCTCGCGCCGGGCAGCGCGTTCGGGCCACAGGGCGAGGGTTTCGTGCGCTGGTGCTACGCCTGCGATCCGGCGCGCCTCGACGCGGGCGTCGAGCGGCTCGCGCGCTACCTCGAACGAGGCGGGGAACGCCACGTCGCGCGCTGAAATCGCCCTGTCATGCGCACCGCATCGTTGAGTGCGCTATTGACGCAAACGGGTTAAAACGCGCCTGAAGCCGTCTTTACGCACCCGGCGTTTTTGCGTAAGATGGCGCTCAGTCACGCGATTCCCTGCGGGAATTTCGCTGCTCCGTCCGGCTGGGTCTGGCACTTTGCCTGCTTCTGCGTTGTTTGCGGCCCCCCGGTGCGTGCTCCCATCAATATGACCGATCAGAATCGGGCGAGCGCGTCTCCAGTTCCACATCGTCTCTGTCTGTCTGATCCGGTTCCTTGAACCTGGTTTACCTTACTTAGGGTCTGAGCTGGCTGCATGAATACCCAAGAGGCGAAAATCGTCCTCGAGACTGCATTGATCTGCACGCAGGAGCCGCTGAAAATCGGCGATCTGCGCAAACTGTTTGCCGACGACATTTCGGCCGACACGGTCCGTAACCTGCTCGAAGACCTGCGTCATGACTGGTCCGGGCGCGGCGTGGAACTGGTGGGCCTCGCGTCAGGCTGGCGCTTTCAGAGCAAGCCGGCCATGCGCACGTACCTCGACCGCCTGCATCCCGAAAAGCCGCCGCGTTATTCGCGCGCGGTGCTCGAGACGCTCGCGATCATCGCGTACCGGCAGCCGGTCACGCGCGGCGATATCGAAGAGATTCGCGGGGTGACCGTCAATACGCAGGTCGTCAAACAGCTCGAAGACCGTAACTGGATCGAAGTCATCGGTCATCGCGACGTACCCGGACGTCCCGCGCTTTACGCCACGACGCGTCAGTTTCTCGACGACCTCGGGCTGAAGTCGCTCGAGGAACTGCCGCCGCTCGACGATCCGTCGAATCAGCTCGGCGAACAGTTGCTCGCGCAGCACGCGATCGAGTTTCCCGACAGCGAAGTGGCGCAGCTGATCGCCGCGGGCGTGCCGGAAGGCGAGGCGGCGCAAGCTGCGACGGCGGACGCAACGGGCATGGCCGATGCGTCGGCGCAGGCAGTGCAGGAAGACTCGCTCGAGGTCGTGGAACACGCGCAAGCCAGCGTGGACGCGATCTCGGCAGGCGCTGCGCAGGCCAGCGTTGAAGAAAACGGGGAAGAAGCCGTTGTGGCGCATCAGGATGCGCCGGCGGGCTACAACGCCGTGGCCGAAGAAGCTCACGCTTCTGCCGCCGAGGCGCAAGCCGGCGTTGAAACGGCGGCGAGCGCAGGCGAAGAAGTCGACGCAGAAGCAACGGTAGACGCAATCGGCAACGCCGAGGGCGAACACGCGGCGCACACGCCGTCCGCCCAGGCGGATCGCGCCGCCGCGCATATCACGGAGCCCGCCGGCCACCTTGCCGGCGCGCCCGAAGAAGAACACGAAGACCGCCGCGACGCGGCGCAGGACGACCCCGTCTGAGGACGGACTACGTAGCCGCCTCGCGCGGCGTCTGACGCAAGAACACTTTTGACGCGCCCCCGCAGCGGGCGCGCAACCTGACATTTCGAGGTTGTTTTGACTGATATCCACGACACCGATTCGGCCGACGCGTCCGAATCCGCGCGTCGCGCGTCATCCGCGCGCGACGACGAATCGCGCTCCGCCGAAAGCGCCGCGCCCCACGCGGGCGAAGGTGCGGCCGAGGGCGAAGACCGTCCGCGCCGTGGCCTGCGCCGCGGTCCGCGCAGCCTGATCGCGCGCCGCCGTGCGGGCGGCAAGGGCAAGGGCGCCGCTGAAGGCGCCGCGCCGGGCGAAGGCGAAGCGGGTGCCGAGGCCGCGCCGGAAGGCGCCGCCGCACCGGCTCGCGCTCCGCGCAGCAAGGACGCGAACGCGGGCGCGAAGAAGCCCGGCCGCCGCGCCAATCCGGCCAACGCCGAGCAGGCGGGCACGGCAGGCGAGCGCGCGGGCAGGTCGAGCGATAAAGCCGCGAGCGGCAAGGCAGCGGGCGCCAAGACGGCCGGCGCCAAGGGCGGCCGTGGCCGCAAGGCTGGCGGCGAGGCGCCGGTGGCCGCAGCGGGCGAAGGCGCGCAGGACGATCTGTTCCTGTACGTGACGTCGCCGGCATTCGACGCCGACGACGGCACGGGCTCGGGCGTGAACGCGCCGATGCTGCGCCGCGGCCGCGCCCAGCAGCCCAAGCGCGTGCTGAGCCCGGACGACGATGCGCCGAAGCTCCACAAGGTGCTGGCGGATGCGGGCATGGGTTCGCGCCGCGACATGGAAGAGTTGATCATCGCCGGGCGCGTCTCGGTGAATGGCGAGCCGGCGCACATCGGCCAGCGCATTCTGCCGACCGACCAGGTCCGCATCAACGGCAAGCCGATCAAGCGCAAGCTGCAGAACAAGCCCCCGCGCGTGCTGATCTATCACAAGCCGACCGGCGAAATCGTCAGCCATGCCGACCCCGAAGGCCGTGCCTCGGTGTTCGACCGCCTGCCGCCGATGAAAACGGCGAAGTGGCTGGCCGTCGGCCGTCTCGACTTCAACACCGAAGGTCTGCTGATGCTCACGACCTCGGGCGATCTGGCGAACCGTTTCATGCACCCGCGCTATAGCGTGGAGCGCGAATACGCGGTGCGCGTGGTCGGCGAGCTGAGCGAAGGGATGCGTCAGAAGCTGCTCAAGGGCGTCGAGCTCGAAGACGGCCCGGCGAGCTTCCTGCGCATTCGCGACGGCGGCGGCGAAGGCACCAACCACTGGTATCACGTCGCGCTGGCCGAAGGCCGCAACCGCGAAGTGCGCCGCATGTTCGAGGCAGCCGGCCTGATGGTCAGCCGCCTGATCCGTACGCGTCACGGCCCGATCGCGCTGCCCAAGGGCCTCAAGCGCGGCCGCTGGGAAGAACTCGAGGACAACCAGGTGCGCGCGCTGATGGCGGCGGTCGGCCTGAAAGCGCCGACCGAGGAGAAGGGCGGTCGCGGCGGCAAGGAGCAGGAGCGCCGTCAGCCGGATCCGATGCAGACCTCGATGGGCTTCATCAACCGCGAGCCGGTGCTGAGTTCGCACGGCGCGATGGGTCAGCCGCGTCAGGGCCAGGGCCGTCCGGGTGGTCAGGGTCGTCGCGGCGCAGCGGGCGGTTTTGGCGCGGCGGGCGGCTTCGGCGGCGCATCGGGCAATTTCGGCGGCGGCATGGGCGGCAATCGCGCTCGTGGCAACGGCCAGGGCCAGGGTCAGGGGCAAGGCCGCAGCGGCCGCGGCGATGTCGATGGCAACCGCGCGCCGGGCGCGGGCAAGCGCACGGGCGGCAACGCCGGTGCGGGCGGTAACCGCCGCGGTCCGGGCAACAACGCGAACGCCAACGCCAACGGCGGCGGCAATCGCGCGCCGGGCAACCGGGGCGGCCAGCGCGGCACGCCGCGCAACCGCACGCGCGGACACTGACCGCGACGCGCGGGTCGGCGGCGCGCGGCGCTTCATGCGCGCGCCACGCGCCTGCGCTGTCCGCGAGGGCGAGCATCGAGTCGGGCGTGACCGTCGCGCGAATGCGACACGCGTATGACAGACGAGCACTCGCCCGCGTCACAGTCGTCGCGCGGTCCGCGAAGCGTAAAGTGCGGAAATCGCCGCAAAACGCCTTGAAAACGCCTCTGAGCAGCCCATATTCCGTGCATAACGCATGGCCGTTCGCCTTGCGTGGTTTGCGTTAGAGCCGGAAAAAGGCTACAATCTTGGAGTCGCTGGGCGTGCGGCTTTTATTTGCGTCCCAGGTGCGACCACCTGGCTAAGTGAGAAGATGGGCGTTTCGCCCATTTTTTTTTGCTTCGGCCGAATGTGATCGATGCGGTGATGGTGCGGTGATCGGTGCAGTAAGCGTTCAGCGCGCGATGTGCGGTGCAAAAGTAGTCCAATACACCCGTCGCGCAGGCATCGAAACCCCCGGGCAGCAGAACCGGGCGCACATCGCCGGGCATCACATCGAGGTGGAGCATCATCTGGGTCACGCGCAAGTAGGTGCAAGAGCGCGCGCTCATCTGGCGCGCGGCCCGCGAATCCCGTTTGACTCTCAGGAACAGGAAGTTGCCGGCTCGCTGCGCGAATATCTGGAGTGGGCATTGTGCAACTGACGGAACTGATTGAAACCACGGTCACCGGGCTCGGTTACGAGCTGGTCGACCTCGAGCGCACCGGGCGCGGCATGCTGGCCATCTACATCGATCAGCCCGCGGGTATCGCGATCGAGGACTGCGAGAAGGTCACGCGTCAGCTGCAACACGTTCTGTTTGTCGAGAACATCGACTACGAACGTCTTGAGGTCTCGTCGCCCGGCCTCGACCGGCCGCTGAAAAAGCTGGCGGACTTCGAACGCTTCGCGGGCTGCGAAGCGGTTATCACGTTGAAAAAGCCATTGGACGGACGGAAATCGTACCGCGGCATCGTGCATGCCCCGGAAGGCGAAACCATCGGTCTGGAATTCGAAGGGAAGGCGGGGCCTGCGATGCTCGATTTCACGCTCGCGGACATCGACAAAGCCCGCCTGATCCCCAAAGTTGACTTTAGGAGCCGCAAACAATGAGTCGCGAAGTGTTGATGCTGGTGGATGCGCTGGCACGCGAGAAGAATGTCGACAAGGACGTGGTGTTCGCCGCCCTTGAAGCGGCGCTTGCGTCGGCCTCCAAGAAACTCTTCGACGAGGATGCGGACATCCGCGTGCACATCGACCGCGAAAGCGGCGAACACGAGACGTTCCGTCGCTGGCGCATCGTGCCGGACGAGGCGGGCCTGCAGGAGCCGGATCAGGAAATCCTGCTGTTCGAAGCACGCGAACAAGATCCCGAAGCGCAGATCGACGGTTTCGTCGAGCAGCCGGTTCCGTCGGTGGAATTCGGCCGTATCGGCGCGCAGGCCGCCAAGCAGGTCATCCTGCAGAAGGTGCGCGACGCCGAGCGTGAGCAGATCCTCAACGACTTCCTTGAGCGCGGCGAAAGCATCATGACCGGCACGGTCAAGCGCATGGACAAGGGCAATTTCATCGTCGAGTCGGGCCGTGTCGAAGCGCTGCTGCGCCGCGACCAGCTGATTCCGAAGGAAAACCTGCGCGTGGGCGACCGCGTGCGCGCCTGGATCGGCAAGGTCGACCGCACCGCGCGCGGCCCGCAGATCGAACTCTCGCGCACGGCGCCCGAGTTCCTGATGAAGCTGTTCGAGATGGAAGTGCCGGAAATCGAGCAAGGCCTTCTCGAAATCAAGGCGGCAGCGCGTGATCCGGGCGTGCGCGCCAAGATCGGCGTGGTGGCTTACGACAAGCGTATCGACCCCATCGGCACCTGCGTCGGCATCCGCGGTTCGCGCGTGCAGGCCGTGCGCAATGAGCTCGGTGGCGAAAACGTCGACATCGTGCTATGGTCGGAAGATCCCGCCCAGTTCGTTATCGGCGCGCTCGCGCCGGCGGCCGTGCAGTCGATCGTCGTCGACGAAGAAAAGCACTCGATGGACGTCGTGGTCGACGAAAGCGAGCTCGCGGTCGCCATTGGCCGTAGCGGCCAGAACGTGCGTCTCGCCAGCGAACTGACCGGCTGGCAGATCAACATCATGACGCCGGACGAATCCGCGCAGAAGCAGAATCAGGAGCGCACGGTGCTGCGCGACCTGTTCATGGCGCGTCTCGATGTGGACGAAGAAGTCGCCGACATCCTGATCGACGAAGGCTTCACGAGCCTCGAAGAGATCGCCTACGTGCCGCTCAACGAAATGCTGGAAATCGAGGCGTTCGACGAGGACACCGTGCATGAACTGCGTAACCGCGCTCGCGACGCTCTGCTTACGCAGGCCATTGCGAACGAGGAGAAGGTGGAAAGCGCCGCGCTGGACCTCAAGAGTCTGGACGGCATCGACCCGGACCTGCTCGCGAAACTCGCGCAGCATGAAGTTCACACCCGCGACGAGCTCGCAGAGCTGGCCGTGGACGAACTGGTCGAAATGACGGGAATGGAAGAGGACGCCGCCAAGGCGTTGATCATGAAGGCACGTGAGCACTGGTTCCAGTGATTTCTGGGGCGCGATGCCCCAGGACACGATCCGGTGCGCGACGAGCAGGAAGCGACCATGACCCACTGAACTGAACGCGGCGGAGCCTTGCAGGTTGCGAGGCGCCGAAGGCCGCATGACCCGATGTCAACCGCAAGGAATCGGTCCTTGCATTAAGAGGAATGAATGGCGAGTAACAACGTAGCCCAATTTGCCGCGGAACTGAAAATGCCTGCAGGCGTGCTGCTGGAGCAGCTGCAGGCGGCGGGCGTCCAGAAAGCGAGCGAGACCGATACCTTGTCGGAGACCGACAAGGCGCGTCTGCTCGACCACTTGCGCAAGTCGCACGGTTCGACCGACGCGGACAAGCGCAAGATCACGCTGACGAAACGGCATACGTCGGAGATCAAGCAGTCCGATTCGACGGGTAAGGCACGCACCATTCAGGTCGAGGTGCGCAAGAAGCGCACGTTCGTCCGCCGCGACGAGTCCGCCGAACAGGCGGAGGCATCGAATCATGCCGCCGACGCAGCAGTCGCCGCCGAAGAGGCGGAACTGCAGCGCCGCGAGGAAGAAGCGCGCCGCGAGGCCGAGCTGCTCGAGCGTCAGGCTCAGGAGCTCAAGGAACGCCAGGAGCGTCTCGCGCGTGAAGAGTCGGAGCGCCGTGCACGCGAAGAGGCCGCTGAGGCCGAGCGTCGCCGCGCCGAGGAAGAAGCTGACAAGAAGAAGGCAGTGGCGGAAGCCGCCGCGCGTGAGCTCGCCGCTCAAGCCGTGGCTGCGCAGCGCAATGCCGAAGCGGAATCGAAGGAAGTGAAACAGCAGCAGGACCAGCAAGACGAACAGCGCGCCGCCGCCGAGCGCGCCGCGCAACGCGAAGCGGCTCAGAAGGCCGAGGCCGCCGCACGCGAAGCCGCCGAGAAGGCGCAGAAGGAACAGGACGAGATCGCGCGTCGCCGCGCGGCCGCCGAAGCCGAAGCGCGCGCCATCCGCGAAATGATGAACACGCCGCGCAAGGCGCAGGTCAAGGCGGTCGAACCGCCGAAGCCCGTCGAGCCGCCGAAGCCTGCCGAAGCCAAGGGCACGCTGCACAAGCCGGCTCGCCCGGAAGGTGCAGCAGCACGTCCGGCAGCAGGCGCGGGCGCGAAGAAGCCCGCCACCGCGGCAGCGCCCTCGTCGGGCGCGCCGGGTGCCGGCGCGGGCGACCGCAACAAGAAGCCGGGCGCAGGCAAGGGCGGCTGGCAGGACGACGCGTCGAAGCGTCGCGGCATCAAGACGCGCGGCGATTCGTCGGGCGGCGTTGACCGCGGCTGGCGCGGCGGCCCGAAGGGCCGTGGCCGTCACCAGGACAGCGCATCGTCGTTCCAGGCGCCGACCGAGCCGATCGTCCGTGAAGTGCACGTGCCGGAGACCATCACGGTCGCCGACCTCGCGCACAAGATGTCGGTGAAGGCATCGGAAGTCATCAAGGTGATGATGAAGATGGGCCAGATGGTCACCATCAACCAGATGCTCGACCAGGAAACGGCGATGATCATCGTCGAGGAACTCGGCCACCATGCGGTTGCCGCGAAGCTCGACGATCCGGAAGCGCTGCTGGTCGAAGGTGCGACCACCACGACGGACGCCGAGCAGCTGCCGCGTCCGCCGGTCGTCACCGTCATGGGTCACGTCGACCACGGCAAGACCTCGCTGCTCGACTACATCCGCCGCGCCAAGGTCGCAGCGGGCGAAGCGGGCGGCATCACGCAGCACATCGGCGCGTATCACGTCGAAACGCCGCGTGGCGTCATCACGTTCCTCGACACGCCGGGTCACGAGGCCTTCACGGCCATGCGTGCTCGCGGTGCGAAGGCAACCGACATCGTCATTCTGGTGGTCGCAGCCGACGACGGCGTGATGCCGCAGACGAAGGAAGCGATCGCCCACGCCAAGGCTGCGGGTGTGCCGCTCGTCGTGGCGATCAACAAGATCGACAAGCCGGACTCGAATCCTGAGCGCGTGAAGCAGGAACTCGTCGCCGAAGGCGTCGTGCCGGAAGAATACGGCGGCGATGCGCCGTTCGTGCCGGTGTCGGCCAAGACGGGCGCGGGCATCGACGAACTGCTCGAAAACGTGTCGCTGCAAGCCGAAGTGCTGGAACTGCGCGCACCGGTCGAAGCGCCTGCCAAGGGCCTCGTGATCGAAGCGAAGCTCGACAAGGGCAAGGGCCCGGTCGCCACCATCCTGGTGCAGTCGGGTACGCTCAATCGCGGCGACGTCGTGCTCGCAGGCAGCGCCTACGGCCGCGTGCGTGCAATGCTCGACGAAACCGGCAAGCCGACCAAGGAAGCCGGCCCGTCGATCCCGGTCGAAATCCAGGGTCTGTCGGAAGTGCCGGGCGCGGGCGAAGAAGTCATCGTGCTGCCGGACGAGCGCAAGGCGCGTGAAATCGCCATGTTCCGTCAAGGCAAGTTCCGCGACGTCAAGCTCGCGAAGCAGCAGGCCGCGAAGCTCGAAAACATGCTCGAGCAGATGGCGGAAGGCGAAGTGCAGAACCTGCCGCTTATCGTCAAGGCCGACGTGCAGGGCTCGCAGGAAGCGCTGGTGCAATCGCTGCTCAAGCTGTCGACCAGCGAAGTGCGTGTGCAGATCGTGCACAGCGCGGTCGGCGCGATCAGCGAGTCGGACGTCAACCTGGCAACGGCTTCGAAGGCGGTCATCATCGGCTTCAACACGCGTGCGGATGCGCAGGCGCGTAAGGTTGCCGAGTCGAACGGCATCGACATCCGCTACTACAACATCATCTATGACGCAGTGGATGAGGTGAAGGCGGCCATGTCGGGCATGCTCGCGCCGGAGAAGCGCGAGACCGTGACGGGTATGGCGGAAGTGCGCCAGGTGATCCGCGTGCCGAAGGTCGGCCTGATCGCGGGTTGTATGGTCACGGACGGTTTCGTCAAGCGTTCGTCGTCGGTGCGTGTGATCCGCAACAACGTGGTCATCCATACCGGCGAACTCGACTCGCTCAAGCGCTTCAAGGACGACGTCAAGGAAGTCAAGCAAGGCTTCGAGTGCGGTATGTCGATCAAGAACTTCAGCGACATCGTCGAAGGCGACCAGTTCGAAGTGTTCGAAATTACCGAAGTCGCGCGTACGCTGTAATTCTCCAGCGCATACGCAAGACGGGCGGGGCGGGCGCTGGCCAGCCCCGCCCGTTTTTATTTGTGCGGCCGCATGCCTCAATGAGCGGCGCGCCGCCTGAATGCCTCGCAATAATGAGGTGGAACCATCATGCCGAAAAAACGTTCTTCTCCGAATCGCAACGTGCAGATCGCCGATCAGATCCAGCGCGATCTCTCCGAGCTGATGCGCGAGGTGAAGGATCCGCGCGTGGGTCTCGTGACGATCCAGAGCGTGGAACTCACGCCCGATTACGCGCACGCCAAGGTCTATTTCACGACGCTCACGGGCGATCCCAAGACCACCCAGGAAGCGCTCAATCACGCCGCGGGCCATCTGCACAATCAACTCTTCAAGCGCCTGCACATCCACACGGTGCCGACGCTGCATTTCCACTACGACCAGTCGGTCGAAAAGGGCGTGGAGATGTCGCGCCTGATCGACGAGGCGAACGCCACGCGCGCCAAGGACGACTGACGTCTCCAGCATGACTGCATCATCGAAGAAAACTCCGGGCGAGGTTCGGCCCAAGGTGCCGCGCCGTCTGCTCGACGGCGTGCTGCTGCTCGACAAGCCGCTCGGTCTGTCGAGCAACGACGCGCTGATTCGCGCGAAGCGTCTGTATCGCGTGAAGAAGGCGGGCCACACCGGCACGCTCGATCCGCTCGCGACGGGCCTCTTGCCGCTGTGCTTCGGCGAGGCGACCAAGTTCTCGCAGGATCTGCTCGAAGCCGACAAGACCTATGAGGCGACGCTGCGCCTGGGCATCCGCACGGCCACGGGCGATGCCGAAGGCGAGGCGATCGAGACGCGCGAGGTGAGCTGCGACGAGGCCGCCGTGCGCGCGGCGATGGCGAAGTTCGTCGGCGATATCGTGCAGGTGCCGCCGATGTATTCGGCGCTCAAGCGCGACGGCAAGCCGCTCTACGAATACGCGCGCGCGGGTCAGACGGTCGAGCGCGAAGGGCGCGAGGTGACGATCCTCGCGCTGGACATGCTCGCGTGCAGCCTGCCGGACGTGACGTTTCGCGTGACGTGCAGCAAGGGCACGTACGTGCGCACGCTCGCCGAGGATATCGGCGAAGCGCTCGGCTGCGGCGCGCATCTGGTGATGCTGCGCCGCACGGGCGTGGGCGCGCTCACGCTCGAACATGCGGTGACGCTCGATGCGCTCACGGACGCCGACGAGCCCACGCGCGACACGTGGCTTCAGCCCGTCGATGCGCTGCTCTCGACGTTCCCGGCGCTCACGCTCAACGCCGACGCGGCGCGTCGCTTCACGCACGGCCAGCGTCTGCCGCTCAACGAGCTGGTGCTCGATCGCCAGGCCTGCGAGGCCGCCGATCGCGTGCGCGTCTACGACGAAGCGGGGCGGTTGCTCGGCGTCGCGAAGGCGGGTAACGGCGTGCTCGCGCCAGAGCGTCTGGTGGTGAGCGGCGCGGGTTGATCCGCGCGGCGCGCACTTCGCGCACGTCGCGCACGTCGCGTATGTCGCCCGCCCGATAAGCAATAAAAAACGGCACGCCGGTTTCAGACCGTGCGTGCCGTTTTTGCTTTCACGGCCCGATTGAATCGTCGGGCCGCAAGCCGGAACTCAGTAACTCAGTGCGCCGCCGATGCCGCCGCGCCTGCGTCGCCACCGCCGCCCGTGCGTTCGGGGCGCGTGATCCAGATCAGCGCGATCAGCGCGATAAAGATCACCGACGAAATCCAGAACAGGTCGTTCACGCCAAGCTGCGCGGCCTGCTGCGTCACCATGCGGTCGAACAGGCCATGCGACTGCGACGGATCGAGGCCGACCGCGTTCTGCATCTGCTGCATCGACTGATTGAAGACCGGATTCGTCGGCGTGGCCTGCTCGGTGAGGCGCGCGTGATGGAAGATCGTGCGATGGTCCCACGCGGTCTCGAAGATCGAGGTGCCGATACCGCCGCACATGATCCGCACGAAGTTCGACAGACCCGACGCCGCCGGAATGCGGTTGCCCGGCAGGCCGGAGAGCGTGATCGAGACGAGCGGAATAAAGAGGCCCGCCATGCCGATACCCTGAATCAGCGTGGGCAGCGTCAGCGCCCAGGTGTCCACGCCGGTCGTGTACTGCGAACGCATCCAGAAGCACAGCGCGAACACCACGAACGCGGCGGTCGCGATATAGCGCGGATCGGTGCGCGGCAGGACGCGGCCCGTGATCGGCGAAAGCAGGATCGCGAAGAAGCCGACCGGCGCCATCACGAGACCGGCGTCGGTGGCGGTGTAGCCGAGATCGGTTTGCAGCCACAGCGGCAGCAGCACGAGATTGCCGAAGTAAAGCCCGTAGCCCACCGACAGCGCGATCGTGCCGCCCGTGAAGTTGCGCCGCGCGAACAGCGACAGGTCGACGACCGGGTGATCGGCGGTCAGCTCCCAGATCACGAAGAACGCGAACGCGATCACGGCCGTGAGCGCGAGCACGACGATCGTCGTGGACGAGAACCAGTCGAGGTCCTTGCCCTTGTCGAGCATGATCTGCAGCGAGCCGACCCAGACGATCAGCAGGCCGAGACCCACGCCGTCGATCGGCGCCTTGCGGATCGTCGAGTCGCGGTTGCGGAAGATCGCCCACGTGGCCAGCGCCGCGGCGATGCCCACCGGGATGTTCACGTAGAAGATCCACGGCCACGAGATATTGTCGGAGATCCAGCCACCGAGAATCGGCCCGGCCACCGGCGCGATCAGCGTGGTCATCGACCACATCGAGAGCGCGATGGGCGCTTTCGCGCGTGGATAGCTCGCGAGCAGGAGCGTCTGCGAGAGCGGGATCATCGGGCCGGCCACGGCGCCCTGCAGCACGCGCGCGGCGAGCAGGAAGGGCAGCGTGGGCGCGAGGCCGCACAGCCACGACGAGATCACGAACAGAACGATCGACGCCATGAACAGGCGCACCTGGCCGATGCGCTCGGTGAGCCAGCCCGTGAGCGGCACCGAGATCGCATTCGCGACCGCGAACGACGTGATGACCCACGTGCCCTGGTCGGACGCGACCCCGAGGTCGCCCGAGATCGACGGGATCGAGACGTTCGCGATCGAAGTGTCCAGCACGTTCATGAACACCGCGAGCGACACCGCAATGGTGCCGATCACGAGTTGCGCGCCCTGTAGCGGCGGATGGACGACGGGTTGTTGTGCTGCTGCCATGGAGTGCTTTGTGGTTCGCTTCGTGTCGGCGCGTGGCTTACATCAGTTTCGCGGCGGTTTTCGCCGACGACACCTGTGCGCCCTTGTTGGCGTTCGGGCCCGCGTTCTGCGAAATAATCCGCGCAATCTCCGCATCGGCTTCGTCGCCGTACTTCTCGAACACGTTCGTTTCGTACACCGTGTTCTGCGCGTTGCCCAGCTGGCTGCCCGAATCGTTCTTGATG